>JADGEQ010000091.1 GCA_016744295.1 Desulfobacteraceae bacterium | reverse complement strand
GCGGGGATAGCGCTTCTCAAACGGATCAATGCCGTGCTCAACAGCCTTGACCGCCTGGAGGTCAGAGGACGGGATTCGGCAGGCATTTCAGTGCTGTGCACCCTGGATGAAAAGGAACTGGCAAAGTATAAAAATGCTTTGGAAAAAAAAGGAATTGCCAAAGAATTAAAAAACAGAAGCAACCGCCAGATTCTGTCAAACAACACCATCTCGATCAATGACGTTTGCAGACCAGATTCCCAGAACCGGGTTACCATCTGTTTTGTATACAAGTTTGCCGCAGAAATAGGTGCCCTTGGCGACAACATCGCCTTTATCAGGAATCAGATTAAAAATGATCACCTGCTCCAGACACTTGCCGAGTTTTCCCCTGTGGCGTCATCGGTCTCGGCCCATACAAGGTGGGCATCAGTAGGAGATATCACCGAGGCCAACTGCCATCCCTTAGACAATACATCCACAGATACCACGGTATCCCAGAGCGGCATCATCCATGTCTGCCTGAATGGGGATATTGACAACTACCTGGAACTGAAAACCGAATACGAGGCCCGGTACGATAAAATTCCTTCCCAGATCACCACGGACACCAAGCTGATCCCGTTGCAGATCCAACACCATCTGAAAAGAGGAATGCCCATTGAAGAGGCATTCCGCCTGTCCGTTAATGAGTTTGAGGGCTCCCATGCCATTTCCATGCACACAGACCTTGCCCCGGGCAAATTATTTTTAGCCCAGAAAGGCAGTGGTCAGGCTATTTTCGTGGGGCTTGCCCCGGACCATTACATTGCGGCATCGGAACTATACGGGGTGGTGGAAGAGACCCGCCGCTACATCAAACTTAACGGCGAAGAAAAAGGCCAGATCGTGATCCTGGACCAGGAAAGTGCCGGCGGTATTGAAGGCGTGCGCTCCTTTCACTATAACAACCAGCCCATCACCCTGACCCGGGAGGATGTGCTCACCAGCCAGATCACCTCCAGGGACATTGACCGCCAGGGGTATAACCACTATTTTCTCAAGGAGATTTCTGAATCACCGCTGTCCGTTGAAAAAACACTGGAAAACAAATTCAAACAAAATCAGGATTCAGAACTTCTCAATGTCAATTTAAACAGGACCATAATTCCACCGGAACTGGAAGAAAATTTGCGGGCCGGCAAAATTAAAAAAATATATTTCATCGGTCAGGGTACAGCCGGTATTGCAGCCCAGGGATGTGCGGATCTTCTCACCCATTACCTGGGGAATAAATCCATGGATATTCGTGCCCAAAAAGCCTCTGAACTTTCCGGGTTCAACAGCTGCTGCTGCGAAGGGGGAAATGCCGCAGCCATGGAAGACACACTGGTCGTGGCCATCAGCCAGTCCGGCACAACCACGGATACCAACCGAACTGTGGACATGATCCGTGCCCATGGTGCCAGGACCCTTGCCATTGTCAACCGCAGGGATTCGGATCTGACCTTCAAGGTGGACGGGGTATTGTATACCAGTTCCGGCAGGGATATTGAAATGTCCGTGGCCTCCACCAAAGCCTTTTATTCCCAGATCACAGCCGGGGCCGTGCTTGGGCTGCACTTAGCCGCCCTGCTCAATGCCAGAGATGAGACCTATATCAGCGAACAGATCCACGCGCTGATGGAACTGCCGACGAAAATGAAAGCTGTACTTGAAATGCAAAATGAGATCAGGGAATGTGCAGACCGCCTGGCCATCTCCAAAAACTACTGGGCCACAGTGGGTTCCGGGGCCAACAAAACATCTGCAGACGAAATCAGGATCAAACTGTCGGAACTGTGCTACAAAACCATCTCCTCGGATTTTGTTGAGGACAAAAAACATATTGACCTGTCAAGCGAACCATTGATCATTGTCTGTGCCGCCGGCACCAGGGAAAGTGTGCTTGGGGACATCATCAAGGACACAGCCATTTTCCATGCCCACAAAGCCTGTCCCATCGTGATCACCACCCAGGGCGAAGATCGGTTTGATCTATATGCCAAGGCCGTTTTCAAAATTCCCAGGGTCCAGGAACATTTTGCCCCCATTCTCAATACCCTGGTGGGGCATATCTGGGGATACTATGCAGCGCTGACCATCAATGACAAATCAAAATTTCTCTACGATGCAAGGCTGAAAATAGAAGACGTCATTGAAGAGTTCAAGTGCATGGGCCATGATGATTACGAGGTGCTTCTGGATAACAAATTCACTGAAACCGTAGCAGAGTTCTACAATGAGTTTTCCCGGAAACGGCGCCAGGGGGAATTTCCCAGTGCCATCGGCCTGAACACGGTTTCCAACATTACCCTGCTGCTCAAATACCTGTCCGGCAGGCTTCCGGTATCGGATTTTGAAATGGACTTCGGCGTCAAAGGCACCCCGTCCAATATGTTGTCCACCTTTTTTACCACCATAAACCAGGCCATCAACGTCATGGCCCGGCCCGTCGATGCCATCAAGCACCAGGCCAAAACAGTTACCGTGGGGACCAGCCGGATCAGTGAAACCTTTGAAGGCATTGTATTTGACGCCCTGGCCGAACATAACTTCCAGATTTCCCTGCTGAGCAACACCAATGTTCTGGTCCTTAAAAACCTTCAGGAAATCATATCCGAGATTAAAGGCGCCCTCCTCTACCGCATCACCGGCTTAAGCCTTCTAGGAAAGGTTACATCCGACACCCGCATTGATGTGGTATCCAAAACAGGCATTCTGACCAATGAATCCTCCAGGGTAGAAACAGATCCCCGGCTCAAGGGCACAAAGAACATCATTGTCAGGGAGGGCAACGTATATATCGGCAAGGGTCGAAAAGACGACAGAAGCATTCTTGTGATTCCGATGTTTTCATCTTCTCCGGCATCACCCAACATCATTGAATTTCTTCTCTCTTTAAACATCGCTTTTAAATCTACGGAAGAGGTTACCCTGCTAAAGAAAATCAAGGCCCTGGGCGGAAAATACACCCGGCTCAAGGACTGGATTCTTGAAAGTAAAAATGTGGCATGGGATGATAAATACCTCAACCTTGTGGACATTGAGACCCTGTTTGGGGCTACGGCTGAAAAGGCTGTGGCGGCGATTGTTGAAAAGCTCAACTGAGATAGTGTTTAGGCCCGGGCCAGAACCGAGACGGATACACCGGCAGCCCCCTGCCCCCAAAAGGGTATGGGCTGTGCGGCATCGCAGGTGATCCCTGTGGTAAACACATCATCCACCAAAAGGATATTTTTACCTTTGACCATGGCAGTTGTAGGGTGGGCAAAGCGTAGCGTTGCCCACCATTTCAGGCATAAAACACCTTATAAAAGTTTTTTCACTCTTTAAAAAAAAGGAGACCTTTGCTGTCCGGTTCACCCGCTGGTCATGTTCTTGGGTTAGTAGCTTAATTTGGAACTTGCAAGACGGTTCAAACTTACGCCAGCCTCTGCTGCTTTAATAGCAAGAGCGCGATGGACATCAGGGGGGACGCGGACCATAAATTTCCCACTATAGTTTTTACTGGCAAGAGGCTCAGGAATTTTTTCTTTGCTTTCTGCCATATCTTTTACTACATCAGCAACTAAATTTCGGATGCCTTTTAAAGCAGATTCAGGCTCTTCAGCCAGCCAGCTTAGACTTGGAAACTCTGCACAAAGCCCTACATATTCATCGTCGTCTACTGACCAAGTTACCCTGTATGTATAATGATCATTTTTTATTGCCATCTTCCACCTCCAAACGCTCAATGGCTTTTAGGACTTGCTTGACTTGGTAGGCTTTCGCTTTTCCTTTAGAGTTTTGGATATTGATTCGAGGATCCCCTCTCCAAGGAGTTTTGTAAACTTTATGAGTTGAGCCTGATTGTCGCACATTTCCAAAGTAAAAATCACAAACCTTGCATAATTCTGAAAATTTGGCATCTTTAGGATTGTTTTTAAACTGCTTTAGTTTTTCAGCTATGCTTTTCATAAATATATGATACTATTATTGATATCAATGTCAAGTTGAGATTAGTTGATCCTCATGAATAGGGTTGCGTTTTAAAACATAATGGGCCAGGCTGTTAAGCCGCGAGGCTCGGAGGCCTTGAAAGAGAATGTTTAATTCAGGGGACACTTTACATAACCCCCAACAATTAAACAAGGTGTTTAAATGCATAAGTGAGTTAAGGAATGCTACCCGATTTTAATTTGGGGGCCAGCCCCCAAACCCCAGGGATTTAACGCATTAAGGACAGAAACATGGGAGAGGGCAGTACGTAGTTCACTACATACCACCCCCCATGTTCCCGTCACCAGCTACGGCGCTCGGGTTGCTTCCCAGCATAGCCCTATCCTCCGCGCTGGCAATGATATCGTATCATAGGGGAAATGAATTTTAAATCGAATGATTCTCTTTACAAAAAAGACCTCCAAGCGGCATGATAGCTTTAGATAGCGGCTGGAATGACATGAGCCATCCAGAATCAATTACCACAAGGAGGTCATCATGAGTATGCATTACATTGGTTTGGATATCCACAAAAAAATTATCGCTTATTGTATTAAAACAGACAATGGCACACTTCATGGAAATGGAGTGATACCTGCAACCAGGTCAGCATTGGAAGAATGGATGAAACAACTCCCCCAACCTTGGATGGTTGCAATGGAAGCAACAATGTTTACTGGTTGGATTTATGACTTCATAAAGCCCTATGCCGATGAAATCAAAGTGGCTCATCCTGAAATGCTCAAAGCAATTACTGCAGCTAAAAAGAAAAATGACCTATCCGATGCTCAAAAAATATGTGACCTTCTCAGAGTTGACCTATTACCCGAATGTTATATGGCTCCGAGTGAGTTTAGAGCCGACATTGAGCAGACCTATGTTGGAGAAATTTGATATATGCGGCATGTTGTTTCCCCAAAAAGTCTGATGATTTTTTTATGTAACGAATTCATGCC
>JADGEQ010000024.1 GCA_016744295.1 Desulfobacteraceae bacterium | reverse complement strand
TTTGGTTTTCATATTGCCGACCGAGTCGCAAATGTTTTCCGGCATCAGTTGAATCTTGTTGGGAATGCCTGCAAGGTACTTGATGGCTCGGGTAATCACACTGGAGGCTGCATGCAGTCTGGGAGAATTGGTTCCGCTGATAATGGTGCCGTCAGGCAGTTCAATGGCTGCACCCACATAGATACCATCTCGACCAAGCCTGGGATCTTCAATCGCTTCCTTGGCGGCCTTGTTGGCAAAAGGAACCACGGTCCGATCCGCCGTGCACACGTTGAATTCCTTCATCAAAAGTTCCACACGCTGGACTGTTTCCCTCCCTGTGAGTCCCAGTGTGTATTCACACCGATACCTTAATAACCGCCGGATCAGCTCCTGCTGGGAAGCCTTTCTTGCTCCCTCATCATCGACAATTGCAAATCCTACCCTGTTTACCCCCATATCAGTGGGTGACTGGTAACAGCATTTATCTCCGGTAATCTTCTCAAGGATTCGTTGAAGCACAGGGAACACACCCACATCCCTGTTGTAGTTTACCGATTGAACCTGATACGCCTCAAGATGAAACGGATCAATAATATTAGTATCCGCAAGATCTGCAGTGGCTGCCTCGTAAGCCACATTAACAGGGTGCTTCAAGGGCATGTTCCACACAGGAAAGGTTTCAAACTTGGCGTAACCTGACTGAATTCCGTGCCTGTGGTCGTGAAATAACTGGGAAAGACAGGTGGCCATTTTACCACTTCCAGGCCCTGGTCCTGTGACGATCACCAGTGGTTTCTCCGTTTTTATGTAATCGTTGGCACCATATCCCTCGTCACTGACAATAAGGTCTACGTCGGTGGGATATCCTTTGGTGAAGTAGTGTGTATAGACATTGATATTTCTTCTTTCCAGTTTCTTTTTAAAAATTACCGCAGAAGGCTGATTTTCGAACCTTGTAATTATTACTCCACGGACAAAAACATCCCAACTTTTCAAATCGTCGAGAATCTTTAGGATATCGGTTTCATATGTGATACCAAAATCTGCACGGATCTTTTTTCGCTCAATATCCCCAGCATAAATGCAGATCAGAACTTCGGCCTGATCTTTTAGTTCTTGAAGCAGTCTGATCTTTATGTTGGGATCATAACCCGGTAGGACCCTGGCGGCATGGTAGTCAAACAAGAGTTTTCCACCGAATTCAAGGTAAAGTTTATTGTCAAACTGTTTGATTCTCTGCCTGATTTCGGCGGCTTGTTCTTTCAAATATTTATTGTTGTCAAATATTGTTTTTTCCGACATCTTATCCTCTATCCATTAAGCTATATTAGCAGTTCGTTATATCCATACGATATCTTGAAAAAAGCCAGTAATCTGGGGATGCTTTATCTGTATTTCAATTAAGCAATCACTTTTATCACACCTGAAATTAATTTTCAAAGAAATGTTGTTAGCTTTTCATGGTATGTATTTACACTCTTCAGGATAGGTTGTGTTTCCAAATAATTATCCATTTTGATAGTGATTTCTCCCCCCATATTGTTACACTCAGCTAATCCACTTTTATGGTTATTGTTGACCGAAAAATTGGATTGGAGAAGTTAAGTATTATTATCCGAAGGTGGCGTATTTGGAGCCTATAATAGTTTGGATACCAATCCAATTGTGAATTTTTTGGATGGTTGTTTTCCCCTCAATATCAAAAGTCCTTTCTGACCTTTCTGGTAATGACACCGAATGATTTTAAAACCGATTTTGTCAGTGCTGCCCAGTCTGTCTGAGAATTTGCTCAACGGTTGCTGGCAACCATGCCAAACCGGATGTCCTCCGTGATTATCTGCGAGAGACCATCACGGACCCAAAAAGGACGGCAATATATTGGCGGTACGGTTAAGATCCTATCGTTGGGGTTTCATTTCCAAGGTTCCGTAGGTTAGCAGGGCCTGGGCAGCATAATAGGTAAACATTACCCAGAAACTTGAATGGGCAATGGGTGCAATAAACATGGGATAGGCGATCAAGGTGTCGGAAATAATAAATAGCACGGCACCTGTGATAATGATACCGTTGGTGTAAAGCCCCAGGCAGGCGGATACACCCATGGCCAGGATGACGCCGAGATATACAAAAATCGGGACTTTCATGGGCCCGAGTGCCGGGTAAAGCTTGGCGGAAAATCCCAGAGTAAACAGGGCCATGCCCCCCATGACCAAGGCTCTCATCAGAGTAAGGCGAGGCTTTCGTAAAAACAAAAAGATATAGCAGAGATGGGCCAGGATAAAAGCCCCCATCCCGGCCTCGAACAGCCCCTCCACCGGCAATTCGAGTAAAATATCCCCGATTCCTGAAAACACAAGCCCCGCCCCTATTAGTCGTTTTCCCGGCATATTGAGGAAGGCAAAAAGGGCCAGACAGGCAATGGGAAAGGTTTTGACAAGCCAGCTTAAGGTGTAAGATTCGGAATTTGTGAAGGCTAAAAAGACAGTGGAAAAGACTATGAATCCGGCGATCAGAAACCGATTGAGCCAATTTTTTTCTTTTTCCACAGTACCTCCTTTTTATCCTCTGGTTTGGGAGACTTTACCATATTGTTCATTGACCTGTGTAGAAAATTTTTATGAAAAGATAATTGGTCCTCCTGAATTTTCACCCCCATAATACATCTGAAATTTTGTAAATTTCCAAAGAGCTTAAAGCCTATTCAGGTTTAAAGCCTGATAGCCCATGCTTATGCATTCATATTTTAAGGATTCATATTTTAAGCATTAAAGGAATTATCTGCCACAAGTCCCGTGGAAAGGATGGTGAAAATTGTATCAATGATCTGCTCAACCGGGCTTCCGGCTGGGTGATCCAGATGGTTTGCGCAAAGGGTATCAACCATGCCCACCACAGCCATTGCAGACAAATGGTGGGGCAGGGGTTTTAGATATCCTTTTTCTTCTCCGGTTTTCAAAATATCTTCAATGAATTGGATAAATTCCTTTCGAACTTCTTTGATTTCCACCAGCACCTGGTCATCAATGCTGCTGGACATTTCATTGGCATAAATTCGGCTCACTTCACTATGGGAGATATAGAGGCGGACAATACAGGAGATCAGCCCTTTCAGGTGGGCCATAAAGGGCAGATCCGATTCAAGTTCTTCTTTGATTTGAGTCATTATTTTGTTAAGACCCTGGGTAACTGTGGCGGCGAATAGTTTGGATTTGCTGGAAAAATTGTAATAAAGGGTGCCTTTGGCAACCTTGGCCAGAACAGCAATTTCATCCATTTTTGCCTGGTGGAAGCCTTTTTGGGAAAAAATAGCGCTGGCAGCCCCAAGGATTTGGTCTTTTTTAAATTCTTTTTTCATGGAATGGACGGCTCTTTGTTTCACTTGTTTAAAAGGTTAGCATTGGATAAAGGTGTTTAAGGATATGGCAGTTATATTTTAAGGGCTGAATCCTGTCAATTAAAAAAACTGACCAGTCAATACAATTAAACAATTAAAAGGTGTATACTAAAAAGTTGGTAAATTTAAGAGAGGAGGGGGATCAAGGCAAATTGGGAAAAAAAAGGACAGCGGCTTTTTTTGATGTGGACGGTACGTTGATCAGCAAGGACAGCCAGGAATTGGAAGCTAAATTTATCCTCAAACAGGGAAAGGGGTCATTGGTATATTGGGTTCGGATATTGCGGACTCTTTTTGCCCTGCAATTGAACCGGATGGGGTGGATCTCCCTTAGCTGCCAAAATAAAGTTTATCTAAAAAGTTATGGGGGCAGAACACGGCAGTGGCTGGAGAAACAGGCAGAGGCGTTGTTTTGTCAGGTGGTTGAAAAAACGATGATTCCCCAATCCCTGGCATTGATTCAGGAGCACAGGAACAAGGGAGATCTCATTGTTCTTGTGTCTGCTACCACCCACCACATTCTGATTCCCTTTGAAAAACGGCTAGCCCCTGACAAAATCTTTTGCACCTGTCTTGAGTTTGGAAAAAATGGAAAATGTACCGGCAGGGTTTTAGGAAAGGTCTGCGCCCAGGAGGAGAAAGGCTTTATTGTGCGTGAATTTGCCAGGGAGGTGGATATTGACCTTGAACAATCCCATGCATACACAGACCATCACTCAGATCTTCCCTTGCTTGAAAGCGTGGGACATCCTGTTGCCATCAACCCCACCCAACAACTGGCAGCCATTGTCGAAAAACGGGGCTGGCCGCTATATCGGTTTTCATAAAGGGTGGTTGGAAGGAAGAAAATGCATCGGGTTATTCCAGGGCATCGAGAAAAATTTCAACCGCTTCAAACACCTCCCGGGCAACAGGACCCCGGACAATTCCGTGGAGAGGAAAATCGATTTCCCTGTAATGGGCATGGGGGTGGCTGATTTGCCGGAATATTTTGAGCCCGCTTTGTCCATCCACCTTGGGATCGTTTATGCCCTGGATAATTAAGGAAGGGATATCAAGGGAGGAAAGAGCGCGGTATACGTTTTTCATGAGGGATTTTACCTCCACAATCCCTTGTATGGGACAGCGATTATAGTTTATTTGGGGGTTATCCGGATGGTTTTGTGCATATTGTTTTACCAGTTGTTTCATTCCAAGTTTGTCTGCAAAATTGTTCCATGCATGGAGAATCTCCACAAAATTTGTTGAAACTCCCTTAAATTTAAGGGGGGCAGAGACTGAAATAACCCCATCAAAGGTATGGGGCTTTTGGATGGCCTGGTAAAGTGCCAGTCCGGCACCCGTTGAAAAACCGCCAATCACAATTTGCTCACAACATCTTTTCAGGATGTCAACTCCCCGGTCCACGGATTTCATCCATTCTCCATGGCGCCTGGTTGAAAGATCCACAGCAGAGGTGCCGTGTCCGGCAAGGCGTGGCGCATATACCGTATATCCCTTAGAATATAAAAATTGGGCCCATTCACGAACCTCCTCGGGTGCTGCCATTAATCCGTGGACAAGAAGAATCCCTGTTTTTGATGAAGGATTGCGCAGAAGAAAGGGTTTGCCGATATCTCTTGGTTTTGTTTCCCCTTCTAAATAATGGGTGTGATATTCCCTGTTAAAGAGGCGGTATTCCGTTTCAAGAAGATGGGAGCATTCTAACCTGCTCTTGTCTTCTGACTGATTAGGTGCAGGCAGATTGGGTGTTGTCAGGTGAGGTGCTTTCATTTTTTATACCTGTTGCCGGGTTGGGAAAACATATCTGAGCACGGATTTACAAGTGTTGTAAGCCTAGGCAAGTATTTCAACATAGACCCGATAAATCATGGCATAATGGAGGGTACCGCCAATGAGAATCATAACATGAAACAATTCATGAAAACTAAATATTCCGGGAACAAGCCGGGGTTTTTTAATGGCATAGATTAGCCCGCCCAGGGTAAAGGCTGCCCCGCCGGTAAACAAGAGAACCTCCTGGAGCAAAGACATATTTGCCAACACCATTTTCATGGGCAAAAGGGTGGCCCAGCCCATGATAACGTATATCAGTACATAAAGGGTTCTGGGCGCCCTTGGGAAAAATAATTGTGAAATAACCCCAAATCCCACCAGTCCCCATTGGATTGCGATCATACCCCACCGCCAATTTCCTTCCATGCAAAAGTAGCAAATGGGGGTATAGGTTCCGGCAATCATAAAAAAAATGGCCAGCCGGTCCATTTTCCGCCAGAAGGAAAGCTCATTTTCTTCCTTTTTGAATCGGTGATACAGAGAGCTTGCCGAAAAAAGAAATACAATGGAAAGACCGTAAATAATTGCGGTTATCAGCATGGAGGCTGAATGACTTGCCACTTTTGCCAAATATATGGTTCCCACAAGGGCTGCAATACCGCCTGCCAGGTGGGAATAAAAATTAAACGATTCTTGAACCTTAACGCTCATTTTTTCTCCTTTTCAGGTCAACCCTTCGGTCGTTCCCCTCTTTGTGTATCCTAGGAGTGGTTCCCAAAGAAAAATTTGCCTGAAATTCATATTTTGTAAACCTTGTATCATTATATTTTACAACCACAAAATATAGAGAAATTTTAAAAATTACATAAGTTTTACATCGTTTTGTCTGGAGGCCAGGATCATTTCGGATTCCTTGAGACCCAGGCTCAAAACAATATTAACAAGGGCCAGCCCGATGAATATTATCATGGATAGGGTTATTCCCACAGAATTCATAAACACAATGAATAAAATTCCGGATACCTGACCTGTGAAAAGGAGTAGCCCCTGGGAGATGGATTCAGGTGCAGGCCGGGTGATCTCTGCACAATATTGAAACCCCACCGGCGCCCCTCCGCCCAGCAGAAAGAACCCCAGGATAAAAGAGGAGATCAAAAGCCAGGGATATTGGGTGAAAAAGGCCAGGCCAATGATGCCCGGGGTTGCCCCACCCATTGCCATACAGATGAATATTTTGCGTTTTTTTAGTTTGTCCGAGAGTACCGGCAGGATCACTGCGCCGATAATCCCGGCCACCAGCATGATGCCGCCGACAAGACCGGTTTGATCCATGGTCAGCCCCTTGGTTTGACAAATTTGATCTATACAGGTGCTGATGGCATTAAATATCCCGAGGCCGACAAAAAAAATAAGAAACAGATACTTCATATCCGGTTGAGCGAAGATTCGCTTAATACTTTTGAAAAGGTTCATCTCTTCCTTATATTCGATAATTTCAGGGGGGGTGGGGGGACGTTCTTTCAGGAAAATAAGCAAGATGACAGCCCCTGCACAGGAAATTAACCCATAGGTCATCAGCATGGAGGACAGATCATACACACCTTCTATCTTGGTGGTAATCATAAATGGGGTGCAGATCATTACAATGATAATCCCTAAAAATTGGGCCAGGGTGGAAATACCAACGGCAAGGGCTCTTTCCAGGAGAGGGAACCACTGAACCGCTACCCTTGTCGCGGCATTCAAAATGAAGGGCTGGGCAACGGCAAGCCCTGTCTGGGCAATGACCACAAGGGTATAATCATAGGGGAAAACGCCTTTCATGAGCCCAAAAATTCCGGTCAGAGCAGCCCCTATCCCCAGGCCTATGCGAATCCCAAATTTGTCAATAATATAGGAGGCGGGAATACAGACCAGTAGAAACACCCCCATGAAGATCAGGGAGAGAAAATCAATCTGAAGGGCAGATACATTATAAAAGCTCCTGGCTTCCCGGGCAACCGATGCAAAGGTGAGCCATTGTATTTGGATAATTGCAGAAATCAGGGCGAAAACAAAGAGCACCACCCAGCGGTAGGGATAAACCTGAACTTTTTTCTCCAGCATCTTTTTTCTCCTTTTTGCCTCTTGGAAACGCGTAAATAGATGAACTGACTGGTCAGTCAGGATACTATGTTCAGGCGTTGGTGATGTCAATATAAAATATGATGAAAACCGGGGCAAGTTTGTTGTTGGTGATTTCATAAAATATTATTAATTTTATTTTATAAAATCATTGACAGATGTCAAATTTACCAGTAAAAATTAAAAATCGAATCATAATAGAGCCAAAACCCTGGGAATAAAGTTTACAAATGGAGACTGAAATGACCACGAACACGGTTAGGAACAAATCGAAATATCCAAAAACGAGCAAGTTCCGAATTATAATTAAAATCTGTAGCGTATAAATCACCGGCACATGTTTTTCCCATGTGCCGGTTTTATATATGGGGTCTGTGTTTTTTGTGAAACAGCATCGGTTGTCGAACAAAAAAAATTTATATCTTAACTTAGGAGGAAGTATGAAACGATTTACGATTTTTAGTATGATGATCTTTTTTGTAATGGCGTTGATCTTGCCAATGTCTGCATCTGCAGAAAAAACATTGAAAATCGGCCTGGGAGATCCCCTTGATTCCGATCAGGGTGTTTTGGCCCTCCGGTTTAAAGAGATCGTGGAAAAAACCAGTGGCGGAAAATACAAGGTGGATATTTTTCCTGCAGGTCAGTTGGGTGATGAGCAGAAAATGGTAAAGGACGCCCGTCGGGGTTCCATTGACGGCGCTGTTGTTGCCATTAACAATATTACCCCCTTTGCCAAATCCGTTGGCGTTTTAACTCTTCCCTATCTCATGCAAAATTTTAATGATGCTGTAAAAGTAACCACTGGGGATCTCGGTGATAAATGGAGAAAAATCCTGATCAAAGAGGCGGGTGTTCGTCTCATGGGATGGGGATATTCAAATTTCCGGGTTCTTACAAACTCCAAAAAACCGGTCACCACACTGGCGGACCTGAAAGGTCTTAAGATTCGTGTTCCCAAAAATGCCATCATGATTGAAACCTGGAAAGCACTGGGTGCTGAACCCATCCCCATGGCATGGCCGGAAACTTTTACCGCCTTGCAGCAAAGAGTGGTTGACGGACAGGACAACCCCCATGTGGCCAACTATGCAATGAAATTTTATGAAGTACAGAAATTCACCTCTGAGGTTCATTATCTTTTTTCTCTGCAGCCCCTGATTTTTGGTGAGAAATTTTTTAAATCCCTTTCTGCTGAAGACCAGGCCATGTTCACCCGGGCCGGTATTGAGGCCCAGCAGTTTAACCTGCTCTTCAGCGTTACCGAGGCTGAAACAGCCAAACAGAACATGATTAGCAAAGGCGTCAAATACCTTGAAATTGAAAATGAAGAAGAATGGTCTAAAATTGCAATGGATAAAGTATGGCCGAAATTTTACGATACCGTCGGTGGAAAACCTGCCGTTGATGAAGTTGTAAAGGCGCTTGGACATTAGATCCTGTAACCTGCCCGGCAAACGCCGGGCAGGTTTTCTATAGAAAATGGAGTAATTTATGCGACCCAAAACCACCCTAAAAATTCTGGACAATCTTGAGAGCTATCTTTGCCAGATTCTGTTGGTATTTTTTGTCTGTCTGCTTTTTTTGCAGATTGTACTCAGGATCGTGTTCAGTGCAATGCATTCACTTTCCCAGCATTTTGCTTTTCTGGTGCATTACCCGTTACCTGCTTCCATTCCATGGGGAGAAGAACTTTCCCGTTTTGCATTTGTATGGTTTGTCTTTTTGGGCGCGACCTATGCGGCACGGCTGGCCGCCCATAACCGGGTGACCTTTCAATTTAAAATTTTCCCCAAAATCGTTGGAGACCTGTCCACCCTTTTATCTGATATCGTATGGGTTGTCTTTAATTGCACCATGATTTATTACAGTATCAGTGTGATCAAAGAAGGATTCCAATATCCGGAGTATTCGCCAACCCTTGACTGGCTAATGGCTTATATTTTCTTGATTTTCCCCATTGCCTTTTCCTTGATGACCATCCGAATTATACAGGTCAATATTATGAAATATGTCTTTAAAATCGAAATTGCCGATGTTGATAAGGTAGACACGGGGAATCCAGATGATGAAGCACCTGAAAGCGGGGTGAAATCATGAGTGTAACAGCGGTCATTTTTATTACCTTTGTGGGGCTTTTGCTCATAGGTGCACCCATCACCCTCTCCCTTGGCGCGGCTGCCATGGGCGGAATGATTTTTTCCGGCAAGCCTTTGGAAGGGCTTGTGGAAATTGCCTATACCTCGGTGAACTCCTTTCCCATCATGGCTCTTCCCGCTTTTATTCTGTCCGGGGCCCTCATGGAATCGGCGGGTATATCCAGGCGACTGGTTGCCGTGGCCGAGGCCATGGCCGGACCATTCACAGGCGGCATGGCGGCTTCCACAATTTTGTCCTGTTTGTTTTTCGGTGCTATTTCAGGCTCCGGCCCTGCCACAACAGCAGCCGTTGGTATGCTCATGATACCGGCCATGGTGCGTCATGGGTATGATAAAGGCTATGCTGGAGCCGTTACCTCCTCTTCAGGCGGTTTGGGCGTTGTTATCCCCCCGAGCATTCCCATGGTTATTTACGGGGTTGCCGCATCCCAATCCATAGCAGATCTTTTTATTGCCGGATTTATCCCGGGCATTATGCTGGCTGTGGGCCTGATGGCAATGAACTACTTTAGATCAAGACAAAAAAAATATGAGGGGGACGGCAAAGAACTGTCTGTCAAAGCCGTAACGGCGACAATGAAGGAAGGCTTCTGGGCGCTTTTGACCCCTATCATAATTCTTGGCGGTATCTATACGGGTTTTTTCACCCCAACCGAGGCAGCCATTGTTTCCATCTTTTATACCCTTTTTGTGGGGATTTTTATCTACAAGGAGATTGAACTTAAAGGTGCCATGAAGGCACTTGAAAGCACCACATGGATTACCGGCCGTGTTCTGATTATTATGTTCACAGCCCTGGCATTCGGCCAGCTTCTTACCATAAACAAGATTCCCGATCTCATAGCAGCAGGGTTGTTAAACCTCACGGATAATCTGTATTTGATCTGGGCATTGATTATTTTCTTTCTTCTGTTCATGGGAATGTTCATGGAAACTCTGGCAACCATCATGCTGGTGACCCCGGTGCTGCTGCCGGTCATGGTTTCCCTTGGCGTGGACCCAATCCATTTTGGTGTGGTCCTGGTTTGCTGTTGTGAAATCGGTTTTGCAACACCACCCCTTGGGGAAAATATGTTCATTGCGTCGGGGGTGGCAAGGGCCACCCTGGAAGAGATATCTGTGAATGCACTGCCCTTTGTATTTGTCAGTGTATTGGTGGTATTTTTGATCGCCTATATTCCGTCCCTGACATTATGGCTTCCGGAATTGTTGAATACGATATTTCAATAATTCAATAACAGCGCCACGGGGATGGATAAAAATATTTAAAGGATGATATGGTGGGCTTTGTATCATCCTTTAAATACGCTTTTTGCATTATCTAAAAAAAATAAAGGAGACATCAAGTGAATAGTAAAGAAAGAGTGTTGATGGCATTGAATCATGAAGAGCCGGATAGGGTGCCAATGGATCTTGGCGGCAGGCAGACAACACTGATGATTCCAGCCTATGAAAAATTAAAGAAGTATCTTGGATATGAAGATATACCCACAAAAATCATGTCCCATATCTGGCAGACTGCCTATATGGATGAACGAGTGCTGCAACATTTTACCATTGATACTCGTCATATAAGGCCAAAAAACAAAGCATTCGCACCTACAGAACCCTTTGCCGAAGACGAGGTCTTTATTGATTCCTGGGGTGTTGGCCGAAAAATAAGCAATGGATATGCAAATCTTTGTAAATACCCCCTGCAAAAAGCAACAAGCCTTGCGGATATAGAAAATCACCCCTGGCCAAATCCCGATGAGGAATTTGACTACACTGGACTGCGTGAGCATGCGCAAACCCTTTACAATAAAGGTGAATATGCCCTTGTTGGCTGTATGGGATCTCCTGGCAACACCTATGAACAGGCTTGGTATTTAAGGGGTCTTTCTGAATTTCTTCTGGATACGGTCATGAATAAAGACATGGCCCACGCACTTCTCAGGCGGGTTGTTGATCATCGAAAAAGAAATGCAGAGCTCTATTTAACCCAGGTGGGTGAATTTCTAGATGTTATCCAAGTGGCGGATGATCTGGGGGCACAAAATACGTCTTTGATGTCACCTGCTACCTACCGGGAAATAATCAAACCATACCAGGCAGAACTTATTGCCCATATTAAAACGTTTACCAAAGCAAAGGTTTACCATCACAGCTGCGGTTCCATTGCAAATTTGCTGGATGATATGATCGACATTGGTATAGAGGTTTTAAATCCTGTCCAGGCCACTGCCGTAGGCATGGAGACCGATAAACTGAAACAGCGGTTTGGAGATAAGTTAACATTTTGGGGTGCAATTGATACCTTTGAGGTGTTGCCCAACGGAAGTGTGGCCGATGTGCAAAAAGAGGTGAAAAAGAGGATTACAGATTTGGGAACCGGCGGTGGATATGTGTTGGGTTCTGTACACAATATGCAAATTGATGTGCCGCCTGAAAATGTAGAAGCAATGTTTCAAACCGCTTTGGGATTTCAACGATAGGTTTTTTTTATGGAGAGTTGGATTTTATAAAATATATTTAATTATATTTTATAAAATCCTTGCATTGTCTTTTTTTTTTCGATAAATAAATACACTATGCAATTGATATAAATGGTATCTTAATTATTTAGGGAGACAATTATGGAGTATCTAAAAAAAGCCGACAAATCTGCCGAATCCGATTCAGAAAAAATTCGCGGCATTGTTCAGGGCATCCTCTCCGACATAGAGAAGAACGGCGAAGAGGCAGTTATCCAACTGGCCAAGAAATTTGATAATTGGGAAGGCGATTTTATCCTCAGCCCGGAAAAAAAACAGCGCCTCATCGATTTGGTCCCGGAAGAAGTTAAACAGGATATCCGGTTTGCCCATGAGCAGGTATACGGGTTCGCTAAGGCCCAGAGGGATTCAATCAGTGAATTTGAACGGGAAACACTTCCCGGGGTGCGCCTTGGCCAGAAAATAATTCCCATGGAGGTGGCCGGATGTTATGTCCCCGGAGGGCGTTTTGCCCATGCCTGCTCTGCCATTATGAGTGTGGCCACGGCAAAGGCGGCAGGGGTTAAAACCATCATCGCCTGCTCCCCCCCCCGTGGAGAAAGCATTGATCCGGCCCTTGCCTATGCACTTGATGTGGCGGGTGCGGATATTATAATTGAAATGGGCGGGGTTCAGGCCATCGCCACCATGGGGTTCGGTCTTTTTACCGGAAAGCCGGCCAATATACTGGCAGGACCCGGTAATGCCTATGTGGCAGAAGCCAAAAGTATTCTATCCTCGGCCGGAAAATGCACTATTGACGTGTTTGCAGGCCCCACGGAATCGGCCATCATTGCCGATGACACAGCCGATTATATGACCGTTGCCGTTGACCTGGTCTCCCAGGCGGAACACGGATATGACTCTCCGGTATGGCTGTTTACCGATTCAAAGGATTTGGGTGAAAAAGTACTCGAAGTTATGCCAAAAATCATTGCGGATATGCCAAACTCTGAGGTGGCTGAATCCTCCTGGAGGGATTATGGGGAAATCGTTCTTTGTGAAGACAGAGACGAGCTTTGCCGGGTAAATGATGCCTATGCCGCCGAGCATGTCCAGGTAATGGCCAGAGACCTGGATTGGTGGGTGGATAATCTGGGTTCCTACGGCTCCTTGTTCCTCGGCGAAGGCAGCACTGTTTCCCATGGGGATAAATGTTCGGGTACCAATCATATTCTTCCCACTAAAAAAGCCGGTCATTATTCCGGTGGACTGAATGTGATGAAATTTCTCAAAATTTATACCTACCAAGAAATCAGCAAACAAGCCAACAAGATTGTCAGTGGCGCTGCCTCCAGGCTTTCAAGGGTAGAGGGAATGGAAGGTCATGCCAGAGCCTGTGACTGGAGATTACGAAAATATTTCCCTGACCAGGAATGGAATTTTGAGGTCTATAACCAGAAAAAGTATTAGACCTTTGTAGGTTCTTGGTCATCAAGTTCGCCTGGCCTAAAGCTGTTTAATTCCGCTTGGCTGAGGTATGAAGATGTACAGATATACAGGAGGATACAGCATGTCCAGCAATAAACAATTTAAAAAGGATTTCACCCTGCAGGAACCCATTTGTGATGGGGGAATTGAACGAGCATTGGAGATTTTAAAGTCCGGTAAACTCCACCGTTACAATGTTAATCCCGGAGAAAAAGGTGAAGCCGCTCTCCTGGAAGAAGAATTTGCAGCTTACATGGGAAAAAAATATTGTCTTTCCTGTGCCTCCTGCGGCAGTGCCATGTATCTGGCCCTTAAAAGTGCCGGTGTAAACCCCGGCGACAAGGTTTTGTGCAATGCATACACATTGGCACCGGTTCCAGGTGCCATTGAAAACGCTGGCGCTGCCATTGAACTGGTTGATATTGTGGATGATTATACCATTGATCTTGAGGATCTGGCGGCAAAGGCCGCAGCTCCAGATGCCAAATGGTTTATGCTCTCCCATATGCGGGGACATATCACCAATATGGACAGGATCATGGAAATCTGCAATGCCAATGGTCTGGTGCTTATAGAAGATTGTGCCCACACCATGGGGGCAACCTGGGATCAGAAAAAGTCCGGCTCCTTTGGAATCGCAGGATGCTTTTCAACCCAAACCTATAAGCATATGAATTCGGGTGAAGGCGGTTTGCTGGTGACAGATGACCCGGATCTCATTGCCCGGGCCATTATTTATTCAGGTTCTTACATGCTCTATGAGCGCCATACGGCCAGGCCTGACATGGCTGTTTTCGAAAGCCTTAAAACCCAGGTTCCCAATTATTCCTGCCGTATGGATAACCTTCGTGCAGCGCTGCTGCGGCCCCAGCTGAAGGATTTGGATATCCAGTGTGAGCGCTGGAATAAGCGATACCGGGCTCTGGAGAAGGGGTTGAGCCATATTGAGGGAATCACCTGTCCCCCAAGGGACCCAAAAGAAAATTATGTGGGAAGCTCTATTCAATTTTCCTTGGTCAATCAGAATGAAGAGAGGATCCACGCTTTTTTAGGGGGGTGCCTGGAACAGGGGGTCGAACTTAAATGGTTTGGTAATAAGGAACCCGTGGGATTTACCTCTGCCTATTCAAGCTGGAAGTATTTTGGAGAGCTGCCTTATCTTGCCAATACCCAGCGCATCCTGGCCGTCATGTGTGATATGAGAATTCCCCTGACATTTACCCTGGATGATTGCAAGCTTATTATTGAGATCATCGAGCAAGTGGCAAAAACTGTATTAAAATAAGGAAGAACTTCCATGCCCAAACAAATAATTAAAACAGAAAATGCACCTGGTGCCATTGGTCCCTATTCCCAGGCAGTGGTAACCGGAAACCTTTTGTTTACATCGGGTCAGTTGCCCATTGACCCTGCAACAGGTAAAATCCCCGGGGGGGCAATTGAAGACCGCGCCCATCTTGTTTTTAAAAACCTTGACGCCATTGCACGAGCGGCAGGAACAAACCTCGCAAATGCTGTTAAGACAACCGTATATCTGGCGGATATCAAGGATTTTGCCGCAGTAAATCAGGTGTATGCCCAATATTTTAAAGAACCCTTCCCTGCACGCAGTGCCTTCCAGGTGGCAGCACTTCCCCTGGGCGCAGATGTCGAAGTGGAAGCTATTTTTCAACTTATATGATAGAATAATTTTAAAAGGACATTCCATGAATTTTACAAAATTTCCCAGACGAAACTACCTCCAAGGCGCGACACCCCTGGAATTGATGCCTGCTTTGACCCAGGCCCTTGGCAACGATGTGAACCTTTATATCAAAAGGGATGATCTTCTTCCGGGTTCCGCCGGCGGCAACAAAACCAGAAAATTGGAGTTTTGCATTGCCGATGCCATGGAACAGGGCGCGGATACCATCATCACCTGTGGGGCTGTACAGTCAAACCATGCCAGATTGACGGCTTCCTGGTCTGCCAAAGAGGGACTTGACTGTCACCTCATCCTTGAAGAACGTGTAAAGGGATCCTATAAAGAAGACGCCAGCGGCAATAATTTTCTTTTTGAACTGTTGGGTGTGAAAAGCATTGGTGTTGTTCCAGGCGGTTCAGACATGATGGGAGAGATGACCAAAAAGCTTGATGAACTCACAGCAGCCGGGAAAAAACCCTATATCATTCCAGGTGGCGCTTCCAATGCAATTGGTGCACTTGGGTATGCGGTTTGTGCAGAAGAGTCCATGGGGCAGCTCAATGAGATGCGTTTGGACATTGATCACATCGTTGTTCCTTCTGGTTCTGCAGGAACCCATGCCGGAATGGTGGTTGGTATGAACGGTGTGAGCGGGGGAATTCCCATTAGCGGCATCAATGTTTCCAGACCCAAGGATGTCCAGGAAGAGATTGTTTACAAACTGGCCTTGGAAACTGCTGAGAAGTTGGGTGTGAAAACCGGTGTTGCCCGGGAAGATATTGTTTGTTTTGATCAGTATGTGGGACCTGGGTATTCTCTTCCCACAGATTCAATGGTTGAAGCGGTAAAACTTTTTGCCAAAACAGAGGCAATCCTTCTGGACCCCGTATATTCCGGTAAGGCGGCTGCAGGACTTATAGATCTGGTTCGCAAAGGCCATTTTGCCAAGGGTTCCAATGTGCTGTTCCTCCACACCGGTGGATCTCCAGCTCTCTATGCCTATATGGATACATTCAGATAGTTTAGATTGTTTTCGACTGCCAGATACAGAACATGGGAGCCTTTTTTGGTAAAGGTTTCCATGTTTTTCACTGAAGGTCTCCATGTTTTCACTGATAGGAAAGACTAAAAATGAGTCAAACAACTGAAAAAATAGTGGGTATAATCGGGGGAATGGGTCCCGAAGCCACGGTTGATCTCATGCAGCGCATCATTGCGTTGACACCAGCTTTGGATGATATGGATCATATCCGATGTATTGTGGATAATAATCCCAAGGTTCCCTCCAGAATAAAAGCCATTATTGAGGGAAAGGGTGAAGATCCCGGGCCCTGCATGGCAGACATGGGCAAACGCCTCGAATCCTGGGGAGCACACTTTCTTGTGATTGCCTGTAATACAGCCCATTATTATTATGATGCGGTCCAGAATGCCGTAAACATTCCCGTTATAAATCTGATTGATCTTGTGTCCGATCATCTAACCTCACATTTTCCGGAACAGGGTCGGGTCGGCATACTGGCATCTCCGGCTGTGGCTATGACAGGACTCTATGCCAAACGATTTGAAAAATTGGGAATTAGGGATATCTGGCCTGATCCAGAGTATCAGGAGCGTTTGCTAGGGGTTATCAAATCAGTCAAAAAAGGGAATACCGGTTCTGAAATACAGGATGCGTATCACAAGGTGTGTGAAAACCTTTTGCAAAAAGGCGCCCAAACAGCCATAGTTGCCTGTACCGAATTAAGCGTTCTGGGTGGAGATCTGCCCATCAATGCAATTGATGCGGCCCAGGTTCTGGCTGCAAAAATTGTTCAGACCGCAAAAAATACCGGAAACCGTAATGATATGTAAATTGGGGTGTATAGACCGCTTAAATTTTAAGAATTTAAGCGTGGGCCAGGTTGACAAACAGATCTATTCATAATAATTGAACACTCAATATTAGGTGAGTTAATATTCATATGGAGTTGATGAAATCAACTCTGGTTCACATATTCATTTTACACTTTACAGGAGCATTTAATTTGACTGGAAAAAAATCTTCCATGAAATCCCTGAAGGCTTATGAGAAGATTCGAGACATGATACTCAGCGGTTTTAAACTTCCCGGATCCCGTCTTATTCTCTCTGATCTTGAAGCTGAATTTGGAATCGGCAGGGGTCCCATAAGAGAAGCTCTCATGCGCCTTGACCGGTCAGGGTTGGTGAAAAATATCCCCTACAAAGGTGCCATTGTCGCCACCCCTCCCACCCAAAATGAAGTTCTCCATATTTATAATCTCCGGGTGGATTTAGAGGCGACCCTTGCGGTTGAAGCTCTGAAAAATCTGACGGATTCTGATATTTTAACCCTTGAAAAACTCCATGCCACCATGGGGGAACTTCCCCAAAACCACTACCATTATGACCGACAATTTCATTATCTTATCTATGAGGCATCTAATCTTCCCCATCTTTACAATATTGCCCAAACATTGACCCTTTCGGTGGAAAGTGTTCTCAATATTTATCGGCGGGAGGAAGAAGATTGTATTAAATTTAACACAGAACACCAGGCAATCATAGATGCCCTCAAAAGCCAAAATCCTGACCGAGTAAAAGAAACGTTGGAAATCAATATCAAAAGCGGATTGGAAATTATTAAAGAGACCTATCGTAAAATGGTCCGGATTCATTTTGAGTAGCCCTGCCGCTTAATTCACAATCATTATCTGGGCCCGGCCTTTTTTGCCAGACCTCTGTTTTCTTGCCAGAGGTCTGGTGCGGTTACCTATAGGTTATCCTTTTTTAGTGGCCTTGTTTTCCCATTCCTGGATATGGGTGGTTTCATAAATTTCTTCCCAACCCGATATCATACCGGCGATGTGACTGAAAAGAGAATGGCCCGTGGTGGTCATGTACACGTGTATGATCAGAAAATTCACCAGGAGAAATGCCATAAGGGTGTGGACCACCGCCAGGAGTGACAGGGAAATGCTTCCGGGCATAAAATTATACAAATAGTAGATAAGACCGGTTCCCATCTGAACGGGCAAAAGCATGGCGGAAATACCCAGGTATGTCAGTCGCTGGAGGGGGTTATGCTTGGCCCCTTTGGATTTTTGAACAGGATGTTCCTGGCCCTTGAAAATACCAAAGGCATAATAAAAAATCACGTCAAACAGCTTTTTGGTTGTGGGAATATATTGTTTCCATTCGCCTGTGGTTAACAGCCAGAAAACAAAGAATGCAAACAGGACGAGCCAGGCAAGTCCCACAAAATTGTGAACATCCACGGCTGTTTGAAACCCCATGAGTTTAAAGGTTCCATGGATTTCAAACCCTGTGATCATCAGAATGATGATCATCAATCCCTGGAGCCAGTGCCAGAGGCGTTCAAACCGCGTATACAGATAAACCTTTTTTATTGTTTTAACCACCATCGTTTACTCCTCCTTTCCTCGGGTGAAGAACCGGCCAAATCCATGAAGCAATACGCCAATAAGGGCTCCCAGCACGGCAATCATGCCCAAGCTGTCGATGAAATCAGACCTGTCCCGTCCGGGCAGATAAATTCCGGTAATGCTTGCCAGCCGAGAATCTTTCCGGATATGACACTCGTTGCAGTTTAGGGCATTTTCCCTGGGGGCCACCATATGGGTGATGGGAAAGGCATAGGTGGTTTTCACATAGTCAAATTCTCCGGAATAGGGCACATCCAGTGTCTTGTTCCCCCGGATGATGGCATCGTTCATGTCAAAGGTGCTCCAGAATCCCTTGGGACCTGACAGGAGCGGGGCCACAATTTGTTTGCTGATTTTGTCATAGGGCTGGTTGCCTCTATGGAGTTTAAAGGGATGGATCCGTGAATCCGGGTCGTTTTTGTCGCCCACAGGATGGCTGACCTTAACAATGGACGAGGGATCAATGATATCTTTTATCCCCGCATTGGTGAAAGATCCGTTGTACCAGAAATATTCAGGAACAACATTTTTTTCCCATTTAAATTCCCCTTTAATGGATTTGTAGGTGGGTTTTCCAAATTTACCTTTTACCACATAGGGTTTGCCTTCTTTGAGATCCCCGGCCTTGGCCCAGTCCCAGGACATTTTGGTGGGGTTCACCCGGGCATATTCGGGAATATGACAGGATTGACAGGCCACCTTATCGGTGTGATCGTTCATTTTGGAGGATGTTTTATGGGGCAGGTTGCTGTGGCAGGATTCACAGGTGATTTTTGTGGCCATGTCATTTTCGATGAGACTTGTCCGTTCCGCTGCGGCAGGCCGTGTATACAATCTTCCCGCAATATTGTGCTTCACCGTGGTATGGCATCGGGTGCAGGCAAAGTCTGCGCCCTCGGCTGCCATGTGAACATCCAGCATCTTGTTGGGTTTGGCAAGGGAGGTGTCCAGGTCCCCGTGTTTAACACCGTCACCGCCGCCGCCTTTAAAATGGCATTCACCGCAGTTTTCCCGCTGGGGCATGGTGATTTTTTGAACGGCATTTTTTACCTCTGCCTGGATTTCATTTGCAATTTCAATGGTATCGGGGTCATCATCACCCGCAAAGGCTTTCAGATCCTCAAAGGCTTCTTTATAGTTGAATTTTTCCTTGCCATGGCAGGCCAGGCAGTTGACTTCACCCTCTGTGCCCTTCCAGCCCACATGGCAGCTAAGACACCCCTTGTCTTCCATGGCATTCCCGGAAATACAAAAATTGTTAATGGCATGGCCGGCCTTACCGTTCATGACCCCTTCTGTTTCCGAAGGCACTTTCCAGGTCCAATGGATGGTTTTTTCAAACTGCATGGATGCATCTGTGTGGCAGGAGAGGCAGGCCTGGGTAATTTCATCCCCGGATGTAAATTTTTGTTTCAGGATTTCCATCTTTGAATGGTCAGTGGTGGTCCAGTGTTTGTCTGCCCGTACTGCCTGTTTTGCCAGTTTTAATCCCAGGGCCTCATCTGCGGCTGAACTCTGTTGGGCCGCAAAGGCCACAGAAAAGATCCAGGCCGAAAATATCAGGATCAGGAGTGTCCCAAGCATAAGTTTGCCATAGCGAGTATAATTTTTACCCATAACGCCTCCGGTTTAATATTAAAACTACTATTTGCAGGTTGCAGGGGTGGGCGAGTCTGCTGCAAAACTATAAAAATAGGCATAAATATCCTGGGCATCTGTATCGCTTATGGAAGCCCATTCCTGGTCGCAGCCAAAGGCACTGAAGTCTTTTCCCTCAAAAATAGATTTCCACTCTGCCTGTTTTTTATCAGCCGGGCTGACCTTGGGAGAGGCAGATTCAAGAGCTCCTCTTTTAAAACAGGCTTTTACTACTTTTCTATAGGTGTATTTGCCTTTTCTCTTGTTACCGGCGGGAGATTCAGAAGCAAAGGCTGCACCCAAAGATCCCAATGTGAACGATGTAATGATACTGACTATCACTATTTTTTTAAGCATTCTTTTTTTTAACATTATCTCTCTCCTTTTTATGGGGGGTGAATCAATTAGTTCTTTTTAAGTTTAAAGGATCCGTCTTTTTTAAAATCAATTTCTGCTTCCACGTAATAGGTATCCAATGCTTCTCTGACATCCTTGACCATGTAATAGGCTTCCCCGCTTCTGGCACCGGTGGAGCAGACAAAAACAACGGGTTTGTCCGAAGGCAGTCCCAAAATTTTGGGTTCCAGCACTTCGACGGGAATATTGACGGCGGTTTTAAAATGGCCCTTGATAAATTCATCTGCATCCCGGACATCTATCAGGGTAACGGCTTCGGGGGTTTGACTCATGATTTTCTTAAATCGTTCAAGGTCAATGGCGCCTTCCACTTCACCGGCTTTAACGGCAACTCCGGCATTGGCGGATCCAAATTGTTTTTTCCAGGCAGGATAGCCAGTCTCAAATACCGAAACATTTTTATAGCCCATGACAATGGCTTTTGCCGCTGATTTATGACTCAGTTTGCATTTAAGGCCGCCGCAATAGAAAATAATGGGGGTGGAAAGTTCTCTGGGCAGTTTTCCCTTGAGAGCGTCAAATTGGGAAAAGGGAATATTGATGGCTGAAGGGATATGGCCCTTGTCAAATTTGGTTTTTTGGGGTCTGGCATCCACAATCAGGGTGTGGTTGGCAGCAATTTGAATGGCTACCTGTTCCGCAGTAACAGCGGCATAGGCACCTTTTTGTTTTTTCCATTCGGGAAAGCCCTTGGCAAAAACTCTAACATTGGTATACCCAAGGGCCTTGGCTTTTTTGGCAGATTTATGGCTCAATTTACATTTGACGCCGCCACAATAATAGATGAGCAGGGTATTTTTGTCCCTGGGCAGCATCTTAGTTTTTTTGTCAAATTCAGAAAAAGGAATACTCACGGCACCGGGGATATGGCCCTTGGTATATTTTACCTTGTAGGGCCTGGCATCGATGATCATGACATTTTCATCCATGGGAACGCTTACCTTTGATATGACAAACTCAGCGTTTACGATCTGGTTATACATCCAGGGTTCTTTGGCATCCCCTGCAATAGCCGTAAAATTGCAGGTCAGAATTACAAAGCCTGCTGCCATGGCCATGATCAGCATTCTTAACATGTTTGATTTCATTTTTGCTCCTAATATTAAAAATTGATTAAAAAATTATAATCTTTATTTTTTATTGATTAGACCCGGGTCCGGTACCCTGGACAATTACATAAAGAGATAGCAAAGGGTGTGCCAAGGAAAAAAAAGAAGATGAGTGTCGCTATAACTGTTTGGATTCAATGCAATATTCAATGAATTGAGATTTTTTTTAAAACGAGCAACTCTAAGGGTTGTTGCCAATGTGTTAATGATATGTTAACTATAGTTGTTAACTATGTTAATTCAAGGAAATGATCATGGATATTGGAAAGCATTGGCGTCCTATCATTGATTCCGCCCAGGATGGGATCATCATTGTGGATGACCGGGGAAATTTCATTGCGGCAAATCATTCTGCTGAATTGCTGACAGGGTATTCAGAAGACGAACTCAAGGGCAGATCCTGTCGTTTGCTCAATTGTACCGGCTGTAAAATTAAAGGAAAGGGCGTGGGGAAGGATTGGTGCGGACTTTTTTCCGCAGGCCTTATCCGGGATAAAAAATGTATGATTACCGCTGCCAACAACCGGACCATTCCCATTGTCAAAACAGCCACTGTACTCTTTGACGATAAGGGAAAAATTGTGGGGGCAGTGGAAACCCTCAAGGATATATCGGAAAATATTAGTTATAAGAACGAGTTGGCGTCCATCAGGCGGATCTATCATATTGATGACGGGTTCCACGGGATTGTTGGCCGAACTCCGGTCATGCAAAATCTTTATGAACTTATTGAAAGTGTTGCATCCCTGGACACACCGGTCATGATCCTGGGTGAAAGCGGCACCGGCAAGGAGATGGTTGCCAAGGCCCTCCATGAAATCGGAAATCGGGCGGACAAACCCTTTATCAAGGTTAATTGTGCAGCCCTGAGTGAAAGTATTCTGGAAAGTGAATTGTTCGGCCATGTAAAGGGTGCCTATACCGGTGCCGATGTCGACCGGGTAGGGCGGTTTGAGGCGGCCCATACCGGCACCATTTTTTTAGATGAAATAGGGGATATTCCGCTGTCGGTTCAGGTCAAGCTTTTGAGGGTTTTGGAAGAGCGGATGATCCAGCGGGTTGGGGAAAACAAATCCATCCCCATTGATGTGAGAATCATCACGGCCACCAACAAAAATCTTGAATTTATGATTGAACAGGAAAAGTTCAGACAGGATCTTTTTTTCAGAATCAATGTATTCCCCATGACCTGTCCGGCGTTGCGCCTTCGCAGGGATGATATCACCTTGATTATTCAGCATTTTATCAGTATCCATGCCGAGAAAACCGGGAAAAATATCCTGGGCTTTGCCCCGGAAGCCATGAGGGTTATGGTTTCCTACCCCTGGCCGGGCAATATCCGGGAGCTGAGAAATGCCGTTGAATACGCCTTTGTCCTGGCAAGGGGACGGAGTATCCGTCCGGAACATCTGCCGGAAAAAGTAGTGAGCCACAGGGGGGCGCTCCCTTTATCATCGGACAAGACCAATCGGTCAGACCCGGGGGAGGAGTCGTTCTTTCAGCCTGTCAATCCTCCTGCCCTGGGGACGGCGGTAATCGTAAAGCAAAGCGCAAGGGATGAGCTGATTCATGCCCTGAAGCAGACCGATGGAAATCAGACAAAGGCTGCCACGCTTTTGGGTGTTTCCAGGATCACCGTGTGGAAGCGCATGAAAAAATATAATATTACCGTGAAAAGCCGGTGACAGCCTTCCCACAGGGTGGTACTCTCTTTTTTCTCCCGTGAAATTATGCTATTATTGGGACAGTCGGCCTGACAAGTGGTTAACACCTAAGCCGGAGCCGGGGGAATCCCGGCCGGATTCAATATACCGGCTGCAATATAAATGATGGGGTTAAAGCCCGTTATTGTCGGGGGGGAGGGGCTGTTTACACGGCTAAATAAGTTGCGTTTTTTTGTGCCATGGCATTATTTTTGCTACGCTTGTCCTTATATTAATCAGGTCTGAATTCAATTTGAATCAGATGCGTTTTAGCTACCGGTTTTGGGATATTTATCTTAAAAAATAGAGCAAAGGAAATTAGATGAAAAAAGAAAACATATTTGTTGTGGTGCTCATTGCTTTAGCAATTGCCGGGGGGCTGGTTTACAATAGATCAACCCCGTCTGAACCAAGGTTTCAAGCTGCTGTTCTATCGGAATCCGGGGTCACTTCGAAGATTGGCAATACCAGCATAGGCTGGAATGAGTATACACCTGGAATGGCCATGGCTGCCAAGGGAAACAAACCGATTTTTTTATATTTTCATGCCGCCTGGTGCTCCTATTGTACAAAATTGAAAAAGACTACTTTCAAGGATAAAAAGATATTGGCATTTCTTGAAAAAAATTTTGTCAGTATCCAGGTGGATACGGATAAAAACCAAGCGCTTTCCAATGAGTGGAAGGTTAAGGGGCTTCCCACACTCTGGTTTTTAGAACCGGATGGTACAAAAATTAATAGTATCCCCGGATATCTGGACGCAGCACAACTGCTTCCGGTTCTCAAGTATATTTATACCAGCAGTTATAACACAATGGAGTTTAAAGATTTTATAAAACAGGGATAGTCTTAAACAGGCCCTTTTGTGACACAATTGTCCAGGGCGAGGTGAAAACAGTATGACATCAAAAATATCAAGAAGAGCATTTTTGAAAGGCTCCTTTACTGGGTTAGGATCCGTGGCTGTTTCCGGCAGTGTGGTCCGGGCAGCCTCTTCTTTGGTCAAAGAAAAGACAGAACCCCTGGTGACGGTCATTGACATCAGCAACTGTATTGGGTGCGAGGAATGCGTTTATGCCTGCCGGGAATCCAATCTATCAAAATACCCGATTCCTGAAAAACCTTTTCCAAAAATGTTTCCCAAGCGGGTGCCTGTACAGGACTGGTCGGATAAAAAGGATGTAACTGACCGGTTGACTCCCTACAACTGGCTCTTCATCCAACAGGCCAGGGCCGTTGTCAACGGGGAAGAACAGGAGCTGACCATCCCCAGGCGCTGCATGCATTGTGAAAATCCTCCCTGTGTTAAACTCTGCCCCTGGGGAGCTGCCAAGCAGGAGTCAAATGGGCTTTCCAGGATTGATGCCGACATTTGCCTGGGGGGATCAAAATGCAAGACGGTCTGTCCCTGGGATGTGCCCCAGCGCCAGACCGGTGTGGGCCTCTATCTGGATATTTTGCCCGCCCTGGCCGGTAACGGGGTTATGTACAAGTGTGACCGATGTTATCAAAAGCTTGAAAAAGGTGAAAACCCGGCTTGTATTGAGGCATGTCCCGAAGATGTCCAGACCATTGGGCCCCGGTCTGAAATGGTTGAATATGCCCATGCCCTTGCCAAAGAAACCCGTGGGTATATTTATGGGGAAAGAGAAAACGGCGGTACCAACACCATTTATGTCTCGCCTGTTCCCTTTGACCAGCTTATCCTTGAAATGGGAAAAGGAAAACCCCCCATGGAAAAGGTGGATAATTTGATGGCAGATGGCAACAACCTTGCCCGTGCAATGCTCCTTGCCCCCATTGCAGGGGTGGTTGCGGCATTTGGAAAATTTTATAAACGAATAAAAGATGATGAATAAAAGAGATTGAATCATGTCTTCTGTCAATAAAACAATACAAATTAACACAATACAAATTATTTATGGAATCACCCTGGCTTTTCTCACCCTGACCGGATTTGGTCAGATGCCGATTTTTAAGCGGTATTATATTGCTGATATCCCCGGTTTTGGTTGGCTTGCACAGTTTTATATTACCCATGCCATGCATTATATTTTTGCCGCAATCCTCATTGCACTCTGCGTTTATGGGGTGGTGGATTTCGCCTTGGGTAAAAAACATTTTTCCCGGATCACGGGTTCAGGATTTGCAAAAGCCTTGATTATTCTGGGGCTTATGGTTTCCGGGGGGGGCATGGTGGTAAGGAATCTGCCCGGAATCTATTTCTCCCATACCCTGATTTATGCGATGAATCTAAGTCACCTTGGCCTTTGCATCGCCCTGCTCATGGTCAGCGCCTATACCCTGGTCAAAAATAAATCCTGGGTTAAATAAATCCTGTCGTTGCCCCGGCAGCTCCTCGCATCTTTCCTAAATGTTTTTTTTGCATTTGAATAGTTTTTAACGTATTTTAATTCTTGATTCCCCCATGAAAAAAAATATCTGAGGAAAACATGATCAGTGGAAACCATAAATCAGTACTGAAATTTGCCAGAATCAAAATAATCGGCATCGGCTTAATTCTTTGTTTGGTGTTTGCTTGTTTTTCCAGTTATTTGGCCTACCAATACATGGGAAAGACAAAAGAGCAGAGGCTGGATCACCTGAAGCAGACCGTTCAGATTGCTATAAATTCCATTGAACCGATACTTGTGGAATACCGAGCCCAAAACATATCCATGGAAGATACCCTGGAACAGGTCCGCAACCTTGTCAGAAGAATGACCTACAACGATCACGCAGGCAAAAACTATATCTTTATGAGTGCCTATGACGGAATCATGCTGGTTCAGCCCTTTGAACCCAAAAAAGAGATGACCGATCTGTGGGATTTGAAAGGTTCTCGCGGAGTCTACATCATAAGGTCTTTGATAAAAGCGGCAAAATCCAAGGAGGGGCAGGGGTATGTTACCTATCACTATAAAAGGCCCGGGCAGACATCTTTCCAGGAAAAAATATCCTTTGTTGTTGGTATACCGGAATTAGGGTGTTATATCGGCACTGGCCAGTATATGACAGATTTGCGTAAAAGCCAGTTGGCCTATATTACCCGGGTTGTTGGTTTAACTTCTGTTCTGCTGATTCTTCTCTTGATACTGGTGCGGGCATCGATGAAAGAAATCAGTAAACAAAATAGGATGCTGCACAGGGAAAATGAGTCACTGAAAATGACAGAAAAGGCCCTCCAGGGCAGTGAAACTAAATATAGAGAATTGGTAGAACAATCACCAATCGGACTTGCTTTGACCCGGCTGGACGGGAAGTTTATCTCCGTGAATTCAGCCTATGCAGATATTATAGGTTACAGGGTTGATGATCTTTTACAATTTACTTTTTGGGATATCACCCCCAAAGAGTATATTCCAGATGACCAGCAGCAGATGGAGCTGCTCACGTCAACAGGGCAATACGGTCCCTATGAAAAAAAGTATATCCACAAGAATGGTCATCTGGTACCGGTGAGGTTAAACGGTATCATTGTGACCAGGAACGGTGAAAAATTTATATGGTCCAGCGTAGAAGACATTTCTGCATTAAAAAAGGCAGAAAATGAAAAAAACAAACTGGCCGAAAAATTACAGCAATCATACAAAATGGAAGCGATTGGGACCCTGGCAGGAGGTATAGCACACGATTTTAATAATATTCTTGTTCCCATTATAGGGTATGCAGAGATGTTGTTAGATGAAGTTGAGGAAGACAGCCGATCGAGAATTGGTTTGAACCAGATTTATAATAGTTCCTTGAGGGCCAAAGACTTGGTAAAACAGATTTTGACCTTTTCCCGGCAGGAGAAAAGTGAATTTAAATTGCTGGAGATCCAAACTATTATAAAAGAGGCATTAAAATTAATTCGGTCTACGGTGCCAACAACCATTGATATTGAACATAATATTCATGACTGCAGCCCTGTTAAAGCGGACGTTACACAAATTCATCAGATCATAATGAACCTGTCAACCAATGCTTACCATGCCATGGGAAATAATGGGGGGGTAATAAAAGTCAATTTGGAAGAAATCGAAATTGGAAAACAGGTTCTTAAAAATACAGAATTGGATGCTGGACAATATGTTCGTTTGACTGTTTCAGATCAAGGTATCGGCATGGATCGTGATGTAATCAAAAAAATTTATAATCCGTTCTTTACAACAAAAGAATTGGGTAAGGGAACCGGGATGGGTCTTTCGGTTGTCCATGGTATTGTTAAAAACATGAAAGGGACGATTCAGGTAAATAGCGAGCCTGGAAAAGGAACAGAGTTCAATATTTATTTTCCGGTGGAAAAAAATTCTTTTACAGAACAGAATAATCAAACCCAAAAAACAGATAAAGGCAGCGGTGAAAATATTCTGCTTGTGGATGATGAAGATTCTGTTGGTGAAATTGAAAAACTGATGATAGAACAGCTGGGGTATGAAGTTACTTTACATGGTAGCAGTATAGCAGCCCTCAAAGTTTTCCGCAGTAATCCCGATAAATTTGATTTGGTTATTACTGACTTGGCCATGCCCAAATTGCCTGGTGATAAATTTGCAGCTGAACTGATAAAAATACGCCCTGATATCCCGATATTGCTATACACCGGGTTCAGTGACACAATGTCTCAAGAAAATGTGGCATCCTCTGGAATTAAAGGCTTTTTAAACAAGCCGGTCGGTATGCAGGATCTTTCCCTAAAAATACGTGAAATGTTGGATACGAAATAAATCTATAAAAAAGTATGGTTATGTAATTGCAGATTTTTTCACTGCCAGCGGCAGTAAATTTGTTTTTGAAAAATTAGCGGAGCAGCCCTATTCTTTTCATCTTATCCATCATCACTTCTTTGTTAAAGGGCTTGATTACATAACCGTCGCATTTTCCCACGCAGGCTTTGACGGTTTCCATATCAGAGTGGGAGGTCACCATGAGAATTTTTGCCCGTTCCTCTTTTGCCAGTCCCCGCTCTTTTTCAAGTTTCCGGATTTTCATCAACACTTGGGTGCCGCTGATGTCCGGCATGGAAACATCCAGGGTGATCAGATCATAGAGTTTCCACTCTAGCAATGATGTTTTTATCATACTCAACGCAGTTTTTCCATTTTGAACCCCATCACATGATCCAAAATTATCAATGATTTTCATCATTTTTTTTCGACTGACAATTTCATCATCCACAACAAGAATTTTCATTCGGACTTTCCTTAATACACAACCCACTTTTTTCGTTTATTGTTTGAAATTAACTTATCACCTATATCATATTTTTTTAAATTTTGAGTTAAAATTTTTCTTTTTTTGAGGGAAGCAATGCAAGAGATACCCCGGACAGAATGGCGGCAGATGCAAGGAAAAGTCTCAGGCTGAAGGGTTCGGATAAAAAAAAGATTCCACCCATCGTCGCAATAACCGGCACGGTCAGCTGGACATTTGCTGCCCGGCTGGGGGTGAGTTTCTTTATGGCTGCATACCAGATGACATAGCCGACACCCGAAGCCAAACTTCCCGATAATATTGCCGCCCAGAATCCGGCACCGCCAAAATAAAGTGGCAGAGAAAAATCGGATATTAAAAATATTGGTGCAATAACCAGGGGAACTGCCCAAATAAAATTATAGGCTGTGGCTGCCACTGGATCCCGGGTCTGTTTTCCCAGGAGGGAATAGATCCCCCAGCATATGCCGGCCAGGGTCATTAATAGGGCGCCCAAAGGGGAGGGAGCCGAAAGTCCCGGAAATACCAGATAGACCAGCCCGAGAAGGGCTAATACCATGCCCAAAATCCGGACAGGCCCAGGCCGTTCTCCATCCAGAACACCGGCAATAACCATGGTTGCCTGTACTGCACCAAATAAGATCAAAGCGCCTGTCCCAGCACCAAGGTTTACATAGGCATAGGAAAAAAACAGGGCGTAGAGAGCCAGCATCAGGGGCATGGCCCATGGGCTGCTGGTTTTAATCCTCGGCCGGAAGGCGTGTCGGCCCGCCAGGATTCCCAGGATGATGGCACCGGATACCAGACGGATCAGGGTAAAGGTGCCGGCATCCATGGCACCATTTCCAAGGGCAAATCGGCAAAAAATGGAATTTGCAGCAAATGCCGTCATGGCAAGGCAGGTCAGGACAATGGTTTTAAGGGTCATTTCAACTCCCGGATACAGATAAAAATATTTTTAAAGGGACTGTTAAATTTCTGATGCTTATGGATATACTAACCCGTCTGGATTGTATACCATGAAAGCATTTGTCCGGGGAGTCCAATTTGGTTTCCCGGATCTTGGCTTGATAAGTGCGATTATTTGTGTTAGGCGCATGGCAATGGTTTATATAAAAAATTAAACCCTATTTACAGATATTATTTTTAGATGCAAAGGAGAACAAGATGACAGTGGTTGGCATAATCGGAGGGTCTGGGCTGGATGATCCCGATATTCTAAAAAGTCCCAGGGAACTTGACATTCAAACCCCTTATGGCTTGCCCTCTTCAGGCCTTTTGTCCGGCAGGATAGATGGGGTTGATACCCTTATCCTTGCCCGGCATGGCAGAAAGCACCAGTTCAGTCCCACCCAGGTGAATAACCGGGCCAATATTGATGCGCTAAAGCGTGCCGGAGCAACCCATATCATTGCCACCACAGCCTGCGGCAGCCTGAAACAGGAGATAGACCGGGGCCATTTAGTGGTTCTGGATCAGTTCATCGATTTTACACGGTTTCGTAAAAATACCTTTATTGATTCTTTTGAGGGGGGGGCTGTCCACACGGCAATGGCCCACCCCTTTGATGACATCCTTCGAAAAAACCTGTATGAATCGGCAAAGAAATTGGATCTTGCGGTTCATGAACAAGGCTGCGTTGTCACCATTGAAGGACCTCGGTTTTCCACGGTGGCTGAATCTAAAATGTTTTGTCTATGGGGAGCGGATGTGATCAACATGTCAACGGCACCCGAGGCCATGCTGGCCAATGAGGCGGGTATCCCCTATGCAGCCGTTGCCATGTCAACGGATTATGACTGCTGGAAAGAGGATGAGGCACCCGTGACCTGGGACGAAATACTGGCCGTATTCAATCAAAATGCAGACAATGTCAAAAAACTGCTTGTTAATGCCATTGGCGCATTGGCTATATAAAAAGTGATAACTATTTATACAGGAGAATAAAACATAAGATGGATTTAAAAAAGACAATCAGAAGCATTTCCGACTGGCCTATCAAAGGGGTGATTTTCAGAGACCTGACCACATTGATGCAGGATCCAGAGGCATTCATGGAATCTTGTGATCGATTGTATGACCGGTACAAAGACATGGGTATTGACAAGATTGTAGGGATTGATGCCAGGGGATTTGTATTTGGTGCGGTCCTGGCCTATAAAATGGGCATCGGGTTTGTGCCGGTCCGTAAAAAAGGTAAACTTCCCTGTAAAACCATCCAGGAAACCTATGACCTTGAATATGGGACCGACACCCTTGAAATCCATGAAGACGCCTTTAAAAAAGGTGAAAAGGTGATTGTTGTGGATGACCTCATTGCTACCGGGGGGACAGTGGGAGCTACGGTCAAACTGGTTGAAAAATTGGGGGCAGATCTGATTGAGTGCGCCTTTATTGTTGAGTTGCCCGATTTGAATGGCCGGGCCAAGATTCCGGGGGTCAAGGTTTTCGCCCTGACTGAATTTGAAGGTGAGTAAATCAATTTGAACGGGCAGATATGGAAAAAATATCTGCCCGGGAGCTAGGTTCATAAAATGTATGCTTTAAGGAGATGTCATGGAAAAATATTTGCGTGGAACAGGCCGGGGCCTGGTGGTTCTGTCTTTATTTAGTGTATCTTTTTTTTTTAGGCGGATGCCTGGGAACATCGGGGAATCTCCGACTCAATTCTGACCTTCTTGTCCAGTACAAAGAGGCAGCATTGCCAAAAGATTATAATTATTATTATTGCGGCCGTTCAGGCCTACCCTATGCCGTTGTCGGCATTGATGCTTCCTATAAGCTCCATGACAGGTTCTGGTTTAAAATCGAGGCCGAAAAGGAGATTTATAAAAAGATTGGCAATCTGAGCCAGCTCCACCCGGACACCGGTTCCATGGTAAGTTCTGATATCCTGAATAAGGAGGGGAAGAAAATTGGCGTCTGGTTTTCCTATTACAGATACACACCTGTCAGGGTTGATCCTGAAACAAGGATGGTAGCGGTGTTTAATCCCTATAACCCCAATGAAGATCACAAGGGTTCATTCTAAAGATCCAGGTATGTTTATTTTCTGGTTTTTTAACCGGATCGGGGAAAAATTTTTTCATCCAAAGTGCCACGGTCTTGGTGATTCAGCCAGTGGGATGGCAAAAATTTCAATCATTGCTTGAACTCAGGCCTTGAACAGGGTAGAAAAGGGGAATAATCCTGATATGTGGTCAGGTTTTTTTAACACAAAAAATGGAGATAAACCCATGGGCGATAACGGCGGAACACCTAATAACCTGGATTTCCAGGTCGACAAAACAAATCTGTATCGGGAAATATCATTAACAGATCTTAAAATTGCCAATATCCGGCAATTGATTCCTGTGAATATTGACGGATCCGATGACACTAGCCGGGAAACTATTTTCATCGGCAATACCCAGCTTGGCACCCCCCAGGGACCCATCCCAATGCAGGCAAAGCTTGAAGCCGCAACCATGGAAGAAGCCATGGACCTGTTCCCCAAAGCCATGGAACTTGAAACTCAGAAGGTGATTGAGAATTTCAAGCGGATGGAAGCCCAACAGAAAAAAGAAAAGTCCAATATCATTATGCCCGGAATGAATTAACCAGGCGAATTAGTACCGGTTTTTTTGGGGGGCGTTCCGGGATTGCCGGAACGGACCCCTTATTTTTTACTCAACGGGAGCAGGGGATTCTGGAAACAATAATTTCCTGAAAATCTTTTTCCGGCAGGATGTCGATGGCAAATCCCCTGTCACCTGTCTGAATCATCCGTAATTTTGCTTTGAATTTATTTCCCTTCATGTCTTTGAGTACATAGGGGATTGTGGTTTTGCCCCCTAGAAGGGTTGCCATGTTCTTTTGGGTCAGTTGTTTGCCTGAAATTTCCTTCCAGATAACAAACAGACAATTTCCATGTTCAGGTCGCCAATTGGCACATCCCATTCCTTTTTTCCCCTCAATTATTTTTCCGCCGCACAAGGGGCATACAGATTCCAGGGGGGGGGTGCTCTTGGCCTTTTCTTGTGAGGGCGATATTGATTCTGGTTTGGTATCCGGTTTGATGGCTGGTTTGATATTTGGTTTGGCAAAATCAAAGGATACCTGCCATTGGCCGTTCTGTTGAAGAATGACCAGGGAGGCAGAAAATCGTTTTTTATTTTTGGAAAAAAAACCTTTAAAGGGACCTGATTTCCTGTATTTCAACAGGTTACTAGCCATCTTAGGAGAGAGGGTTTTTCCGGCGATTTTTTTCCAGATCACAAACTGGCACGATTTATTGTCGCAGGTGTACGCCTTTTTGGTTTCTTGAACCCGGCTGTTACAGCCCGGGCAATTGCCGACCGTTTCCGGGGCCGGACCATCAACCTTAAAATTTTTCAATTCAAATTCTGCTGTTTTAAGCTCATTTACGGCCTTGGTTACAAATCGTTTAATATTGACCAGAAATTGGGTGTTGGTGTCCTCTCCAAGGGAGATCCGGTTCAGGTCCATCTCCCACCTGGCAGTCTCCGAAGGAGAGGTGAGAACAGAAGACACCGGACATTTTCTGAGCATATCCACCAGATAGGACCCCTTGTCCGTTGCCAGCAGTTTTTTACCGGATCTTGCAATATATTTCCGGGTGATCAGAGTTTCAATGATCTGGGCACGGGTGGACTGGGTGCCGATGCCCAGATCCCCTCGATAAAATTTTTTAATGGCCTCCTGGGACACATATCTTCCTGGGTTTGTCATGTCTTTTAACAGCCCGGCATCTGTATAGTCGGGCAGGGGGGTGGTCTGTTTTTTTTCCAGGTTGATATTTTGGGCAGTTCCTGAGTCCCCCCGTACCAGAGGTGGGATAAGCTGGGCCGTTTCTTTATCCCTGCTCTTTCCCGTATCTTCCTTATAAACCTGCCGCCAGCCCGGAACCAGGATTATTTTTCCCCGGGTTTGGAATCTTTCCCCGGCAAACAGGGTGACAACCCGGGTGTTTTCAAATTCGCAATCTCCATGGAATGCAGCAGCAAATCGTCTCACCACCAGATCAAATATTTTTTTTTCGTCCCCGGATGCACTGGGAGGTAGCGGTTTAAAGGGGATCAGGGCATGGTGGTCTGTGAGCTTTGCATCATTAAATACCCGCTTGTTGGAAAGGGATACCCGCTGTGATTGAATTTTTGTAAAAATGTCCGGATAGGTTTGGGAAAGTTTTTGGATGATCTTCTGAACCATCCCGAGATTCTGGGTACCCAATACCCTGGAGTCGGTTCTTGGGTAGGAAAGACATTTCTTGTCCTGGTATAGAGCCTGGGCCAGGTTCAGGGTTTTTTTTGCCGGAAATCCAAACTTTTTATTGGCCTCCTGCTGGAGGTCGGTAAGGGAAAAAAGAAAGGGGGGCAGATCGTTTTTTTTCTCTTTTATTAAAGATTCAACCAGCCCAGGAGATGTTTCAAGACCTAACTTCTGGTAAAGGGCATTTGCCTGTTTTGCCTCGGTCAGCCGGGTTCCCTTGTCCTTAAACCAGCTGCCTGTCCAATTCCCCTTGTTTCCGGCAAATAAAATAGACAGGGTCCAATAGGTTTCGGGCACAAATTGATCCCTCTCTTTTTTTCGGTCGGTTATGAGTGCCAGAACCGCCGTTTGAACCCGGCCGACGGAAAAAAGATCCTTTAACCGAACCGTGAGCACCCGGGTGCAATTCATGCCGATGAGCCAGTCCGAAACCTGTCGGTAATAACCTGCCCGCCAGAGCCGGTCATAATCGGTCATGGGTCTGAGGTTTTTCATGGTGTCTTGGACCACCTTAGGCACCAGGGCCTGGCTGGTCCAAAACCTAAGTATGCGCGCCTTGTCTAGAAAACCCGCCTTAAGAAGAATGGTCCTTGCTATGACTTCGCCTTCCCGCCCGGCATCTGTTGCGATGATGACACGCTCAAAGCTTCTCTGGACCAGCAGTGTTTTTATGGCCTTAAATTGTCCATAGGTTCTTTTTATGGGTTTGTATTCAAAGGGATCCGGTATCAGGGGCAGGGTGTCTAATTTCCATTTTTTCAAGGAAGGGTCATACTCATCCGGTTCACAAAGGGTTACCAGATGGCCCACAGCCCAGGTGATGACAAATCCGTTTCCTTCAAAGCACCCCTCTCTCTTTTTTTTTACCCCCAAAGCCTTTGCAAAATCTGATGCCACGGAAAATTTTTCTGTTAGGATTAAATCGGTCATGGTTGATTTTTTATCTCAAATTTAAGATAAAATCCATAGATTTTGCAAAGAGGGCTGGATCATAATCTATTAACCTGTTCTGCAATATGGCTGAGGAGAAGATAACTGATGAGATGATCCAAATGGTCAACTTTGGCAGTATCCACTATCTGTTGTCCCGTCCAGATAATATTGTCATGGCTGAGCATAAAGCTTTTCGTAATACACTTAGTACGGTTCTATGGAATGCAAACCCTTTGATCATTCTGTCTTTGAATATTCAGGAAAAGACGTTCAATTGATTTTAATTGTCCCATCCATTTCTACTAACCGCCGTCTTGTGTCTTTGTCAATAGTAGCTCTTAAATAAGAGGTTATTTCATCAAAATTTGTATATTCTTTTCCGTAATTTAAATTGAACCTATAATCAATATTTTCATGATTTTTCCCTTGACTATGCTGAAGTAACGTCTCTATTTTATCAAAAGCTTTAGCTAATAAAGCCTCTGAAGAAGATGCATTTTCATATTCATCCCACAGAGATAAAATCTCATTTTGTAGATCAGAGGATAAAGGCGTAATAAGTGTTTTGAGATCTTTTCGTTCCTCTATTCCCTTATCAACCCCAAAAACTTGATTTACTGCTGATATGTCTCCATTGATTGCTTCACCAAGGTCATGAATTATACAAATTTTCAATAATCTTAATAGATTTATTTCTGGATAGTATTTTCCTAGAACAAGAACCATTAAGCACAAGCGCCATGTGTGTTCAGCAGTACTTTCGTTCCTACCATTTGATGTAAATGCGCTGCGAATAGTATCTTTCAACTGTTCTGCATTTCTAAGAAATTTTAGAATGCCATTTAATTCTGTAGAATTCATTATATCTCCATATTTTGTTAATCACCTGTTTTCTTATAATATTTATAATTGATGGTTATTTTTGTGCAGATCTTTATCCCATCGTTTTTTTTCGTTTATTGGCAAAAATTTAATAACCGCTTACGCTTAATTCTTTTTCTCGGTCTGTTCCCAAAATCACATCCCTTTTTTTATTCCAGTAATCATTTTATGTGATATTATAATTTTCGACATAAATACCCAAAGAAAGATTTTAAAAAAAGGACATTTGTCCCAGAAAGATAAAAATGGAAACTATTAAACCAAAACTGACACAGGAATTTTTAAGTGTGGTTGAGCGAAGAATTCGGAATAATCCGAATCAGATTCAAGAAAAACCCTTTTCTGCTGGAGAGCTTTTAATCAAACAAGGTGATGATTCCCAAAAAATTTTTGTGATTCTAAAAGGGAAAATCAAAATTTACTATAGTACATTAAAAGGCGATGAATACCTATTGGCTATTGCTGGCCCGGGAGAGCTCGTTGGGGAAGTGGAAATTTTAACCGGAGAAAAAAGTGTTTGTTCAGTAGAAGTCTTGATGGATAGTCGAATTGTTGTATTTGGAAAAAATACATACAAAAGATGGTTACAAGAGGAGCCTGATTTTGCACTACTGATTAATCAAATCCTCTGTTATCGTTTGCAAAAAATTAGTGCAAGGGCTGCGGTTCACCTGACCTATCCGTTAGAATATTCTGTTTTGAAACTTATTAAAGAATCTGCTTTAAAAAAGTCATCTCAGACTATAAAATTTTCGAAAAATGAAATCGCAAACTACTTGGGTACAAGCATTAGGAGTATTAATCGTATTTTAAAAAATTTGCACAAACAAAGGTTGCTTTTAGTTTCAACAAAGGAGATTAAAATTCTTTCTATGGATTTTGTAGATAAATTTCTATCGATTCATGAAAATTAATAAAGAAAAATTGTTCATGATTTTAATTTTGTTTTTCTGTTTACTGGGTTTAAAATCAATGTTTGTAATAATTTTCTGATATTACCTGCCATGATTTCTGAGATTATTTGCCGCATTACTTCCGATCTGAAAATAAAAGCCCTGCCAGGCCCGGATCATACCGGACAGGCAGGGTTTTGTTTAAAAAAGATCAGTTGGGCATTAGATGGGCAGGTCAAAGGCCCCGGGACCAATTTTCCAGATACCCTCTTCTTTGACAAGGGAAATGGTGTCCTGGACCTCATGCTCTTCAAGTAAACAAAAAATATACCCCACAATCCTAAACAGCGGATTGATACTTCGAATATTAATGGTATCAATCTGAATCTGGGCCGATGAATCATCCATGGTTAATACCTTGGTTTTCATAAGGATGGGCTTCATCTGCAGATAACTTGTTTTATATCCCCGGTTGTAGGCATCATTGTCCTGTAACCTGAGATAGAGTTCCACCATGTCCACATCATTTTCATTTGTCCTGGCAGGTTCTGGCGTATCTGCTTGAATTTCAGTAATTGTTCGGTATTCTCCACCACCACAATTGTTGCCTGGCTGTGCCCTGTAATATATTGGCATTGTTCCGGGCTGTTGGTGGCATAGATGCCGCCTGGAATCCCCCCGGCAAAAATTGCGGCCATATCACTGATAAACCACTGGGGACAATTATCTCCCAGGATACTGATGGCATCGCCCTTTTCCAAACCAAGGGCCATAAATCCCCGGGCCGTTGTTCGTATCTGGTTGTAGTAATCCAGCCAGGTGATTTCTTTCCAATTTCCATCTATTTTGCTTTTTAGTGCAATCTGGCTGCTGAATTTACCCACAGTGCGCTTCATCACTTCCATTACGGTTCTTTTTTTCATGGTCTTCTCCCTTTTATTATAAAAACCAATAAAAAATATTTTATTTTCGGAATACCCATTGTAATCGTTCCCTTTGTCAGTATTTATGAAAAGCAAACCCTTTGACCATCTTGTCTGTTAAATTCAAGGTATGCAGCGAGGGGACGACGGGAAAGGAAACAAGTTGTTGTTAAAGCAGCGGGGAATTGTTTTGTCCGGTTCGTCAAAAAAGGATTTTAGTCAGTCTGGATACACGAAAATCGCCGGATGCAAAGGATGATTATGCCAATTTCATATCGGCCGGGGAAAAGAATGTCAATCGGTAAAACCCTGATTTTTAAAAAAATGTTAAAAGGGGTGTGAAGGCATGGGAATACCCTTCGACAACCTGGTTTTAAAATAGAGCGTTGGAAATAATTTTATACTGTGCTCGTTTCCTGAAAATCAAAATATGAATTTATTTTGGACAGTAGTGGTAATATGGGAATTATTCAAAACCAGGTTTCAACCTTCTTTTATCATGGGAAACCAGCCATTTGCTGTTCTCTTCCAGTGCTTTTATTCCCAGATCAAAAATAACGCTCTTTTTTTCACCTTCGGTTGAAGCGGCTTCTAATAATTTTTTTGCATTGATAAAAATGGGTCTCATGATTCTAAAATTGACGATTTCTTCTTTATACCCTTTCATCTTTATATATTTTTCATCAATAAAAGCGGCTGTTAAAAGAAATACTCCCGAGACAAAGATGGATTTATGAAGGATCATGGACACAAATTGATGATTCAGGCCAATATTCAAATGGAGTTCTTCAACAAAAAAGCATGCAAACATAATTGCTGTGGCAACCAACCCAATTGTATAAAAAAGGCGTTCTACAATTTCAAGTCGATGCAATTTTCTGGTTCTACTCTCAATAGCATGGTCAAAATAGCGTATTTGCTCATCAAACCAATCTGTTTTTAATCTATTTATATCGTTACCGCTTGGTTGACCTGTCACCTGGTATTCTATATTTTTCAATAAATTTCTTATCCAAACAAATGCATTACCGTGATTCTCCAGATAATGATCGGCCACCGCAGTTTCAAGGATGGCATTTTTTTTCCATTGATCCTGAATCCTCAATGCCTCAGCAATACCTCTGGAATAAATAAAGCGATTTTGGACCGCGCTTCTCTTAGCCCAGAAATGATGAATGCCATATGCGAGTAAAATTGCACTACCGTAACCCCATAAAAATTTTTCAGCTTGAAAATTGTGTAGTATTTCAAGAGATACTATACCGCACCAAACCAGAACAACAATAGTTACCAGCACTATATCATGTGCTTTTTGATTTTTTACTGCCACCCGATCAAAATAATTAATGTATTCAGATAATGTTGCTTCAAAAGTAATTTTGGATGCCATTTCACAATTAATTTGATTAATATTACTGAAAGAATCAAAAAATTCTTTTTCATCCATTGTCCCAAGAAAATTCTTTTCCACGGCAAATGGATCGTCAATTACAGGATTCGACCTTCTTGGTGTGTGTATATGGTAGACTGCATTTCCATCACAATGAGCAAACTGATTTCCTTTTTTCCCTTCCTTTTTATATGTTACCACCCATGAAGTTCCCCCTTCTTTTGAGGATGAGTTTCCATCCCACAGTGCGATGAGGATATTACAATGGTCAGCGAGATGTTGCCCGAGATTCTTATAGCAGTTTTTTTTGTCAGAAGAGGCACATGCCAGCGTATCTTTCCTGGATGACCTTTCAATAAGATCGTTGAAAACCTCGATGTTGGATTTATCATCAAATGAATCCATATAAGTATTCTGGTCGTAGGGAAGGATTACATGCAATTGAATTTTTTCCTCAATTGCCGCTTTTGCAGCAAGCATATCGGCACCCTCAGCCAATGCAGAAAGAATTACAAGTGGTGTATCTGGTACCCGTTGCTTTATTTCTCTGATAATCTGTTGAATTTCCTGGATCAACCGATTCTCATGATCTGGTAAAATATCTCTGTGTCCGGTTATTGAAATTAAAAAGGGTATTCTTTTTGTATCTTCTGAGTTCATCATTGAATTCTCATTTTAAAAAATTATTAGGTTGTGATTTTTATTAATAACATTTCCTTGAGTCAAGCAAAACCTACTCAATTGTGCAATTGAAATTAGATACTACAGAAAATAAATTACTAAATCCAACCCTGATTTTTAATCGATCAGCCACAACAGGTAATGTACATGAAATTTAAATAAGATGACGCTCAAAACAATGGTAACAAAAGATTGTCTGCTGAAATGGATCAAAAAACCACAAAATGCCATTATTATCGCCGCCATTATAATGATGAGTTCGTAGAATACCATTAATCCCAAATGGGAGATGGAATGCCATGGTCCGTGGTTTTGCCTGTAAATTGTTTCCACCATGGGGTGATATCCTTCATGCCCGGCAAGGGCGAAAGTACACCATACCATGACGATATAAAATACCATCAACCCTGTTGAGATGAAAACACAGGCTTTTGATGAAGATTCACGCAGGCCTGTTATTTTGCCTGTAGAATGGTAAAATGCAACAAACAGGATCATTTCCATTGCCCAGTAGAGAACATGGACTCCCCAGAAGACAAGGGAATCCAGATTGTCAAGGGAATCAAGAGGATTGGTAATGACCCAATGGGTCATATAATCCGTCTCAAAATATTTAATGAGACCTTTTACTCTGATATGGCTGCTCAGCAAAATCATACCATGGACATATGAAATACTGCAGACTGCCGGAACCACCCAGGGTTTATATGGCGGCAAATACTTTACCACTGCGACCACCGGTCAAAGGTTAAAAATTTATCACCACAGGCGGGACAGGGTTCGGACTGTGCTGCTGCTTGGGGTCTTCTCATATCCGGATCATTAATATACGCCTCCATGTGATAATGATCGTCGTCAAATCGATAAATCCTGCGATTTGTTTTTCGCTCGAATCCGCATTGTTTGCATCGGTATATCATATATGATTTCCACATATTGCCCCCCCTTTGCTATTGAGGTGTTTTCATCTTTTTGTCTCGATCCTGTGCTGACAAAAGCTGTTCGATTAATGCTTTTCTCATATCTTTGGCCAGACGGGCTTTGACAACATGAAAATAGGGAGAGTACGGTACCAGCAATTTCTGGCACATGGCCAGTTCATGGACCAGAAACATTAGCATATAATAGGGCATATGATCATCTTCAGTATTGATAAGAGACTCGATATACGGATTATCTTTTTGGAGCCCCAAAAGAATGGGTTTGGCGTGGTCGCTCTGCCATGATTCATCTTCGATTTTTCCCAGGTTGGTATAATACTCCGGTTCAAGGGGACAACCATTTTCATCTAAAAACCCTGTGGCAATGGTTCCACCTGAAGTTTCGAGTTGAAAAAATGCCGCGGTAACGTTTGATATCTGGAGATTGAGATTTCGAGCTATGGCCTTTTTAACAGCCCCATGAGAGAGTACCTGATCAATTTTTTGAACACACGTTTTTTCTTTTTTATTCAGTTCCCTGATCTTGGTCAGTTGAATATGAGGTGACAATAAGCCTTTATCAATAATATTACGTTTTACCAGATCCGCCATTTTGCTATGATCGTACTCAACTTCATCGAGATTCACAACATCGGAAAAAATCCGGGTAAAAATGGTTTGATAAAACTCTGGGGCTTTTCTTTGCAAATTTTCATTGCTCAATCTGGACGGTAACACAATAAAGTCATGCTTGAATGCACCGCCTAACCATCTTAAATTGGTTCGCTCAGGAGAAAAAAATACGGGCAGATCTTTTGACCGCTTTTCAGCGATATCGAGCAGAGAAAACGATTCAGATTTTCCATTGACCGGGTATATTGGGGCTTTAGCTAACAATTTTACGGCCACTTCAACCTTACTGGTATCTTCTTGCTTGATCTTCCTGTCCAAATAGTTTGCTATTTTGTTTCTCAGTACATAATGATTGGTCAAAATCAGTCGGTGGTCCAAATGATATTCCAGATTTTTTTCAAGTTGATGCATCATTTGTTCATTAATCACCCGAACCATGCGCGAATAAGCACTATCCATGTAAAAACCGTCCCTGCTGATGGGGACATTCAGATCGTTGCAATTGATGGTTATATCGATATCATTGACATAGGGCGTTTCTTTCCTTGCCCAGTCACGCAGATCAAATTTCATACTGTGCCCACCAGTGATCAAAGATTCCATGGATAGATCTGTGATCTTTTCATACCGTCTAAGAAGTGAAATATGGCTGCCATACCAGCCACTGGTTTCCACAAATCCCATACATTGTCCGGATGTAAAAATTTTGTGTCCGGCCTGCCGGGCTTTTTCCCATATGGATTTAAATGAACAGCCGTTAATTTTTACTTTGCAGGGAAAGGTTTTTAAACATTCCCTGGCATATTCCAGGCAGGTTTCAGATGAGTATGAGTTGTCGAATTCAGCTGTTATCCTGGTTGAAAATGGCAGACTCTCTGTCATAAGCCCGGTTGTGATCTTGGGAATTTTGCTCTGCTCGATCACATTAAAGACAAGTTCAACCGCATGCCCTTCACAAATTGTATGAACCCAGATGCGTTCTGTAACCAGATCCGGGTTAAACATGGAGCAAAACCCGATACCAAACTGTCCAATTTTGGTTTTATCATTGGCTTTGTCTGTTCCGCCTAATGTAACCAAAAGTTTTAATTTTTCACGGCTCATGCCCACACCATAATCGGTAATACTGATGGAATTTGGTGTGGTTTTAATATCCAGTTTCCGATCCGACCAGGCTACTTCAGCATCGTATCCGTCATATCCATTTTGAACCAGTTCTCCGAATCCTCTGCCCGGGCTGCCTCCGAACTGACGTTGAGTCAGCTTTCTCCATGCCTCATCAAGATCAATTTCCATACCATTTTTTAGGGTAATGGTATCGATTATCTCTGTGTTTTTGTTCATACTATTCTCCTTTTTATCTGATGGTTCTTAGAAAACATTCCATTCGCCTGTAAACACATATTTTATTCTCAAATAATTTAAAATTTTATGAAATAGTCGAGCTAAAACCAGAGATCAATATGATTTCGTTCAAAATCAAAATTGATATTGGTCTCATAGGGCTCGTGATCATCATCCTTTGTTGGTTTTTCTTTATTACCGCACCTTGACATGGCATCTATAATCAAAAGATCTTCACGGGCTTCCGGTGTCAGATGTTTGAGGATAGAGTTGCCTTCACACAGGCATATTCCCATGGCCCAGTGTCCCGCTATATTGCCTGATTTCTGAGACAATTCCAAAAGAGATTCAATCTCAGGATGATTCAGGTTAAGTATAATAAAATTCTTTTTAAGCAAAAACATATGGGTTGTATTTGGTGTTTTTCCATCCCGATCCACCAGATAGTTAATTTTCCATTTGAAATTCTCAAGATCTATCTGCGCATCCTTTGATTCTTCACAAACCTTGTCCATAAATCCCTGTTCCATCAGCTCTAACGATAACGGTATCGTTTTTGAACCGTTTTTTTTCCTTCCGGTACTTCTTGGGGGTAACGATAATCCATGGTTAAAATTCCCGGGATTAAATCCGAGCATTTTTTCAAAAGCCAACTCTTTAGGCCCCAATTTTTGTTTACTGCCTGCCGGGACTTCAAGAACAACATCATTTAATCCTAGATTAATCAAAGAAGAGGCAAAATATTTTTTCAAAAGTTCAAGCCCTCCTGAAGGCTGGTTTAGGGACAGCACTGGTGCGTCATATATTGAAAAATCGACCCCAGTGGAATCCGAATTCTCCAGATATAATTTGCCGGTACGATCAACTTCAGATATAAGTTCTGAAAAGGAGAGATTTGTTCTGTTCTTCAGCCTGAAAACAGGCAGGCCGTTTGCCGATCTGATCCATCGGGTGCTATATTTAAGTATCGAGCAGGTCAGTGATTCGATTTGAGAATATCCAATACCAGTTTGGGCTCCTTCTCCGGTTTTGTATAGTTCTGCCAGCCGGTTAAAATATTTTGGGAAAAAGTCATTTTTTATTTTTGACGAAATGTGACTTAAAAGGGATTCATTAATCAATTTATTGCGTCCGAAATTCGGTTTAAAATCAGGGCTGTCCACGCGTATATCCAGTCCAGGAAGAGATAGTTGATCTAAACCGTCGATGGTCAGCAGATTATACCTGTCTGAAATTAAAACCTTGTTTTGATAAACACTGTGCCTTCCATTGTTCATCCCGATGATTACCTCATAGCACCCCATGCCATCATCTGCTTGAAATATCCGTGGCTGGTGTTCCGGTCCAGAATACCAGACCCCCTTGATGGATTCTTCAATGTTGTCCCCCAAATCAAGGCTTTTCCTTTTCAGCACAATATTCATTGGCAAATACTGACAATACCGTTCAAAAACTTGTTTCGCCTTGGAAGAAATCGTATTAAAGGAAAGCTCCTTGTTATATTCAATTTCAAATCGTGTCCCTTGTGGCGGTACGGGTTTAATCCGGTTGATTGTTACTGGGATATTATCCAAAAGTGATCCGCATTTCATCTGCCAGCACTCTTTGCCGGTTGATGTGCTCATGGCAAAACCGGTAAGGTTTTTATTTGCAAAAACGCTGAGTTTCCCTAGGCCATGACAACCCACTGTTTTATCATGCGCACCAAATTTAACCGATCTGAACAGGGTCATGAAAATAAGAACCATCTTCTTGGGCATGCCATGGCCATCATCTTCAAAGCTGATAAGAATTTTATCTTCCAGATCCTCAATTGTTACGATGCATTTATTGGCCAAAGCATCAGAAGCGTTGACACTATACTCTCTTAACCATTCCCAGTAATTGACGAATTGAGAGCACATGTCTTTTAACACTTGTTTTCGATCCAGACCAATTCCATTTTTCTGAATGATGTTGATATGTTTTTGAATTTCTTCGACAGATGTGTTTGGATCTCCCATTTGTCCTCCTTTTTAGATTTCTCCGATTTAAATTTCTCCGGCTTTTAATTAATCTGACATCTTATGGAGCAACTTAAATACCAATGATTGAAAATTTGGAATTTTACGAATAAAAGATCTGTAACTATCAAATTAACCAATTGAAATTATATAAGAAATATCTTTAGCTTGTTTTTTGAATTTTTACAGTCAATCGACTTGTTGGCATGTGATTGAGATTAATATCTCAACAGAGTTTATTCTCATTACCATTCACACATGGTGATATTCTGAATTGTTTTCACTCGGATCTACAATCGAATTCGAGTGAAAACCTTGACAAACAGGTGTTCATGGGATTATGTAAGGCTAACTTGCTAATTTTACGAGAATTTTTCTGAATCGATCAAGGAGAAAAAATGAGTAAATTAAAACTTTTGCTTACCGGCGACAGCCTTTATGACCATCATTTATATGAGGGGTCTTGTCTTAATCCAAATGATTCAAATAAAAATGGAACCTGTGTTAAGACATCTGCCGGTGGATACTTTTTGATTGCTGATATATTACAAAAAACAGACTTGTCCGACAATGTAGAAATAACGACCCAAAAGCCCAAGCCGGATAATCAGCACGGGTATGCAGTTTGGCAAAGTTTTGATGATGTGTGGCGGGTGTCCCACAAAATGGGCTATGGTCATAGACCACAGCATTTTGGTACTCCTCAGAAAAAGGCCGATGTATGGGATAACAAAAATTGTGATATTGTTGTATTTGACGATGCAGCGATGAGTTATCGGTTCAATTCTAAAAACTGGCCTTCATTTATTTTTGAGAATACCCATTCACCTGAACTGATTATTTCCAAAATGTCCTTTCCGACGACCAAAGGAGATTTGTGGACATATTTAAGAGACAATAATTTTACAGAAAACATGATTATCATTGTTTCTGCAGATGATTTAAGACGGGGTGAAGTCAAAATCAGTCAGGGCATTTCCTGGGAGCGAACCATCCAGGATGTCCTGGTAGAAATAAAGAGCAACGCAGCTTTAAAGGATCTTAAACTTTGCCGCCATCTGATCATTACCTTTGGCAGTGAAGGTGCCTTGTGGATACAGCCCCAGGATAGCTTTGGTGACAGTCCGATTAAAATGATTTTTGATCCCGGGTATCAGGAAAATGCCTGGAAAACAAAATTTAACGGTGAGGTATTGGGAAGGTCTTCATGTTTTACTTCAGGTGTCATCTATTCAATTGCCAATTTCATGGGTACTCCACCCTTCAATATTAAAAACTTAGATCTCTGTGATGGTATAATTTCTGGTCTTTCAGCGATGCGGGCACTTTTAAAATCCGGCCATGGGGATTCAAAAACTTCTCCGGCATTTCCCTATGAAACCATTGGCCACACCATTTCCACGGTCAAACCAAAAGAGTTCAGATGTGTGTCCCTGCCCCAAACTGCATTTTCAGCGTCGATCAGCTGGTCCTTGATTGAAGGTAGCATGCCGGATGAATCAGGCCCGCTATACGGCAGAGCAAGGCAAGTGGCATTGTATGGACCCGCTGTGCTCCAGGATATTCCCTTTGGTTCTTTTGGACAATTATATACGGTTGATCGAAATGAGATCGAGAGTCTGAACGGTATAAAAGAATTAATCACAAATTATATAGCAAAACAAAAACAGGATAAACCCTTATCCCTTGGTGTTTTTGGTCCTCCGGGTGCCGGTAAATCATTTGGAATTAAACAGATCGCCAAGGGAATTATGGGTGAAGACGTTTCCATACTGGAATTCAACCTGTCCCAGTTTAATGATCCAGGTATGCTGAGCGATGCCCTCCATCAGGTCAGGGATGAGGTTCTTAAAGGAGGGACACCGGTCGTATTTTGGGATGAATTTGATAGCAGGGAACTTTTCTGGCTGCAATATCTTCTGGCCCCCATGCAAGATGGCGCTTTTCTTGAAGGTCAAATCTCCCACCCCATAGGTAAATGTATTTTTGTATTTGCCGGCGGTACCAGCTATACCATGGAAAATTTTGAACCTGTCAACCTGAAGCACGAAAAAAAAGATTTCCCAGAAGAACAAATGAAGAGAAATGAAAACGCCATCAATGTTTTCAAATTGAAAAAAGGACCGGATTTTGTCAGTCGTCTGCATGGGTATCTCAATGTATTGGGCCCCAATCGCCGCCAGATTTTCAATCTGGATACTGAGCAATGGGAAGATGACCTAAGTGACAATTGTTTTCCACTACGGCGGGCCTTATTACTCAGAGTAATGTCAGGTGTATTTGATAAGCACCAGCGCTTTGATATTGATTTTGGTATGCTGAATGGGTTTATTAAAATCGATAAGTATAAACATGGTTCCAGATCAATGGAAACGATTATTCGGCTGACAAAAAAGAAAAATTTTAATGGATTGCTAAGGTCCAACCTGCCACCGCGGTCCCAGGCTGCCATCCATGTGAAATATGATGTTTTTCTTAAACTCATCGAACAGGATAAACCATTTAAAAACAATTGTGATACTTTTGCTGAAAATATACATAATTTTTATAAGAGTATTGCAGCAAAAGAAGGATGGAACGAACCATGGGCCATTGCCTGGGAGAAACTTACGCCACCATTTCAAGAGGATAACAAGGCCGCTGCCAGACGCATCCCAGATATTTTTTCCTTGATTTCCCTGCAGGTGGCTGATGAATCTGATACAGGGGCTATTGATATTGATCTGGTAAAAAAGCTGGTTGAGGATAACATTGATGTGCTCGGAGAAGCCGAACATGAGCTTTGGATGAAGGAAAAAATTGAGAACGGATGGGTTTATGGCAATAAAAGGGATGATGAGAAGAAAATTCAACCCTGTATTGCCCCTTATGATGAACTGCCGGAAAAAGAAAAACAAAAAGATAAAAATGCAGTGAGAAATTATTTGACATTGCTCAATGATGCAGGGTTTGGCTTTGTTTTTGAATAAAGGAAATTTTATTTCCCCATTAAATATCAATTTTTGTATAATATTTGCTTTAAATAAAACATGCTGCTTTCAATAATAATCAAGATTTTTGTCGAAGCATTATCTGTTTATAGATATCCACTGGTGATATATTCCCACTGATGTGGGGTGTGATTAGTGTGGACGAACAGATATCTTCCCGGCATAAATCGCGTTGCAATGCATTTGAATGGAAACCGCCAAGGAATATGGCAGCCACGCGATGATCCTCATTGGAGAAAAATTTCTTAAGTGAATTTTTCATGAAGGTTCTTCGCAATTCTGCATAATCATAGAACCGAATCGCCCGGTCAAGTCCTCTGTCCCACATATCAGAGAATTCGGTTAACTTTCGCAACTCTGCTTCTTCGCATTGAAATAATTTTAATTTTTCCATTGTTCTACCGAACGTAAATGCGGATCGTATTTTTTCAACATGTTTCAGATCATCAAATTCAAGCCGGGATTTGAATAATTTATTAATTAACAGCAAGTCTCTATGAAAAAGAAATACATGCCATAGAAGATTTCCCCGGGGATGTGAACGCAATATGATCTCTGCCAGATGATCAACCGATCGAAGTAGTTGATCGGATTGTTTAACAAGTGTATCCAGACGCTGCATGGTCAGCATATATTGGCTGGCCAATTGATAACTTTTCAAATCAACGCCCAGGGCAGCAGACACATCAATAACAAACCGGCTGAGATAGGCCTGGGACCCACTGCCATCGGAGATTGTTTTGATGGCATAATTCAATTCTGCCCACAGTCTCTTGCGGCCTCTCTCATAAGCTGCCTGAAGATCATTAAAATCAAGATTCAAAATTTGTTCCGGATGTTTTTTTTCCTGGGTGAATTGATAGGTTAAAACATGAATGAGTAATTTCTCTTCAGGGTCTTTTTCACTCAGCCGGGTTAAAAGAATCCCTATGATTTCTTTCATTTCATGTTGTGATTTTTCATGATCTTTCTTCATTTGTTCTTCTTCATCCAGAAGTTTTCTCACCAATTGAATTTTGTCCTGTCCTGCAAGATCAATCTTATAATTATCAGCAAAGGCGATAAGGGTTTTAAGATATGTGCCCATGTCTAAATTTTTGCCGATCAATCGTTTGATCCGAAGATCATATATGGTTAGCCAATCCTTGGAAAAGCGGTTCTGCCTGAACCTCTTGAGAACTTTTTGCATGATGCCAAGCGCTTTTTTAGCATCTTTTTCCATTTGCACTGTTGCCAGATATGCGCCATAATTATCGTTATAAAGGTCTTCTTTGTCTGCCGGGTGGATATTGAATTGTCCATCAGATGATAATGCAAGATATTCTACCGGTTTTATTTCCCCCCTGGTGAATGCCGCTTTTTTATCCGGGATACTCTTGCCTATTTCCCGAATATGGTCAGCTGTCATCGGGTCGAACACGCCCTCGACAAAAAAATCTTTTACTCCGCTGGATGCATAAAGGCTCTGGGCAATTTCAAGAAGACTGGCGTTCGCACCAGGCTGTCCCCATGCCTCCTTTACAATAAAAACTGTATTCGGTGACTCTATGATCTCCGGCCTGGCAACAAATGCTGTATTTTCAGATAAATGAGGCGGCGTGTATGTCATTGGAAAAACCCTTTGTTAACCTTGATGAATTGTCAATATAAAGTGCTCACCATTTTCACCGCAAACAAGAACTTGATTATTCCTGCCAGGTGAAACCACATTTTTTATTCCACAGTCTACAGGAAAAACGGCCCGTTGATCCAATGAAGAGAAATCCCAAAACATGACCCTGTTATTTTTATGGGCAGTAATTAACCCTCCATTTACCAGGTTGGCGCAAACCACTTCCGAATTCATATTGAGGTTCTTTATATCAGGCGAGTTAGTCTCGATTGCATCTTTGGGCCAATGAATCACATCCCCGTCTTTGGTTACTATAACCAGCCAATTGGTATCTGACATAATCGCTACAGGTGTACCCAGGTTATTTTGCCAGATGGTCCGGGGTGAACCCTTTTCCATATCCCAGAATTCTATATATTTTTTCGAGACGATATATACGCCGGAATCCGTTTCATTTGGAACACTTCCGATAACTGAACTGTTTTTCCGGGTTTTTATTTCTGCAATGGGAATAAGGCTGTCTCCGTCATATTGCCAGCTTCTCAATGTGCCATCTTCTGCACCACTGAAAATAAGCCGACCATGATCGAGGGTTGAAATCGCTCGAATCCCTGTATTACCATGTGTTGTGGGCAAGAGCGTTTCATAGCCTTCCGATGAGCAAAAGCAGAGCTTACCATCTCCACCTGCGGTGATAAACTCCTCTGTAAACGGAATATTTTTTATGCAATTTACACCATCATTGTGGAGCTTAACAAATTGGTCTGTTCCATTACCGACCAACATGACCCTTCCGTCTGAATTCCCCCAGGCGTAAGTGTTGTCGGACATATATCCTGAATAAACCGGATACCTGCCCCATCGGTTGAGATCCCTAGCGTCCTGATCGAACTTGTCAAACCTGATTTCAATCGCCTGGGAATTGTCCTGGACAATGATAGCCGATCGGTCGGAAACACTTTTACACCATTTCAGTGGACCTGATTTTGCCTGCCACACATAGGCTTGGCTGTGCCCGGGTTCTATATCTCTTGCCAAAGGGAGTATCGAAGTTCTGACCGTACCATCATCCCCACAGGTCAATACATGAATTGATAACTCATCTTCGAAAATAATATCAATGTCGCGAATAACGCCATGACGGCAAACTTGTCGTTGTACCATTGCAGGAATTGTTGCATTCCATAAGATGACTTCATCAATAGACCCGGTAACCAGATACTTTCCTGTTGAAGAAAAACAGCAACAGCTAACCTGTTCAAAATGTTTACGGGAAAACCATAAGAGTGTTTGCCCATCCACATCCCAGACCCTGATTGACTTGTCTTTGGAAACCGTGGCCATGAGTTTACTATCAGGAGATATGCAACAGTCAGTTATGGAATCGGAATGGCCGGCAAATAATATTGGATCTTTCTCTAAATCATAAAAATAAACATTTTTATCACATACAAAGGCAAAATGGTTAGCCGCTTCATTTGCAACACAGAAATCTATCAGGCAATGCATTTGATGGGAATGTATTTCTTGAAACGGGCTGATTCGGTAAACAATAAAGTTGCTCATTCCTTCAATAAAACCAACCCGGTTTTGAGTTTCAGATAAAACCGGAGAACTGATGGGAGTGTCAGATACCTTTTTATTTAACAAAATTTTACCGCTTTCCACAGCAAGTATGACCAGACGCCCCGTAGTATCTACAGACACAAAATGATGTCTATCTTTTCCCAGGGATACATCTATGATTCTATCAGAAAGCATTGGATAGGATAATGACACAGGCGAAATGTGCTCCGGTTTATTTTGCCACATGAAATAGCTTTTTTTTTGTGTATCTGCATAAACCAATTGATCGGCTTGAACAAAAACTGCATTAGCTGCCGGTTCCTTCAGCGCAAGCTGCATCAGCAACCCGGGGTCATTTCTCAGCAATTTATTATTGACACGGTTAAAGGTTTTAAATTGATATAATCCGGCGGATGTTTCATCAGTGCTGTTTTCTGAAATCTTGAGTCGTTCATAGTCGGACAATAATTCATCCGGCATATTTGCCTGATACTTTGCCTGAATAAAATTTATATCACACAAAAAATCAGCAAGGCGATTCAATTCATTTGCCTCGGTCAAGTGATATGGCAGTTCAGAAAGCATACGGCGATTAAATCTTTTTCCGGTCTCTCTTTTTCCGGCTCCTTCAACCCTACCAGTTCTTTCAAAATAGTCAGCCAATAAACGATTCCAGGTTTCTATCGTCTCGGTTTGAGTATATTTTTCAATACAGGCCTGTTTAAATGAATCATAAAAAAAACCATACCTGCCCGAACGTATTGCCAGAAACGACCTGACCTGGCGGAGTACCAGATTGACGGCATCCTCCACAGACTCAATCGAAAATTGCTGACGATGGTAGTGATAAACAATATCAGAGAGTTCAAATACGGATAGTCCATGCCGGGCATGGGCAAGCGTCCCCATAATAACGGGAACTGTAGTTTTTGGAGGCAGCAGAGTATAGGCCGGATCTTTTTCAAGCCGGATCAGCAATCTGTTAAATGCACTGACCGGTGTATGTCCGAATGATTTTTCGATTTCTTCTCTCAGCTGGGAAAAAGCCCCAAACATACGAAGCTCAGACAGAATGATTTTTATAAACAATGGGCTGCCAGGCTGTTGAGCCCCTTTAAGAGACAGTAGCGTTTCGATATGGTTCGGGTCAAGACGTTTTAAATACCGTTCCAGATAAAGATTGATCATCATTCTTTTGTGTGAATCATCAAAAAAAGGAACATCGCAAAGATCTATTGTGCTTGATTTACGACACTCCGCAAGAAAACTGTCAGATTGGATAGATCCCAGTTTAAAGCTGAAAATCAATTTAAATGATTCCGGCAATTTCCCCGGCAGCCATGAAAGATCATCCATCCCGCTTTCAAGCTGATCTAAACCGTCAATCACGAGAAGCAGTGGTTTTGTTTGAGCCACTTCCCCAATAAGATCTATCCAGTTCAGGCGCAGTTCACGGATATCCTGCGGGATTGGTCGACTCAACAATCCGTCATCATGGATTTCTTCAAAAATGGAAAGAAGAAGTTCTTCGACAGTTGTTGATCGGTCACTGGCACCAATGAATCTAAAAATCACCTTTGTTTTAGAGCTGTTATTGCCGGGTTGACGAAGAGAGAAAATCCAGTTTGCCAGCAGCGTTGTTTTCCCGCCACCCGCCTGTGCACTTACTGCTAAAAAACCGTTGCTTTGTGATTCAAAATAATCATCCAGGGATACAAAATCATCTTTTCGTTTGACATACCCCTTGGATGCATGCAGAAGAAATGACTCCTGCTGTTCCAGTTCAGGCTTCATACCAATCATACTCTCAACTGATTTTCGGCGGGGAAACCTTTTTAAAATGGCATCCTTAAGCAAATCTGAAATAACCTGTGCTAACTTATCCCCATTGCTTTGGAATTTGCCCAGCCGTCCCCGGCACAATTGTTCATTAAATTTCAGGGCGGCTTCCATTTCAAGGGAATTGTCAGGAATAAAATTCTGATCAAGATTGATCCCGGCATACTTTTTCCAAAGGGCCTGCCATTGCTTTATGGCGTCCGGCTTTTCTGAGGGGCATCGCAGCGGGATAGCCAGTTCAGGGGTAGTCTGGGTATTATCCCATTCTACAGAATAGTCTGTGATTGTATGTGCAGAAAGGATAACCTGTTCCAGATTCTTTTTTTTGCGTTGTAACTCTGCTTTTAATTCCTGATTCTCATCATGTAAATCACTGTAAATTCGTTTTAGAACTGCCGGTGCTTCCGGATGCATCTGGCCCAGATATCCATCTGAACGTCTTAAAAAGAGAGGGGCTTCCACAGGCAGATATTGTTTTAATTTCCCGGGCAAATGATATTTTGAAAAAAGCGCGTGATGAATTTCATGCTCTGTTACAGAATACATGTCCTGGATGGATGATTTCAGGTTGGGATACTCTTTTATTGCATTTTCATAGTCTGCTTCACCTGGCTGCCAGCCATATCTTTGACCTAGAAAACAGAGAAAAAAGGGCCGGGATTCATCAATATTTTTCAGGCAGACTCCGACCGCATTATTATTATCAGTTGCCTCCTCTTCAGTGACACCCCAGCGCAAATCTATGTCGACCAGTGTTAACCGTCGTTTTGCACACCATTCCCGCAAATCGGGGAATACCTGTTTAACCAGCAGGTCCCGTTCAGCATGCATGTCATTGAATGTACTGGAAATAAAAACAGGGACATCTCTCCATTTAAAATCGTCCTCTGTTCGATCCAAATGTTGCGGTTTGGCCAGCTTGTTTAAAAATTTTTTAAATAATCTCATCTCTTAAGTCTTATCAGGTTTAATAACGTCAGGTTAATATCACCAGTGAATCCTTGCTTTACCATTCCGGAAACTTTTATATGGTCCAGTCCTATAAGACACGCATTTGATACTGTTTTGAAAGAACTGCTCTTTTAGGTTTAAACCATCCAAGCATCTAAGTTTCCGCCTCTTCTTCAAGACTTTTGTGATCAAAATCGGCTGCTGTTTCCATGGTATCGGCAAACTCTTTGGCGCCACCCTGACGAAGAATATCAAAAAAATTATAATAAATAATAGGATCATGGTGTTCCCACAGCCAGGTTTTAATTCGTTCACTGATCACGGCTGTTTTTTCAATATTTGCCGTCAGTTCTTCGACAGACCCCATCTCTTTTGCCAATTCCTGGAGTTCGAGGAACATGGACCGTACCTTAAAATGGACATAGTCCTGTGTTTGCTCAAAATCTTCATTTTTTCCCAAAAAAGTCTCGCCCTTATGATTTTGATAACAAATTTTACCGCACTTGGGACAAGGGATCCTTTTGATATCATCAGCAGGTTCTGCATTTAAATAATGCCCACATGCCATACACGCGATCCCATGTTGAAACCGGCCTTCTGATCCCATGGAAAGTCTTTTTTTAACTGCATCTCGAATCATATTTCATTCCTATCTTCACTCAGCGGCAACCCACAATACGGGCAGCAGGAATTAACCCCTTTTTTTAAATCCGCCCCTTCGACCAACAAGGCCGGTAGAACATCGTCGAGCATATCTTTTGGTGCCTGCCAGACACATCGTTCACAGATGTCCACCCCACAGAAGCTGCAATAATAAAAACCAGTGCTGTGTAAATATTTATTGGAAATGAAAACTGATTTACCAATGGAATTTTCACAGAACCTGTTGGCACACAGCCTGGTAAGGGGTCCACTTCTAGTGTGGCTGATTTTTGGTTGAGTCATGGTTTATTTATCTCCCGGGGTATAAAAATTAAAAATATTGAGGAGAATACTTTTGAAACATTTCTTTTACCTTCTGATGTGTTTCAAACATGCTTCCAGATTTGACAAGCATGGCTTTTACAAGCAGATCTGCATTGACGCCGATTTCTCTGCTTTTTTTAAACCCCTCATATGCTTTTATAAAATCCGGGTGGAGATTGATATATTTGTTTTCTATCAGCATTATGATTAAATAATATCCTGCTACAAACTCCCGATCACTGTTTTTCAGTTGATTTTTTGCCTCGGCAATCACCTCCGGAATCACGGCGAGAATATCCTGCTTGGCTTTTTGGGCGGCAGCCATTTTAGATTTAAGGTGGAAAAACATACGGTTGAGATCTTTTATATTAAAGCTGCTGACCGCATTTTCAGGATCCGCAAAAACCCATCCATGTACAATTCCACCACAGGATTCACAAAAACCGGTCTGCTCACCGGTTTGTTCTTTGCATTCTTGTTCTTTTATCGCAATAATCGGAATATCATTATCCGTGGTATGTTTTTCCGTATATATGTACGCCGTTACCTGCTCAAATGTCTGCTGGCCGCATACCGGACATTCCATCAACTGCTTTTTTTCAGATTTTTTCTCAGGCTGTTTTTTTTTAACCTCTTTTTCTTTTTTCTTTCTTGAAAACCATCCCATGGAACGTGCCTCCTTTGAATGCAACATCATTTTCAACTAGGTTAATTTCAAAAAAATATGAAAATCCTATTCGATCAATACTCAGGTCAGTATCCTGCCAGGACAGCTTCAATAACCAAATCGTGTGTCTGATCCAGATCCTCTGAGAACTCACCGGTCAAGTATTCATGCGCTTGAAGCCACAATCTTTCTGTAATCAGGTTATGAAAATAAACCAATTTCCCCTGCAGATTATGAACCCGCATGAACAACTCTTTATTGCCAAACAGGAAGGGCTCGGCGATCTGTTTTTTTCCTTCTTCCAACCGGTGGGTTAACACGATTGGTTCAAGGTTTTCCAAATCGTCTGCATTTGTTAATTTCATTACAAAGGGTTCAAATAATTTTGTGCAGGCAAGCAGCCATTCCTCTGTATTTTTCAAATGCCGCATGCATCTTACCTGGTTCATGTCGACAGTATTGCCGGAAAGTTCCGGCGTACAGAGACTGCATGTTTCATCTGTTTTTAACTGGAGCTGGCCAAGAACGATGTTCAAATCCTGTATGTCTTTTGTGTGCTTATCTATATTCCAATAATAAAGACCGTTTAAAACAGCTTTAAGGGCCCGGACATTTCCTGTCCAGTTTACCCGTTCCAATTGGTCAAGGATCTGGTCGGATAGGGGATCATCCTCGGGTTCTCTTGCTATATTTTCCCACAATTTGACTGCAATATCTTTAATGGCATCTTTTTGCTTTTTTAAGGGTGGCATGACAACCGGAAGTTCACGGATACGCCAGTATAGATCCTCCCGAAAAGAGCCTTTTTTGACCATGGCAAACAGATCACGATTCGTGGCAAATATGAGCCTGGCATTGACAGGGATCTCTTCATCACTTCCCACTGGCCTAATCACCTTTCTGCCAATGGCTACAAGGATCTTGGCCTGCTGATACAAAGGCAGATCACCAATTTCATCAAAAAAAAGAGTTCCTTCTCCGGCCTGCTGCCATAACCCTTTACGGTCTGATATTGCATTGGTGAATGTATTTTTGACATGTCCGTATAATTCTGCTTCAAAAAGTGTGCCCGTAACCGATCCGCAGGCAAATGTTACAAATGGTTGATTTTTTCGACTGCTGTAATTGTGGATAAGTCTTGCAACCATACTTTTGCCTGTACCGGTTTCACCCAGCAAGAGGATATTTCTGCTGTGACGGCCGGACTGAATGATCCGATCCCGTACAAAATCCATGGCTTCAGAAGAGCCGAGCAGCACGTTTTTTAATTCTTCAGCCTTGGGTGACGCATTTACTACCCTTTTCGAAGATTCTTTTTTTAATGCTGCCAGTTTATATATTATGTTGTGCAACTTTTCTAATAAAGGGTGATCCGTGTCCTGTTCTTTCATAATTTGAATCAGCAGGTTTTCATCTGTACCCAATATAAACGCATTATTCTTGTTTGCTTTTTCGGGTTTTATTGTATTCCAGCGTCTTAAAAAGGCTCTAACGCTGCTTTCAAGCTTGCCTTTAGATTTATACACACCAATGAGTAAAGGGATTAAATTGGTGCTGATCAGGATTCTGAATAGTTCCTTGTCCCTGTTTTTTTTCCCCTGAAAATTGATAATATTTTCATAAACAGTCAATTTATGTATTTCGCTTTGAGGAATTGCATAAACAGCAGGTTCTTTTGACTTAAGCGAGTCTAGTAATTTGGCTGGTGAATCATAGGGGATGGACTGAAACGCAACGACTAACTGTCCCTTGCTGGTAAGTTCATAATCCAATGTATATTTTGAACAAACGAGATTCATTCAAATCCTCCCAACTAAAAAAGAAGTAAATCCAGGTGTGAGTATTTTTTGAAATAAGATTTATATGAATCAGATTGAACTGCAAATGTCAACTTATTTTGACATTAAATTAATATCAAAACCCTTTATTTCCAAACCTAAACATTTTATTGCTCACATGATTGGAATCCAAAAATCTCAATGTAGATTAATTTGAATCTCAACATTTCGTATCAATTTAATAACCATTTGATATTAAAGTCGTTTTTTATTTAACACGCGGATGGCATCTTGACTGCATTATAAATTATTCAGAGAAACAATATTTTTAACAACGCATTTGGGGGGAATATGACACAAAAACTTTCTTTACAAAAGGACATGCAATATCTTGAAAAAAAAGGTCACATATTAAAAACAGAATCTGAATTGAAATGTAATGATAAATTAAATCTATTTTATACCGACATTTTCAATTTTTCTGTAAAATGTGACCTTGGTTTACTTGAAACACTCTTTTTGATGCTGAAAGCAAACGGTGATCCGGCGAAAAATGAAATTTTATCAGAAAACCTGTATCAAATTTTTAAAAATAATGAACAATTGTTCACGATGACGAAGTCTTTTCCTGCACCAAAGCTTTTTGCCAAAATAGTTGAGGAAATGGCTATGATGCAACTCACGCAACACCAGATTTACAGTTCAACGGTAAAAAAATATATGTCTAATACCTATAAAGAACTTGCAGAGTTTTCTTCCAAATCCGGGCAAATCGAAAAGATCTATTTTGACGCAAAAGGAAGATATCATATTGTTCGAGAAGAGCTTGGCGAAATCACCTATGAAATCCAAAGCCAGAAGCTTGAAAATAAAAACATCACCACCCTGTATCGGGAAAAATTCCCGGAAATTATTGATGTTCAGGCTGCATTTATGCAGCAGGAGCAATTACAGCTTCAGTTGGACATTTTAAAAGAAGACCCCCATCTAAGCCTGGATGAGGTATTTGAACAGACCAAGGGGAAAAGAGATCAGATGAACAAAGAACTAAATAAAATGCGACTGGATGCAGCTATGGGAGAACGAAAGGCATGGTTTACAGGATACAATTTGTCGATTGATGAGGAAGGACTGGCAGAAGAAAAACAAAAAGGGAAACATCTGGCCAGGGAAATCGCCATGCTCACCCATGAAGATGTAGTGAAAAGAAACCCTGAGTACAAAAAACTGACCCATAATCAGAAAAAAGAACTTAAGGATTGCTTTCGGTTTGCCATGCGGATCAAATCAGATGAAATTGGATTTTCCCCCAACCAGGTTGGATTTGGAATTAGATCTTCCGAAGAATTAAAAATCATCCTTAACAAAATCAAAGGTATTCTTTCAAATGCCGGTATGGATATTCATACTGATTTACTTCCTGCCGGCAACACCCTTGAGGAAAAGGCCATTTGGTTTAAGGAGCAGACAAAATTATTTGAGATGCAGGTCGAGAAGGCAAAAATCAAATTAACTGCCCTGTTAAATACACCGGATATCAAAGAAATCCGAAAGCATCTGGCCTGCCCTGAATCCTATGACCAGATTCGGTTCCAGCTCAAACAACTGGTAAAAAAACATGAAAAAAAAAATGCAGCACATACCCAAAAGATAAGCAATATCATTTATAGCAGAGGAGCATGAAAAGATGAAAACACCATCCTTTGATAAAATCAAAGAATTGGCAGAAAAAGAATTTCTGAAAACCCGTCTGGGAATTGCTCATTTATTATCTGCATGGGCAAAAAATGATATTGAGAATACATTAGAGCATCTGCTCAATGGCACCGGGATAGAAAATAAAGACTTGATCCAGGTGCTGGAACCATTAATCCTGAACCCGCAGCCCGAGGACTTTAAACTGGTTACCTTGTGCCTTATAGACAATCAGTCTTCCACTGTTACCGGGGCGGATCTATTTGAAACCATTTCCAAAAATCCAACTTTCCGGATATGCAGAATTCTTTTTCAAGGAGGATTGGATTTCAAACAGCTAATTATAAATCTAAATGATCTCCATCTGGAACCCATGGGTATTGCAGGACATCTGGATGACATAAACCCTGAGGCAGCTTATCTGGGAAAATATACCCGAAATCTTAATCAGCTTGCAAAGGATGGCATATTTAATGACCTGATCGGCAGAGAGATGGAGGTCAAGGCGATAACCAACATCATGCTGAGAAGGAAAAAATGCAATGTTATTCTTACAGGACTGCCGGGTATCGGCAAAACAGTCCTTGTCCGCCTTTTGGCAAAAAAGATCCTAGATGGAGATATTTCTGATTCGTTAAAAGAAACCATCATTCTGGAACTGGATATACCCGGAGTGGTTGCCGGAACCATGTACCGTGGACAGTTTGAGGAAAGAATGAAGAAAATATTAGATGCAGTCATTGGTCTGGATCAGAGGGTCATTCTGTTCATGGACGAAATCCATATGATTATTGGGGCGGGATCTGCAAAAAATGTCAACACAGATGGTGCCAATATACTCAAGCCGTATCTGACTGATAGAAAATTCAGTGTGATTGGTGCAACAACAACAGACGAATATCATCAATATATTCTAAAAGATAAAGCCTTCACCAGGAGATTTGAACAATACCCGGTTAACGAACCGGATACGGAACTGACAAATAGAATTGTAAGGTTCCAGGCACAGGTCCTCTCCAAATACCATGGTGTAGAAATCTCAGATGAGATTATCAAAAATGCGATTGAATTGACAGCCCAGCATATCCCCAATCGATGTCAGCCGGATAAAGCCATCGATCTGCTCGATATTTCATGCGCTTCCACTGTTAAAGGGAGGCATACAACTTTAACAGAAAACAGACTTCTTTCAGAGTGTGCCAGAATTACCGGACGGGACATTGAATATTTATCATCTCAAAATAAAAACCGCCTGTTGAACCTGGAAACAAAAATTAATGCTGAATTAATCGGACAAAAGGAAAGTGTCTCCCGTGTATGCGATACCATTATTTACCGCCGGCTTGGAGTTGGAAGCCTGGAACGCCCATTGGGTGTGTTTATGCTTTCGGGAAAATCCGGTATTGGGAAAACAACCTTTGCCGCCCTTTTAGCCCGGCACTTTTATGGGACACCCGATGCGTTGCTCTACCTGGATATGGCAGAATACAATGAACCATACAGTTATTCCAAACTGGTGGGTGCGGCACCGGGCTACGTCGGCCATGACCGGAATCCGGGGAAACTCATCCAATGGATGAGAGACCATGGCAGCGGAGTGATTTTATTTGATGAAATTGAAAAAGCGCATCCCGATATTTGTCAGTCATTACTAGGTCTGCTTGATAATGGTCGAATTACCAGTTCAGGTGGAGATACCCTGGATGCCAAGCAGTATATCATTATCGCAACGACCAATGCGGTGACGGAAAAACAATTAAACAGAAATCAGATTGGATTTGGAAAATCATCGAGCCAGCAAATTCGAATCAAACCAATGCTGCTGGATTATTTTTCAAATGAGTTTCTCAACCGGTTTGATGAAATTCTTCTGTTCAATAGCTTAGGTCCTGAGGAGCTTAAAAGGATCATTGCCCTGAGGATAAAAGAAACAGAAGCAAGATTTCTTAAAAAAAATATCGTCCTGAATGTTAACCCTGACCAGATTTACCATTTTCTTCTCAATAAATTGAACCTGGCAGGGTTTGATGCACGGGGCGTCAACAAAATCCTGGAAAGAGAATTGTTGCTGCCAATATCCAGGGCCATTATCAAAGAACAGGATACTAGCAATATTGAAGTTCTGATTGACGAGGAATTTTACGCTGATACTAGCATCAAAATTAACAGAATAAAGGGGCACAACTCAACCGGAGAAAATATCAGGAGGGTAGATAAATGTTAAACCGATATATCCAGGCTGCAGATCAGTCAAACAGCCTTACCACACAATTTTGGCAGGAATTTTCTCAACAGATTAACGGATTGGAAAGCGCCCCTGCGCACGTAACGCTTAAACAATCCAATTGGGCTGATATTAACCCATTTGATAAGCCTATTGAAGTTTATCATTATTTTATCGATATCAGCTTGAATAAACAACGGCTGATGTATTGTTATAACATTCTTGATCCGGACACACTTGATCAAACCACATGCATTGCAGTCTATGGAATACAGGATACTGCTTTATCAAAAGAGACTGAGTTTCGTTTCAAAAACCTGGATATTGAATATGAAACCGAAAATGAATCAGATCTTTCAAATTTAAGACAGGTCCAGTTCATGGGCAATAATCATATTGCCATGGGCCTTGCCACAGGACACATAAGAATTTTATCCATTCCGGACAATGAGATATATTTAGAAGAGAAAATCGGAGGCCTGGTCAGTACACTTACCTGTTCTAATAAATACCTGGCTGCCAGTCTGTTCCCGGGTATTAAAGAAAAATTTTATTTTGCCTGTGGTGTGAAGGTGTACAAAATAAAAGATATCATTGAACACAAACGATTTGACACCTGTTATGTACTACCGGGAGAACATTTTTCCATTTTACCACATTCTCTCAGAATTCATCCGAGTAATGATCGCATCCTGTGCAAAGGCAGCAAAATATTATCAGAGGGGTATATTAACTACATTGAGGAATATTCACTTAAAACAGATAAACTGACCACTGTATTGGAACAGGAAGATAAAAACATCAATCAGCGGATTTCAAATTACTCCGCGGCCGGTGAATATTGTGCTGTATCAAAAGAAAAGTTTGTTGTAAACAATACCCGGCATAAGAAAGTGTGGCAGCCGGTATTACCTGAAATTCTTATTAAAGAAAAGATTAAAAATTGTAAACTGTCAGAGGATGGTTCCCGGATCATCATTTTTAAAAAGGGTGTACTTTACTTGTTGCAAAAAGGCAAACCCGAGGCAAAAGTTATGAACAATCTCGGATATGTTAACTGGGCCCACTTTATATCGCCAAGCCAGATCATCGTCAGTTTAAGTAAATTCTACTATATTGATATGATTATCCTGAATACAGAAGATCTTACTGTACACTCTCGGCTCAATGTGAATGGTTTCCTGGAAACTATCAATCCTGATGGATATACCTTCAGTGGAAAAGGAGATCTGCTCATCGCAGATTCAAAGGGTATTATCCGGAAATTTAACAGCGATATGATAAGCCAAAGCGACATCCACCATCCATATGGACCGGTCCGGCAGTTGAAATATGATCCAATTCCGAATAAAAATGTTATTCTTTCTGAATCAGGTGCTGTTATTATTTATGATTCTGACACAGACAGCATGCACCTTAAAATAGGAAAAAACTGTGGTACTGAAATTGTCCCGGGTAGTGGCTATCGATGCATTCATATGTCTGAGACAGTCCAAAACAAGGCAGACGGTGTGTGGATGTGTGAAAATATTTATACTAAATGTCTTGAGTTTTCTAATAACCGTTACCTGGAAATAAAACTGGGAAATAGGAAAACAGACTTTTTCGACTCGATTGATGGCTCATTTGTCAACATTGCTAAAATGAAGCATCCCGTCAAAGTGATCGACACTTGTAATTTTAATGACAAATTATTGATTCTATTGGAAAACGGAAAGATTATTAAGATCAATCCTCATGATACACAAAATCTGGTTAAAAAAACTTTTCCAATAATAGTAGATAGCATTGAATCACCAAGAGGGGTGTCGAAAATCGGCAATAACCATATTGTCATCTGGACGAAGGCTGCCATGCACTGGGTTGAAGTGATTAACAACAAAGGTCGTATCCAGGTTTCTAAAAATGTGGCTGGTGTAAAACAGATCAAGTGGGACAAGGTTAAACAGCGTCTGGCCGTGGCATTTGATACCCATATTGCGTTTTATACCCAGAATCTTATTGAAATGTACCGGTTATACATACTCAGGGATAATGATTATTTAATTCATGTGCTGTTTCCAGAAGAACTTGACTCGGATGATACCAGAAATCATCCGGGATATTTCTGGAGCCAGAGGGGTTGTCTGCATTTATTTGATGTAATTGATCATGGCGATAAGCCGATAACCCATGATCAAAAGAGAAACAATTTTTTATCCCAGTATATAAATCGAACTTTGGTGGAAACCGCAGTCAAAGATTACGAAAATTTTAATAGGATTGTTGCAGGATCTAAAGTAGGGCTCCCTGCAAATTTAAATATGCTATTAATTGACAATTAAAGGCCACCTTTATGAATGCACTATCAATTGAATGACATTCAGAAATTATTTTCATAGGTCCTGCTGATATGCTTCTATCCTTGATTTCTAATTTGCATATAATTATAATAAAAACTATTGAATCTGTGAGATTAGGATGAAAATATCCAAGGGACTTCACCAAAAAAGAAGGAGGTTTTAATGACAGTTATCAACCGACTCGCTAAAGTTGATGACAGTGAAGTCGTCCATAGAAAAAGTATTGAAAAGATAATCAATAGCGATATTTTAATTTTATTCTGAAGAGAGCATGACCTTCTGGATGGAGAAAAAAAAGAAATACCTCATAGAAGTTAAAAGGAATGATAAAACGAATTTTCTTAAATTGAATCTTTTTGAGGATATCTAAATAGGAGAATAATAATAGATGGGATGGTTTTCAAAAAAGAAGAAGGGAAAAAAAACAGAGTCGATTAAAACAAAAGCTGAATCTTTCTCAGCTTGCCCTGTTTGCGGGGACAAAATCTTTGTCAAAGTGACTACATATCTTTATAGCGGTGAACCTGAAACAGTCGGAGATATGAATATTGTCACAGAGAATGAAGCCGACTGCAGCAGGTTTACCGGAGATCAAACAGGATACTGCCAAAAATGCGGAGGGATTGCACACGGTTGGATATTTGCTGAACCTGCTCACAATCTCAGTCCCATGGTAATTCAACATTTCAACCAAACATTTTTATATGCAGTTAACAGAATGAACAAAGAAGTAAATAGTGGCAAAAGTGCCAATAGGTTTGAGGCCATAAACCGTACCGTAATTGAAATAAAAGAGCAATCAGCAGGTGTCGGACTGATTGCTGACTTTGCGGTCGGATACTATCTTCTCATATTGCTTTTCGAGAATGATGTGATCGGTTTTAATGACCCTCTGGTGTTTAGTATGTTAAAGGTAGAGCGTAGTATCAGCGATACCACACATGAAAAACTAAAAAGCCTGATGCAAAACAATTTTCAGCAATTCTTTAGATAGCGTGACAAAATATAGGGTAACACCAATATCGGAAAGAAAAAAAGGGTTGATTGTTTTCACGTTAGAGTATCGGCCATAAATCGGATCACACATTTGAAGAGTAGAAATGGCAGAAAATTAATTAATGATATCTGTTGGATAATGCACATTTGTTTCAACAACAAAAGAATCACAGCGTCCCATCAACGTCGGATTTTTTTTAACAGAAGTTTATGGCCCTCTGGGACAACCAAAGTATTTATTATATCAAGAATTTCAGGCGTAATAAGTTTATTTCTTTTAATCGAAGCCCAGCACAATATTTTGTGGGTGGAGGCTTTTGTGTTTGGTCTGCCGAAAATCAATTTATTACATTGAATACCGCTGTAAAAAGGATTCCCGCCAAATCAGGTGATTAAAATATAGAAAGCTGATTTTCGGATCATCTATTTCGATTAGAATAAAAATTTTAAATTTTGGATATTATCTGCCAGAATTTCTGAGATTGTTTGCCGGGTTACTTCCGATCTTAAAACAAAAGCCCTGCCAGGCCCGAATTATTCCAGGTAAGCAGGACTTTTGTTTTGAAAATTAAGATGGGTAAAAAAAATAAGGTGGGCAGCACCTTAAATGGGCAGGTCAAAGGCCCCGGGACCAATTTTCCAGATACCCTCTTCTTTGACAAGGGAAATGGTGTCCTGGACCTCATGCTCTTCAAGTAAACAAAAAATATACCCCACAATCCTAAACAGCGGATTGATACTTCGAATATTAATGGTATCAATCTGAATCTGGGCCGATGAATCATCCATGGTTAATACCTTGGTTTTCATAAGGATGGGCTTCATCTGCAGATAACTTGTTTTATATCCCCGGTTGTAGGCATCATTGTCCTGTAACCTGAGATAGAGTTCCACCATGTCCACATCATTTTCATTTGTCCTGGCATCTTTGCTCAGAAAATCGGCCATTGAGGGTTCCAGCATATAATAGGCTTTGGTAAAGTTTTTTACCACCTGTGCGGGGGAACTGCCTTCTGCCCATGCAGATGATGCATGGAAAATAAGGCCAATTAACAGGGTTGCTATAAGGGAAGTCAATTTGGGACTCTTTTTCATTGGTTGGTTCTCCTTTTTAATAATTAAATAATATGAGTTATTTAATTATGGCAAATATCACAAATCAGTCATTCTAAAAACAATTATTTAAAATCTACTCGCAAATACCCGTTTAATATACAATGATATGCAATGGAGATGTTGGACAGTGATTGTCTTGATTTTGTTGTTCACTAGGGTTAATATCCATTTTTGTGTGTTTGTAAATAAACTTTTCTGACCATTAAAAGAGGCGGTTACGGCAAAAAAAAATCTTCCAAAATAATGATGGAAAAAATGATCGAAACAGATAAAAACATGTATACAAAGGTTCTCCCTGATTCTGTCATCACCATTGATGAATCCAACAGACCGGTATTGCAGATTCAGCCGGACCAGAAATTATGGGAAAGTGAGCATTTCATGGAGCTCTATTTTGCCCAATGTATCGAGGGCATCTGGTTCATGGAGGCGGAAGAGCCTTTTGTATGGGACAATACCATTGACAAGGAAGCAGCACTGGATTATGCCTTTGCCCATCAGCATATTGTCAGGGTCAATGACGCCATGCTTCAGCAGTATAGCGCCTCCAAGGAGCAGTTCATGGGCCTGACCTTAAACGATTTTTTCTGGCATGACCTGAAAAATGCCAGGAAAATGTGGCGCCGTATTTTTGACCATGGAAAGCTCACCTGTGAAACCTGTGAAAGACGATTTTTGAAAAACAATAAATTTGCAGGAGATTTGGTCTGGTTGCTGGGTGATTATTTTTGCATATACAATGCAGACGGTAAAATGGTCGGTCATTTTGGGTCCCAACGGGATATTACCTCCCGAAAGCTAGCCGAAAAAGCCCTGAGCGAAAGCGAGGAACGCTACCGTTTTTTGACCAAAAATGTGGCCGACGGGATAATGGTGGTGGTAAATCACCGCGTGGTATTTGTCAACGACGCCCTGGTTAAAATGTCCGGGTATGTTGATTCGACCCAGCTGATCGGAAAGGATGTTTCCATTTTTATTTCAGAGGAATTTCGGGATCAGTTCCGGCAGGTTCTCAGCAGTTTTCAAAAAAATGACCTTGCCGGCAATATCTTCCAGACCATCTGTGTCACCCGGGAAGGACGAAAGTTCTGGGCTGAAGGCAATAACGCCCTGATCAATTGGAATAATGAGGCCGCCTTGCTGTGCACGATGAGAGACATAAATGATAAAAAAATTAAAGAGCTGGAGGTTCAGGAACGGGCGGAAAATCTCCAGCAGATTAATAAAAAATTAAAAGCCAGCATCAAGGAGCGCTTCCGGTTTTGTGACATCATCGGCAAAAGTCCGGCCATGCAGAAGGTTTATGAGCTGATTATCCGTGCAGCCGACTCTGATACCAATGTGGTGATATACGGGGAATCAGGGACCGGCAAGGAATTGGTAGCCAACGCCATCCACGAAGTGAGCAACCGCAGTGAAAAGGCCCTTGTGCCGGTAAATTGTTATGCCATTTCAGATTCACTTTTGGAAAGTGAATTTTTCGGATATCGCAAAGGCGCGTTTACCGGAGCCTATGTTGACAAGCCGGGATATCTGGACCGGGCGGATCAAGGGGACCTGTTTTTAGACGAAATCGGAGACCTGGACCGGGCCATGCAGGGAAAATTGTTGCGGGCCATTGATGGGGGCGGATATGCACCCGTGGGCAGTCAGGAGGTATGTCATTCGGATTTCAGAATCATTGCTGCAACCAATAAAAATATGGCAGAAGCTGTCAAAAACGGAACCATGCGGGAGGATTTTTTCTACCGGATACACATCGTTCCCATCAGCCTTCCGCCCTTAAGGGACAGGAAGGAAGACATCCCTTTGCTGGTGGATCATTTTTTGGATGTCTTAAGCAATGAAGAAAAAGCCGGAACGATTCCCGGATATATCATTGATACCCTTCTTAATTACGATTGGCCCGGCAATGTTAGGGAGCTGCAGAATATACTGCAACGGTATTTAACCGAGGGAAATTTGGATGTTTTTGTCAATCACTGCGTCAATAAAAAAATGTCCGTGCTGGATGTAACTTGCCAGGAGACCATTGTACAGCCGGATATCAGCTATCGCAAGGCCCTGGACCAATTTGAAAAGGAGTTGATTTTAAACGCATTAAACAAAACCCGGTGGAATCGTTGCGAAGTGACCCGATTGCTTGGCATCCCCCGGCGAACCCTTTATCAGAAAATGAAAAAACTGGGGATAAATTAGATTGACTATAAATTGCCTGGGATTTTTATAAAATAACCCTGTTTATTTAAGAGACCTAGTTAAACCAATCGGCTATCCATCCGTACAAAAAAAATCATATTAAAAATCGGGCCGGTTTAACACAGTTTGGGCCGATTCTGCCCAAATCCGCTCAAATCCTTTATCCACAGGTCTTCATTCTTGATTCATTCAGCCTTTTGGGCAGATTCTGCCCAAGTTAATAAAAAATACCGTTTCTGCCACTTGGGATAAAAATAAGGCGTATTTTCCTTTTTATTCAAATAGTTAGCTTGTATTTTTTCATCCAGGCACACTCGTTGCTATTACCTATAGCTGGATAAAGGCAATTTTATAGCGCTGGATGGAAAGAATATCCACTGCTGGGCCGATTACTGGTTTTTATGTGAAAACCGATTGAATGTTGTTCTTAATACCAATCATTTAGGAGGCATCAAATGAGGCAAAACAAAATCGTATACCCGTATATTCCGAATTCCGTACCTGAGATACAGTCAGAGATGCTCAAGGAAATCAATGTGGAGAATATCATGGATCTCTATGAGGAAATTCCAGAGCACCTGAAGTTCAAGGGAGAAATGAACCTGCCCGAACCCATTCTGGATGAATATGGCATCCGGCGTCATGTGGAAGGGTTGCTGGAGAAAAATAAGCATTGCAATGATTACCTCAACTTTCTGGGTGCCGGCTGTGCCCAGCATTTTGTCCCCGCTGTTTGCGACGAAATCAATGGACGTGGCGAATTTTTAACCGCTTACGTGGGGGAATCCTATGCTGACCACGGCAAATGGCAGGCCCTTTTCGAATATGCCAGCACCATGGGAGATCTGCTGGATATGGATATCCTCGGCTGCCCGGCCTACGATGGTATGCATGCAGCTGCCCGTGCCATGCGCATGGCTTCACGGGCCAGTGGCCGCAAGGAGATTTTGATCCCCAAATCAATAAACCCTGACACCCTCATGGTCATCAAAAATTACCTGAATGGGGTTCCGGAGCCGGACCTGCCCATCACAATGGTAGAATTTGATACAGCAACAGGATTGCTGGATTTGGACGACCTAAAGGGCAAAATCACCGATAAAACAGCAGCAGTGTTCATCGAAAATCCCACCTACCTCGGAAATCTGGAAATTCAGGCGGCCCAGATCGGTGAAATCGCCAAGGCGGCCGGTGCCGAGTTTATTGTTTATGTTGATCCGATCACCTGCGGTGTTGTGGCACCGCCAGCCCAGTACGGCGCCACCTTTGCCTGCGGCGAAGGTCATCCCCTGGGAATGCATATGCAGTGCGGAGGCGGTCAGACAGGTTTTATCGCCACCCATGACAACATGAAGTACATATCTGAATTCACAGAACTGATGTTCGGCCTGACGGAAACGGTTAAAGAGGGCGAATATGGTTTTGGTGAAGTGTTGTTCGACCGAACCTCCTATGGTTCCCGGGAAAAGGGCAAGGAATTTACCGGCACCACCACAGGTCTTTGGGCTGTAACCTCGGGTGTCTATCTGTCCCTGATGGGCCCCAAAGGCATGCAGGAAGTCGGCCAGACCATCATGCAGAATTCCCAGTATGCCGCCAAAAAAATAGGGGCGCTTAGGGGCGTCGAAATTCAGTTCAACACCCCTTTCTTTAAAGAATTTGTTGTGAACTTTGACAAGACCGGCAAGACCGTGGCTGAAATCAACAAGAAACTTTTGGAGTACAAGATTTTCGGTGGCAAGGATATTTCCGGTGAATTTTCCGAATTTGGCCAGAGCGCACTTTATTGTGTAACCGAAATCATGACAAAAGAAGATATCGACAAGCTGGTTTATGCCCTTGAGGGAGCTACCAAATAGCAGGTACCCGGTTACCATCAAATAAAATACAGCTTACAACTATTGAAAGGAGATCATATCATGGCAAGAGATAAAGATACGTTGCTTCGCAAGTTCCACGAGGCAAGATGGGACGAGCAGATTATATGTGAAATGAGTGTTCCCGGGGAAAGAGGTGTTCTGGTGCCCAGGGCAGATACGGCCATTGTTGCCGAGGTGGGTGACGGCATTTCCACAATTCCGGAAAGCCTGCAGCGCAAGGAACCCCCGGCCCTGCCGGAAGTGAGCCAGATGCGGGTCAACCGTCATTTTTTGCACCTGTCCCAGGAAACCCTTGGAACGGATGTCAACATCGACATCAGCCAGGGTACCTGCACCATGAAGTACAGCCCCAAGGTTCAGGAACACATGGCGGCACGCCATCCAGGCATCACCGAAATCCATCCAAACCAGGATCCGGACACCATCCAGGGAATCCTGGAGATTTATTACAAGCTGGAAAGTTTTCTCAAAGAAATTTCAGGGCTTGATAATTTCAGCCTGCAACCCGGTGGCGGTGCCCACAGTGTTTATGCCAATGCAGCGGTGGTCAGGGCCTATCACAAATCCAGGGGAGATGACAAACGCGATGAGATCATCACCACCATGTTTTCCCATCCCTGTGATGCGGCCACGCCGGCAACAGCCGGTTATAAGGTCATAACCCTGATGCCGGATAAAAACGGATATCCGGACCTGGAAGCCATGAAGGCGGCCCTGAGTGAACGTACAGCCGGTATTTTTATCACCAACCCCGAGGACACCGGCATCTATAACCCCCGGATCGAAGAATATGTGGATGCAGCCCATGCCGTGGGGGCCCTGTGCTCCTATGACCAGGCCAATGCCAACAGCATGCTGGGCATTGCCCGGGCCCGGGAAGCCGGATTTGACCTCTGCCATTTTAACATTCACAAGACCTTTTCCACCCCCCACGGCTGCATGGGGCCTGCCATGGGCGCCCAGGGCGTAAGGGCTCACCTGGCCAAATTCTTGCCCTCTCCCCGTGTGGAGTTTGACGGCAAGAGATATTTTCTGGACTATAACCGTCCGGAGAGCATCGGCAAGGTTCGTGCCTTCATCGGAAATGCCTCTGTGGCGTTGAAAGCATATGCCTGGATCATGCAGCTCGGCGATGCCGGCCTTAAAGAAGTTTCCAAATGTGCGGTACTCAACAGCAATTATATGGAAAAGAAGCTCCGGGAAATCCGTGGTGTCAGCGTCTGGTATGCCGAGGGAAAAACACGGCTGGAGCAGGTACGCTACAGCTGGGAAAAGCTCAAGGAAGAAACCGGGGTGGGCACGGATGATGTCATGCGCCGCATGGGGGACTTTGGATTGCAGCACTATTGGACCAGCCATCATCCCTGGATCGTTCCGGAGCCGTTTACACTGGAGCCTTGCGAATCCTATTCCAAGGATGACATTGACGAATATGTAGCGGTATTGCAGAAAATCTCCGATGAAGCATATTCCGATCCGGATCTGGTCAAGAACGCTCCCTACAACCTGCCGGTGCACAAGGTTCCTGCACCATCCATTGATGAACCGGAAAGGATTGCCGTCACCTGGCGACAGTATTTGAAGAAAAAAGGCCTGAAATAGAAAATTGACGAAAAGGCCTTCTCCAGGCCAGTCTTTGCAGGGAGAAGGCCTTTTTAAAAATATATTATCAGCAGGTAATTATGAAGAAATTAGGCGTAATCGTCAATCCGGTGGCTGGCATGGGAGGGAGGGTCGGCCTCAAGGGCAGCGACGGTAGAGATATACTGAAACAAGCAATCGCACTGGGTGCCAAACCGGAATCTCCCAACCGGGCAGTGGCGGCTTTGGAAATTGTTGCCAGATTAAAAGATAAAATTGAAATTTTAACCTATCCGTCTGTGATGGGAGAAGCGGTTTGTCTCCGGGCGGGTTTTACACCCTGTGTGATGGGATCTATCCATTCTGACCAGACCACAGCCGAAGACACCCAAAGGGCGGCGAAAGAGTTGGCCCATGCCGGTGTGGACCTGATTTTGTTTGCCGGCGGTGACGGTACGGCCCGCAATATTTATAACGCCATTGGCGAAAAGGTGCCGGTTCTGGGCATCCCCGCCGGTGTCAAAATTCATTCGGCCGTTTATGCGGTTACCCCAAAAAGCGCCGGGGAAGTGGCCGCCATGTTCCTGGAACAAAAAAAAATGAACATCCGGGTATCAGAGGTCATGGACATTGATGAAGAGGCTTTTAGGGCGGGTATCGTAACCGCGCGGCTTTATGGATATATGCAGGTGCCCGAAGAGCCTCGGTTTGTACAAAGCGTTAAATCAGGCGGGGCCAAGCCTGAACAGGAAACCCTTGCCAGCATAGCCGAGGACATTGTTGATGCCATGGACGATGATGACTGCTATTTTATCATCGGACCCGGTACGACCACCCGTTCTATTATGGAATATCTTGATCTCAAAAATACCTTACTAGGCGTTGATGTGATTAAAAATCGTCAGGTAGTGGCCAATGATGTTCATGAACAGCAGCTCTGGGATTTGATCGAGGGTCAAAAGGTTAAATTGGTGCTGACGATTATTGGCGGTCAGGGACATCTGTTCGGCCGGGGCAATCAGCAGCTCAGCCCCCGGATCATCAGCAAAATCGGGCGGCATAATTTTATGGTGATTGCCACCAAGGAAAAACTGATTGGATTAAAGGGCAAACCGCTTATTGTGGATACGGGTGATGAACGATTAAATACTGAGCTTGGCGGATTTGTACGGGTGGTTACCGGGTATGAGGATTATACCATGTATCGTGTGGGGTATTGATCCCCGGCGAACAATTTTTTTTAACGGTATCAACAATGGATGAAACAATGGATGGAACAATGAAAACAAAAATCTGTTCATCTGCTCAACAAGCAATTTTTGAACTACTGAAAGCTGCAAAACTAAAGCCCGGCCGGATTGTTGTGGTGGGTTGCAGCACAAGCGAGGTAGCAGGGAAAAGAATCGGGACATCCTCCGTCATGGAGATAGCCCAGGAGATTATCCAGGGAATTTATCCTGTTATCCAAGAAAACGGCCTTTACCTGGCGGCCCAATGTTGCGAACACCTGAACCGGGCCTTGATCATTGAGTCCCAAGTGGCTGAAATTATGGGGTATGAAGAAGTATCTGTGGTACCCCAGATCAAGGCCGGAGGCGCCTTTGCAACGGAGGTGTATCGTCGGTTCAATGATCCGGTGGCAGTGGAATCCCTGGTCGCCGATGCCGGATTGGATATTGGAGACACCTTTATTGGCATGCATCTCAGACCGACACTGGTGCCTGTCCGGGGGAGTGTGACCCAGATCGCACAAGCCCATGTGACCATGGCAAAATCCAGGCCGAAACTAATTGGTGGAAAAAGAAGCGTGTATAAAAAATACTTATAAACCTAAAATCAAAGGAAATTTAGTATGGAAACACAAACGACTGTCAAAGAATCAAGTGAACAAACACAAGGGTCGGGCAAGTTGAAGAAATCCCTGAAGCTGCTTTATGTCTATGCCCTGGCTACCGGCGCTATTCTGACCTTTATCGGCTATTGGGATGGGGTGTTTTTGACGGTTGCAGGGCCTGCAACATTTCTTTCCTTCTTTCTCATGACCGTTCTGGTCCTGCCCATCGCCTATGTTTATTGTGAACTTTCCGCCCTTTTGCCTTACACCGGAGCAGAACTGGTCTATAATACCGTGGGCATCAATAAACATGCCGGGTTCTGGTCAACCTGGCTGATCCTGGCGGCTTGGATTGCTGTGCCTCCTGCTGCCGTTATGGGCATTCTGGACTGGATCAACCATTTATTCCAGTTGAACATGAGTTTTCAAACAACGGTCATCCTGGGCTCTCTGATTCTGGTTGGATATTGTATGCTGTCCATGTATGAAATCAGTGTTGCAGGGGGTATTCAGACCTTCATGCTTTTTTCAGCCCTTTTCGGCGTCACCCTGACCGGGGTACTTTTTCTTTTTTCCGACCAGTGGAGTTTTGCTAATTTCTCCCCTTTCTTCGCATCTGCTCTAAACGGAGGAGGTGCCACCGGAGAAGGCGGGATGCTGGGATGGATCATTGGAACGGCGCTTATTGTAACCCCCTTTTTCGGGTTTGAGACCGTACCCCAGATGGTTGAAGAGGGCACCTTTCCCATTAAGGAACAGTCCAAGGCCATCCTTGGATCTGTCCTGACCTGCGGCGCCCTTTACGTTTTCTTTTTCTTCTGCCTGGCCGGCATGGGACCATGGGAACAATTGACGGAAGGGGGGACCAGCGCTCCTTTTGTCGCCATTAAAATCTTAGAAAATCAGTTCGGATGGGCGTCCTATGCCGTGTTCTTCGGAATCACATCTGTATTTTTTACCATCTCAACCTGTCTGCTCGGATTCTGGATTTCCTCGGTCCGCATGCTTTACGCCATGGGCCGTCAGAATTTTCTTCCCAAGGCGTTTGCCAAAACCAATCGTCATTCACAACCGATTTTGCCCAACATCCTGATCCTGGTTATCAGTCTTGTCTCACTCTATCTGATGAATGCAACCAGCTATCTTCAGGATTTTTATTCTCTCATGGCCTTTGCCTGTGCCGCCGCCTATTGTATTACCATGATTTCCGCCATGCGGCTTGCCAGGAACAAACCGGAATGGGACCGTCCCTTTAAACTGAAAGGGGGACAAGGATTCAGGGCAATGGCATTTGTTGTGGCACTTTTGATTGCTGTCGGCTGTACCCTGGGGCAGGGATGGGGTGCCTGGAAAAGCCTCTTCCTCTATCTGGGAACCGGCGGTATTCTCTGGCTCTGGATGATCATTGTTAAATGGCCCAAATCTCCGGCCTGGATGATGACACCGGATGGCGAAAAAGAATTCTAAACACTTTAGATAACAACAAACCCACCGGTGGTTGAAAAGGCTGCAAGCCCTTCCCTTTACAACCACCGGTACCTTCTTTTATACCGAAAAATCATTTTTTCCCGGATTCAATCCGCATATCGTATTAAAAATAAATTTTAAGGATGATGTCAATGCAAAAGCGCTGGATTATCATTATACTGCTGTTTGCAGGCCTTCTGGGCCTGAATGTTTTGTGGTTCATCCCCTCCCCGCTTCTTTGCGTTATAATGGACGATTTAAAATTGAGCCTCACCCAGGCAGGGCTTAGTATGTCCATTGTCTGTCTTATGCTCTTTATATTCAGCATTGCCGGGGGATGGCTATTGGAAAAACTGGGAACAAAAGCCACTTTTACAACCGGGCTTTTTTTGATGGCAGCAGGCGCTTTGTGCACCCTGTTTGTCACTTCCTCCGGGGAATTTTTCCTCACCCGGGTAATTATGGGGATGGGATTCGGCTTTTGCATGCCGGTTTCCGGCGTGGTGATCATGGAGTGGTTCCCCAAGGGGGAGAGGGAATACATCAACACCATAAATGCCTCGCTTCCATACATTGCCACCATTTTTATTTTTACCGCTACTATCCCCCTTTATCAGTATTTAAACCAATCCTGGAGAGCCGTCGTGGCCCTGCTGGGGGGATACCTTGTCCTTGTTTTTTTGGGCTGTCTGTTTTTTACCAATAACACAGCCAAATCCGCTACCCCGGTTCCCTCGCCAGAAGGTCAAACCAGTTTCAGCCTTTTTTCTAGTGTGTGGCGCAACCGGGAAATGAAATTGCTCAGCATTGCAGAGGTCTGTGATATGTGGGGATTTCAGTTTCTGACAGCCATGCTGCCCACCTACTATGTAACCTCCCGGGGAATGTCCCTGACCGAATCGGCAAATCTCATGATCCTTTTTCCCATTGCCGGAATCATTGCATCCCTTGGCTGCGGTATTGCCATGACAAAATTAGGGTATCGAAAGCCCTTTACCTGGCCCATGCACCTCATTATATTTTTAGGAACCCTCATGGCGGTGGCCGGGGATGGGTGGATCAGAATCGCAGGTATTATCCTGGCAGGATTTGGAAATGCCGGATGGGCACCCGCACTTTTCACCCTGCCCATGGAATTTGAAGGAATGACCCCCCAAAAAGTAGGGATCGCCTATTCCATAATGCTATCCCTGGGGTTTTTATCAGCCTTTATTTCCCCCTGGCTGGGGGGGTTCCTGTCCGAAAAAATCGGCATGTTCTTAACCCTTATTCTATTCTCCTTTGCCTCCCTCATTGCAATGGCATGCACCTTGATGATGAAGGAAACCGGGCCCGGGATGAAATCCTCCTGCAGGGCCTGACTTTTTGGGGCAAAAAAGGTAAGGCAGATGGTTCATTGGTATTTCCCGGTTGGGAAAAAAGCTGACAGATACATTATTTGGGTTTGATTGGTATTGGCGGGTCTGATATTGTGACCAGATTATATATACTTTTTTACAGGTGGCAATCTTGCTCTATATGATCAAAAGCAATAAAATGGAAGGTCTCATGGATGGGTTGGCGGCGGTGCTCGCCCAGGTGCCGGATGATCCCATGGGACCGGAGTGGATTGGTATCCAGTCCAGGGGGATGAAACAATGGATCACAACCCAGGTGGCTGAAAAATTTGGTATCTGCGCCAATCTATCTTTTTTATTTCCCCGGCAGATGATCGAACTTTTTTTTTCGTCCCGTGATACCCGTCAGAATCCATTGCTCAGCGAGGATGTTTTGATGTGGTCCATAATGGAGGCCATCCTTGAAAATTGTGATAACCCCTGTTTTTCAAGCCTGCAAAATTATATTGCACATGATGCGACAGGTTCCAGGCTTTTCCAATTGTCTGGGAAAATTGCCCGCCTTTTTGATGATTATCAGATCTATCGGCCCGAAATGCTGTTGGACTGGGAAAAGAGTGATGGAAAAACCTCTTTCTCGGACCCTGCCATGGGATGGCAGTCAATGCTTTGGCGACAGATTTGCGCTTCCTGGCCCCACACCCATATGGCGGCCCGCTTAGTAGATTTTGCCGGACAGGCAGCCCCGGTCCGGCAGGGTACCCTGGCTTATTCTGAAAGACCCGATAAAGCAACAGATAAAAAAACATCTCTTCCCCAGCGAATATCGTTGTTCGGCGTTTCTGCCATGCCCCCGCGTTTTTTGGACCTGTTTGGGGCTCTGGCCCAAACCATGGATATTTTTCTGTTTTTACTAACCCCCTCCGATCAGTTCTTTTTCGATATCAAATCCCGGCGGGAGCTGGAAAAAATGGATCTGGATCACACCACTCCCCCGGATCCAGAGAGTTATTATGAGATTGCCAATCCGCTGCTGGCATCCCTGGGCCGGTCGGGGCGGGATTTCCACGGCAGCCTTGAACGGTTTGATTACCATGAACCCCTGGGGGATTTGTTTGAAGATCCCCTGGATCGGTCCTCTGACATGCTGGCCATTCTCCAGTCCGACATAATGAACCTGGTCTTTAGAAAAGTGGGCAGCGACACTCTGCCCGTGGCCGTGGACCCGGGGGATGCTTCCATCTGCATCCATGCCTGCCATTCCCCCATGCGGGAGGCCCAGGTGCTCAAGGATCTATTGCTGGAGGCCTTTGAAGCAGATCCTGATCTTTGTCCCCACGAGGTCATTGTGATGATGCCGGATATTGAAGCCTATGCCCCCTATATTGAGGCGGTGTTTTCTTCCGAGCATTCCCTTCCCTTTTCCATTTCAGACCGGAGAAAAAAATCCGAGTCCCAGACCCTGGAAGCATTTTTAAAGATCCTGGGGCTCAAGGACTCCCGGCTTGAGCAGGCACGGGTGCTGGATCTTTTACTCAGCCCTGCCATTGCCGCAAAATTTGATATTCTGGCCGAAGAGTTGTTGCCCATTGAAGAGATGGTAAGGGCGTCGGGTATTTTATGGGGCAGGGATGGGGCCCATAGAAAAGAGCTGACAGATGCCGGTTTTGATGAAAATACCTGGATGTTCGGATTTAAGCGATTGTTCATGGGGTATGGACTGGCCGAGGGAGTTGAAACGCTTGTTGAAGGGGTGCTGCCCTGTGATATGTTTGAAGGGCTTGAAGCCCGGATTTTAGGGAAGGTTGCCCATTTTGGATTCACCCTGTTTGGTGGGCTCACAAATCTTTCAGCCCCCAAAACAATCGAAAATTGGGGGAAAAGTTTTCAGCGTCTGGTGTTGTCCATGATGGAAAAAACCCATGCCAACGAGGCAGATATCGTCTTTTTGCTTCAAACCATTGATGATTTTATCCGGGATGGAGAAATGGCCGGATATGGCCGGAAAATAGAGTTTGCAGTGGCAAGGGACATTATTGAGGGGAAACTGGATAAAAGATTTGCCCAGGGCAGCTTTCTGGCGGGAAGCCTTACCTTTTGCAATCTTATGCCCATGCGAAGTATCCCCTTTAAGGTGGTGGTGCTCATGGGCATGGATGAGCAAAGTTTTCCCAGAAAATCCGTAGCACTTGGGTTTGATTTAATAAAAAAATATCCACAAATCGGGGATAAACAGGAACGGGAGGAGGATAGGTATCTTTTTCTGGAATCCCTCCTGTCAGCCCGAAACCGATTGATCATTACCTATACGGGTATGAGCATAAAAGACAACTCCCCCATTCCCTGTTCCGGTGTGGTGGAAGAACTTAAGGATGTGATGCTGGAAAGCTTTGAGTTCCCGGAAAATTTTTTATTTTGTTTTCATCATCCCCTCCATCCCTTTAGCCCTGTTTATTTTAGCCAGCCTGATTTTAGCCAGCCTGATTTTAGCCAGCCTGATTTTAGCCAGCCTGGTTTTAGTACGGCCGGGTCATTCTTTTCTTTTTCCCAGGATCAGTGCAGGATTGCCCTGTCCCAGGCTGTTATGGAAAAAAAGGATGCCCCGGAACAAACCGTCTTTTTACCCCGGGATTTTTGTCTTGACCCGGCAACGGGAACAGACCCCAAAAAAGGAATGGATCTTGAAAACAAAATCAACCTTGTGGCCGGGATGGAATCGGATAAAATGAATGATCGGGCAACCAATGCCCCGGAGATTAGCTCCTTGACCCTGGCAGATCTGGTCCGGTTTTTTAGAAATCCGGTACAGGCATTTGTCACCCAGGGGTTGAACCTTTCTTTTGCCGAGATCGAAGAACCCGCCCCGGACCGGGAAGTTTTCCAGCTGTCCGGGCTGTCCCGGTACGGTCTGGGCAGTTATTATATGGAAAAAGAGACCAAAACCGATCTCTATCCACTGGTCCGGGCCGGGGGGCTGCTGCCCTTTGGGCAAAAGGGCAAATCTGAATGGGATCGGGTCAAAGCCCTTGGGGATCCGATCATAGCCCTGGCAGACACCATGGATCCCGGCCAACCAGTGCCCTCCCTTTGGGTGGATACCCAGGTGGGGGACTTTCAGGTTACGGGCAGCATCACTGATCTGTATGAAGAGGGACGGTTTCTGGCTGGATTCGGGCGGGTCACCCCGGCCCGGCTGCTCACACAATGGATTTATCATCTGTTTTTAAATGGCCAGATCTCCTTAAATAATCTGGCCTCCTTAAACAGTCGGACGCCCCTAAATGATCCGGCAACCCACGGGCAACCCTGCCATACTAGGATCATTGGTCAGGATCCCAAGGGAAAACTGCCGGCGGTGGCGTATTCCTTTTCTCCAATGGTGTCCCAACCCCATATAGACAGCCTGATCGACCTGTACCAAAGGGGGCAACATCAGCCCCTGGCTTTTTTTTGTGATACAAGTTTTCATCTGGCCCAAAGCCTTGCCAAAAAAAATTATGAACAGAGCCGGGAAAATCTGGAACTTGCCCTGTCCCAATCCCGGCGGTTCTGGTCCGATCGGTTTTACGGGGGGGGGGAAGGCATGAATCGGTATGTGTCGCTTGTGTTCGGGGCGAGTGATCCCTTTGAAAATATGGATAACTTTATTGAATCCGGCATTGTGGACAATGCCCTTAAAATTTACAAACCCCTTTTGGAGAATTTAACCTGCCCATGATGACGCCCTTGGACCCCTTTAACCTGGATCTTGAAAAGATCACCCTGATTGAAGCCAGTGCCGGCACCGGGAAAACCTATACCATCACCACCCTTGTGGCCCGGCTCATTGCCCAGGGATATGCCATGGAGTCCATCCTGGTGGTGACCTTTACCGAAGCTGCCGCCGCTGAACTCAAGCTTCGGATCAGGGGGCGGCTGTCCAAATGTCTGGCCGCAGACTGGCCGGGGACCCCTGACCCAATTGATATGATTGGAGAAATTGATACTATTGATGCAACAGGTAAGATTGACGAAACAGGTGACATTGGTGAAACTGCGGTGGATGAACTGGTTCACTTTTTTACTGCCCAGCCGGACCCCGGTTTGATTCGCCGGCGGTTGGCCCATGCCGTGACCTGTTTTGACCAGGCCTGTATCATGACCATCCATTCATTCTGCTTTCAGACCCTAAAGGAGAATGCCTTTGAAAGCGGGGCTTATTTTGATATGGAGTTGCTCACGGATTCCGCTTCCTTCTTTGACCAGGTGTGCATGGACTATTTTATGACCCGGATCAATGATTTGGATCCCTTGATGTTGAAGTTTTTGGCCCAAAAAGGGGTGACCCCGGACACTTTTAAATCAGGCTTCCGGCAGGTGGTCACAAGGTCCGGTATTGATATCATCCCCCAAGAAGCCGAATTTAAAGAGGTCAGTGATGCCTATCGAAGGATCACCCGGAAAATCCATGAACTGCTTAAAAGTGAGAAAGAGGCTGTTATCGGTCTGATCCAGGCCAATAAAGGGGTGGACAAGAGAAGTTATACCAAAAAAAACCTGCCCAATTGGTTGGCGCTTTCCCTAGGAATGTTGGAGAGACAGGGAAGGGATGCCCTTTTTGCCATGGCGGAAAAAGGAGATCCCCTTTACAAATTTACCCGGAGCCGACTGGCTGCCAAGACCAAGGATGGACTGCCTCCTGACCATGAATTTTTTGATCTGTGTGAGCAATTGCTGGAATTATCCGGGGTGATGGAAACCAATGTTGTCAGTTTGAAATTGGCGTTTTTTACCTATTTTCGCCGGGAACTTGAACAAATGAAGGGGACCCAGGGGGCCTGTTTTTTTGATGATCTGATCAATGATCTGGCATCAGCCCTTGAAGGTGAAGGCTGGGAAAGTCTTCGGTCGGCGGTGACAAAAAAATACAAAGCCTGTCTCATCGATGAATTCCAGGATACCGACCCTGCCCAATATCTTATTTTTTCTAAGCTTTTTACAGAGCCCGGTTCCGGCAGACCAGATCCGGGTCATCCAAATGTTGATCCATATGTTGATCCAAATGTTGATTCAGATGCTGATTCAAATGCTGATTCAGATGTTGGCAAGTCCGATTCAGCAGGTTTCAGCATGCCGGATGGCCATGAACAGCAGATGCCTTTTTTCATGATCGGAGATCCCAAGCAGGCTATCTATGCCTTCAGGGGCGGAGATATCTTTGCCTATTTGTCGGCCTGTAAAGCGAGCGACCAGATCTTTACCCTGGAAAAAAATTATCGATCCGCCCCTTTGATGGTGGATGCGGTGAACGATCTGTTTTCCCTGGAAGATCATCCCTTTTTGTTTGAACAGATTGAGTTTACAAGGGTTCATACTCCTCCCACCGCTGTCAACCGTCTGGTAGAGGAGGGATCACCTGTGCCGCCCCTCCAGTTTTCCTTTGTCAAAAGAGAGGGCAGGGGGCTTGATCGTCAGGGTTATATTAAAAAAGAGGATGGGTTAAACAAGATTCCAGGGCTTCTGGCAACCGAGATTCTTTCTGTTTTAAATTCCGGGAAACAGCTGCTGGAAGGGGGAGGGATAAACCCAGGCAGTGCCCGAAAGATCAGTCCCGGGGACATGGCGGTTCTGGTGAGAACCAATGGCCAGGCAGAGGCGGTTCACCAGGCACTGGCAGATGTGAATATTCCTTCCTATTTATCCAAGACCGGATCAGTGTTTGATTCCCGGGAGGCTGTTGAGCTTTATGATATTCTGGCTGCTGTTTATGAGCCCGACCATGTCGGGCGTTTAAAAGCAGCGCTGGTATCATCGGTTTTTGGGTTTTCAGGAAAGATGCTGGCCGAGTTGGATCTGGATGAAAAACAATTGTGGCGCCACCAGGACCAGTTTCGGCGGTTCAAGGATCTTTGGGAACAAAAAGGTTTTGTCTCCATGATCATGGCGCTGTTCCATTCCCATGATGGAAGGTTAAAGGGTTCCTCGGGGTTGGGCGAACGGGGACTGACCAATTTCTATCATTTGATGGAGCTTTTGTCCCAGGCTGCCCAGCAAAAATATCTGTCCATGTTCTATCTGCTCAAATGGCTGAGGGAACAGCTGTTTGCTTCCACCCGAAATGAGGGGGCTGACGAGCTACGGCTTGAAAGTGATAAAAAGGCTGTTGCCATTGTCACGATCCACAAAAGCAAGGGGCTTGAGTATCCCATCGTGTTTTTGCCCTATCTCTGGGCCGGAGGGGGAAAACTTTCCGATCCCATTCTTTTCCATGACCCGGACAGAAATTATCAATTACGCCTGGACCTCAGGGCTTCGGATTCGGCCCAGGGCATAGACAGAGACCAAAACAGTGGGCTGGACAGTGATCCTGACCTGGATCAAGCCAGGGAACTCATGTCTTTTGAACAGATGGCCGAAGAAAAACGACTGCTCTATGTTGCCCTGACCCGGGCCTCTGCCATGTGCCAGATTTTTTGGGCCGGGATTTCCTCTGTGGACGGCTCTGCCCTTGGAAGCCTGCTCCACCCCGGGGGATGTAAAACAGATGAAGTTATGCTCGCAGATTTAAAAACCCTTTGTCAGCAAGGAGAGGAGAGGGTGGCAGTCAGCCTTCTTCCCCTGGAGGGATCCGCCTCGGCGGCATACATCCCAAATGATTCTCCGAATATTGATCTGTCTGCAAGATCCAGGAAACGGTTGGTTCAGCCTGCCTGGCGCATATCCAGCTTTTCGGCCCTCACCCGGACCGAATATGAGCCCGGTGTTTACGAGCCCAGTATTTATGAGCCCGGTACCCGAGAGCAAAAGGTGGCCGGGGGGATCGGCGGATCAAACCGGGAGATCCGTTTAAGCCAGTTTCCCAAGGGCGCCGGGTCAGGAGATTTCTTCCATGCCATATTTGAAACCCTTGATTTTACCGATGCCGGGTCGGTTGAAGGGGTTGTGGACAAAAATCTGGTAAAATTCGGATTTAAGGATAAAACACTTCGGGAGCCTGCACTGGCTGCGGTCAGGGATATCCTTGCCACAGAACTTGCCACAGATTCGGAAAGGAGCCTTAATCGGGGAGATGACACTGGGGTGAATTGTTTTTCCCTTCAGGAGATTACCATGGGACAGCGGTTTACAGAACTGGAATTTTTCTTTGACGTGGACGTCCTTGATCTAAATGAACTGGGCGCTTTGTTTGCCGGCGAACCCGACGGAAAAGCCTATGCAAAAAAGTTGTTTAAACTGGGTAATGCTCCCTTTAAGGGGTTTATCAAGGGATTTATTGACCTGGTGATCCTGCACCAGGGAAAATGGTATATTATTGACTACAAGTCCAATTTTCTGGGAACCACCCACGGAGACTATGATAGAACCGCCATGACAGAAGCCATGGAGAGTCATCATTATACCCTGCAATACCATTTATACCTGGTGGCCCTCCACCGTTACCTTGGGATGCGTTTAAAAAATTATTCCTATGACAGGGATTTTGGCGGGGTCTTTTATCTGTTTATCCGGGGGATGCACCCGGATCAGGGGGCAGATGGGGTTTTCTTTCATCGGCCGTCAAAGGAGTTCTTGTCCGTGCTGGAATCAACTTTAAAATTGTGATGATTCATCTGCAGCTGTCCAATAAGCTGGTGGGAAAAATAAAAAGGATATACCACTGCAAGAATTCATTGGTTAAAATTCAACTTTATTTCCTGAAAATCTAAATCAAACCTATTTTTTTTTATAAAGTATTCGGCGTGAGTTAAGCGCTTTTTTGTATTTATTTTTAGGCCATACGTATATGTGTTCATAACCTGAATTAATCTGTATCGAAAAAATCTTCAAAAAAAAACAGCCTTATAAACCTTATTTCATGTGACATCAGATGTCTGATGTGAGATAACCGACACCATATATGTTGACATCTAATGTTTACAAGTGATATGGTATTTTTCAGGACAAGTAAAAATGGCGTTAAGCTATTGTTTTTATTATTTTTTTAAACAAAGTGGAGATATTTATGAAGAATTGTTTTTTTAAAATTTTGATTTTTGTTCTTGGATTGAGTTTGGCTCTGTGTGGAACTGCCCTTGCAAAAAAGACCTATAAGATTAAACTCGGCCATACGGGTGCTCCCACACACCATTATCAGGATATTTGCCTGCAGTTTGCAAAAGCGGTTGCAGAAAAGACCAATGGCGGAGTTGAAATAAGTGTTTTCCCTGCTAATCAGTTGGGTAAACAATTGGAATCTGTTGAAGGATGTATGTATGGAACCCAGGATATGGTTCTGGCCTCTGACACTGTTCTTTCAAATTGGGTTCCGGATATGGGCATTTTGAATCTGCCCTTTTTATTCAATGATATGTGGGAGGTTCGCACGGTTCTTGACGGTCCTGTTGGAGACAAGTTGGGCAAACAACTTGAGCCCCTGGGAGCAGTTGTTATTGGTTGGTGGGACAATGGCATGCGCCATATCACAAACAGCAGAGGCCCCATCAAGACCCCTGAGGACCTGAAGGGGTTAAAAATTCGTGTTCCCGAGGGGGAAGTTTTTGTAGATACGTTTAAAGCATTGAACGCAGGTCCCACCGTTATTTCATTTGGAGAATTATACTCTGCCCTTCAACTTGGCATAGTAGATGGCCAGGAGAACCCACCTGCCCACATTCTTACCCAGAAATTTTATGAAGTTCAGACATATGTATCCCGCACAGGACACATCCATCTGTCCTCACCATTGGTCATGAGCAAATCATTGCTGGACAGTATGCCCGAGGCGTATCAAAAAGTAATTCTTGATACTGCAAGAGAAATGGGTCCTATCCATACCAAAATGGTTGAAGATCTTGAAAAACAGCAATGGATTGATGTTGCTAAAAACGGGATGGAAGTTCTGGATGTAGAGAAAAAACCATTTCAGGATGCCGTCAGACCCGTCATTGAAAAATACAAGAAAAAGCTGAATGGACAGATTATTGATGAAATAATTGAAACATTGAAAAAATAAAACCCACTCATCGGTAGGGGCACTATTACAATTGTTTGCCCTCTATTAAAACAAAAAACAGCAACCTATGTCCGGGCAATCAAATGGATTTTAAGCCCCTACCGATGAATCAACTTTTAACAGCACATGGAATATTTCAAATGGGGAAAAAAATAACCAACTTACTAGGAAAGCTTAATAATTGGATTCAGAATTTATCTGCCATATTATTGGGTGTTATGACTGTTTTAGTGCTTATACAGATTTTTTTTAGATATATTCTTGGCAAACCACTTGGTGAAACCCAGGAATTATCAATTTATGCAATGGTCTGGGTTATCATGCTGGGCTCCACCATTGCAGTTCGGAACAAGACCCATATTGCTGTAAATTATTTTGTGGAATTATTGCCTCAAAATTTGACAAATATAGTCAATAAAATTTGTTATTTACTGACACTTGCATTCTTTGTGATCCTGGCACACCAGGGGTGGGCATTAATGATACGTGCAATGCTCCAGAACTCGCCATCAACCGGTATTCCCGTAGGATATGTTGTGGCATCCATTCCATTTTGCGCCGCAATATCAATTCTTTATATTTTAGAACAGATGATCGGCAAAAAAGACAAGGCTAAATAAAAAATACAGGAGCATATCATGGTTACAATCTTATTCGTCTTTTTTTTCATTATGCTTATTCTGGGAGTGCCCATTGCCGTGTCATTGGGAATTGCCTCTTTGATTTCAATCTATTTTGGCAGCAATATTCCGTTTATTATTTTAGCCCAGAAAATGTTTAATGGAATGAACAGTTTCCCTTTCATGGCCATCCCCATGTTTTTACTGGCAGGTAATATCATGGCAGAAGCCAAGATATCAGACAGGCTTGTGGGACTTGCCGCCATCATGGTTGGCAGATTTCCCGGAGGCCTTGCCCACATGGCAACAGGCGCATCTGCTTTTTTTGGATCAATATCAGGATCAGCCCCTGCCACAACGGCTGCCATTGGAACGGTAATGATACCGTCCATGATCAAAAAAGGGTATAGCAGGTCATATTCAGCTGCTGTAATAGCAGCCTCAGGAGCCCTGGGCCTGATCATCCCCCCAAGCCTGACAATGGTTGTGTTTGGCGTAATTGCAGGGGTTTCCATTGGCAATCTTTTTCTTTGCGGTGTTTTGCCCGGCCTGCTGATCTGCCTGGCCCTAATGGGGTTAAACTACTATATTGCCAAGAAAAAAGGGTTCCAGTGTGAACAAGCGCTTTCAAGGGAAGAAAAAAAACAGGTAATCAAGGACAGTCTGCTTGCTCTGCTCATGCCTCTGATCATATTAGGCGGCATCTATTCCGGCGCGTTTACTGCCACTGAATCTGCTGCAGTCGCCTGTCTCTACGGTGTTCTTGTGGGATGTTTTATTTACAAAACATTAAATGTGAAAAGTTTGTTCAATATTCTTAAAAACACTTCTGAAAATGCAGCTTTAATAATGTTTTTGATGGGTACAGCCAACCTTTTTGGGTTTATCATAACGGCAGAACAGGTTCCCCAGCAGTTTGCCGCCTTTATCATGAGTGTGACCGACAGTCAGATGCTGGTCATGTTTATCATCATGGGCATGCTCCTTGTGATCGGTACTTTTCTGGACAATGTTGCAGCACTCGTGCTTTTTGTTCCCACAATGATTGGGCTTGTAAATGCCATGCACATTGATCCCATCTATTTTGGCGTCTTTACCATTATCACCCTTGCAGTAGGACAATTTACTCCGCCTGTGGGGCTTAACCTTTTCATCGCCAGTAATATAGCAGAAGAAAAATTTGAAGTTGTTGTAAAAGATGTAATCCCATATTTTTGCGTTTATATCTGCTTTCTGATGCTGTTCATTTTCGTTCCAAAATTGCTGACAATTTTTATCTGATATTAAAAATATATCTAGGGAGATTTTAAATATATGAAACGAGTAGTCGTATTGACTACTGGCGGAACCATAGCCAGTATTAAAAATAATTCAACTGGATTATTTACCTCCGGTGCCATGGCCGGGGAAAAATTAATTGACAAAGAAAAAATAGATCCCGGTATTTCAATTGAAGTGGATTCGGTTTTCCAGGTTCCAAGCAATGCCATGGACTTTGAAAACCTTGTTCTGCTTAAAAATAAAATTCTGGAATATTTTTCAGATGAAAGCGTGATTGGAATTGTCATAACCCACGGCACAGATACCTTAGAGGAGTCATCCTATTTTCTGGATTTGGTAATTGATGATCCAAGGCCTGTTATCATGACCGGTGCCCAGCGGGCAACCTTTGAAGAGGGGACAGATTCCTACACCAATATCCGGGATGCCATTACTGCTGCCTCTTCACCTGATTGCAAGGGCATGGGGGGATTGGTATTGTTCAATGAATATCTTTTTTGTGCTAAATATGTAAAAAAAATGCACTCTTTTAATGTACAGACCTTTACCTGTTTTGGCACAGGTTATCTTGGCTATGTTGACAAGGGAGAGGTTTTCGTAATCAACAAACCAGTCCGTCACGAATCCTACGAAATAAGTAACGCTATCCCCAGAGTGGAAATCATAAAGGCAAGCCTGGGCGGAGATGGGCAACTCATTGACAGTGCTGCTACCCTGGAAATCGACGGCCTGGTCATTGAAGGCGTCGGTCGCGGCCATGTCACTCCCATGATTGCAAAGGCAGCTGCCAGGGCCGTGGAAAAGGGAATCTACGTCATCATAACCACCGCCTGTGAAGAAGGAAGAGTACATCCTGTATACGATTTTGCAGGAGGAGTGGTTGATCTTAAGTCAAAAGGGGTAATAACCGGCCATGATTATGACAGCAAAAAAGCCCGGATTAAACTGATCGTGCTTCTGGCCGCTGGTATTAAATCAAAAGAGATAATACAGCAGGCATTTTTATTCTAGGATTATTTATAGGTAAGACTGGTTTCCCAGCTGATTGAACTTGTAACAATGGCTTTACGCAGGGCGATTTCGTCTCCTTCGCGTAAAGCCTTAAAAATTGCTTTATGATCTTTAAGGGCAACGTTGGGAAGAACTTTCATTGATGTCTCAATGGATGCATCAAAAAGCTCCATAAGGGTTTTGCCTATTCTGATGACCATTCGGTTATGGGTGGCAAGCAGCATTGCCATGTGAAAGGCCAGGTCATGGCTGGAGTCCTGGACGCCATTGTTTATGGCCTCGTCAAAATCTGTCAACGTTTTTTCAATTGCAATGATATCCTCGTCTGTGGCCTTTTCCATGGCCATGATTGAATAGGCGGGTTCAAACATCTTGCGAAGATCAAGCAGATCCTGGGGAATCCCCTTGGCCAGAATGAGCTGAAAAACCATGGGATTCAATGCATCTTCATCCGGATTTTTTCGAATAATAGTTCCCTGACCGCGCTTGACTTCAAGAACTCCCATGGCCTGAAGCATTTTAGTGGCTTCACGCACGCTTGATTTCCCAACACCTAAATTCTGAGTCAATTCAGACTCTGAGGGAATGAAATCTCCGGGTTTTAATTCTCCGTTTATCAGCGCCGTTTTGATCCGGTCTATCACCAGCATGACAACTGACTTTTTTTTTAAAGGCGTATTCAGTATTGTATTTTTAATTTGTGGCTTCATGAATAATAATTCGTATCTCAATTCTGCAATAAAAAAGGGTAATAAAACCTAGTGAACTAACGGCCTTTTTAATATCACAGGCCAGGTTTCTTGTACACAAGAATGTGTTTCTGCCTGATTCAATCCGAGATGAGGGGGGGGATGGGTTTTTCTTTCGTCGGCCGTCAAAGGTATTTTTATCCGTGTTGGAATCAATTTTAAAATTACCCTGATTCTTCCGTGAGGTGTCTTCGACAGTCTACTTTGAGTACCCATCCCTTTGCTCTGGTAGCAGTGACTCTATTTTATGGATAACCCGACTCATTGGGATTAATAATCACTTCAAGAACACGCATGCCTGAACTGTAGGCGCTGGTGTTCGAAAATACAACCCGACCTTTACCCTTGTACAAGTCGATGGAGCGTACCACATCGCCGCCTTTAAAATTGAAGGGATTCCATGCCTTGCCGGTCTGGTGGGAAGTGGTTGCTGTGGGGTAACCGATCAGGGAATGAACTTCTTCCCTGGACATACCCTCACGTACAATATCCAGGTTTTGTTTGCCGCTTTGGGAGGACGCAGCCGGAACCGCAGCTTTTTTGGTTAAGCCTGATTTTTTTCCCGAGCTGCGAACAGTGGCAAGATCAATGGTGCCCTTGGTGTATTGCTCCCCACTTGCTCCCCCCAGTTCATTGAGCGCCTTTCTAGCGTATTTGCGCAGTTTGGCGGAGGAATTACTATTGTTGACCTCATTCAATGCCGAATAGTAACGGGAGTTGCGGCTATTGCCCAATGCGCGGCAAACCCATGCCAATGGGTCAATATCCCTGCCGGAAGCTGAGGGGTAGCGTTGCAATAGGACCTCGGCTGCAACATCCAAGACTTCGGTATCCCGCAGGTTTGTGTTGTAGATACTTTGGGCAGCCTGTTTAACGCTGGTCATTCCACCCTTGGTGAGTTGGTCAATATAACGCTGATTAACGACATCGCTTGCATTGGCGGGAGATATAAGCAATCCAAGCATGAGAACGATCCAGAGGTATTTCATCATGTGTTCCTTTTTTTTAAAAGTTATCCTCTTTACCAGTCATGGTGGTAAAAAGTGACAAAAGAAAAGCGCCGGAAGACAACTGATCTTGTTTGATTTCACTTATTATGGGGCCTGTTTAATTTCCCTTCCGACTGTTATCCCAAAGATCAGACGCGCCCGTGTGCAGTGCCGATATTTGAGAAATATAGCGCCTCATACATGTATATCGCGGCATATTAAGGTAAGACAATATTTTTTGTCAAGGAAAGAATAAAAATAGGGTAACTTTCCAGCAAAAGCCACACAAGGAATATCATTTTTTCGGTGATAAGTTTTGGTTGCACAAATATTCTTTTTGCCTGATTCATAAAGCACAACGGTCTTTTTGCAGATGGATTAGGTTTATGGCTGGGATTGCATTTTAATCTGAAAACCGGTAGGATTTATCCTATGATTTACTCGGATTATTCAACAATATTAACGATTTTTTGCGAAAACAAAAGAAAACAGGAGATTTGAAATGGGTTTGGATAAGAAATATGAAACCGGTATCCTCTGGCAGGATACCCAGCACCGGCAGTTGATTGATCTCATGGAAAAGCTTTCTGATTCCAATGCCAGGGAAGCAGACCCCAAAATGTTCACCTATACTACGGCATTTCTGGCCATGTATGTCACCCACCATTTTAATCTGGAAGAGCAGTACATGAAAACCTATGGATATCCTGATCTGGAATTTCATTTAAAGGAGCATCATAAATACATTGATATGATCAAGGCGTTTCGAAAAGACCATACCCGTTTTTCAATGGAAGGAGCCCTGTTCCTGGAGCAAAGTATCCTGAAATGGATTTTGGATCATATCATGGAAAATGACCAAAAGCTCGGGGCGTTTATCGGCAAAGAAGAAAAAAAGCGTCTACTGGCCAAGAAAGATTGATTTTCATGGACAGGTTACACGGTCTTATTATTGCCTGTTTCTCTTGTAAAAATAGATGACCACCATGAGTATGGCTTTTGTATCTCCTATACTTTTGCCCACATGGGGAACAATGGAGTCAAAGTAAATGTTGTCTCCGGGACTCAACGTATAGGTGTCATCACCATAATTAAATTCCAATTGGCCATCCATGACATAGATGAATTCTTCCCCTTCATGGATATAGGTCCGGGTGATGTCAAAGGGAGCGTGGATGATGAACGGCTCCATATTTTTGCCGGGTTTACCCCCTGCAAGCACCTCGTAATCATATCCCGCAAACTGATCGGTTTCCCGGATAACAGGGCGATTTTTTCCCCTGCTAATACAGATTTTGACATCCTCAAGGGGTTGGACATTTTCTGCTAAAATGGTGGTGACTTCAATATCCAGGGCAGCGGCAATTTTGGTCAAAGTGGAGTAGGGGGGGGCTTTTTGGGATCGCTCCACCTTGGACAGATACCCCTTGGTCAATCCTGTCTTCTCGGCCAACTCCTGGAGGGTCAGTCGTTTCTGGGTTCTTAGCTTTTTGAGATTTTTTGATATGATTTTTTCATCCATCTTATCCTCCTTTTGTCCGGGCCAGTATGTTTTCCGCAAAGGGGATAATATAGCCTTTGCCGGCAAGATTTTTAATGTAGAGGTCCAGGTTGTCAACATACTCAAACCCCAGGTTGTTAGTCTGTTGTTCATCAAAGTCAGAAACAAGGGCCACCCTGAATCGATTGAGAATATCAATCACCCTGAGGGCCACATAGGAGGGCATGTCAAAATTTGAAACAAGATGTTGCCCTAATTTTGCCGGATTTTTCCGGAACTCTTTGAGCATCCGGGCGAAAACAAGATTACCGACTCCCTGTTCGCAGCCTGCTGTAAATAAAATCTGGCCCCCTTCCTTGACCACATTAACGGCATTGAACAGGGCTTTGGTGGCCTGGTAGAGTTGGCCGTCGGACCTGTGCCCGCCGGCGGACAACAGAACAAAATCTGCCTTTTCAGCCACTTGTGCACAACAGGCCTGGTTCAGTTGTCGACAGCCCTCCATGAAGGTGTCATGGATATCTCCCACTGCTCCGTAAAAAAGTTCCCCCTTTCCGTTGGCAGCCACGGCAACGTAGCAAGCGGTTTTGTCCTTTAAAAAAATATTCGCCCCGTCCATGAGATCTTCATTGACCGGGTTGCCCCATAATTTTGCCTGGCGAACCAGGGGGTGGGGATGGCCGTCTTCGCCGATGGCAAGCCTGTGGTTATGCCGAATGGAAACTTCCCCTGCAATGCCGGGTAGAATATATTTGCGCCCCCCCCCAAATCCGGCCAGCATGTGATGGAGAATTCCGCCGAATATGATGATATGATCCGCTTCCCAGGCCTCCTTGGTCACAAACAAGGGGGTGCCTTTATAGGTGGTGCCGATATTCACCAGGCGGTCTTTGTCAAGGGATGCGGAATTCAGGATTTTTACATGTTCGGTGCAATAGGCCCCGGCAAGAGCGGCAAATTGATCGGGTGAAATATCTTCATGGGTGCCAAGGGCAATGATGATCTTTATCTGCCCAAAGGCAAGCCCCATCTTTGACAGGGTTTTGATAATTTGGGGTACAAACAGGTCTCCCCTTGCCCAGAGCCTGGTATCATCGGGAATGATCACGGCACAACTTTTATTTCGGATATCTTTGGGTGCCGAGGTCTGGATTCCCTGGTCGATGATTTGAAAAAGTTTGTCATGGGCAATGGGAGGGGTGTTTTTGCCCAGGATCACCTCCAGAACCTTTTCATCGGGGATACTAAAATTGATGCTTCCCCTTCCTTGTTCAAGTGAAATTTTCATGATGTTTCCAGGTCTTTTTTTCCACGTTTATTATTTTAATGTCCCTTTTTCAACGCATTGTAGATCGGGGTGATGGGGTGGAGTACCTGGATCCTTGAGGATTTGCCAGGTGTACCAGGTGTGCCAGGTTTTAAGGGTTCTAAATTGCCCGCAAGATTGATACGGCAGACAGGGCAATCGGTGAGCCAGTATTCGGCTGCAATATTTTTGACCTGGTAAATCTTTTTGTCCATTATTCGTTTGGCAATTTTTGGGTGCTCGTAGAAAAATGTGCCGCCTCCGCCGCAGCACTCGGCTTCGTCCGGGGTCGGGGTGTAGTCGATAAAGGGCAGTTCCTTTAAAAGATTTTGGATGATGGGCAGGGTGTTAAAGCTGTTCCTGGAATGGCAGGGTGCGTGGTAGGCCACATGTGCAAGTTTCGGGGTATTTTTGTCAAAGACAAGCTTTTGTTTATGAACAGCAATAAAGGATAGAATGTCCGTTGTTTTTTCGGCGATTTTTTTTGAAAGCATCTCCAATGCTTCCCATGATTGATTGGAGGGAGGCTGGGTAGAATTCTTTTCAATTATTTTTTTTATGAGGGCTGGATATTCATCCTTCAGGGCTGCCCCGCAGGTGGTGCAGTCCACGATAATGTTGTCGCATTCATGTTTGCCAAGGGCGTTAATATTGATGGTCATGTTTTTGGCGGCCCGGGTGCTGGCCCCATGGAACATCAAAGGAATGGCGCAGCAAGTCTGATCCTGGGGGATGATGACTTCATAGCCCAGGTGGGTAAGAATCCCCACCGTCGAAATGCCGGTATCTGAATACATGTAATTGGTGGCGCACCCGGTAAAATAAACAATCCGTCCTTTTTTTTCCCCCCGGGGCGGAATGATTTGGGCCACCCGCTTTCTAAAGGGAATGGAATTGAGTCGGGGAAATTGTTTTAGGGGAATATTGCCCATGCAGTATTTGTTGGCCAGCCAGTCCGGGGTTAGTTTCTCGGCCAGTTTTTGGGTGAGTTTGGCCATGCCGGCCCCCCTGCGGATACGGCTTTCCTTTGACAACAGAAAAATTAAACTTTTTATGACTGGGGTTTCCCCAAGATCCGCCACCATTTGTTGGCGCATGTTCATAAATTTTTCATAGTGGTTGATGCCCGAGGGGCAGGTGGCCGCGCAGGAACCGCACATCAGACATTTGGATATGAGTTCCTTTAACAGAGGGGTTGCTTCAAGGGTATTGTTCTCAAAGGCTTTAATCAGTTGCAGTCTTGCCCTGGGAGATGCCTGCTCCTCTTTTAATACCTTATACACCGGGCAGGCGGTGAGGCAGAGGCCGCATTTTCCGCAGTTTTGAAGTGGTTTTACAGAGAGGTTCATACAAATTTTCCAGGATTCAGGATGCCCTGGGGATCAATGGCCTGTTTGATCCTGGTCATGAGATTGATGGAATCTTTGTTCATGACCAGGGGCAGGTAGCGGGCCTTGGCAAGGCCGATTCCGTGCTCCCCGGACAGGGTGCCGCCCAAATCTGCTGCCGCCGCAAATATTTCGTCAAAGGCTTTTTCCACCCGGGCCCATTCTTCTGCATTGGATTTGTCCGCCGGAATCATGGGATGCATGTTGCCGTCTCCGGCATGGGCCAATACACCAACCCTAAGCCCATGGCTTTTGCCGATTCGCTTTATTTGCCGGATCATTTCCGGGACACAGCTTACGGGCACGGTCACATCTTCGGAAATAATATCCGGCGCCATTTTGGCAAAGACCCCATAGGCGGAACGCCTTGCCGTCCAAAGTTTTTCCCTGTCCGCATCACTGGCTGATTCCTGGATATGGAGGGCATTGTTTTCCCTTAATTTATCTGTGATCCTGCCCATTTCCTTTTCACAGGCTTCTTTGACCCCGTCGATTTCAATGAGCAAAGAGCCTTCCGCCTCCCGGTCAAGCCCCAGGCCAAAACTGTCTTCAATGGCATTGAGGGTGAACTTGTCCATGAGTTCCATGGCTGCAGGCAGAATACCGGATCCGATAATATCGCTCACTGCATTGGCAGTGTCGTCCAGGTTTTTGAAGGTTACCATTAGGGTTTTAATGGCTTCAGGCTGGGGCACCACCCTCAGGATGGCCCGGGTCACAAGCCCTAGGGTTCCTTCTGATCCGCAAAACAGGGAGGACAGCTTATAGCCGGTGACATCCTTGACATTCTTCGAACCAAAGGTAACCATCTCTCCGGTGGCCAGAACCACCTCCATTCCCAGAACATAGTCCATTGTCACCCCATATTTAAGACACCTTGGCCCCCCTGCATTCTGGGCAATATTGCCGCCAATGGTGGCGGTGGCCATGGAACCGGGGTCCGGGGGATAGAAAAAACCAAAGGGGGCCAGGGCCTTTTGGACATCGGCATTGATCACCCCGGGTTCTACAATGATATAGCGGTCCCTTGTGTTGACCTCAATGATCTTGTCCATCTTGGAAAAACAAAGTACGATTCCGTGGCGAACCGGGACGGGGGCGCCGCAGACCGAGGTGCCAGCTCCTCTTCCGGTGACGGGTATTTTATGCAGGGAGGCAATTTTTAAGATCTGGGATACCTCTTCTGGGGTTTCGGGAAAGATGACAGCCTGGGGCATGGACTCAACCAAAAAGGCGTCATAGGCATAGCAGGCCAGTTCTTCTTTCCGGTCCAGATATCGTTTTTCAGTGACAACCTCTATAAGCTGGCCCTTTATGTGATCTGGTATTTGGCCGGACATGTCAGTGGGTATGTGCCCGGACATATGATCCGGTAGGTTATTGGGTGTTTTAATACTAGACATAAAATCTTTCCTTAATTGTAAATCCATCCGGGCAGTGCCAGACTGATCCAGGGAATATAGGTTACCAGCATCAGGCAAACAAGCATGATGAGAAGAAAGGGCATTACCCCCGCAGCAATTTTTACGATGGGCTGTTTGGTGATGCCCGATGCCACAAATAAATTAAGCCCGAAGGGCGGGGTCAGCATTCCCATCTGGATGTTTAACACCATGACGATGCCAAAGTGGACCAGGTCAATGCCGTACCGGTTCAGGGTTTCCAAGAATAGAGGGGCCAGGATGAGCATGGCTGAAACATCATCCATGAAGCATCCCAGAATGAGAAATAAAATATTCACCGTGAGCAGAAACATCCAGGGGCTGTGGATATGCTGGATAATGATGTCGGCCAGCTGGTGGGGAATCTGCTCGGCGGTTAACAGCCAGATAAAGGTCATGGCGCAGGATAAAATAAACAGCAGGCAGGCGGACAATATCGCCGCATCCTGGCAGATTTCGGTAATATCCCTCCACCCAAATTCCTTGTAAATGAATAATTCGACCATCAGGGCATATACCACGGATACGGCAGCGGCTTCCGTGGGGGTGAACACGCCGGTGTAGATACCGCCCAGAACGATAAAAGGGAGGGCCAGGGCCCAGATCCCTTCCCTGGTCGTGCGGATGAGTTCCGAAAGCGATGCTTTTGTTTCAATGCGCCAATTGTTTTTTTTGGCAATCACATAGGTATAGACCATGAGGGCCAATCCGATGAGCAGACCTGGCATGACCCCTGCCATGAAAAGTTCCGCCACGGATACATTCATGACCAGACAATAGAGGATCATGGGAATGGAGGGGGGGATGACAATCCCCAGGGACCCGGATACTGTGATCAGCCCCAGGGAAAACTTTTCACCGTATCCGGCCTTGATCAGAGCCGGGATCATGATCGAACCGATGGCAACAACCGTGGCAGGGGATGATCCTGAAATGGCGGCAAAAAAGATGCATGCCAGAATTCCTGCCATGGCAAGCCCCCCCGGGAACCATCCCACCAGGGCATTGACAAAGGCAATGAGTTTCTTGGCGATTCCACCCCGGGTCATGATGGCGCCGGCCAGGATGAAAAAGGGGATGGCAAGGAGTACAAATTTATCCAACGCATTAAACAGCTGCTGGGTAATGATATGTAAAGGGGTGGAGGAAAAAAACACCAGGGATATCATGGTGGAAACCCCCAGAATCACGGCAATGGGAACGCCAAGCAGCAACAGGACAGCAAAACTAATACAGATGGTAAGTATCACCTAAATTACCTCTCGCTTTCTGTGGAGCCTGCAGCCCGCCCTGGCAGATTCAATTGCCTTGATCATGAATCTTACTCCGATGAAGCCTGAAAAAACAGGGATGGGCAGATAGGCAATATACATGGGGATTTGCATGGTGGGGGAGGTGGTTTCAAATCCGTGCATGCGGACAACCAGTTTCCAGGAAAACCAGGTCACCGTAAAAAAGAACATCCCTGACAGGCTGGCGGTTAGGGTCCGGGTCAGCTGCTGCCAGGGATGTTTTAGATGGGAGACCATAAGATCCATGGTAAAGTGGCTGCCGGTTTTGACCCCGATGGAGGCACCCAGGAAAGCCACAAACACGCCAAGATACCGGCCCAGTTCTTCAAACCAGGTAAAGCTGTAATTAAACACATACCGGGTGACCACCTGGATAAAACCGATAAAGGCAAGGGACAGGATGGTCCATACCAGGGTGATTTTTTCAATTCGGTCCAGTTGCTCAAAAAACCGCTTCAATTTTTAACTCTCCCACTTTTAGGTCTCATCGGGTAACAGGCCGAAAAATTGTTTCCCGGCCTGTTACCAGCGTTTTGATATAATCGTTTAATACGGTCTCTTTACTCGTTGGTTTTGCAGCAGATCTATTGCTGGTGAACCTTGATTTTTTCCAGCATGAAATCAAATATCTCGTCCCCGATTTTTTTACGATATTTATTCCATACAGGGGTCATTGCAACTCTGAACACCCCGCGTTCTTCGGGTGTCAAATCAATGATGTCAATTTGATTGTCTGTTGCATATTGACCAATGGAAATATTGCTTTTGGGCAATGCCTGGTGGAGGCTGGCGTTGACGGAACGGTTGGTCTCTATGGCCAATTTACCCGCATCCCTGAAAATCTGTTGTTCAGCAGCTGAGAGACTTTCCCAATAATCTGTGCCCACCACAATGATACATTCGGTAAGACAGTGCTGGGTGCGGGTCACATATTTTGTCACTTCGGTGAACTTCATGAGAACCGTGGTCAGGATGGGGTTTTCCTGGGCATCAATAACGCCGGTCTGAAGGGCATTATAGGTTTCCGGAAAGGGAATGCCCACGGGGGAAGCGCCCAATTGTTTAAAGGTATCCAGGTAGACCGGGGAGTTCATTACCCTGACCTTGAGACCCCGTATATCTTCAGGCGTGCGGACCGGGCGTTTGTTGTTGGTAAAATCCCGGATTTCGTTTTCCGTCCATCCAATGGCAGTAAACCCTTTTTTGGGGAAGTAGGAAAAAATCTTTTCCTGGACCTCTGGGTCATCCAGGGTGGCATAGGCGGTTTTCCGGTCGGGAAAAATAAAGGGCATGTCCAGAATGGCGCATTGGGGAACAAAATTTTGGAGAACCGCAGTGGTAAGGGCGGCCATCTGAAGGGTGCCGGCCTGGACCTGTTCCGCCATGGAGCGTTCTCCGCCCAACTGGCCCGCCGGAAAGGTGGCAATGTCGATTTTTCCCCCTGTTTTATCCTTTACATAGGCGGCAAAGGCATCAATCCCCTTTGCCTGTCCATGGAAAGGGGGGGCCACATGACCGAATTTAATGTTGTCGGCAAAACCCGGCAGGGTAAAGGCTGCCGTCAGTAAAGCAACCATACAGAAAATCAGGCTGTGTTTTTTAAACAGTTTTTTCATTTTTAATGCCTCCTTAAGGTAAGGGTGGTTTAGTACTGGTGTATCAGAACAAAAATATTTATTCTGGAGTAACGAAAAGTTTTCTCTTTGTCAACTTAAATTCGCCATACACCGGGAGGATTGTAATAATGCCTAGGCCGAAAAATCAAATATATTTTAGAAAAATCATGGTATGATTACATTTATACGGTAAAATCCTTGTATTTAACTTGATTGTTAAATAAATTGCCAATTTTGATTAATGAAGTTAAATTTTCATATCAGGAAACTTTTTGAACCCTTATCAGGTTCTGGATGATGTTTTTGCAACCTTCTCTTGCCCTGGTGTAAAACAAACTTGATCCCAAAGGGGTAACAGGCTATCTTGTTGTGTGTGAGGATTCATTCGTCCCGGCATGTGGGTTGAAATCTATAAAAATAAATCTTTAAGGGAAATAACTATTTAAACATGAAATTTGTAAAACATATGAAATCGGATAAACATATGAAAAACAACCGGGCTTGGCAATGGGTCTCTAAGTCTTGGAGAGCGAAGTGATACCCTGGAAAGAGATCGACAGGGCAGAGGTTCCCGGAAATGAAGGGGAGGTGATCCTGCTTGTGCGGGATCGGGAATTTTCCATTCGGACCGCAGGGACCGAATTGATGAACAGCCGGATTCACGGCTCTGAGGATGCCCTGGCCGAGCTTTCCTGCAGCCGGTTGAATCCCCAGGTCCCCTGGCAAATTCTGGTTGGGGGGCTGGGCATGGGCTATACCCTGGCAGCAACCCTTGAACAATCGGGTCCAGATGCCGAAATTTTTGTTTCTGAACTGATCCCGGCGGTTGTCAGATGGAACCGGGAACACCTGGGGCATTTGGCGGGTAATCCCCTGGCGGATCCCCGGGTGAGGGTGGAAGAGGAGGATGTGGTAAAAACCATCGGCAAAGAAAAATCAGTGTGGAATGCCATACTTCTGGATGTGGACAACGGACCTGCCGGGCTAACCCGAAAATCCAATGATCGTCTCTACGGTAAATCGGGTTTAAAAAAATCTTTTGATGCCCTCAAGCCGGGAGGAATCCTGGCTGTATGGTCCTGCGGTATTGACGAGGTATTCACCCGGCGGCTGAAACTTGCCGGGTTCAAAACCAAAGTTCTTTCTGTGAGGGCCAGAAAATCCGGGAAAGGAAGCAAACACACCATCTGGCTTGGGATAAAACCCTAAATTTAACAGTATCCACTTTTATCATAACCTGCCATAGCGGCCTGACCCAGGCTCTGGAGAAAAAAATGAATGAAGAGCGTCTGATAAAAATTGAAATGAAGATTGAATTTCAGGAACAGACCATCAAAGCGTTAAATGATGTGATTTATGAGCAGCAAAAGGAACTTGAGCGGCTTTCTTCCATCTGTGATGTTCTGGCAAAACAGGGAAGGGAATTTTCCGAGTTTAACTCAAGGATCGATGCCCCGGCAAATGAAAAGCCGCCCCACTACTAGCTTCAATAGATTAACTGCAATAGATTGTTTTTATCATGAAGTTCATGAGCCTTGATGTTCATGAACTTCATGGCGGTTCACAAAAAAATTTCTAGGCGGCCTTTTTCATCATCGCTTCCCGGGTCTGTGCAACTTCGGTGCTTTCAATATACTCATCAAAACTCATGAGTCTATCGATGACGCCGCTGGGCGTAATTTCGATAATCCGGTTTACCAGGCTATTTACAAATTCATGGTCATGGGAGGTGAAAAGAACTACCTCTTTGAATTTGACCAGGCTGTCGTTCAAGGCGGTTATAGATTCCAGGTCCAGGTGGTTGGTGGGTTCATCCATCACCAGCACATTGGATTGGGCAAGCATCATCCGGGAGAGCATGCAGCGAACCTTTTCCCCTCCGGAAAGCATACTGATTTTTTTGGTGGCATCTTCTCCGGAAAAGAGCATGCGCCCCAAAAAGGTTCTGGCAAAACTCTCTCCCTCTTTGGGGGGAGAGTATTGCAGGAGCCAGTCAATAAGGTTCTTTTCACCATTAAAATAGGTACTGTGTTCCTTGGGAAAATAGGAGTGGGAAATGGTGACCCCCCATTTGAAACTGCCTGCGTCGGGTTCAATTTCTCCGGCCAGAATCTGGAAGAGGGTCGTCTTTGCAACGCTGTTGCTGCTCATGAAGACAATTTTATCATTGCCGTTCACCACAAAACTTAGGTTGTTCAATACCTTTTCACCATCAATGGTTTTGGTGAGTCCTTCCACTTCAAGGATCACGTTGCCACAGGATCGTTCCGGCTGAAAACTGATAAAGGGGTATTTTCGTGTGGAAACAGGCATGTCTTCGATGGTGAGTTTTTCCAAAAGTTTTTTTCGGGAGGTGGCTTGTTTGGACTTGGACGCATTTGAACTAAATCTTTGTATAAATGCCTTCAAGTCATTGGCCCGGTCGGTGACCTTCTTGTTTTCATTTTGTTTTTGTTTCAGGTTCAATTGGCTGGCCTGGTACCAGAAATCGTAATTTCCCACATATACCGAGATTTGTCCAAAATCAATGTCGGCAATATGGGTGCACACCTGGTTCATAAAATGCCGGTCATGGGATACCACGATGACCGTATTTTTGAACCGGTAGAGAAAATCCTCAAGCCAGGCAATGGATTTGATGTCCAGGTTATTGGTGGGCTCATCTAAGAGCAGAATGTCAGGATTCCCGAACAGAGCCTGGGCAAGGAGTACCCGAACTTTCTCTCCGCCTTCAAGCTCTTTCATTTTTTTGTCGTGCAGTTCTTCGGCAATCCCTAAGTTGTTGAGGAGAATAGCTGCTTCTGGTTCTGCCTCGTAGCCGTTCATTTCTGCAAATTCGAGTTCAAGTTCGCCGGACTTGATTCCGTCTTCTTCTGAAAAATCAGGCTTGGCATAGAGCGCATCCCGTTCGGCCATGAGGGTGTAAAGGGCTTTATGACCCATGATTACCGTATTTAAAACCGTCTCTTCATCAAAGGCAAAGTGGTCCTGCCTCAATACGCCTATTCGTTCCCTTGGGCCTACGGAGACCATTCCTGAATCGGCTTCAATATCCTTGGAAAGAATTTTCAAGAATGTTGATTTTCCAGCACCATTGGCGCCGATGAGTCCGTAACAATTGCCCGGGGCAAATTTTATATTGACGTCTTTGAACAGAACCCGTTTGCCATAGGCGAGGGTGATATTATTTGCGGTAATCATTTATTTTTATTTCCTTCGTTTTTAATGAAAAAACCACAGGTGCCGGACCTGCGGTTCAAAAGTCGGCGAACTATATCATTTTTTTTCTAAAAAGAAAAGCAGCTTTTATCGGTTTGCCCTGGGGTAAGGTGGTATGATGCAGGTAATTTTATATGACAATAACATTTTTTTTGCCAATTTAATGCATTAAATGTTACAATGCCCTTTCACGGATTTCAACTGGTTTCGCAGCTGCACTAATTAGGATATCAGGCGTTTTTTCGATAATCTGTTTAGCAAAGGAAAAAAAATGGCAGAAAACAAGATGGCCTTAGATCTTGAAAATTTATCAATTTTGGTTGTTGATGATATGAAGAGCATGCGCTTAACCATTCGAAAAATGCTCCAAAATTTAAATATCGGTTTAAAATTACGATTTGCTGAAAATGGAAAACAAGGATTGGAAGTGTTAAGGAGTGCACGCTTTGATCTTGCCATCATTGACTGGAATATGCCCGTTATGACTGGGGTTGCCATGCTTGAAGAAATTCGGAATGATGCCTTGCTCAGGGATATACCTGTCATTATGATTACGGCCGAGGCGGAGCGGGATATCGTTTCCGAAGTGGCTGAAACTGAAATTAACGGATACCTTTTGAAGCCCTTAACCCTTGATGTCCTGGACCGGACAATAAAAACTGTAATTCATAGGGCCAATAATCCAGATCCATTGACAATTCATCGAAGGCAGGCACGCGAACTGGAAGAGAAGGGAGAATATACATCCGCTATCGAACAGATAAAAACAGCCTTGACCTATAAACCATCTGCCTCAAGACTCCTTCGTCAATTGGGTCTGCTGCATTTTAAGATTAAAAAAAGCAGTATTGCAGAAAAATGTCTGTTAAAAGCAATCTCAGTTAATAAGCAGGATACAATTTCAAGGGTTTATCTTGCAGATTATTATTTAAAAAAGAATGAACTTCAAAAGGCGGGTAACTATTATCTTGAAATTTTGTCACTAAGTACCCGTTATAATGATAAGGCATTTGACATAGGTAAAAAATTATTGAAAAACAATCTCAGGTCTCTGGCACTGGATATTTTTTCAAAAGTAATTGCCAAATCCAAAAAAAAGAATATTGTCAGGGAACAAATCATCGAGATCTGTCTGTCAAATAATGAGCGCAACTATCCCCAGGCATTGCTGGAACAAGGAATCAAAGAGAATCCCTCAAATTATGACATGATATATAAGGCAGGGCTGTTATTTTCTGAAGCAGGCAACTTGGAAAAGGCATTGAAATATTTCATTCAAGTGGACCATCATGTCAGGGGGAACGTGGACGCAAAATTCCAAATTGCAAAAATATATTATATGAATCAAAAAATACTGAAAGCGGATGATTATCTAAATCAAATTCTAAGGTTAGACCCA
>JADGEQ010000067.1:2166-26486 GCA_016744295.1 Desulfobacteraceae bacterium | reverse complement strand
CAACGAGCGGGATTATTGATAAAACGTTGTTGAACAGTGCCGCTGGTCAGGGCCGGTAACGATTATTTTGACTATGGGGTTTATATCGATTGCTGGCTGCACAAGGATAAATTGGTGTAATTTTGATGATAAATGATCCAAAATTCGGTTGGCCTCCTAAAGGCAGAATGACGAATGAAATCAATTATAAACTATTCGTTTTCTATTAGACCCTCAGGAGAATTGTAACCAGAATTAACTGTGACGCCAAAACATAATGCTTCCTCATCATAAGGGTTTCTAATTGAATGTTTCACGTCGCTCACATAAACGATTGAATCATGTTGTTTTAGAACTATTGGGGTAGAATTGTCTGCTAAAAAGATATCGACTTGCCCACTGAGTACCATAATTATTTCTTCCGAACCAGCAATGTGGCGGGCAAATTCCAACTCTTTTTTTTCATCCTTGGCTACTTTAAAGGTGGTTGATATAGATGCTCCACTGTTTAGTACTAAGCTTAAGTCTTTACTATAAGTTTTGTTATGTTTTTTTATCACTTGATTGAGCCAATCTCCAGATTCGAAATAGCGAACAACATAATCATCATTTTTATCTGCTTTTGGACTAACTAACGCAGTTATATCGATACCTAATTTCTCTGCAATAGTCTCGAAATGATCAAAACGGGTGTTTTGAGTGCCTCTCTCAACTCTCGAGAGAGTGGTCCTATCAATTTCAGTTGCTTTTGAGAACTGATCTAACGTCCAAGCCTTTTGGGTTCTGATTCGTCTAATTCTTCTACCTATCATTTTTTGTGTGTCGGATGCCATTTTTTTACCTTTCAAAGTTCAAGAAAAAATTTTGTTTTTATTTCAAAACGGAAAACATCTCATTTTATCGCACCACAGAGGACTTGTCAAATTTATTGTGCCCCCTTCCACACCATGGACATATATATCATTTTGACCACAAATATCAATTTTTTAAAAAAAATTATATCTAATATCATTTACTCCTAAAAAACTATTGACGTTTCATTTCACCTATCATATATCAAACTTATCAGCGTCTCTTTCGGTCACATAATTGGCAGAATAAATAGGAGGTCGTTATGAAGAAGAATAGTAGTACTATAGTTATCTTAGAGATTCTTATGACTGTTTTTTCAATGCTTGCTATTGTCATGGCTTTTTTGTTGGGGAATATAGCAAGTGAATTTTGTCTTATCTTTTCTATTTCAATCTTACATATCAGTTGTTTATGTATGTTGACGAGGAGGGGCACTCACTTTGCAGTGGCAAGTGTAAATCAGGATAGTATCAACACGCAAGATTATTGTACCCATCCTGTTCTAAGAAAATTCCAGGTTAAATCTGTGGATAAGTTAAAGACTGAATCAAAAAAGTGGAATGATATCTACAAGCCAAGAGATTCCGTAGAAACCATGGAAATTGTTAATGCATGTGTAGAAAGGCTAAAGAAAGATAGTCATGGAAAAATTATGGCGATACATATTTCAAAATCAAGAGCTTCAGTAAATATGTGGTTGGATAAAAGGAACGCAGTATATCGATTCCAATTGCAAGCCTCAAAATACAATGTTAATACAGAGCGCATCTTGGTTATTGATTTGAAATCTTTGAAAAAGGATTCTAAACTTTCAGAAGATTTGCTCAAAGCAATTAAAATACAGTACGAAGTTTTTAATGTCTCATTATGGTTATACATATCTGATTGTAACGAAATTAGCTCTATGGGAATTCCAAAAAATATTAAGGATAGCATTATATTTCGAGGGAATGAATCAGCAATTTTATCCAATAGTTTTGAATCCTCAAACATCTATAATAAATCGAAATTTTTGGTGAATAAAGAGAAAGTTGTTGATAGTGTGAAGGAATTTGAAGCCTTAAAAGAAAATTCATTTGACATTGAAAGGTCTGTCGAAATATTAAAAAAACATAGGCTTGATGCCCTACACTCAGAATGTTTACCGACTGACAATTGATCCGCAGAGACAGGGAAGTGCGGTTCCCAGCAAATTAATAGCACCAGCATACCCAGCTTCATACCATAAATGTGTGACCCATCCGCCATTATATTTTAAGCGGTATCTGCATCCCGCTTCCATTGGTAGGGTTTCTCCATAATCTGGGCGCTTGGATTTTCAACCCTCGGTTTAGATGCGATCACCCTGGGAAAAACTGCCCATGATTTCATTTCTTGTTTGAATTGAATTATGATATGAACCATACACCGGATGCTCCCATTGGATCCAACGATTGGATGCTCCCGGTTTACCCTTATTAAATGGAACGATCTGATATGATAATGTTTTCCCCTTCACGGCCCGATGTCGACCGAGCCGGTTCAACCCTGAAAATTTTTATCCCCTTTGCCCTGGGGTATTTTCTCTCCTATCTTTTTCGGGTGGTCAATGCCGTAATTGCACCGGATCTTGTGGCCGACCTTAACATCGATCCTTCGGAACTGGGGCTTTTGACCTCCACCTATTTTATTGCCTTTGCCTCTTCTCAATTGCCATTGGGAATGCTATTGGACCGGTTCGGACCGAGACTGGTTGAATCTATTCTCCTCTTATTTGCGGGGGCCGGCGCCATTATATTTGCAACCTCGGACACCCTTATCGGGGTGATCATGGGAAGGGCCCTTATCGGATTTGGGGTTTCCGCCTGTCTCATGGCAGCCTTTAAATCCTATGTTATCTGGTTTCCGGCCCGCACCCTGTCCCGGATCAACGGATTCCAGATGGCCGCCGGGGGACTTGGGGCTTTAGCCGCCACCACCCCTGTGGAAATGGCCTTGCAGTTTACAGACTGGCGGGGACTTTTCTGGATATTGGCCCTATTCTCCTTTGCCGCGGCTCTGGCCATATTCATCATGATACCCGAACAAAAAAAACAAACAGAACCCGAAAAACCCGGTGCCCAGATGGCCGGGGTGATCCAGATATTTAAAAGCCGGGATTTCTGGCGCATCGCTCCCTTGACCACCCTGTCCCAGGCAGGCTACATCGCCTTCCAGGGCCTTTGGGCCGGCCCCTGGCTCAGGGACGTGGCATTGGTCCCCAGATCCCAGGTTGCCACCATTTTGTCCTGGTCTGCCCTGGCCATGATAACAGGCTTTATCTTCCTGGGATTTCTAACGGAAAAATTGGCCCGGAGAGGGGTTCCGGTGCTGACCACGGCGGTGACCGGCATGGTTTTTTTTATCGGAGTCCAGGCCATGATCACCTTTGCCGTGCCCGTGTCTGCTCCCATCATTCTTGTTCTTTTTGGTTTCTTCGGCACCTCGGGCATCCTTTCCTATACAGCCCTGACCCTGAACTTTCCCAAAAGCCTTTCCGGCCGGGTCACCACCAGTATTAACATGATGGTCTTTGTGGCGGCATTTGGTGTTCAATGGGCCATGGGCGCCATCATCAACTGCTGGGAGGTCACCGGTTCCGGAAATTATGCACCGGAAGGGTACAAGGCTGGATTTATGGCCATTCTAGGCTGTCAGATGCTGGCCCTGATCTGGTTCTGGATTGCCAGCCCTAGAAAAAAGCCTCTGTAAGAGAGACTATCCCCCGCAAAAAATGAACACCAAATGAGCCGACAGCCCGGTCCGGATTCGGTCCGGATTATCCTAGGCATCAAAAAATTCAATGATGGCAGCTTTTATTGCTTTGACAAGCATCTCCATCTGATCATCACTGATAATATAAGTGGGGGCAATGACGATGGCATCTCCATCAACACCGGCAAGTCCGGTTGACTTGTAAACCAGATACCCTTTTTCAAAAAGGAGTTCCCAGATGCCTTCCACGGTTTTTAATGACCTGTTAAAAGGGGTTTTGTTTTTTTTGTCCTGAACTAGTTCGATGCCCCACAAAAACCCTTTTCCCCTGACATCACCCACCTGGGGCAGGGGCAACAGGTTCTCTTCTAACAATCTGCCTAGTTTTTCACCCTTTAATTTTACTCTTTCAACCAGTTTTTCCTGCTCAAGAATTTCGATTAAGGCCAACCCTCCGGCTGCAGCCACGGGATGGTGGGAAAAGGTACCCCCATGCATAAAATTACCGCTGTTATTCTTGATGGCATTAAAATGGGTTTCTCTTACACCCAGGGCAGAAAGCGCAATCACCCCTCCGGCAAGTCCCTTGCCAAGGGTGAGGATGTCGGGCACAATATCAAAATGGTCACAGGCAAACCATTCCCCGGTTCTGCCCATGCCGCACATCACCTCATCAAGAATCAGCAACACCTTGTGATGATTACAGATTTGTTGAATTATTTTCAAATAACCCTTGGGGGGAATACAGGCCGCAATGGTAGCACCGGGAATTGTTTCTGCTATAAAGGCGGATATGGTTTCAGGTCCTGCATTTTCAATCATCTCATCCAGGGCCAGGGCACATCGCAACTTGCAGGAAGGATATTCCAGTCCAAAGGAGCATCTGTAGCAATAGGGTGCCGGGATGTGCAAACTCTCTTTTAATAACGGTGCAAAGGGGGTTTTAAAACCGGTTCTTCCCATGGCGGAAAGGGAGCCCAGGGTTAATCCATGGTATGACTTCCATCTGCCAATGAGACGATATTTTGTTGAATTGCCATTTTCAATATGGATCTGCCTTGCCAGCTTGATGGCGGCTTCGTTGGCTTCAGAACCGCCGGAAAGAAAATAGAACCGATTGATGTCGCCGGGTGCCTTTTGGGCAAGACAGGTGGCAAGGCTCTCGACGGGTTGGGTTGTAAACATGCTGGGATGGATATAATCATGGGATAAAATCTGATCATAAACTGCCCGGGCAATTTTTTCTCTTCCATGGCCTGCATTCACAACCACAGCACCGCCGCTGGCATCCATATATTGTTTTTGATGTTCATCTTCAATAAAAACACCCTGGGCTTTTGTTGCCAGGGGCAATTGCTTGTCCAATCTTCTGGGGAAAAGATTGCCGGGGATTTCAACCATTTTTTTCACCTTGTATTAAGTTCTTTTGTAAAAATTTTTCACCAGTGTATATCAGATAGCGGGCCAAAGAAATTTTTTCAACACCTAAAAGAATGATGGTGCCTGAGGGAAGCAGATTTAAATCAATAATTCCTTTTGGGGTTGAAAGAAAAGGGGTGTTGACCCGGGAAATAAAAAATCGAAAACTATCAATTGCTCGGTTTTCTTCATCCACAACAATCCATTTGCCCTCCCGGGTTGTTCTTTTGGAAAAGGTATTGGGAAGCCCGGTTCCCACAGAGGTCATTCTTGTTTCCACGGCAAGCATTGCCGGGGTTGAAGAAACCTGGAAAACACCCTTTACCAGGGTTTTTTCCACAGAATGTCGGTAGGTGAGGGAAAACATGTCCCTGGGGTGGACAGCAATAAGATGGATAAGTTTATTATCATTGTCCGGAAGCCGCACCGTTATGCTGATAATTTTAGGGAGGTGCAGGGCAATGAAAAGCAATGCACCCCCCATAAAAATACAAATTATTATTTTTTTACTCAAGCAGATTCCAACCTGGTTCTACGTGATTTTTGCCATAAATATATTGCCGCCATGGTCAAAAGGGCCAACCCGTTAACCAGATGCTGATTGATCTCCAGTGACATAAGGGAAATGCCCCGGGGATTGACCAGCAAAAAAGCAAGACCCAGAAAGGCGATTCGTTCCAGAAAATAGGTTCTTGTAATCCAATAGCCCTGGATAAACACCGACCAGCAAAACATCCCGATGATACAGACGGGAATCATGTAGCAAAGTTCCAGAAAGGTTGTGTTGATCATCAATAACTTGGTATTGTAGATAAACATAAAGGGCAGTGTAAAAGCCGCCAGATCAAGGCGGAAGCTCTTTAATCCGGTTTTCACGGGGTCAGCACCGGATATCCCGGCGGCGGCATAGGCGCACAACCCCACAGGCGGCGTGTCATCGGCTACAATCCCATAATAAAAAACAAACAGATGAACGGCAACAATGGGAAGGCCAAGGCTCAGGTCTGAACTGATGGTCATGATGGCAGGCGCTGTCATTGCGGCCATGATAATATAGGTAGCGGTTGTGGGAAGGCCCATACCCAGAATAATGCAGGCAAAAACCGAAAAGATAAGTGTCAGCATGAGATTTCCACCCGCAGCTTCGGTTATCAAGGTGGCCATTTTCAACCCAAGTCCCGTGAGGGTCACAACCCCGACAATTATACCGCAACAGGCACAGGCTACGGCAATACCTGCCATGTTCCTTGCACCGGTTTCAAGGGAATCCAATATCTCTTGCTTGGTTCTTCCCATAAAAAAGTTGTCCGGATTTGCTTTGTAATCCAGAAAGGCCGGATCATCACTGTCTAAATTATCTTTTACCAAAATGGGGAAAAATTTTACCTGGCGTAGATAATTGTTGAGAAGGGCAACAATACCGCCTGCAAGGATAGACCAGGATGCGGCGGTGGTAGGTGTCCATCGGACAATCAGCAGCAGCCAGATCAAAAGCCCCAGGGGGATGAGAAAATGAATTCCGGAAAGAAGGGTTTTGAAAAAGGGCGGGGTTTCTTCCTTTGTGAGCCCCCTGATATTTTCCTTGACCGCTTCCAAATGAACAATTGAAAAAATGGCCACATAGGATAAAAGGGCGGGTATGAACGCAGCCTTTACAATTTCTATATAGGGAACCCCAATGATTTCAGCCATGATAAAGGCGGCCGCCCCCATGATGGGCGGCATGAGCTGTCCATTGGTTGAAGCCGCCACCTCGACAGCACCGGCAGTAGCCGAATTAAACCCTACTTTTTTCATCAGCGGAATGGTCATGGCGCCTGTTGTGACCGTATTGGCAATGGATGATCCGGAAATGGACCCCATGGCACAGGAGGCAACAACCGCAGCCTTTGCAGGCCCCCCCCGATATTTTCCCATCATGGCAAAGGAAAGGTTGATAAGATACAACCCGGCTCCAATTTTATCTAAAAAAGCACCAAAAAGAACAAACAAAAAGACAAAGGTGGCCGAAACCCTCAGGGGAACCCCCCAGAGACCTTCTCCGGACATGAAGATATGGTCCACAATTCGTTTCACACGAAACCCCCGGTGGGCAAGTTCCCCGGGCAAATAGGGTCCAAAATATGCGTAGAGCAGGAAAATAATACAGATGATCGGCAGCATGGGAGAGATGCTTCGGCGGGTGGCTTCAAGCACCAGGATTATCAGAGCAGCGCCAATGAGAATATCATAGGTTTCCGCATCCCCGACAGAGGTGACCACATGGCTGTAATTTGCAAACAGATAAAAGGCACATCCCCCGCCCAGAACCGCCAGAATCATATCCGGAATCGTCATCCTGTCCCTGGGTGATTTTTTCCTGCCCGGGTAATAAACAAAACATAAAATCATGGCAAAGGTAAGGTGAATGGACAGTTGTTTTGAGCCGGCAAGCTCCCCCACAAAACCTGTATATATCTGGAAAAGAGACATTAATATGGCAATGGCGGAAACAAAGACGCCTATTTTCCCCGAAAGTATCCTGGAACCGGATTCCGATTCAGCCATAATGATTTGCCCTGCCTTAATATTATCCTGGGTAACATCCTTTTCCACTACACTACCTCCTAGGTCAAAAAGTACCAGATACGGACCATTGCCATACCTGGTACTTTTATTATGTACACAATACGCGGTTACCTATACGTTAAAAAATCCCTTTTACTTGATAAGACCCTGCTCGGTAAAATATTTTTTTGCACCGGGATGAAGGGGAATACCCATTCCCACAAGTCCTTTTTTCATTTCAATATTTTTAAACTTTGCATGGGCTTTTTTAAGCTGGGGCAGATCTGAATAGATCGCATTGATAATGGAATATACAATATTTTCTTCAATCTCAGCACTTGCAGCCAGCATGGCCATTACAGATACCGTTGGGATGTCGCTATCATTATTTTTATAGGTCATTCCCGGAACCGTCTGTTTGGCATAAAAAGGATATTTTTTTATGAGTTTTTCTACATTGGGTCCGTCAACAGGCACAATATCCATGGGAACCATCAAGGCGGTATCCATGATAACAGCGGCACCCAGGGCAACGGTAAAAAATGCCGCATCCAGTCTGCCGTCTTTTAAATAATCCGATGACTGGGAAGCGGTTAATTGCTCTGCCTTTCCAAGATCGTCAAATGAGAGTCCCCAGGCTTCAAGAATTTGGCTTGCATTTTCTATGGTACCCGAACCCACAGGACCAATGGCCACTTTTTTCCCCTTGAGATCGGCAATGGATTTAATGTTGGCATCTTTTCTGGCAATAATCTGTACATGCTCCGGGAAAAGGGTACAAACGCCCAAAAGATTTGTGATGGGTTTCTTAAACATTCCTTTTTTGCCGTTGTGAGCATAGGAGGCGATGTCATTTTGCAGAATGGCAAAATCCGTGTCCCCTGCACCGATTAACTTTGCATTTGCAACCGAGGCGCCTGAAGATTCTGCCGTAACCTTGATCCCCTCGTCTTTGAGATGCTTCCAGGCAATTCTTGAGATGGCACCTGCCATGGGAAAATATGCACCGGTCACCCATCCTGCTGCAATGGAAACATAACGCCTTTTAGCAGCCTGCATGGGTCCTGCCAAAAATGACAATGCAAAGGCAGTCACAATAATTGCGATAACAAATAATTTTCTCTTTTTCATCAATAAAATTCCTCCATCTAAGGTTAAGAACTACTTGTATAAAAGCTGATTGGTATTAATCAGTTGTTTTATCGAGCCCAAGAATCTTTCTTGCCTGATCTGGTGTTGCGATTTTCCTGCCCACAATCTTGCTTATCTGAACAATGCGACTTACAAGCTGTTCATTGGATGCAAGCTCTCCTCGCTTAAAATAGATACAATCCTCCAACCCCACCCGGGTATGCCCGCCCATGGCAATGGCATGGACACACATATTCAGTTGACAGGCGCCTATCCCTGCCACCGTCCAGGTTGCTCCCACAGGAATACAATTCCTCAGATGCACAAGATTTTCGATGGTTGCCGGGATAGCACCTTTCAGCCCCATGACAAAATCAAAATGCACCTTCCGGTCCAGCAGATCCTTATCCACCAGATCCAGGGCATTCTGAATCATGCTGACATCAAAAATTTCGATCTCGGGTTTGATACCCTGTGTTTTCATGTCCTTTGCAAGGGCACAAATAAGATCGGGACTATTGGCATAGACAGATGAAGGGAAATTAACAGAGCCGGTTGTCAGGCTGGCCATTTCCGGCTTTAGCAATAGTCTTTCGCTTCTTTTTTCGTACTCCATACCGGCCCTGCCACCCGTGGAAATCTGAATGATCAGGTTTGTTTCCTGTTGAAGACCTTGAAAAATTTCCTTAAAAATCTGAAAATCAGTTGAAGGGGTTTCATCTTCGGGGTTGCGGGCATGGATATGGATAATAGAAGCACCGGCTTTTTCGCATAAAATTCCTGTTTGGATAATTTCATCCGGGGTTATGGGTACATTGGGATTATTTTTCTTGGTGGGAACAGAGCCAGTTGGTGCAACCGTAATAATGAGATTATCCATAATTCCCTTACTTAGTTGATGAACTAATTGTAGAAATAAACAATGCCTATTGCTTTTACTGAAAAGCGTTTATCATAGGGGTCATATTCTATCCAAATGAATATTGTCAATAGCAAATTCATTCAATCGCTGTTTTGAAATATAATTCAGGTAGATCTGTTCATCCTTGTCCATGAACAAATCCAACAATTCCGGGTCAAATGATTTTTCCCGCTCCGCTTCCATTATTTGTATGGCCTTACCAAGGGGCATCGCCCTGCGGTAGGGGCGGTCCGATGTAATGGCATCCCAGCAATCAGCAATTGTCGCAATCCTGGCCTCCAGGGGAATAGCCTTTCCTTTTATGTTGTTGGGATATCCGGTACCATCCCATTTTTCCTGGTGGGAGTAGGCAATATTGACTGCCACAGGGGCAATTTCTAGCTTGGACAATAAATTTTTCCCGATCAGCGGGTGCTCCTTGATATGAGTGAACTCTTCATCGGTTAGCTTTCCAGGTTTATTGAGAACTTCGTCCTTTATCCCTATTTTCCCGACATCATGGACAATGGTACCCATGTAAATGTCATTAACTTGGGTGGTTGACAGGGAAAGTTTTTGGGCAAGATCTCTGGCATAACTTGCCACCCGTTCCACATGGCCCCCGGTATATGCGTCCTTGGATTCAATGGCCGAGGCAAGCACCATCAAGAAAACCTCCAATTGCTCCCGCATTGTTTTTTCCCGCTCAAGCTTGTGAAGACTGATCACATTTTTGACCCGGGCCTGGAGCTCCAGGTGATGGAAGGGCTTTGTCAGAAAATCGTCTGCACCCAGTTGCAGAGATTTGATGCGGTCCTCCTGGTCGGAAAGTGAGGTGATGATGATCACCGGAATGCTGGTGGTTTGCCGGTGTTCCCGGATATGTTTCAAAAGAGAAAAACCGTCCATGACAGGCATCATGATATCTGAGATCACAAGGTCGGGCATTGCCTTTTTGATGGCTTGCAATGCCTGATTGCCGTCGGTGGTCAGATACAGGGTATATCCCTTTAACGCCCGGCTGAGAAAATCCAGAATCCCGGCATTGTCTTCTGCAATGACAATGGTGCCCTTGGAATTTTTGGCCTCAATTTTTTTGATCTTCTGCCGGGCAGTCGGGTGACGATCCTGAAGGTCAATTTGAACAATATCATTGGTATCAATATGGGCAAGGTCATCATCCCGCCGGTTTTTTAACCTGCGTTCAGCATGGGGGAAGTGAATTGTTTTTTGCCGCCGGTCTGCTTTTCTTTTCTCGACAATTGATCCTGGCTCTCTTTTTTCAAGGTCCAAGGGCAGTTTCACCATAAAACAGGTGCCCTCATTTTCAACACTGGAGACCAAAATACTGCCATACATTTTTTCAACAGATTCTTTGACAATGGCAAGCCCAAGTCCCGTTCCTTCATAGCCTCTTGTTTTAGAGCTGTCCCCCTGCTGGAACCGATTAAAAATGCTGTCCATGGTTTTAGGGGACATGCCCACCCCTGTATCCTTAACCTCAATGCCGATGTAATCATCGCCATTCTTCAATGTTACGGAGATCCCGCCCTTTTCAGTGAATTTATAGGCATTTCGAATCAGATTATTTAAAATATCCCTAAGCTTCTCTTTATCCGCAAAAATCATTTGAACAGACGAGTGAGAGTGATAGGTCAAATCAATTTGATTTGCATCTGTTAACCCCCTGAAACTGGACACAATCTGGAAAATAAAACCATCCAGATTGATCCTGCTCAGGGTTAGGGTATCCATGCCGGATTCAAATTTTGAAACCTTGAGCAATTCATTGATTTTATGGGTCAATGAAAGGGTCTGCATCCCCACCCGTTCTATTATATCTGAAAGTTTGGCCGGAATGGCGCCTGCTTCCCCGTCAAGCAGATAATCGGTCCAGCCGCGGATCAGGGTAAGGGGAGTTCTCAGCTCGTGGGTAATATTGGCGATAAAATCTTTTTTCACACTGGCGGCCCTTTCCAGAGCATCAACTGAATTTTTCAACTGAATTGTTTTTTCAGCAACCCGTTTTTTCAGGGTCAAGTTAAGGGTAATAAAATGGGATAAAGCAAAAATAAAGGTTGCAAAGGTGATAAAAAACACCCCGAATGGGTAGAGTGGAAGCCCTATTTTTCCAACCAGAACAGGATAATTTAAAAGAAAATCCAGACCTGAAAAAGAGAAAACCAGACTGGCAAAGAAAAAAAATTTCAACTGGGATTTTTTAATGGGATCGGCTTCCTTTCTATGACATGAGATCAGGACATAGATAGTCCTTACCGTCAGATAGGCAACCATTAGAAGGTATCCCCAATGGAGAAAATTTGCCTCGGGATAATGGCCGAACCAGTACAAGTGGTTGCCTTTTATGAACAGGTCTGTTGTCCACAGGCTGATCAAAAAAACAAAACAGATAAAATAGAGTACACCAATATCTTTTTTCCAGATATCCAGGTAATGAACCACGGTGTCATAACAGCTCAGGGGCAAAAAAATGATGCCTGAATATCCTATTTTACAGATCAAATTCACATGGGCACTATTTGCCGACATAAAAAGAATCACCCATGAAAACTGCCAGAAAAAGGTAATGACACAGAGCCTCAAAAAAAGATTGCGAATTTTGCCCCGGGACAAAAAATAGACCGTGATTCCCAGGCAGAGGGACAAAATACCTGCAAACAATGGGAGTATCGAACTCAGATAGAGCATGGTTCTATTCCTTTACTTCGTGGTAAAAATTTAAGGGACCCAAAAAAGTTTTAGGAATTCTAATGACCTTACCTTTCTCTCCGACCATGCAAAATCTTTGATACCCCTCACCAACCATTGCTTTGGTGGCCTTGTTTAGAAACCGGATATCCAGCCTGCAGGTGGCGGCCTTTATCTCCGATGTGGTCAGTTCGGCCACCAGGGTATCACCAAAATAAGCGTTGCTGATAAATCGGTTATAGGTATCAACGGTAACCAGTCGTACGCTGCGATTTGCCATCAGCTCGTGCAGGTCCGGAACATTGGCCAGTAAAAATTTTTCTCTGATAATGCCTTGATATTCAATAAAATTACTAAAATATACATTGCCGAATACATTGGTATTTTTCAGGGTAACCATGATTTCTGTTTTAAAGACACGGTCTTTACCATAAATTTCTAGGGCCTGGATCTGCTTTTCTACATACCGGGTGAACAGATCTTCCTTTTTTTCCTCGATACGGAGAGTTTTGAACCCGACACCTGAGCTATTATGCCACTGGGGTTCGCATTCAAGGGCTATGGTTTTAAATTCACTGATTTTTAACTCAAGCTGAAATGGTTCCGTGGGGATCTCACTTTCCAATTTCAAAAATCCGCCCGAAGTGGAGATATTTTCGACGATTCCTGTTCCATTGTCCAGAACAGCCTTGATTTTTTTTTGAACACGAGGGGCTCTCTCTTTTCTCATCTTTGACATTTTTGTTTTTTACTCCAATAAATAAAGTAGATCCAAAAAAATTATTTCAGCAAATAGGAATTGAGTCCGATAGTAAATTACTTATTTTGATTTTTTATAAAAGTAAAGAAATAGATAAAAAAGTTCTCAAAACAAGCAACAACTGCCCATCACTAGGCAAATTCTTCCGCACCTAGGCAAAATTTTCCCTGCCCGGCCCACGCTTCCCCCCTACCCCATAAATTGCTTGACAATCGCACCAGTCACCTGTAAATCTGCGTCAAATCCACCTGCAAAGGAGAGATGTCATGATCAAATATATCAGCACCCGGGGCGGCATTGACCCTGTAAATTTTGATGAAGCCCTGCTCCAGGGATTTGCCCGGGACGGCGGCCTTTTTGTCCCCCAAACCATTCCCATCCTCTCCAAAGATCAGCTCAAAACGTTCTCAAAGTTAGGGTATACAGAATTAGCACTTGAAATTTGTTCCCTGTTCATTGATCCCGGCATTATCCCTCGAGCAGATCTGCGCCACTTAATCAACAAAAGCTTTGCAGGCTTTGAACACCCGGATATTCTTCCCGTAAAACCCATGAACACAGACCCGTCCCTGTTCATCATGGAGTTGTTCCATGGCCCCACCCTCTCCTTTAAGGATATTGCCATGGGCTTTTTAATCAATACCATGGATTATTTGCTTCAAAAGAGAAAGAAGCGGCTTACCCTTGTCCTTGCCACAACCGGTGACACCGGCCCTGCCGCCGCCCATGCAGCAGCAGGCAAAAAAACCATTGATTGCTGGCCCCTCTATCCTAGGGGCATGATCACCCGGGAACAGGAACGGCAGATGACCACCCTTGGGGCGGCCAATGTCCACCCTGTGGGGGTTGAAAACTGCCCGGACGGCGGTGATGACCTGGATCTTGTGGTGGCAAGGCTCTTTGCCGACCCGATTTTACAAAAGAAACTAAACCTCTCCAGTGTCAACTCCATCAACTGGTGCCGGGTCATGGTCCAGTCAATCCACTATTTTTACGGATATTTTCAGGTCTGCGGCACCATTGGCGACCCCATTGTCTTTTCTGTCCCTTCCGGGGCATTTGGAAACCTCTTTGCCGGATATCTGGCAAGGGCCATGGGCCTTCCCGTCACAGGGTTCATCTGCGCCAACAATGCCAACAAAGCCCTTCACACCGCCTTTTCCACCGGTGTTTTCAAAAAAGAGAACCTGAAACAAACCCTTTCATCGGCCATTGATATAGTGGTTCCCTATAATTTCTGGCGCTTTTTATATTTTACCACCGGGTGTGACCCGAAAAAAATCATAGGATGGATGGACAAATTTCAGCAAACCGGGGAGATTCATCTGGACCCCAAAAGTGCAGCCGCCATCCAGGACGGCTACGCCTCTGTTTCCGTCTCCGACTCTGACACCCTGACCACCATCCAAAATGCCTTTACCGGGAAAGTTCCCTACCTGCTTGATCCCCATGGGGCAGTGGCTGTGGCCGCAGCCAAAATGCTAAGAGCAAATTATTCTTCAGATACCCGGATCATCTGCATGGGTACGGCCCATCCCGCTAAATTTCCTGAAATAACGGCCAGGACTCTGGATCAAACCATACCTTCCCAGGCCTTTCACCCTTCCCTGGTAAACGCATCCCGGGTCTGCCAGAAACTTCGTATCTGTGACTGTGAACACCTGGAATTTGCGCTGATCCATGCCATGGAAGGGGTAAAAAAAACAGAGGAAAACCATGGCTGATTACACAACCCTTGATATCAAAACCGTAAAAAAACTAATTGCCGAATATGACCTGGGAAAATTTACCTCCATGACCCCCCTGGAGGGAGGCCAGGCCAACTCCAGCCTAAAAATTTCAACCCAAAAAGGTGTCTACACCCTGTCGGTGTGTGATGAAAAAAGTCAGGAGGAAATCCATTGCCTGACCCGGGTTCTAACCCACCTGAAAGCCCAAAATTTCCCCAGCACCCGGCTTATCTCCACCCAAAGCGGTAAACCGTTCATCCTTTATGGAGACAAGCCGGTTTATGTGAAAGCGTTTTTAGCCGGGGAAGTCTGCCGGGATCTTTCTTCAGGAATGCTCTTCCAAACAGGGCAAGCAATGGCTAAGCTCCACGGTCTTGCGGTACTGCCCGGCCTGCCCGGACAATTTCCCTATGGATTGACTGCCTTTGATGAGATCTTGGATAGGGCACACCCCTATGTGGACTGGCTGGGCAAAAAACAAAAATTTTTGGAAACTGCCATTGATAAAACCATGGCCAAGGGATTTATCCACGGGGATCTTTTCTGGGACAATCTTTTGTTTTCCGGCGGCAAACTAGTGGCCATCCTGGATTTTGAAGAGGCTTGTATCTACTACAAACTCTTTGACATCGGCATGGCCGCTCTGGGATGCTGCACAGATGACGGACGCCTTGCCATGAACCGGGTAAAACAGCTTGTGGCTGGATACCAGCAAATCAGCCCCCTTACCGATGCTGAGAAAAACCAATTAAAAATATTCATGGAATATGCGGGTGTGGCAAGCTCTTTCTGGCGATTCCGGCAATACAATATCCGCTATCCTCTCCCTGAAAAAAAGGATAATTATCTTGAATTATCCCGACTGGCAGACCAGATCCACACCATGAATGAAAATAGGTTTTATGAAATTTTTAAGAACTGACGATCAAAACAGGTTTCACCCGGATAAATCAATGGGTCCCAATTTATCCGGGATCGTTCTGTTCAAAATAGTCATTGACATTTATCACCATAGAATTTAAATTCACTATAGTGAAATATTTAGCGCAGTAGTATATTGATTTTCCAAGGAGGGTTGTATGGCTGTGTTGCTAACCAATGGTTTCTACATTCTGTTCCCAATTTTTATCATCTATCTGTGTACCACCTATCCGATTTTAGATAAAATCGGCATGGTCATTATCTGCTACGGGGTGGGGCTTGTTCTGGGAAATATCAATATTTTGCCCCATAATATTCTGGCATCCCAGAACACCCTGTGCGAAGTCAGCGTAGCAATCTCCCTACCCCTTCTCCTTTTTTCCCTTGATTTAAGACAATGGCTCCATTTGGCCGGTAAAACCATATTATCCATGGTTCTTGCGACAATCTCCGTCACCGTTGCCTCGTGCATTGGCTTCCTTTTCATAAACGGATTGGTAAAGGAGAGCTGGAAACTGGTGGGAATGGCAGTTGGCGTCTATACCGGTGGCACCCCCAATCTGGCCTCCATAAAAACGGCACTTCAGGTGGACCCCACCATTTTCATCACATTCCATACCTATGATATCGTGATCACTCTTTTTTGCATTCTCTTTTTTATCACCGTTGCCCAGAATATTTGCAATCGGTTTCTTCCCCGATTTAAAATTCTGGAAACCACAGGGATCGAGATTGGAGAACCAGAGAACAAAAAACTGAAAAACGCAGAACCGGAAAACGCAGATATTCTGCATTCCGAAGGAATTGATTCATACAAGGGAATTTTAAGGTTCAAAATTCTCCTAAAACTGGCCGGTGCCCTGGTTCTGTCTGCCCTGATCGTGGGTGCCGCTCTGGGAATCAGCCGGTTATTTCCCAAGGATTACGCCACTTCAATGACCATACTCATGATCACCTCCCTGGGTATCGGGTGCTCCTTTATTCCGGCAATCCGGAATATTGAAAAAACATTCCAGCTGGGCATGTATATCATCATGATTTTCTGCCTGGTTGTCAGCTCCATGTCCAATTTTTCCCTGCTGACCAATTTGAACTACCCCATTCTCCTGTATGTGGGGTTCACTGTATTTGGTTCTTTGACCCTCCATGGACTCTTGTGTATGATTTTCAAAATCGATACCGATACCTTTATTATCACCTCTGCTTCGGCCATTTGCTCTCCCCCCTTTGTGCCGGTGGTGGCCAGCGCCCTGAAAAATAAGGCGGTTATTTTATCCGGGTTGACAACGGGCATCATCGGATATGCTGTTGGCAATTATCTTGGCATTACCATCGCCTATATTGTCAAATCACTAACTTAGGCAATTGGAACTAAAAATTTAAGGATAGATGAACGTGACGGATAAAAAAACAAGTATTCCTGAAAAAGGACGCAGCAAAGAAGATGTTCTTGAAGCAATGAAAAAATTTGGGGAAAATGACCCGGATTATAAAAATGGAAAAACCTGGAGTCTTGTCTATTATCTGGGAGAAGAGTATGCCAATTTTTTAAACGAAGCCAGCCAGATGTTTGCCTCATCCAACGGACTCAATCCCATGGCATTTCAAAGCCTGAAACGCTTTGAAAGTGAAGTGGTCCGCATGACAGCAGATCTTCTCCACGGAGACAGTGATGTTTCAGGCATCATGACCTCTGGAGGAACTGAAAGCTGCCTGTTGGCCGTTAAGACATATAGGGATATGGGACAAAAAAAAGGGATAAAAAACCCAGAGATGATCCTGCCTGAATCTGCCCATGTGGCCTGGGAGAAAGGGGCCGAATATTTCAACGTCAAAGCAATTCATGTCCCCTTGGACAAAGAATATCGAATGGATGTGGCCAAGGTCAGAAAAGCCGTTAGCCGTCGCACGATAATGATTTTAGGCTCTGCCCCCGGATATCCCCACGGCGTGGTGGACCCCATTGAACAACTGGGTGCCATTGCCCACAAAAAAAATATCCCCCTCCATGTGGATGCCTGTGTGGGCGGATACCTACTCCCCTTTGTTGAAAGACTGGGATACCCTGTTCCCAAATTTGATTTCAGGATAAAGGGTGTCACCTCCATGTCTGCCGACACCCATAAATATGGTTATAGTGCCAAGGGAGCATCCACTATTTTGTACCGCAGTATTGATATTTTGGCGCACCAGATGTTTGTGTTCACCGAATGGCCCGGGGGTATTTTTGCTTCCCCCGGCCTTTTGGGCACAAGGCCCGGGGGCAATATTGCAGCGGCCTGGGCTGCCATGCAGGCAATGGGAGAAAGCGGTTATCTGGAAAATGCCAAAAAAATAATGGATACCACCCGGCAACTGATACAAGGCATTGAAGCCATTGAAGGGCTTGAGGTTGTTGGCAAACCCGACATGAGCCTTGTTGCCTATAAGTCCTCCTCCAAAAAAATCGGTATTTATGCCATCGGGGATCAGATGGAGAAAAAAGGGTGGCATATTGACCGCCAGCAAAAGCCCGAATGCCTCCATGCCATGGTAACCCCTTTGCACCAACAGGTGATTGCGCAATATCTTGAGGACCTGAAAAAATCTTTTGAACAGGTGAAGGCCAATCCAAAACTTTCCCTGGAGGGAGGGGCTGCCACCTATGGGATGGTATCCAAGGTTCCCTTCCGGGGAATGGTCAAAAAAAATGTCTTAAAAATGATGCTGGAGATGTATGGTCCTTCCGGCAAAGTGGCGGATTTTTCCGAATCGGACAAAGGGGGGGGCGGATTTGTAGATAAAATAGCCCGGCTATTTTTACGGTTTAAAAATTAGTGGCAACCCTCTGTAACTATTCAGCAAAAAATATCAGGATGCTTCCAGGCACAACCCCTTTTCGTCAAATGGGCTGAATAGTTACGATTTTTTTTTGACAAAAGCCCGGCTCCCATTGTATAAGAATCAGCATTGTTCCTTTGAAATTTGTGCCATAGCGTAATCCTCTGAAAATTTGAGTCTGCTGTTTTATCGCATGAAGCCGCCTTGATTTTATGCAGGGACTGCTGTTTTTTCCAGGTGCTCCAGGCACCGGGTTTATTGGGTTTTCAATTACAAGGAGTTGTTCCATGGGCGATATACTCGCTAAAATGGTGCCGTTAAAAGAATTATTGATCAATAATGACGACTGGCTGATGGACAGGCTTATCTATTACGCCGGACGGGTGATTGATATCGGTGACGGTGCTTCTGTAAAAGACGCTTGGTATCGTTGTATTCACGGGCTTTCCGGTGCATTGGTCCAGGGGCTTGAAACCCGGTTTCCCGATTTTGAATTCAAGGAGGACGAAGCGTTTAAATCAGATCCCCTTTGTTCGTTCATCGTGGATACGGCCGTCAGGCATCGCCAGAGGGGAATCAGCCTGTCCATGTTTCACAAGCTGATGATCTATTACAAGGAGGGGTGGCTGGATCTTGTCAAACATGCTGATTTTGATCCGGACTACCAGGCGCTTTGCCTTGGCTATGTCGGCCGCATGTTCGACCGGATGATCATTGCCCTTTGCGAAAAATGGACCGAGGCTGAAGACAGTGAGCTGGTCGTGGAGCTTAGGGGGGGTAACCGGGACATGTCCAGGGAAAAGGACCGTTATCTGACCATTTTTGAAGGCGTGCCCAACCCGGTGTTCATCATTGACAAGGACGGACGAATTGCAGAACTCAACCAGGCTGCTTTGGTGATGATCAATGCAACCGGTTCCCAGGGGGCGCACTACTACATCAAGACGGTGGGGGCTTCGGACAAACAAGACTGCTTTCCCATCGGTGAAGCCATTCATACGATGTTTCCATGGATTCGGGAGGATTTTAACACGTTCATATCCGGAAGCGCATCTTCCCTTGATCTGGAAAAGGAGATTTCCCTTGCCACGGACAATCTGTTCTTTAATGTGAAATTTTCCAGGATCGAAGATTTAAGAACCCAATTCAATGACGCCATCATTATTATAGAGGATATTACGGAAAAAAAGCGTGCTGAAAAAGGCCTGCGGCGGGCCAAAAGGGCTGCAGAAGAGGCCAACAAGGCCAAGAGTCGTTTTATAGCAAACATGTCCCATGAAATTCGTACGCCCATGAACGCTATCCTGGGGTTTACCGAACTTGTTCGGGCTGAAACCCGTGATCCAAAAATCTGCGATTATCTTGATGCAGTCCACACAAGCGGAGAGACGCTGCTTCGGCTCATCAATGATATCCTGGACATGTCAAAGCTTGATGCGGGCAAACTGAAGCTGGAATACGCTCCGGTTTTTTCCCTGGAGCGGGTTTTGAGCGAGACAGGACGGTTATTTAAAAAGCCCCTGGAAGAAAAAGGGGTGGCCCTGGTGGTGGAAATTTCTCAGGATCTTCCCGAAGCCCTGCTGCTTGATGATCTTCGACTCAGGCAGGTATTGATCAATCTGATTGGTAATGCCGTGAAGTTTACACAAAAAGGATATATCAAGCTGTCTGTGTCATCTTCCTATCCAAACGCCGTTTACCACAGCACCCTTGATCTGACGATCTGTGTGGAGGACACCGGCATTGGGATTGCAAAAAATCAGCTTTCAACCATTTTTGAGACATTTGGCCAGGCCAAGGGCCAGAAATATAATCAATTTGGCGGCGCCGGCCTGGGATTGACAATCACAAAAAACCTCATCGAAATGATGAACGGCAAAATTAAAGTCAAAAGTAAACCGGGCAAAGGATCAATTTTTTCTTTTTGTCTTGGCGGGGTGGAAGTCGCTTCCGTGGAAGCCGTAAAACAGACGTCTGTACAGAATTTTGATTTTAAAACCATTTGCTTTGAACCGGCAACCCTGTTGATCACCGATGATATCGATTATAACAGGGAGCTATTGAGAGGCTATGTCCGGGAATACGATTTTGTTATTTTGGAAGCGGAAAATGGCCGGGAGGCGATCCGGCTTGCCCGGAAACATCAACCGTCGCTAATCCTGCTTGATATGAAAATGCCGGTGATGGACGGATATGAGGCGGCAACCCGGCTGAAAAATGATCCTGATCTTCAAAACATACCCATCATTGCCATCACGGCATCGGCCATGAAAGAAGACCGGGCGCTGATATCTCCCCTGTGCAGTGCCTATCTGGTCAAGCCCGTGAGCAAGGCCACGCTTGTCCGGGAAATGATGGCAATTTTGCCCCACCGTGTCCAGGGGGGAAAAAATACAGGGGCTATTCCGGAGATGGAAGCGCTTTCTTTGGCCATCCTTAAGCAATATCCGAGTTTGACTCAAATTTTAAAAGACAATCGCAATTATTGCCTTGAATTGTCTGATTTGACAGCTATTTATAAAATTGAAGCCTTTGCCGAACGAATAAAAAAGGTCGGCCAAACCGGCCAATGCCCATCCCTTGTCACCTGGGCACAAAATCTTTATGATGCAGCCATTGTATTTGATACCATGACCATGGAGCGCCTGTTAAACAATTTTATTGCCGTAACAGACGACTGATTCAAACCAGGCCGAGACAAGCCATGGCCATGTTTCGGCCAAGTAAGGAGTGAAACAAAAAAATGACGGGTGCTTTGAACAATCAGCACATAATTCTGGTGGACGACAGCTTGAAGAACATCCGTTTTCTCGGCACAATTTTGAGAAGCCATGGGGCGCGGATCAGCATTGCCCAAAACGGAACACAGGCATTGGCAACCGTTAACCGCGAACTACCGGATTTGATCCTGCTGGATATCATGCTTCCGGACATGGACGGGTATGAAATCTGCACCCGCTTGAAAAAAAACTCCCAGACCCGGGACATCCCGGTTATTTTCATGAGCGCACTTTCAGATCCCCGGGACAAAACCCGGGGATTTCTGGTGGGGGGAGTGGATTATGTGACCAAACCCATTGAGCAGGAGGAGCTGCTGGCAAGAATCAATGCCCATTTGACCATTCAATCCCTTCGGCAGCACCTGACCCGCGCCAATCTGGAACTTGAAGATAAAATAACCCAAAGAACCCGGGAAATCGCAGAAAAAGAAGAGCGATTCCGGTCCCTGGTGGAGACTGTCAACGACTGTATTTGGGAAATTGACAGCAGCGGATGCTACACCTATGTGAGCCCAAAGATCAAGGACATTCTGGGCTACTCCCCCGGGGAAATGACAGGAAAAACCCTTTATCAGTTTATCCCCCCGGAAGATGAAAACCGGGTAAAATCATTTTTTCGCTCCTTCCAATCACGGAGCAAACCCTTTGCCGGTTTTGAAATCGCTCATATCCACCAAAACGGACGCCGGGTGATTTTTGAGATAAACGGCACCCCCATCCTTGATTCCCAGGGCATTCTGAAGGGATACCGGGGCGTGAACCGGGACATCACCCGGCGCAAGCAGTTGGAGCAGATCATGATCCAGACTGAAAAGATGATGTCCGTTGGCGGACTAGCCGCTGGAATGGCCCACGAAATCAACAACCCCCTGGCCGGTATCATTCAAAACGTCCAGGTTTTGCAGAATCGAATCAAGGGAAACATGGCCAAAAACGAGGTTGTTGCCGGGGAGTGCGGAACCGATATCCTTGCCATACAGGCCTATGCCGAGCGCCGGGGGATTGTGCACATCATCAAAGCCATTTACGACTCAAGCATTCGGGCTGCAAAGATCGTTGAGAACATGCTCTCGTTCAGTAAAAAGAGCAATCCCCACTCTTTTGAGTACCATGACATCGGGGAACTCATGGACAAAACCCTGGAAATCTGCGCCGGTGACTACGACCTGAAGAAAAAATATGACTTTAAGAATATTAAAATTATCCGCCAGTATGATAGGCAGCAACCCAGGGTCTATTGCGAACCAAGTGAAATTCAGCAGGTTTTCATGAATATACTGAAAAACGGCGCCCAGGCCATGGGCCTGAACCACGCTTCCCCCTGCTTTATCATCTCCATCACCGCCCAGGATGGCGCCATGGGAATAGCCATCCAAGACAACGGTCTGGGTATGGATGAGTCAACTGCAAAACGGGTGTTTGAGCCCTTTTTTACCACCAAGGGGAAACAAAAAGGCACCGGCCTTGGCCTTTCTGTTTCCTATTTCATCATCAAGGAAAATCACAAGGGTACCATATCCGTCAGCACGACTCCGGGCAGAGGAAGCAATTTTACAATAACCCTTCCCCTGAGTTTACCGGACAAGCCTCCCACAGCATAAATACCGCTTGTCAATAAATCCGGACCTGTTTTTTTTGCCGGGATAATGAAATGAATCTATTGGGGTAAGGGTGCCTCCCGAATAAAAGCCCTTGCAGTGGCCGCAAATTCCCTAGACAGCTGTGTCCGTATTTGGTTGGCAGGGTAATAGGTCGAGTAGCTATATCTTATATGGGGACGAAATGGTCGGATTGCGACCCCCTGATTTTCCCACAAAGTTGCATTAAAGGGTTCCAGTAGGGCAATGCATAGCCCGGCCGCCACCATACCATATGCAGACAAAGACCGCTGGGTCGAATAGGTTGAGTGGGCATCAATGCCATATCGCTTAAACATGTTGGTGTGTTGCGTCCAGCTAAGCCCCCCCTCCTCCTCCACATTAAGCAGGTTCACCTGCCTAAGGTCTTCCGGGGTTATTATCTTTTTTTGAGCCAATGAATGGTTTTCCGGAATCGCGCAAATAAACGCCACCTCAACAAATTTTTCCTCTATGATATCAGGGGTATTCAGCATTGTATTCGTTATGGCCAAATCATATTTTTGCGCAGGAAGGGATTGCATCAACACCTCCACGCCTCTAACGGTCAGTTCAATGCTGACATCCGGATGGATACCATTGAATCGTTTGATGATTTGGGGCAGTATATTTGTGGCCAACGCAGGGGTAGTCGCTATTCTCAGCAGACCTTTCCTCTCTTTTTTTAAATAATTGGCAAATTCTTCCAGGTGATCAATGCCGTCAAATATCCTGGCAACTTCCTCATAGAATTTTAACCCTTCAGGCGTCGGAACCATGCGTCCCTTTTTTTTTGAAAAAAGCTGTAATCCTGTGGCGGTTTCTAAATCTTTCACCAGCCGGCTAATCGAGGGTTGTGAAATATAAAGTCTTTCACCAGCCTTGGTAAAAGACCCGGTTAGAACGGTGGCATGGAAAGCTTGAAGCTGTCGTGTATTCATAATCATGTCTAAAGTGGATGGTATAGCATTTTCAAATACTACTATGCAAAAACTCGTCTTGTTTAAATATTATCCCCATGCTTCTATACCAAATTAATTTCAAAGGAGCAAGAATCGTTTTTGATTGATGGTGAGCGGACCAATGAAGGTATAAATAGTAACGAATCTAAATAAAAGGAATTTTTCAATGAACGAAGAAGCGACAAAAAAATCCTGGGGTCAGCGGATCCCTGATCCAATGGTGATTATTTTTTATATACTCATATTCGCCAGTGTCCTGACGATTGTCATACCGAAGGGTGCCTATGATACAGAAAAGTATAATGGCCGTAATCGCGTCATTGCAGGTTCCTATCATCACATTGAAAATACCAATCAGGACATGACCGTATCAAAGGCCATAAATAAGGTATTTGATGTTTTTGTGGCCATCCCCAAGGGCCTCATCAACGCTTCACAGTATTTGTTTATCGTTTTCATT
>JADGEQ010000067.1:0-2066 GCA_016744295.1 Desulfobacteraceae bacterium | reverse complement strand
ATGACCGTATCAAAGGCCATAAATAAGGTATTTGATGTTTTTGTGGCCATCCCCAAGGGCCTCATCAACGCTTCACAGTATTTGTTTATCGTTTTCATTGCCGGCGGCTTATTCCATGTAATGTCAAAATCAAGGGCCCTTGAAAATTGTGTCGGCACTGCGGTGAAGACCATCGGCATGGAAAGGAAAAATTTATTGATCTGGTTGTCCACCTATATGTATGGCATTTTTGGTGTCACCGTTGGATTTGAAAATAATATTGCACTTGTGCCGATTGCCCTGCTCATTTCGAATGCATTGGGTTTCTCCAATCGCGTTGGTGGATGTATTGCGGTTGGCGGTATCGGCGTTGGATTCGCCCTGTCTCCAATCAATCCGTATACGGTGGGCGTTTCCCAGGGAATTGCAGAGTTGCCGCTATTTTCCGGTGCATTGTTAAGGTCGGTACTCGTGTTTTCTTCCTTGACGCTCCTTGCATTTTATATCACGGCCGTTGTGGCCAAAAAAGATTCGAAAGACCCGGATGGTGAAGGTGAAAACGTACTTTCAAAAGACATCGATGATTATTCAATGAGCAAGCGTGATATTTCAATTATCACTGTTTTTGGCTTGGGTATTTTGGCAATAGCCGTCTGCTCATATCTTGCAGGAATAAAAGTTTTGGGCCGCAGCTGGTATATAAAAGAAATTTCAGCTGTTTTTCTGATCATCGCAATTTTGGTTGGAATTATCTGCAGGATGAATCCAAATGAATTTGTTAAATATATGATGGAAGGTGCTTCCAAGGTCACAGCCGGCGCCCTCATAATTGGCCTGGCAGCTTCAATCAAAGTTGTCCTCCAAGACGGTGATGTCATATATACGATTGTACATGGATTAAACCAGGTTCTGGATTTTGTTCCCAATCAGCTATTGGCGGTGGCAATCAGTATCATTCAAGGTGTTATCAACGTGTTTATCCCCAGTGGTTCAGGCCAGGCCCTGGTCACCATGCCGATTCTTATTCCTTTGGCTGATCTCCTGAATATGTCCAGACAATTGATGATCCTTGCCTTCCAGGTTGGAGACGGACTAACCAATATCATTATTCCGACTTCCGGCGGTACCTTGGCCATGCTTGCCATGGCACGTCTTTCTTACTCAGAATGGTTAAAAATAATCTGTCCGTTCATGGTGCTCGTTTACCTCCTGTCCTGGGCCTTTATCCTATTTGCCGGTTATACTGGCTGGTAGGCAGCCCACCCTAATTGAGGATGGTATCACAGGACTTGGGCATAAAAACAATCATCACCGGAGAATTAAAAATGGATGGTGAATGCACATCAAACAGGACCAACAAATAAATAAAAAACTAAATGGAGATCGTTAATGAATAAAATCAAGTCTGTCACAATTGTTGGGGGAACCCATGGAAATGAGTTGAGCAGTATTCATCTGCTTCACAAATGGGAAAAAAATCCAGAATTAATTGAGCGGCGTCATTTTGCTACAAACACTTTTTTTGCCAACCCAAAGGCATATGCAAAAAAAGTGCGTTATGTCGATTGTGATTTGAATCGTCAGTTCAAACTTGATGATTTAAATAATTTTGCGCTTGTGAACTATGAACAGAGCAGGGCCAAGGTGATTAACAACCAACTGGGTCAAAAAGAAAACGCCAAAACCGATTTTATTGTTGATCTGCATAACACAACAAGCAACATGGGAGCCTGCCTGATGCTTCTCGGATCAAATGTTTTCAATAAAAGGATGGGGGGGTATGTGAAGTCTCAAATGCCAAATGCGGTAATACTCTTTCAGGACTATGCCAAGGAATATCCATTTTTGATTTCCATGGCAAAGCATGGTGTTACAGTCGAAGTAGGCCCTCAGCACCAGGCTGTACTTCGTCACGACATACTGAATTTAATGGAAGAAATGACCGGGCATATTCTTGACTATGTTGAGCTTGCAAATAAGGATGCCTTGCCGGAGCTACCAAACAGCTATGAAGCATTTGACTATGTTGAAACATTAAAAATACCGGTTGACGAATCGGGGAATCGAATCGGGCTTGTCCATGAAAA
>JADGEQ010000023.1 GCA_016744295.1 Desulfobacteraceae bacterium | reverse complement strand
GTTCGATATCCGTACCGGAATAGTCCACCCCGTTGCTGATATAATTTTTATATTCTCCCTTGATATAAGAAAGGGTGCCGTACAATTGCAGATGATCCAGGAGGGTATAGTCCAGGGACAGCTCAATCCCTTTGCGGCGGGTTTCACCCGTATTGACCTTGGTGCCGGCTGCGGCATCATATAAAATTTCATCCTCGGCATCGAGAACGAATCCTGTCACTGTTGTTTCCAGATTGGGCAGGGGATTCATCCTGATCCCTAATTCGTATTGGGTATAGGTTTCTTTTTTCAGTTCGGGATATTCGAATTTATCAGATCCATTGGGCAGCTTAAAGCCTTCCCCATAGGTGGTAAAAAGGGTATAGCCGGCAGTGGGAGTATACTCGATCCCGGCCTTGGGGCTGAAGATATTATAGGCTTCCATATCTGTGGAGGTTCCGGTTAAAGAATCGTCCAATTCTCCGGATATATGGTCATATCTGCCGCCCAGGTTAAGGTTCCAGGCATCTGTCAGGGCCAGCTGGTTCTGCAAAAACATGGAATAGGTCATTATGGTGCTATCGCCATCCACAGTCACGATCTCACGGGCTGTGCGAATACGGCTGGGATTCTGAGCGTTGATGGTATGTGTCAATTCCACCTGGCCGTCAAGACCAAAGGTAAGGTTGTTGGCCATACCGGCAATTTGGGTATTTAATACATAGCTGGCACTTGTGCCATACATATCCCGATCATGATATTCTTCGTCCACCCGGGTATCTTTATCCCGGTAACGGGTGAGGTTTGACCGATAGGCATAGAACAAAAAATTAACAAAATCATCGTCTGAAACATCATATGTCCAGTTGGTGTTAAACCCATACCGGTCTCTTGTTCCTCCCCCAAGGGGTTTGCCGCTCCAATAATCACCGGAATCCCATTGGGCCCGGGTAAGATATTCAGGATGATCCCAATCCACGGAATACATATTTATCCCAAGAGAACCGGTTAACGCTTCGCTGAAATCATAGGTAAACTTCCCTGTTGCGTTGGCCTTTAACATTTCAGAATTTTCGGTTTTACCATCCTGCCGGGTAATTTCTGCCCCAAAAATAGAATTCAGCTTACCGGTTTCTCGTCCCATGGACATCTGGAACCGCTGGCGGTCCCAACTCCCAATGCCGAGCTTTACATGGTTGAAATCGCCCCTGTGTTTTGTGACGATATTGACCACGCCGGCCCTGGCAAATTGTCCGTAAAGAGCGGATGACGGCCCCTTGATAACCTCAACATAGGCAATGTCATCGGGCATCACGGCATTGAAATCACCATACCCATCCCCATGGGAAGTCGATTCATTCAAAGGAACCCCGTCCATGAAGATGGCGGCACCCGTGTTATGGCCAAGCCTAAGCCCTCGCATGGAAAAAGCACTGGCCACCGCCCCCTGGCCATAATCCTGAATGACAACCCCAGGCACTTTTTCCATGATATACAATGGTTTTTCCAAAAATTGGTTCTGCAATTGGTCCTGTGTTATGATGGTGGCCGAAGGCGGTGGCGGAGAGATTTTGCTGGATTGACCCTTTACTGTAATCTCATCAAGCTTCAGAACCTTGCTTGATTCTGAAGCCCATGCAGCCCCCTGTAAAAGCATCAGGAAAAATAAGGTTATTACTGCAAATTTAAACCGAAACTCTTTATGATATATCATAGATTTTTCTCCTAGGTTGAGTCATTAATTTAAGCGTCATACGGGTGACGATAAAAGCAGGAGAAAGGGGAACCCTTGACGAGGACAAGATGCCAGGGTATAATAGTCCCTAGACGTCCCTCCTTTCCGGGAGTGGATTCAAGGGAAAGGCAGCCTGCTACTTTCGCCGGTCGCGGCTGCTTTCCCGCCCTTTCACTAATTTTTATGTTACTTAAAGTGCTTTGGACCTCCTCTTCTTTGGGGCAAAAAAAAACCACGAAACCATATCATCCGTTTTCCGGATGCATGCCTTCGTGGCTGAAATTTTTATCTTAAATTCTTAAAACCTACCGTTGACAGCTTCTACTGCCAAATTCGCAGTATAAGTAATTCTTTCATATGGGTATGTCAACAAAAAAATAAAATCAATGGTCGGCTTGGGCAAAATTTTTCAACGCGGTTCCGTCCAACCGATATTTTACCCATTCTTCATGTACTTTGGCCCCAATGGATTCATAAAATTGGATGGCAGGCGTGTTCCAGTCCAGAACCGCCCATTCAAACCGGCCGCAGTCTTTTTCAAGGGCAATGTTGGCCAAATGCCTGAGCATGAGTTTGCCCGCCCCCAGGTTCCGGTAATCAGGAGATATATAGAGATCTTCCAGGTAAAGACCCGGCTTCCCCTGCCAGGTGGAATAATTGAAAAAATAGACGGCAAATCCTATTGGGAGATTCTGGTGCTCAATGATCAACCCGTGAACAAAGGAATTTTTGTCAAAAAGAGTGGTTTCATAACTCTGAACCGTTGCGGTTACTTCATGGGGAGCTTTTTCATATTCAGCCAGTTCCCTGACAAAGGTCAGGACCAGCGGGGCATCTTCGATGGCGGCGGGTCTGATGGAAATAGGTGACACAACAAATTCCTTTGGTTCCTAAGGTTAGGGAATCAATTCCTGTTTGAGCATGCAGCAGGCAATTTTATGGTGGGGGATGCCATCTGCTCGATAGGAAAGATTGCCGGGCTGGATCATTTTATTCATGACACAACCTTCGGGGATGGTAAGCTTGAACAGATCCGTTTCATTGATCCGAGGACTTGGCACAAGGCAATTGTTTCGAATTTCATGGGAATGCAAAGGGAAGTCTTCACAGATGGGGCATTGGTACACCCTTCCATTGGGAAAGACAAAGAAATTTTTGGCCACATTCCCGGCGCATTGAAACACTTCTTTTGTGGATAAAAACACCGTGGGATAGGTGACGATAATGCCCTGGGAAGCAATTTTCTCAGCTACTTTTGGGATGATCTTAAGCCAGGAGTCCTTTGAGACCTGGAGGGTCTGGGGAACCTGGAGATTCTGTTCTGGGGCAACCTGATCAGGCTGGGCAGATGCCGAGGATTCCCCCCGCATGCCGATAACCTGAATAAAAAACCGATTAATCCCAAGGGTCTGCACAAGGGCGGGCATGAGATCCAGTTCATGGATATTTCTGTCTGATACCGTATAGATCATTGAACAGGAAAATCCCTTTTCCCGGGCTTTTTGAATCCCCGCAAGGACAGCATCATAGCTGCCCCCGCCCCGGATGGCGTCGTTGGTGCTTTGGGTGGCGCCGTCCAAGGAAAAACTTAAAAAATCAATCTCCTCCGGGGTGATCTTCTCCAGAATATTGTGAAACAGGTATCCGTTGGTATCAATGGTGATGGATTTAAAGTGAAGGCGTCTGGCCTCTTTGACTGCCAGATGAAGATCCGGATGCAGGGTGGGTTCCCCCCCCAGCAGCACCAGATTGGTCTGATACGCTTTGGAAGCGAACAACCCCAGCCAGTCTCGTATGGTGTCAATGTCAAGTGTCCTGTCCCCGTGCTGCTCTCGATTGATATAGCAATGGGAACAGGACAGATTGCACTTGGTCAGAATATGAAAAAAAAGATTGGACGAGTCCTTTGAAAACGCCACGGTCTGGTTTTGCATACTACCCCATACATTGTTTGGTAAAATTAGGATCAAAGGGAACGGGATAGTCTCCGTCAAAACAGGCTTTGCAAAAATTAAGTTCCGGATTTTCAACACCGGAGGCTTCCAGCATTCCTTCTACACTCAGATAATGCAATGAGTCCAGTCCCAAATACTCGGTGAGTTCCTTCAGGGGCATTTGGGACGCAATCAGCTCGCCCTTGGAGGAAAAATCGATGCCGTAGTAGCAGGGGAATTTATGGGGGGGACAGGAGACCCGCATGTGTATTTTCTTGGCGCCCAGTTCCCTCAGCGCCTTGACACGGGTTTTGGCAGTGGTGCCCCTGATGATGGAATCTTCGATAATGATGATGTCCTTGCCTTGTATTATCTCCCGTACCGGATTGAGTTTGACACGAACGGTAAAATCCCGCATGGACTGGGTGGGCTGGATAAAACTTCTTCCCACATAATGGTTCCGGATCATGCCCATTTCAAAGGGGATGCCCGATTCTTTTGCATATCCTATTGCAGCGTAATTTCCCGAATCCGGAAAGGGCATGACCAGATCGGCCTCCACAGGGGCTTCCTGGGCAAGGCGTTTGCCATGGGCCTTTCGCATCTGATAAACATTTTTACCGGCAATGGTCGAGTCGGGTCTGGCAAAATAGATATATTCAAAAATACACAAAGATTTGTGAGCAGCTGCCCTGGGATGTTGAATGCTTCTGATGCCGTCTTCGTTGATGATGACAATCTCGCCGGGCTCCAGTTCCCGGATAAATTCAGCCTGAATCAAATCAAAGGCACAGGTTTCCGAGGCCAGAACATAGTGGCCGTTGAGCTTGCCCAGGGCCAGGGGCCTGAATCCGTTGGGGTCTTTTATACCGATAATCTCCCCCTTGCAGGTGAGAAGAACCATGGAATAGGCCCCTTCTATCTTGGACACGGTATTTAAGACAGCTGTTTCAATATCGCCTTTGATCAGATTTTTAATAAACAAATGAAGAAATACTTCGGAATCCATGGTGGTCTGGAAGATGGAGCCGTTTTCTTCCAGCTCTTCTTTCAACGTATGGGCATTGACCAGGTTTCCGTTGTGGGCAACTGCATAGGAGCGGTGCCTGTGGTTGGCCACAAAGGGCTGGGCATTGGTGATTACCGAATCCCCGGTGGTCGAGTAACGGACGTGTCCTATGGCCGATCCGCCTTCAATGCGTGCCAGATCGTCCATGTTAAAGATATCATGGACAAGGCCCATGCCCTTGTGGGAAAAAATCTTATCTTTGATGCCTCTGTTCACGGAAATGCCGGCACTTTCCTGGCCCCGGTGCTGAAGGGCATAGAGGCCGAAATAGGTTATCTGGGCGGCTTCAGGATGTTTATACAGGCCAAAAATTCCACATTCATCCCTGGGGCGCTCATTTGCATCAAATATCTTCTGGTTACACATGTTTAATTTCCTGGTGATAATACTGAATCGGGTTGATGGATAGCGGTGCTTTTTTCATGGCCTTGATGGCAGAACAGATCGCCCTGGTGCCGTCGGTTGTGGTGGCATAGGGTATCTTGTATTTAATGGCTGCCCGCCGGATTTCATACCCGTCCTGCTGGGTCTGGCTGGAGGCACCGGTGTTGAGAATCAGCTGGATCTCATTGTTCTTAACGGCATCCACCACATGGGGTCTGCCCGAGGATACTTTTTTCACCATCTGGGCAGGCACATTGTTTTCCTTTAAAAAGCTTGCCGTCCCCCGGGTTGCCATGATGGTAAATCCCATTTCATGAAACTCCTTGGCAACGGACAGGGCAGCTGATTTATCCTTATCCTGAACCGAGATAAACACTGTACCCTCTTTGGGCAATTTTTGTCCGGCGGCAAACTGAGCCTTGGCAACGGCTGCCCCCAGGTCCTTGTCAATGCCCATGACCTCGCCTGTGGATTTCATTTCAGGTCCCAGCACCGGGTCTACATTTTCAAACCGGTCAAAGGGCATAACCGCTTCCTTGACACAATAATAGGGGGGAATGATTTGCTGGGTCAATCCCAACTCTCCAAGGGTGGCCCCGAGCATCACCCGGGTGGCCAATTTAGCCAGGGGCACGCCGATTGCCTTGGATACAAAGGGAATGGTACGGGAAGCCCTTGGATTGACCTCAATGATATAAACTTTTTCATTCATGATGCCAAACTGAATATTCATCAAGCCCCGCACATCCAGCTCCTTTGCAATGGCCCGGGCCGCATCGGACATTTCATCAATATGGGCCTGGGAAATGGAATAGGGAGGCAAAACACAGGCAGAGTCGCCGGAATGAATTCCGGCCTCTTCAATATGTTCCATCATGCCGCCAATGATGGTGGTCTGGCCGTCGGAAATGGCATCCACATCCAGCTCAAAGGCTTCTTCTAAAAATTTATCAATAAGAACCGGTTTGTCCGGTGACGCCAGAACTGCCAGATCAAAATATTCCCTCAAATCCTTTTCATCATATACAATTTTCATGGCCCGGCCGCCCAAAACAAAAGAGGGTCTTACCATGACAGGATATCCGATATCCTGGGCCACTTTCAGGGCTTCGTCATAGGAATGGGCAATACCATTTTCCGGCTGGCGCAGTCCCAGTTTGTCCATCATGGCCTGGAACAGATCCCGGTCTTCTGCCCGGTCAATGTTTTCCGGGCTGGTGCCGATGATGGGCACTCCCGCCTTTTGCAGGTCCGTGGCAAGGTTCAGCGGCGTCTGACCCCCAAACTGGACAATGACCCCGAAGGGACGTTCCTTTTCCACAATGTGGAGCACATCTTCTAGGGTCAGGGGTTCAAAATAAAGCTTATCTGAAGTGTCATAATCCGTTGAAACGGTTTCAGGATTGGAGTTGACCATGATGGATTCCACCCCTTCTTCCCTGAGGGCAAAGGAGGCATGGACACAACAATAATCAAACTCAATGCCCTGGCCAATGCGATTGGGCCCGCCCCCCAGGATAATAACTTTTTTCTTGTCAGAAACCCTGGCCTCACATTCACTTTCATAGGTGGAGTAATAATAGGGAGTTACGGCAGTGAATTCTGCAGCACAGGTATCCACCAGCTTAAATACGGGAACAATGCCCAGATCCTTACGTTTCTGTTCAATTTGCTTGTCCGTCAGCCCCCCGGAGAGGTGAGCCAGTTGCTTGTCGGAAAATCCGAATTTTTTTGCCTTTTCAAACAGATCCCTGGGGATATCCTTGCCCGCCAGGGTGAGTTGCTTTTCAAGATCCACAATCTGTTTCATCTGGTTAAGGAACCAGGGATCAATATAGGTCAATTCATAGAGCATGGTAATAGGCATGCCATGTTCCAGGGCATATTTTATGTAGAAAAGCCGTTGAGAATTGGGGGTGGACAGCTTGTATTCCAGTTCATTGCCTGCCACACTGCCGGGAAGCGGATCCTTCCCATCTGCCCCGAATCCTGCTCTGCCGATTTCCAGGGAGCGCAGCCCTTTCTGAAAAGCCTCCTTAAAGGTTCTGCCGATGGACATGGTTTCCCCCACGGATTTCATGGCTGTGGAGAGAACATCGTCTGCTTCGGGAAATTTTTCAAAGGTCCACCTGGGGATTTTGACCACGCAATAATCAATGGAGGGTTCAAAACAGGCCAGGGTTTCACCGGTGATATCATTGGGAATCTCATCCAGGGTATATCCAACCGCAAGCTTGGCAGCGATTTTGGCAATGGGAAACCCGGTGGCCTTGGAGGCCAGGGCCGAACTCCTGGAAACCCGGGGATTCATCTCAACAATGATCATATCTCCGTTTTCCGGATTGATGGCAAATTGAACATTTGACCCCCCCGTATCCACACCGATTTCCCGGATAATGTCAATGGAGGCATCCCGCAGTTTTTGATATTCCTTGTCCGACAGGGTCTGGGCAGGGGCAACCGTTATGGAATCCCCGGTGTGAACCCCCATGGCATCAATGTTTTCAATGGAACAAATGATGACCACATTATCGGCATGGTCCCGCATCACTTCCAGTTCATATTCCTTCCACCCAAGGACGGATTCTTCCAGCATGACCTGGGTGTTAAGGCTGGCATCAAGCCCTGCCTTGCAGAAGACATCCAACTCTTCCGAGTTATAGGCCACCCCGCCGCCGGTTCCTCCCAGGGTGAAACTGGGCCGGACAATGATGGGAAATCCAATCCGTCTTGCAACCTCTTCCACCTCATACATGTTGGTGGCAAACCCACTTTTGGGGATCCGAAGGCCGATTTTATTCATGGCATTGCGGAAAAGTTCCCGGTCTTCGGCCTTGTTAATGGCATCAATGGATGCACCGATCATTTCAACATTATATTTTTCAAAGACACCGGTCTTTGCCGCTTCAATGGCAGTATTTAAGGCGGTCTGCCCGCCAAGGGTGGGAAGGATGGCATCGGGTCTTTCTTTTTCAATAACCTTGCACAGGGTTTCCACGGTGACAGGCTCAATATAAACCTTGTCTGCGGTTTCCGGGTCGGTCATGATGGTGGCGGGGTTTGAATTTATAAGTACCACCTCAAACCCCTCTTCCTTCAAAGCCTTGCAGGCCTGGGTTCCGGAATAGTCAAATTCACAGGCCTGGCTGATAATAATCGGGCCGGCACCAATAATCAGGATTTTTTTTATGTCGTTACGCTTTGGCATTTTTCATCATCTCTGCAAACTGGTTAAAAAGATAGGCTGCATCATGGGGCCCCGGGGACGCTTCCGGGTGATACTGAACGGCAAAGGCCTGGACACTATCGTTTCTAAGACCCTCAAGGGAATCTTCATTCAGATTGATATGGGTGAGCAGGGCATTTTCTTTGCCCAGGCTGTTCAGATCAACGGCAAATCCATGGTTCTGGGAGGTGATTTCAACCTTACCCGTGGCCAGATTTTTCACGGGTTGGTTCCCCCCCCTGTGGCCAAATTTAATTTTCAGGGTTTTCCCCCCCATGGCAAGACCCAAAAGCTGCATCCCGAGACAGATGCCGAACATCGGCGCAACCCCAAGAAGACCCTTTATGGTTTCAACTGCATAGGTGACCGGTTCCGGATCCCCCGGGCCGTTGGACAGAAAAATTCCATCGGGTTTCAGACCTTTGATGGTATCGGCGCAGGTTCTAGCCGGTACCACCAGCACCTCGCACCCTTCCCTTTCAAGACAGCGGATGATATTGTATTTAATCCCGAAATCAAGGGCTACAACTGAATGTTTTTTTCCCTTATGACGCCATATCAGAGGATCTTCCAGTTTTTCACTACTTACGTAGTCCGGCTGATTGTATTTCCAGAAATAGGGTTTTTTCGTGGTAACACTTTCCACAAGATCGCTGCCCTCCATGGAGGGGATAAGTTTTGCTTTTTCCACCAGGGAATCGGGATCAAGATCCAGGGTGGAAATAATGGCACGCATGGCGCCTGATTTTCTGATGTGCCGGGTCAGGGCCCGGGTATCTAAATCCTCAATGCCCAGAACATGGCCCTTTATCAAATAATCGGCCAGACTGCCTTTGGATTGAAAGTTACTGGGGAAATCCTGGTATTCTTTTACAATCAATGCAGATACCTGGATCTTGTCCGACTCAATATCTTCAGGGTTGACACCATAATTTCCGATCAAAGGGTAGGTCATGGTCACCATCTGTCCTGCGTATGACGGGTCGGTAAGAATTTCCTGATACCCGGTCATGCTCGTGTTAAAGACCACTTCCCCTTTTGCCTCCCCCTGTCCTGTAAAACTCCTGCAGGCAAAGGTTCTGCCATCTTCCAGGGCTAATAATGCTTTCATGTCGATTTACACCTGTTCAAACTTGCGTTGATAGGACCAACTGTTGATATTAATCATCCGGGACCTACCCGGATTTAAATTCCATTTGTAATCGCTTCCATAAAACAAACCTAGATAACTACCACAGATCACCTCTGTTTTGCAAGTCTTGTTCAACCCAAATTTCCAATAAATTTGCGTTGTTCCCTGATATCAAGGAAACCTCTTTTTAACGATTCATTTGCAAATCCGGGTAAATAGATATAGGCTGAACACTTCGCGTAGTGAGTCAGACTCGGGATAAGCGGGCTGCGTGCCACCTAAAATTTAGGTTAATTATGTCATCGATACGAATTCGCTACCAAACCATCGAGTTTGATCAAGTGGATATTCATGTACGAACATTACGAGACAATCTTCAATACCGCGACATCAACGGTGTCGCCGCAAAATTAGGAATATCATCGGCCCAATGGCCATTGTTCGGCGTGGTCTGGGCATCCAGCGAGGTCCTTGCCCACCACATGCTTGATTATAAAATTGCAGGAAAACGGATACTTGAAGTGGGGTGTGGGATCGGGTTGACCAGCTTGTTGCTGAATCACCGACTTGCTGACATCACGGCCACTGACTATCATCCGGAAGTGGAACAATTTCTTTTTGAAAATGTTGCGCTTAACAAGGGGAAGGCCATACCCTTTGTCCGCACGGGATGGGGAGATGAAGACAGCGGCTTGGGTGAGTTTGACCTGGTTATCGGCAGTGATATTTTATACGAAAGAAATCATACCAGCCTGTTAGCCGAGTTCATTGAGCAACACGCAAAATCAAAATGTGACGTGATCCTTGTTGATCCGGGCCGGGGCCACCATGCCAATTTCAGCAAAAAAATGGCGAACCTTGGGTATTCCCATACCCAGAAGAAACCGGCCAATTCAGACTATTTGGATCAGCCTTTTAAGGGTCAGATCCTAAGCTATCATCGCTAACATCATAACCGATAAAAGTATAAAGGGTTCAGAAGCTGATTCCTTTACCCATATCCGCCTCCACCCACTGGCGTTTGATTCTTAAACGCCAGTGGGTGGTGTTCAGGTTAATTGTTCTGGTTTGTCTTGCTAAATTTTTTTGGCAAGATTATGTTGTCAGGATACCATAACCTTTAATATCAGGCAGACCCATGTACCCGACAATGGACCCGAAATTGATTGATGACGTTTTCCCCAACCTTGATCCCTCCCTATTGACCCTTTTGAACAACCGAATAGATTTTTTTTATGAAAACCTTGAAAAAAACGACTGCAAAATAGCAGCAGATCTAACCCGGACACCTGATTTTATAAAGGTCATGCTGTTTAGTGAATATATTGCTGTCAATCTATCCCTAAATCCGTCTCTCTACCAGGAACTGCTCAGCACCGGGGATCTTTTTCTCTCCTATTCCAATCACACCCATATGGACAAACTCACAAAAGCCATACGGGAAACTTTGGATACGGCATTTGTTAAAGAGAACATGCTCCGGTTCAAACTTTATGAATCCATCCGCATTGCATGGCGGGATCTCACCGGTGCGGCTGGGCTCGAGGAAACGTTGCAGGATCTGTCAAGCCTTGCACAAGCCTGTGTGCAGTTTGGCGTTGACTTTTTGCACAACACTTTTTGTCAACGTTTTGGCACCCCGGTTGATGCCAAGGGAAACGTTCAGCAGCTCATTGTTCTGGGCATGGGCAAGCTCGGGGCCAGGGAACTTAATTTTTCATCTGATATTGATTTGATTTTTGTTTATCCAAGGTCAGGGGCTACCACAGGTGAATCATCCATTCCCAATGATGAATTTTTTACAAAACTCTGCCGTGATTTTTTAAAATTGTTTACCATGGGAGGAGGCATCAACTTTTTCCGGGTGGATACAAGATTAAGACCCTTTGGGGACAGCGGCCCCCTGGTTATGAGCGCCAGGTCCTTTGAAGATTATTACCAGGCCCAGGGCAGGGAATGGGAACGGTATGCCATGATAAAGGCAAGACCCGTTGCAGGGGATATTGATGAAGGGAATGCCCTGTTAAAGGGGCTGAATCCCTTTATTTACCGGAGATATTTTGATTATGGTTCCTTTGACTCCTTTCGGGAGATGAAACATCGGATCACCCTTCAGGTGAAAAATGCAAAACTTAAAGATAATATAAAACTGGGAGCCGGGGGTATCCGGGAAATCGAATTTTTTGGCCAGCTGTTCCAGCTTATCCGGGGGGGAGTTGAACCCGGACTCCAGGAACAGCAGATTCTCAAGGTGCTGAACCTGCTGCAATTCCACAAATGCATCAATGCCGATACCAAGCAGGATTTAAAAGACGCCTATATCTTTTTGCGGCAGGTGGAGAACAGACTCCAGGAATACCAGGACCGCCAGACCCATGATATACCGGCAAAAAAGGAGCAGCGGATAATTCTGGCCCTGTCCATGGGCTTTGATTCCTTTGAGAAATTTAATCAAAAGCTATCACGGGTTTTAATCTTAGTCCATGGCCATTTTTCCCAGTTGCTGGTGACCGAAGAGGAGGAGAGTACAGACACACAAACCCGGGATCTCCGGGAGATGTGGACCAATATCAATGACCCCCAGTTTACCTCGGATGCCATTGAGGTTTCAGGATACGAAGCGTCGGACCAGGTGCTGGCAGCCCTGAGAACCCTTGCCAATCACCCCAATACCCAGCGGTTGACCCCCACGGGTCGAAAAAAACTGGCCCGGCTCATGCCAAGGCTGGTTAAAAAAGCCGGCCAAAAAGAAGAGGCCCAATCCATACTCAATAAATTGATCGATCTGGTGATCACCATTGAACGTAGGACCTGTTATCTTTCCCTGCTCATCGAAAACCGTGGGGCCCTTGATACCCTGATTGTCCTGGCCCAGAAAAGCCCCTGGATCATCACCTTTCTAAGCCAGCACCCTGTGCTGCTGGATGAACTAATGCACCCTGCCACCCTCTACGCACCCCCCAAAAAGATTGCCCTGGAAAAGGAGATGGCAGACCGGATGTCAAAAATTCCTTCAGAGGATGTGGAATATCTGCTGGAAGAGCTCTGCATCTTTTGCCAGGTCAATACCCTTAGGGTTGCTGCCGCAGATGTCAGCGGGAACTTTCCCACCATGAAGGTCAGTGATCATCTGACATTCATTGCAGAGACGGTACTCACACAGATTCTTGAAATTTCCTGGGATATTGTGACCCGAAAATACGGATTGCCCACCCAGGCAGAAGGCAGCCCTAAAAAATCCCGTGGATTTGCCATCGTGGCCTATGGAAAGGTTGGGGGTCTTGAAATGGGATATAAATCAGACCTGGACCTTGTTTTCCTTTACCAGGCCGAATCCGGCATGACAACCGGCGGGGAAGGGTGCCGATCCATTGACAATGTTCGATTCTATTCAAACCTGGGCCAGCGAATCATCAATGCCCTGACCATACACACCTCTGCCGGAGCGCTTTACGGCGCTGATATGCGGCTTCGGCCCGGTGGAAGTTCCGGCATGATTGTTTCCCATATTGATGCCTTTGAGGAGTATCTGGAAAACCAGGCATGGACCTGGGAACACCAGGCCCTGATACGTGCCCGCCCCATCACAGGAGATTCCGCCCTCTTTGCCCGGTTTGAGCAGATCCGGGAGAATGTGCTGACAAAAAAGCGGGATCCCGCCACCCTGCAGACAGAAGTGTATGAAATGCGGGAACGCATGCGGGAAGAGCGACTAACCCATGAAACCGAGTTGTTTGACCTTAAACAGGATCAGGGGGGAATTGTGGATATTGAATTTCTGGTTCAATATCTGATTTTAAAAAATGCCCATGATTTTCCCGATATCGTTGTGTGGACCGACAATATCCGTCTTGTGGAATCCTTAAGCGTTGAAGGGATTCTTTCAGGGGAGGAAAGCCAGGTTCTCCAGGAAACATATGTGGGGATCCGCCAGGTCATACACAGGCTGACCCTCCAGGAGAAGGCCCTGGTTGTTCCGGACAATATGTTTCTGGACGCGGCCAGGGGTATAACAAAAATATATAACACCTATTTAAATGGTGGCTGACCGCTTTGACCTGCATGAAAAAAATCATATTTGCTAGGATTTAATCTCGGTGAAAGCTTCTGCCGACACAATGGGAAAACGGTTCTATCCTTGGTCGGGATAGACCGTTTTCCCATCTCCTTCACACAATAAAAAAACTTGATGGGCATAACCCCGATGCATTAAGACTCTGGGCCCAGGCATCCCCTACAAAGGGATTGCCCGTCCACGGACTCAAGCTTGGATGCCATGGTGGGCTCCTTGCAGCGGTCGCACTGGACAGACGGCTCTATCTTTGCCTTGGGCGGCAGGGGGATGCTTACCTCTGTGACAGTGAACAGGGCAGTGGGTGCCTGTTCCATGATTTCAATGGCCTTTGCCTCGTGGAGCGCATTAAATTCACTGCGTTCAGCCTTGGTGACATCTTTGCTTTTCATCCGCTCCATCAGTGCCTTGTGCCGGTTGCTGAGAAGGGCCTGGGGTTCATATTTTCTAGAAATGCGCACCCCTTTTCCGGATTGCCGGCTGAAAAAGGTAAAGGCGGTTTTGCCATAATCCCGGTAGATGAAATTGCCCTTGCCAAAGGTGCAGCCGGTAATCACCTGGATGGCGTCGGTGCCGCAGGCATCGGTTTCAACAATGGCCACGACTTCCTCATCTTCGGAACGGGTTGCTGCCAGCCAGTCCATTCCGGCCATGGCCGCCTGAAAGCCCAGGGACAGACCCGGGCAGAGATGTCCGTGGAAATCAAGACATTTTTGGAACAATTCTTTGTTTTCAATGGTTTGTGATAACATGAATTCTCTCCTCATTTAAAAAGTAAGGTTGGGTTAGTTTCTCACCAGACCGGGGCTCCGGGCGTTTCCTCCACCACCATTTCCTCGATCTTCTGGACCCGGGTTTCCTGGGTCCCTTCTTCCTCCTGGGTCTTCTGAATCTCCCGGGCCAATGCAGACGCTGGGTTTATCATAACAATTGCGACAACAAGGGCCATTGTTATTCTTATCTTTTTCATCTGCATTCTCCTTTTCCATTGCCCAATACAAAAAGGCCAAGAAATTCAGTCCGCAGATATTGACTGCGCCTGACCTTCTTGGCCTTAAACTTATTATCTAAACATCACTAACTTTACTGTTTAACATTGCGGCTTCTTGACGCATAGTATTTGCCGAGGTTAAAACACACCCCATGACAGGATGTCAAGAATATTTTTTATATGGACCTATAAAATAAGAAACAGGCTGAGAGCCGGCCAATAGGTGATGATCAAAACCGATAAAAGAAGGACCAGCATAAATGGGATGGTGGCCCGGTAGATATCCACAATGGGTTTGTTGAACCTGTAACTGGCAATAAAAAGGTTCATGCCCACGGGGGGTGTAAAATATCCGATTTGCATATTGGCCAGAAAAATAATCCCCAAATGCACCGGGTGTATCCCGTACTCAAGGGCCACGGGCAGCATCAGCGGCACCATGATAATGATGGCAGAAAAAATATCCAGCATGGCCCCCAGGATCAGAAGAAAAACATTTAAAAGAATCAAAAAAACCAGTTTACTGCTCACAAAGGCCTGGCACATGGCAAACAATTTCATGGGAACTTCGGCATCAATGAGAAAATTGGTTAATGCCAGGGAAACACCCAGAATCAAAAGAATCCCCCCCACCATAACCATGGATTCCCGGATAATATTGGCCAGCTGGGACAATTTAATTTCCCTGTAAATAACAACCTCCACCACCAGCACATACATGGCGGTAACCGCAGCGGCTTCGGACACGGCAAAATACCCCGAATAAATCCCTGCAAACACAAAAACAGGCAGGGGAATTTCCCAGGCAGCCTCCCGCATGGCAGCAAAGGCATTTCTCCAGGAAAATTTTATCAAGGGGATGGGATTTTTTTTGTTCACCCAGATGCTCCATAAAGAGAGCATAAAAATCATGAGAATTGCCGGAAAAATACCGGCAATAAACAGATCCTCAATTGAGACCTCAGAACCGGCACCCATCTGCTGGGCAATGATTCCGTATAAAATCAAAGGAAGAGAAGGGGGCAGGAGCAATCCCAAGCTTCCGGAGGTTGTCACTAACCCTAGGCTAAAATTATCCTGGTACCCGGCCTGTTTTAATGCCGGATACAACAGGGCGCCCATGGCCACGATGGTGACCCCGGAGGCGCCGGTAAAGGCAGTAAAAAGAGCACAGACCACAAAAGCCACAATGGCAAGTCCTCCCGGCATCCACCCCAGAAAAGCCTGGGTCAGCCGGACCAGGCGCTGGGATGTATTGCTTTCCCCCAGCAGGTAACCGGCAAAGGTAAACAGGGGAAGCGCCAGCAAAATGGGGGTATCGGCAATTCTGTACAATTCAATGGCCATGACGGACAGATCAATGTCCGACATATAGAATCCGGCCATGGCCCCGGCAATAATGATGGTGAACAAAGGCGCACCTAAAAATGCGATGAGGATCAGCAGACCGACAAATAAATATATCATGATTTTTTAGACATCAATTGGGCAAGATGATTTATTGAAAACAGAGTGTACCGAAGACTGATCACCGCAAAGGCAATGGGAATAATACTCTCGCAGACCCAGGCTGGTACAGAGGCAACCCCCATGAGGTTGTCAGCCATTTCCATTTTGACAAAACGAATGCTGACCCATGCCATGGTGCCTGTGACCAGGGCTGTAAACACATGGACCACCAGGGTGGTGAAGCGTTTAATCCGGGCTGGCAAATACCGGGAAAGGATGTCGATGCTGATATGGTTATCGGTCCTGCTGGCAACCATGGCGCCGATGAGACCAATCCAGAGCACCAGAACCCGGACCAGAGAATCCCCCCACACAATTCCGGAATCAAAAAAATTTCGCAGAAAAATCTGGAAAACGGCCGTGGAGATCATCACCAGCAAAAGCCCCACCAGAATACCCTCCTCAACTTTTTGGACCAGGGAAACAAGGGCAGAAAAAAAACCGGGTTTACTCGTCATGGGTTTTAATCGATCCTTTGGTATGAAACTCCAATAAAAGGCGGTCCAGTTTATCCACCGCATCCTTTGGCAGGGTGCCGGATTCCACCATTTCTTGTGATGCATTCCCCGCTGTCTTACGCCATTGGTTGCTGGTGGGCTTATCCGGGGTGATGAATTCAACCCCCTGGTTTTTTAATGCCGCAATGGCCTTGCTGTTGTCTTTCCGATTTTGAATACCGATCTGGCTGAAGGCATGGGTCATGACCCGGGTAACGACCTCTTGGTCCAGGGGGGTCAGTTTTTGAAATTTTTTCTTGTCGATGGCCAGAACCGCATACAGATAAATCAGGGGGATATTGGTGACATATTTGATTTGGGTGTGCCATTGGAGGACAATGGCCCCCACGGGAGAGGTGGCAACCGTGTCGATGAGACCGGACTGCAAGCTGGTTCTGACATCTGCTATGGGCAGGGGGATGGGGGCAATGCCAAAGGCTGAAACCGCATCCTGGGAAAGCTTGTCATTGTCCGGAATCCAGACCTTTCGCCTTCGAAGGTCCTGGACACTTTCAATGGGCTCCTTGGACATGATATAGGCAAATCCCCCGCCGGTTAGACCAAATGTCACAAATCCGGCCTTGTTCAGTCCATCAATGATGAAAGAGTCCATATGCTCCCGGACATAATCCACCTCCCCAAGGCTTGTAAATTTCATGGGCTGGGCATAGATCTGGTTTGCCGGAAAAAATTTTGACAGACTGCCGCCCACAACGGCTCCGCCCTGGAGCTGTCCAATGCGGATTTTACGAAGCACGGCCTTGTCATTGCCCATGACCCCACCCGGGTAAAACTTGAACTTCACCCGGTTTTGGGTTTCCTTGGCCACCTCTTTTGCACCACTCCGCATTTTTTCCATCCACATGGAGCCTTCGGGTGATATGGTTGCAATTTTAAGGGTGATGGCATATCCCGGCACCACGCCAAGGAATAAAGGTAAAAATAAAGATACCAGGGTAAATTGTTTTATAAATGTCATTAATTTCTCCATCATAAATTCAATTGGTTCCATGTGAGTCAACAGATCCGCTCCCGGAGGGGGTTAAAAATAATCATCCGCATCATCCAGTAATTGTCTGGCCTGTTTTTGGGCATAGGTATTAACGAGGGTATAACCGGGCACCACAGGATTGGTATCCATAACCTCTGTGAGCAGGGTATCGTGCAGCTCCCTGTCAAATATCATTCGTGCATAGAGCTTGGCAAACAACACCTTGACCATGAGGTTTTTGCCCCTGGACAGGTCAATGGCTTTTTCAAAATAGATTTTTCCCTGTGCAGGCTTACCCCCCAGGGCCGGGGGAAGAAAGGAGGCCAGGGTGCCAAGATAAAGAAAAGCAGCGCCGTCCTTATATCTTTCATCCAGTGAGACCACCTTGAGCATAATGGCCTCAATTCGCGAAATATCTGCCAGGGCATTAAAGTCATTTGTATTGGCCATGATCCAGCTGGCCCAGGCATTCCCCAACGTAAACAGATAGGGCAGATCATCCTCGTCCATGGAGGCGATAATCGCCTGAAATTCACCAAAGGGTTTATCCTTGAGACCGCAACCATCATCGTTGGACACGCACATGGCCTTGTCTGCATAGGTTAAGGCCTTGTTGACCATTTTGCGGGATCGGTTTACATCTGTGACAAAGACATCTGCATAGGCCGTGTATAATTGGGCAGCCGTTGACAGCATCTCTTTGGAATCAGGGTCTTCATTGATAAGGCTGTCGATCATGAGCAGATAGGCTGGAGCGCCTGCTTCAACCATGGACAAATCATCATTGTTCACAATGGTGTGGGATAAACTGGCCATCATATCGGATTTGATGGAGCAACCCGAAGACAGCATTAACCCCATAGCCCCAAAGATAAAAAAAGATAAAAAACACATTCCCCTGCTGATGGGCCTTGGTGCCGGAAGTTTCATAGCTGAAAGTTTCATAATCGAAAAATACCCTAGTTAAATCAAGTGTCGAATCAAGCCTGTATTTAAGTTCAATTCTATTCGATAACAGTATTTGCACATAAACGTGAAAATTAGCCTTTTTTCCCCAAAAAAGCAACCGGGATTCAGATTCCTTTGATTTTTTTGGCAACCCCGGGTGAATTTTACTTTGAATTGAATGATTTCATGGTATAGTAAGTAATAAAATGGCATTTATCAGATGATGCCGTAAAATCCAACCAGGGCGTTAAAAAAATATGAATCCAAGATCTTGCCTGAAAATTTTTTCGTTTCTCCCGTTTCTTATGGGGAGCCTGCTTCTTTTGGCTGCCCTGCCGGGATGGGTGACTGCCGCCCCGGACAGACAGAAAATCTATGTGGTTCCGGTTGAGGGAACGGTTGAGCCGGGCATGGCAGCCTATATTAAACGGGTCACACAAAAAATTAAGAACGAACCCGATGCACTGATTCTCTATAAAATGGACACATTCGGGGGGCGGGTGGATTCCGCCTTTGAAATTGTGGATACCATTTCATCTGTACCAAAAGGAAAGTCCATTGCATTTGTGGAAAAAAAAGCCATTTCGGCCGGAGCCCTGATTGCCCTTTCGGCAGGTATCCTGGTGATGAAAGAAAATACCCTGCTGGGTGATTGTGCCCCCATTATCCAATCGAAGGATGGCCAGAAAGAGGCCGGGGAAAAGACCCAGACCGTATTAAGGGCCCAATTTAGATCCCTGGCAAAGAAAAACAATTATCCCGAAGTGCTGGCCGAATCCATGGTGTCCAAGAACATGGAGGTCTACAGGATCACCATGGATGGGACGAGTCAATACATGGACAAACATGCCTATGATGATCTGACCGAGGAGCAAAAAAACCGGGTGACCCAAAAAGAGACCATTGTGGCTGCGGGGGAACTTTTGACCATGGATGATAAAGAGGCCTTTGACTTAAATTTTTCCCGGCAGAGCGTGGAAAATCTGGACCAGGCCCTTGCCTTTCTGGGGTATGAAAATTATGACCTGATTGTTCTGAAGGAATCCTGGTCTGAAAACCTGGTTCGCATGCTGCAACCCTTTCTGCCGGTTCTCATGCTTCTGGGGATCGGTGCGCTCTATACGGAAATCAAGGCCCCGGGCTTCGGACTCCCCGGGATTATCGGCATCATCTGCCTGGGACTGGTCTTTTTTAATCAATATCTGGTCGGGCTGGCAGGCCATACCGAGTTTTTACTTTTTTTGATTGGATTTTTGCTGCTGGGGGTGGAGGTTTTTGTGCTGCCCGGGTTTGGTGTGGCGGGCATCACAGGGCTTTTGGTCATAGCAACCGGACTGGTCCTCTCCTTCCAGGGCTTTGTTATTCCAGACCCTTCCTTCCCCTGGGAGGGCCGGCTATTACTAAAAAATCTGGGAATGGTGCTGGGATCTTTTATGGGATCTCTTCTGATTTCCCTGTTCGCGGTGAGATTTGTCCTGCCCAGGTTGTCGCTCCTGGTGAAGGGCCCCTATCTGTCTGCCACCCTGACGTCCCATGCAGACTCAGACCAGGCCCTCGGGGTCATACCGGGAGAAGAGGGTATAACCTTGACCCCCTTCAGGCCTTCGGGTAAGATAAAGATCGGCAACAAAAAAATTGATGCCATTACCCAGGGGGAATTTTTGGCGGCCGGCACCCCTGTCCGGGTTGCCTTGGTGGACCAAAACCGTGTCATTGTCACACAAACTGTAAATAAGGAGGATTGATGAACCCATACATCCTTCCCCTCTCCCTTCAATTTCTGGGAATACTGGTAATCCTAGCGGAAATATTTATTCCCTCCCTGGGGGTGCTGGCGGCCATTGCACTGGGACTGCTACTCTATTCCCTATACCTCGTCTTTACAACGATTTCCACCTTTGCAGGGATGATATTTGTTGGTATGGATCTTATGATCATCCCATTTCTTTTGATCCTTGGCCTGAAGATTCTGGCGGTCTCTCCCTTATCTTTGAACAAAAAATTGTCCAGCAAGAAGGGGGTGGTATCCCAGGCAGCAAACCCAAAGGAGTATGTGAACAAACGGGGAAACTGCGTCACAGACCTTCGCCCGTCGGGAATTGCCCTTATTGAGGGGAAACGCCTGGATGTTGTCACCGACGGGGATTATATTGAAGCAAATACCCCTGTCATTGTCACCCGAATCACCGGCAATCAGATAATTGTTGAACGAACAGATACCTTATTATAACCCAAAAACCAATTTGACTAACACCTTAAGGAGAACCGATTATGGATATCATGTATATTCTGTTAATTTTGGCCGGCATCATCGGCCTGGTGCTGTTTTATTTTATTTTTTCCTACATAGCTCTCTGGCTCCAGGCTCTGGTGTCAGGCGCAAGTGTGGGGCTGCTCAATATTATTTTCATGCGGTTTAGAAAAGTACCGGCCAAATTGATTGTCGAATCCAAAATCATGGCCATCAAGGCCGGAATTGACATTTCCACCGACGACCTTGAATCCCATTATCTTGCCGGCGGAAATGTCTCACGGGTTACCCAGGCATTGATTGCAGCGGACAAGGCCAATATCGACCTGGGATTTAACCGGGCCGTGGCCATTGATCTGGCGGGACGGGATGTGCTGGAGGCCGTCCAGATGTCGGTTAATCCCAAGGTGATTGAGACGCCTCTGGTGGCTGCCGTGGCAAAGGACGGAATCCAGCTCAAGGCGCTTTCCCGGGTAACGGTGAGGGCCAATATTGACCGTTTGGTGGGCGGGGCCGGCGAAGACACCATCCTTGCCCGGGTGGGGGAGGGAATTGTCACCACCATCGGATCTGCCGACAGCCACAAGCGGGTGCTTGAAAATCCGGACATGATATCCAAGACGGTTCTTGCCAAGGGACTGGATGCCGGAACTGCCTATGAAATTTTATCCATTGATATTGCCGACGTTGATGTGGGCAAGAATATCGGCGCAGAGCTTGAAACCGACCGGGCCGAGGCGGACAAGAAAATTGCCCAGGCCAAGGCAGAGGAAAAACGGGCCATGGCATATGCCCAGGAGCAGGAAATGAAAGCCCGGGTTCAAGAGATGCGGGCCAAGGTTGTGGAAGCCGAGGCCCAGGTGCCCCTTGCAATGGCAGAAGCATTCAGGAGCGGAAATCTGGGAATCATGGATTATTACAAGATGAAAAATATTTCCGCAGACACCCGAATGAGAGACAAAATAGCCACTCCGGAAACAGACCAGCCGGAATAATATAGCGGCGGTTCCCTGGACCGGAAAAAAGGTCCAGGGAACCCTTTTCCTAATATCGAATAATATCAGATGATATTCGAATAAAATCGGATACTATTTAAGGATTTGCCATGGATTTTGATTCAATCATATCATTTTTACTAATCCTCTTGTTTTTCATCTTTCCAACCCTTTTAAAACGGTTCAATAAAAAGAAAAAAACAGCGGGAACTTCCCCTGCAGGAAAGGCCAGAAAGCTGTCCCTGTTTGAAAAGTTAGGCGAGCAGATCCGGGAATATGCCCAAACCCTTGAACAGGAAGCGCAAAAGGGAAAACAACCCCGGGAAAATATGTGGGACCGCCTGGCAGAAAATGAAGAAGAATATGAAGAAGCGTTTCAGGCCAATGACAAGTTCCAAGGCAATGGAGACCCCCTTGAGCAGGAAATTGATATGGCCTTTGAGCAAATTGAGCCCGAGGCAGACCCCTCTGTTTTAGCGGCACAGGTGATGCCGGAAAATATCCGGAAACGGGCCACCACAACCTGTGAAAAACAGGGTCAAAAACAGGGGTTGCCTGGCACCTTGCTCCAGCCCAAGCTCTCCTGTAATCTTCAGCAGGCAATTATATGGTCGGAAATTCTTTCTAAACCAGTGGCGCTGCGCCAGGATAGGACAAGAATTTAGTTGTTTATAGGGTGGCGGAATAGTCCTTCATGGAAATATTAAATTCAAAACTTCAATCCCCTGGATTGGTGAATCTGCTTTCCAGAAAAAGACTTGTCACCTTTTTTAACCCCTGTAACCCAAAAAAAACTGATTCTAAAAAATTAATTCTGGTCACAGCCAGTGCCGGTTACGGCAAAACCACCCTGGTTGCTGATGCCCTGTCCAAAATTCAGACGGACACCATCTGGTACAGGCTCGATCCCCAGGACATGGATTTCATGGTATTCATGTCCTATCTTCACGCTGGATTTTTCCAGAAACACCCCGGCACCAACAAATCGTTTCGTAAATACAGAATCAAAAAGAGCACCCTGAAAAACCCGAATGACTTGCTCCTCCAATTTATAAAAGGTTTAGAAACAAAACTGGTTAAAAAGACTGCCCTTGTTCTGGATGATTATCACCTGGTTCAGGCAAGTGCTGGAATAAACAGGGCAATTGAGTTCATACTTGAACGGATTCCTCACAATTTGCAAATCATCATCATAAGCCGAAAAGAGCCACCCCTCAGAATTTCCAAAATTAGGGTAATGGGGCAGGTCCAGGAGATTGGAGAAAAGGAGATTGCCTTTACATCATCTGAAATCCATGACTTTTTTTCAGATATAAAAGCGCTGTCCATATCAGAGGAGCACACCCAAGATATTTACGAAAAAACAGGGGGGTGGCCGGCCAGCCTGGTGCTGTTCAGCTATGCCTTAAAAAACAAAAACCCAAAAGAGATTGGGCAGCAGCTGGTACAATTTTGTGGATCTCAAAAATATATATTCTCATATCTTGAAGAAAATGTATTTGAAACCCAACCGGATGAAATCCAGGATTTCATGCTGAAAATCTGCCTGTTATCGGCCATCGATTCCATGGTCTGCAACCGGATTTTTCAGATCGACACTGCAAGGGAAATGCTCAACCAGATGATAAAAGATCATCTGTTAATCTTCCCTGTCCATGAAAACCCAAACATTTTTTATTTGCACCATCTGTTCAGGGATTTTCTCATTGCAAAACTCCACCAGAAATATTCCCTGACCCGGATTAAACAACTGCATCAAAAAATAGCCCTTGATATGGAGCAGGATGATATTTTCCAGGCATTGCACCATTACATCGAGGCAGAAAATTTTGATGCGGTTGTCCGGCTGATTACGACCAATGAGATGAAATTTTTGTTTGAAGGAAAAATTTATTTTCTGGGAAAATGTCTTAAAAAAATCCCCCCCCCATTTATCGAAAAAAACCCCCAGCTTTTATTTGCAGAGGCCAGGCTCTATTCATATTTTGGAAACCCAGGGGATGCAATTTTTAAATTAAAAGCCGCCCATAAATTGTTTAAAAAATCTCAATCCAGTGAAGATATGGCAAAATGCCTTATTGAGATCGGTTCCCAATACTATTACACCGGCCATGTAAAAGAGGCAAAACTTCTCATGGAGCAGGTTTTAATTGAGGTGGACGAATCTTCAACCACCTATGCCATTGCCATGACATATCTGATTTTCCTGTCATCGGTTCTGGGTGAATTTGACAAGGCAAACCAATATACCCGCCAGGCCCGGGAGATTATTTCTGAATATCCGGATTTTGAGCGACAGGTTTCAACGGCATTGATCCATACATCCTGCTCCTATCAACATTATATTTATGGTGAATTTAATCAGTCCCAGGTGCTCAACAAAAAAATACTTAAAATAGGCCTGGAGCTGGATATTGAATCCATACTACCCCTTGTTTATTATCAATATTCAGTCGCATGTTTTTTTCTGGAACAATTTGACCAGGGAATTGATTTTGCCAAAAAAGGACTTTGTCTGTGCGAAAAAATAGGGCTCCAGGACAGTAAGAAGGGCTGGATTTATATTGCATTTGCCCAAAATAGTACAGGCCTCGGCCGGTTTGAAGAGGGTATTGATCTTGTGAACCAGGCCGTTGAAATATTTGAAACACCCGGCAACCGGTGGGCCCTTGCAAATGCCTGGGACTGTTTACACCATATTTACCTTGAACAGCATAAACCGGAACAGGCAAAAAAAATGGTGATGAAAGCCATGGAGATCATTGACGGCGACGGGTTGACCATCACCGAAGGCATCTTTGGAAACAGCATGGCAAACCTTCTCCTCGGGGAAAAAAATTTTAATGCCGCCCTGGACCATTTAAACAACGCAGCCCCCAAAATAAAGGATGCAGGGTTTCATCTGTTTGAAAACCATTTGCTGACCGCCAGATCTTATCTGGGTCTTGGGTTGGCCAAGAATGCAGTTACCCACCTTTTGTCCGCACTTAAAATCTCAAGGGAAAAAAGTTTTTCCCGGTTTGTTGAACGGGAGAAAGAATGGATCACTTCCCTGCTTGACAACCCCCTGGTAACGGAAAAGGCAAAAAAACAGATCCAGGAAGGTTCTTCAATTTTCAAAAAAGCCCCCCCCGCTTTGACCCTTTGCCTGCTCGGCAGATTCAGGCTCATGGTTGGTGGGAAAGAGATCAGTTCCTCCCAATGGAAAAGCTCAAAGGCATTGCTGATATTAAAATATCTTGCTTCAAACACAGGGGCCGGCTTTATCCCAAGGGAGATCTTGATAGAGATCCTGTGGCCCGATGAAGATATCCTAAAAACAGGCAAACGGTTTAATGTGGCCATGAGTGCACTAAGAAAAGTGCTTGAACCGGATATCTCCCCCAGGGCACCCTCCTCCTATATCATACGTAAAAAAGACGCCTACCGACTCCGAAACAAAGGGATACAAATAGATGTAGAACAATTTTTAGGGGAGCTACAAAACGCTGAAAAATCGAACACAAAAAAGCCGAAAATAACAGATAAGACACACCTCCTTACCCATTATCTTGCTGCCGAAAGCTGGTACACAGGGTCTTTTCTTGAAGAAGATCCCTATGAACAATGGTGTATGGAAAAAAGAGATCATCTGAATTCTAAATATCTTCAGGTACTGACATCTATTCTAGGGTTTTATGAAAAAAAAAACGACTTAGAACCATGTGTAACCTATGCAAAAAAAATTCTTAAAGCAGATCCATATGATGAAGCGGTGGTCAGAAAGTTGATGGTCTTTTATGGATCAGTGAAAAACCCGGCAAAGGTGAAAGAAACCTATGCAAGGTTTAAAAAACAGGTTCAGGAAATTGACTGCCCCATAAACGCCGATACCAAATTATTATTTAAAAATCTAATCCGGCATTCAAACACTTTTTGACAAATAAATACTGAAAACATAGTGAAAATTTAGTCAAAATTTACTCCAGGGGGATATAACCTTCCCAAAATGATGATGTGATTCTTAACTATGATTTTGGAGGAAATATGCTTGAACTTGCATTAAAGGGAAGTAAACCCTATTGGCTGTGGATAGCCGGTCTTATCGCTGTTATCTGTACCGGCGCATTTTTCTATGCAGACCAGTTAAAATATGGCTTGATGGTGACCGGGCAAAGCCGGGATGTATCCTGGGGATTTTATACCGCACAAATGACCTATTTTGTCGGGGTGGCCGCGGGGGGCGTCATGTTGGTTCTGCCCTATTATCTCCATGATTATAAACGGTTTGGCCGGATCACGATTCTGGGTGAATTTCTGGCAGTGGCCGCCATCATCATGTGCCTTTTATATCTTTTGATTCACCTTGGCCAGCCCATGAGGGCATTGAATATTTTGTTTCATCCAACCCTAGGATCCGTGCTTTTCTGGGATGGAAATGTTTTGTTTGGCTATCTTGTTCTCAATATCATCATCGGATGGAATGTTTTGGACGCCGAGCGAAACGGCATTTCTCCCCCCTTCTGGATCAAGCCGTTGATTTACATCTCCATTCCCATGGCCTTCTCCATTCATACCGTCACCGCCTTCATCTATTGCGGGTTGCCCGGAAGAGGATTTTGGCTGACAGCGGTTCTTGCACCCAGATTTCTGGCATCTGCCTTTGCTGCCGGTCCATCACTTTTGATTCTTTTGTGTATGTTTATTCGAAAAATGACAAAATTCGATCCCGGAAAAGAGGCCATCCAGACCCTTGCCACAATCGTAATGTACGGGCTGATTGCAAATCTGTTTTTCCTTGCCTGCGAAGTTTTTGTGGTGCTTTACTCGGGGATTCCCTCCCACATTGCCCACATTCAGTATCTCTATGTGGGCCTCCACGGCCATGGGGTTCTTGTGCCCTGGATGTGGACATCAATTTTTGCCATGGTTGCGGCCATAATTCTTCTGATGATTCCCTCCACCCGGAAAAATGAAATCACCCTGTTATTCGCATGTATTCTTGTTTTTATCGGAACCTGGATCGACAAAGGACTGGGCATGATCGCCGGCGGATTTGTTCCTTCACCCCTCCACCATATCACCGAATATATCCCCTCATTCCATGAATTGATCATCTCTGCCGGTGTGACAGCCATCGGGCTGCTCATATTAACCCTGTTGTACAAGATTACAATTTGTGTCAAAGAGTACAATCAATCCGGCACAATTTAATTGCTAGGGACCGCAGATGAAATAAAAGCAGTTGGACATAAATTTGCGGTCCCATAACACCTTCCCAAGGTTTGACGCGGTATCGGCTCTTCCGTTTTCAAACACCTGTTTTCCGTTGATAAAAAACGCCCCATCCTCCCCCCCATATCCCCCGTTTCCCCCTCTGTCATGGGGGATGCATCATATCCCCTGACAGAGGTTCGCATATGTTCCCCCAACATTTCTAATTATTTTTCTTGACAAGCATTTCAAACTGATCTAATTGGTGAAGTGCAACCGATATATCGGTTGCACAAAGGTATATTTAAAATATTAAATATCATTTTTACAACAGGGACACAAAATGCATAATAAAACTGAACAGGCCTATGAACTGATCAAGCGAAAGATTATCATCGGAGAAATTTCAAATCAAAACCCAATCTCCGTGAATGGCCTGTCAAAGGATTTTTCCATGAGCAAGACCCCGGTCAGGGATGCGTTGCAAAAACTTCAGGCCGAGGGCTTTGTAAGGATTATCCCCAACCAGGGAATTGTGGTTCAGGAATTAACCATTTCTGAAGTGACTCAGATGTATGAGCTTCGTGTGGCCATCGAAGAATACCTTGCTAAAAAAACCATACACCTGCTGACCGACAAAGATATCAGCCACTTCAGGGAAATACTGGACAAGCAGAAACAGGCAATGGAAAACAATGATCCCTTTGAACTCATGAAATATGACAATGAGCAGCACCTGTATTTTCATAAGGTTTATTATAATCCGATCATTTTCGATGTTGTGCACAGGGTGGTTGACCGGATCTTTTTCGGTGGTGTCCAGGCCCTGCGCATGCCAGGGCGTATGCAGGCTGTGTTGGATGAACATATACGGCTTGTGGATGCACTGGAAGACAGGAACCTTGAAAAATTCAACCAGGCCCTTGAAAATCATTTTACCAAAGGGTTGTCATCGACAACGATTTCAGTAGAACAGTCTGGACTTAATCGAGTTGAACTCTAAAATTGAAATGGAGATTTTGTTATGAAAAAAAGTTATTTTAAACAAATTTGTTTGCTGGTCATGTGTTTCTTTTTTATCTTTCCTTTTTCCGCAACTGCCAAAGCGAAACACCTGAAGTATGGTATTGCAGTATCAGAAAATTCCACCTGGTATCCAGGGGCACAAAAATTTGCTCAACTGATCAAGGAAAGAACAAAAGGCAAATATGTGGTTGATCTGTATACCAGTGATCAACTTGCTGCAGGCAACATAATCAAGGGTCTTGAAATGCTGCGCATGGGTGCCTCTGATATTGATATGCGCTCAACCATTATTTACACAATCGTTGACCCCCGTTTCACAGTACCGCTCATGCCCTGGCTCATTCCCTCCTATGAAGAGGCGGATAAGGCCCTTTCAGGACCTGGAGGAAAGATACTCTTTGACATGGTCAGAGAAAACGGTATAGAGCCCCTTGCCTTTGGGGAATCAGGATTCAGGCAGGTGACCAACAACCAGCACCCAATAACCAGCCCCGACGACCTGAAGGGATTGAAGATCAGGGTTCCGACCATTAAAATGTTTATCTCTCTGTTCAAAACCCTGGGCGCAGATCCAACATCCATTAATTTTGGAGAACTTTTTGCCGCCCTCCAGCAGGGCACAGTGGATGGCCAGGAAAACCCGCCAGATGTAATTGCTTCGGCCAGACTTCAGGAGGTCCAGAAATTCATGACCCTTTGGAATGCTTCCTATGATCCCATCATCATGAGTGCCAGCAAAAGACTATGGGCAAAGCTGGATGCAGATGAAAAGACAATATTTCTCACCTCTGCAAAGGAAGCCATGGCATTTCAAAAAGAGCTGGCCCGAAAAAAGAATGCCCAGCTTATCCAGGAGTTCAAGGATAGAAAAATGGCGGTTTCCTCTCTGACACCCGAACAGATCAAAGCGTTTCGCAAGGCGGCAAAGCCTGTGTATGACCAGTATGAATCCATCATCGGCATGGAATTGCTCAAAACCTTTGGTTATCAGAAATAGGCTGTTTTCTTAAAAATACATAGGCGGGGCATTCAGCCCCGTCTATTTTGTGGCCCTAGGGCTTAACTGGGGGATATGAAGGTGAAGCTGTTCGATTATTTAGAAGAATTGTTGATTGTTGTAAGTCTCGTGGTGATGGTTGCCATTAATTTTGGAAATGTGATCTCACGTTATTTCATCCATGCCTCCTGGGCTTTTTCAGAGGAACTCATGGTGATCCTGTTTGTGTACAATAGTTTCCTGGGGGCCTCGGTGGCCTATAAGCGCGGCGCACACCTGGGCTTTACCATTCTGACGGACCTTTTTTCCCCAAAAGCCAAAAAATTTGTGATCTACCTTACCGGCACCATGACCACCACCATGATGGTGCTTCTGGCCTGGTTTGGAATTGAGATGATAAAGAATCAGGCTCTGTTTGACCAGCGCACCCCGGCACTTGGCCTCCCCGAGTGGGTGGCAGGGATATCCATTCCGCTGGGCGCTCTTCTCATCATCATCAGGGTGGTGCAAAGCTGCAAAAACCAGGTGAAAGAGATGAACCATTTGATTGCCAGTCAGGCAATCATTTCCAGGGAGGCAAACTAATGGGTTGGATTCTGTTTGGGATGTTCTTTGTTTTTCTGCTGCTTGGTGTTCCCATTTCGATCTCACTGGGACTTGCGGCTGTTGTATCTCTGGTGATTTTTGATTTTCCCCTGTCCATGTTCCCGCCGGTAATGTATGCCTCCCTGGGCAAGTTTACCCTGCTGGCCATTCCGTTTTTTATCCTGGCCGGAGTCATCATGGAGTATGCAGGAATATCCAAACGACTTGTCAGGCTGGCCAATGTCATGGTCGGCCATGTAACAGGCGGGCTTGCAATTGTAACGGTTGTGGTTACCTGCTTTTTTGCCGCCATATCCGGATCAGGTCCTGCCACTGTGGCTGCCATCGGTACCATCCTCATTCCTGCCATGGTAAACGCAGGCTATGACAAGGGGTTTGCCGCGGCCCTCATGGCCTCCTCCGGCAATGTGGGAATTGTTATCCCGCCGAGTATCGCCTTTGTCGTTTTTGGGGTATTGGCTGAAGTTTCAATCGGACGTCTGTTCATAGCCGGTGTGGTGCCAGGCATCATTCTGGGCCTTGCCCTGATCGGGGTAAGCCTTGTTTTGATCAAAAAACAGAAAGCAGATCTGGTTAAGGTTGAACCCAGCACCTGGAAAGAACGATGGCTTGCGCTTAAAGATGCCTTCTGGGGACTATTGACCCCGGTAATTATTCTGGGCGGGATATACGGCGGATTTGTCACCCCCACCGAAGCCGCAGGGGTTGCCGTGGTATACGGGCTTATGGTAGGGATGTTCATCTATCGGGAGATCAAACTCAAGGATTTATGGAAACTTCTGGTGGACGCAACCGTGGGTTCGGCCGTGGTGATGTTTATCATCGCATTTGCAAGTGTGTTTGCCTGGCTTTTGACAACCGGTCACATCGCAAGCGCCATTGCTCAAACCGTGCTTTCCCTGACCGAGAACAAAATTTTATTGCTGATCATGATGAATGCAATCTTTCTTTTTGCCGGATGTTTCGTGGATGCAGCCTCAGCCTTTTTCATTTTTGTTCCCATCATGCTTCCCGTAATCCGGGAAATCGGAGTGGATCCGGTTGCATTTGGCGTGTTCATGACCATGAACCTGGCAATAGGCATGGCCACCCCGCCCATCGGCCTTAATATTTTTGTGGCCTGCAACATTGCAGAAATTCCGTTGAAAGAAATTTCCATAAAGGTAATCCCCTTTATTATTGCAAGCCTTATTGCACTGGCCCTGGTAACATTTATCCCAGGCCTTTCATTGTGGCTGCCTGATCTCATGGGAATTCATTAATAAAAATATAAACCTGCTTTTAAATATGTTTTTTAAGCATTATCACAAGGAAATTATGAAGGTAACTATACTAGTAGATAATTTTTGCATGTCTCCGGACCTCATGGGTGAATACGGACTTAGCATGCATCTGGCTGACCCGGATTCAAATATTCTCATGGACACAGGCCAGGGAGAATCACTTTTTTCCAACGCCCGCCTCCTGGGAGTGGATCTTAAAAAAACCGATCACCTGATTCTCAGCCATGGCCATTTTGATCATGTGGGAGGAGTGGCAAAATTTCTAACTGCCAGGGGGGATATACCCGTCTGGGCCCACCCGGAATTTTCAGCCCTGCACATGCGCCTGGTCCAGGGGAAGGGGCATTTTATCGGCAGTCACCTGAACACTGATACCGTGGATCTCCACCCGGTCAAAGGCCTTACCCAAATCACAGAAAATGTCTGGGCCGTGGAAGTACCCATGGATAAAAGAGACCCTTTGTATTTAAACAGGCCAAAGCACCTGGTAGTTCCGGGCAATGGTGAAAACTGGAAATTGGACCCATTCAGTGATGATATCTCTTTGGTTGTCAAAGGGGAAAAAGGATTGAGTGTGCTCCTAGGCTGCGCCCATGCCGGTGTTGTCAATATTTTAGAAGAGGTATCCCACCATTTTGGGACCCGGCAATTTCATACTGTGGCCGGGGGTATGCACATCGGTGACATTTCAAACGATTTTATCAGCCGTGTGGTGGAGGCACTGGTTTCACGATTCAATGTTGCCAGGTGGAGGCCCAGCCATTGTACCGGCTTCAGGGCTGCGGCAGCTTTGGCATCAAAGGCTCCGGATGTTTCCTGGGCAGGGGTAGGCACCTGCCTCACCCTATAAGCCAATGCCTTTTTCATGATCCGGCCGCAAAATTTTGTGGCCGGTATCATTTGGCAAAAGGTTGTCGGTCAAAAAAATTGGGGGCCTGGTATGCAATTTGCGCCAAGGCGTACAATCAATCCGACAGAATTTAAATGCCATGGGCTAAAAAATTTGCGGTCCTATAACACCGCCCCGGGGTTTGACGAGGTATCGGCTCTTCCGTTTTTAAGCACCTGTTTTCCGTTGATAAAAACCGCCTCAATACCCACGGGCTTTTGGTTGGTCAATTCCCGGGTATTATTATCCGCCACCCTGTTCCAGTCAAAGATGGTAATATCAGCGGCCATATTTGGTTTCAATCTGCCCCGGTCCTTGATACCAACCCTTTGGGCACTGGCCCCTGTCATTTTATGAACAACCTGTTCAAGGGATAGGACCTTCTTTTCCCGGGCCATCTGCAACAGGCGGGGAAAACAGCCAAATGCCGCAGGGTTCTGATTCCCCTGGGGTTCAACCCAGGCGTCTGTCATAAAATGGGCCGCGGGATGCTTCATCAACTCACAGGTTATTTGATCCGTACTGTATTTGTGCATCAAAACCCGGGCTGTTGAATTGCTCATTTGTGCAAAATCAATGTAATTACGAAATTGAGAAACCTTCCTTTTTTTAGCAATCTCAAAAAGAGACAACCCATTGTATTGTTCCAGATCAGGATGGTTTGCCGAAGCAATATGGATATCCCTTGTATCAAACCCAAGCAGTTTGAAGGATATCTTCATCATAAGATTCAGCTTTCTCAACAGTTTTTTATCATGATAGGCCCGGGGAAGGTCTGCCATGAACCAATCGGGCAAAATCCCCGTAATAACAGAGGCCCCGCAGCCATAGGCAAACATATCAAATCCCACATCAGCCCCTTGTTTTATGGCCCTGTCAATCATATCCATTGCCTTGCCAATGGTTTTCCAGCTTCTGGACCCCACAAAAATCAAATGGGAAATCTGAAGTTTGACACCTGTTTCAAGGGCCAGATCAAGAACCTCTTTCAGGGCAATAAGATTGTGGGGTGTCCCAAAGGGCCTAAGGGGATATGCTCCTGAAACAGCAGAAGCCGCCCGCATGTGAACGGTCAGAATTTTCTCCTTTCTCTTTACCAGTTCAGCCACTCTTTTCAGTTCTCCATGGGTGCAAAAAAGATCCGGCGCATACCCAAAACCAAAGGAAATGCCCATGGCCCCCTGGTCCATGGATTCTTCCAGCAAAGTTAAAACCGCCCCCGTCTCCCCCGGTCTCATGGGGGATGCGTCATATCCCCTGACAGAGGTTCTCGTGGTTCCATGCCCGGTTAATGCCAGCAGGTTATGACTCATCCCACCTTTTAAAAAATCGAAATACTCGGCATGTGAGTCCCACTTCAGGCCGGTATGGCCGGCCTTAAACAAGTTGTCTTCCAAAAGATGCCTGAAGGGGGTGTCTTTTTTAAACCCTGCTGCGCCATATCCGCAATTTCCGGCAACAAAGGATGTAATCCCCTGGTGAACAAAGGGATCGGTAAATTCCGGCCTATCGTTTGAGACAAGAAACCAGTCCATGTGTGAATGAATATCAATAAACCCCGGGGCAATGACTTTATCCGTGCAATCGATCACCTCACAGTCAATCACCTTGTCGCCAATGGCATCGTAATCCATAGCCCCATGGGCAATATCTCCATAATCTGTGTTCGGCGGATGGGCAGCCACCTCAAGAATTTTATTCCCCCCGAGCAAAACATCGCCGGTAAATCTGGTGTTCCCTGTGCCATCCACGATGCAGCCGTTTTTCAACAACGTTTTCCCGGTTTTCATTTGCCTTCCCTTTTTTTGAATGAAGTCTGAACAGCAAATTTTCAAACAAACACCTATCAGGTCTTCCCAGGTCTGTCAAAAAAATGGAGGGAAGAAAGGATACTAGCTATTTGTGGATGGATATCTTTGAGTAAGATCGTTGTTTTGCAAGCAGTCCTGGGCTTCAGGTATAAATGACAATTGTGCACAACCATACCTTCGTTTTATTGACTCACCGGTTCTGATCAACAAATCTGCAAATATTTCAAGGATTGAAATATGATTCGCCGAATGACCGGCCCGGGCCAGTTTCGCCAGCCGATCACGCTTTGCTTCATCTTCAAAGGCGCGATGGTATTCTTTTACCATCAACTCTAAAAAATATGGATTTGATAACATGGGTCATGCCTCCCTTTATCGATCTATTGAAAATTACCCAACCCGCTCAACCCCAAATTACCGGGTGAGTGCCGCAATAACTCTTTAACTGTGTCTGCCAGAATTTCAATCCCTTCTGCAATTTCATCTTTGTTGACCCATGCCCAGGTTAGCCTGAAGGATTTTACGAACCGCTGATCAATATCAAATAAGGGGCCCGGCAAAAAATTAATCCCTTTATCAACAGCTGCTAAAAGTAAGGCTATACTGGAATAGCCCTCTGGTAATGTTACCCAGAGAGAAAATCCACCTTCCGGACTTGTCCATGTAACAGATTCTGGCATTAACTGCTTTAGACTCTCTATCATTACATTTTTTCGGTCCTGATAAATCGAGAGAATCCGATTCAGATGATCATCATATTTTCCAGTCTGAAAAAGTTTTGTGACAATTCCCTGCATTAAAGGCGGACAAGTCTGATCCATCAATCTTTTTAATCGGGTAAATGCTCTGATTCGTTCAGGCGAACTGATCATCCACCCCACTCTCAGCCCGGACATGACTGTTTTTGAAAGAGAGGAAATCAATATAGTCTGATCTTCTCCCAAGGTCGTAATAAAACTTTTACAAGGGCTGTCGCCAAACCGCAGGTCCTGAAATATATCATCAACAAGGAGTGTTGATTTAGTATTTTGTGCCCACTTCACAATGCAGTCATGTCGGTTTGATGACATATCCGTACCAATAGGATTGTGCAGTTCAGGACAGACATATAACAGATATGAATGGCCTGTAAAATGGTTCAAATATTCAGGATTTGGCCCTTTTTCATCCCTGCGAACCGTATCCACCCAATTACCATGGGCAAGGAAAGTTTCCGTGATTCCCTGAAAACTTGGGGCTTCACAAATTACAGGCTGTTTTTTTTCCGCAGTTTCCATTGCCACTAGTGCGGCTGCCTGTTGCGATCCATTTGTAATCAATATTTGCTCAGGACTTACCGAAATACCTTTTTTAATATACCTTGAGGCAATTTCACAGCGAAGTTCCATCAACCCCTGACAATCTGAATACGCCATATATTTTAAAGGATCTTCTTTAAACGCATCGTTTACCAAGCCTTTTAAGAAGTCGGGTTCATGCAGTTTTGGATCTGGAATGCCCTTTGCAAAGGAAATCAGACCCTGTTGTTGAGCCAGATTCATCAGTTCCAACAACCCTTCAGAAACGCCTCTCCGCATTCTTCTTGCGGCGTAGCGCAATTCCGGGCGATTCGGCCCCAGGCCATAGCCATGAATTTCCTGGGGTTCTTTGGAAAAAAATGGGTGTTCCGGATTTCCAGCCGTTCTTTTGGTGTCTTCAATAAAGGTTCCCCTCCCCACATGGCATTTGGTATACCCCTTCTTAGACAAGTCTTCCAATGCCCGCCGAATAGTTGCCTGGGTCACGCCAATTTCTTTTGCTAAAACAGCCACCGATGGCAGTTTGTCACCTGGTTTGAGTTCATTGGCAACAATGGCTTGTTCCAACTGATCCCGTATTTGAACATATAAGGGTTTATCATCTTTTTTATTGATTTCAATCTTTATCATCCTGGCCCTCCTTAAATTAATACAGTATCAATACTGTATTAATTTTTTTGCGTCAAGATAAAATCTCACCTTGACAAAATATAACCACCAACAATAGCCATTATTAAGCCTGGTACAATGAGCTTGGCTTTGGTTATAGGAAGTGATAGTTTTAGAAATAACAACATTGGATATACCAATAAAAAGTTAGGAGGCGAATGTGGCTGATAATTTTTTAGGTTATGGATGGTGTGGAAAAATCTTAAAGGCTGATTTTTCTTCTGAAATCATCACGGATGATTGACACCCATCCTTACGTGGATCAATTTTTAGTCGAAAAAATGCGGGATGAATTTTATGAATTAAGAGGGTGGGATACTGAAACAGGATACTCCGGGCTGAAAAACTTCCGGAACTTGGACTTTCTGAGCTAATTTAAATAAGGCGTAAACATTTGAAAACAAAAATTATTGGTAAAGATCATTTTCTGAATAGGGATATTAAAAAATTCATATTTGACAATACAAAGATGCCTGAGTCTCAGGTTTTCAACAATAGCGATGTGATTTTTGGGAATCCAAACTCTAACATTGCAATTTGTTTTATTTATACCTGGAGTTCAGAGTATGCACCCGAAGAAATAAGGCGGCTTGCAGATAAAATTTCAAATTATAGTGCCGTAACAGGATTCTGGCGTACAACGAACGGGGCCAGATACGTATTTTCCAATATATTATCCAATCCAAATATAAATAAAATATTATTACTCGTTTTTGAGCGTGGGGATAATGGACACCTACTTGTTGACTCACTGACTAAACTGTGGACAAAAGGTGTTGATGAAAACGGAATTATTAATGAATGTAATGCACCAAATCCAAAGTTTGAACAGGTTCCAATTGAGGGACTTAATAGATTGAAAAAACAAGCGGACTTGCTGGTATTAAAAAACTTGACCAACGATAATTTTGATAAAATTGAAGCTGTGATTAAAGCAGGATTTCAAGAATCTGAGAATGCAAAAGATGTCTGCGATTTTGAAGGCTTGGAATTTTATTCAAATATCATAAAAAATGATAAAATTTATGATAATGGTGCAAGATTTGATACACCATTCTTTATTGATTTATCAAACAGTTCTGAAAAAAATAAGTCTAAAATGTATACCGTTGAATATTTAATGCTCTCGGCACAACGCGCACTATTGATGCGCGTTGTGCCTTGTCTTAGAACTGTGTCTGCCTCCTTAGACGGGACCAAAATTATCTGGCGATGCATATTTGATAAAAATGCAGCTGAAGATGAGATTGCCTCGTTAAGGCAAGCAGCCGCAGCGGTAATGAAAAATTATAGTACCCCTGTTTACACAATTACTGAAATCTATGAGATTGTTCCATTTCCTGAAAAAATGAATACTGAAGAGAATATGGTTTACCATCGGCAGGAGCATAATGGCGGCTGAAGCCGCCTTAGTAAAAGATTAATGTAACCGGATATTACAGGTGGAAATATGATAAGTAAAAAAAATGCTGAAGACTGTTCTGATCGAATAAAAATAAACAAATATTGCTCTTGTCCGAAAACGGAATGCGAAAGACATGGTCTTTGTTGTCAGTGTATTTTGGCCCACAAGGCAAGAAAGGATGTTCCCTTTCATATCAAATTGCCCCATTGTCTGAGAGACCAACTAATAGAAATTGGTTATAAGATATAAAGCAAAACAAAAAATGTTCATCATGACTGAAGATAAGATCCTGTAGTTTTGCTATACCATTCCGTTATCTTTTTCTTTAAATCAGGATCTATTTTCTTGTCAATGGGAAAAATTTCACTGTTTAAAATTCGTGTTAACAGGATTATTCCTGACTTAATAGGCGTCTTGAGCCCTTGCTCACTATTGTTAGAAGCATTGTCGTCTGGTGTGTGATAGTAAAAAGACCCCTTTCCCAGGCATTTTTCAATGTTTATGCTGGGGATGCCGGTTTTAGCAAACGCCATGCAGTCGCTGCTGAAGATGTCCAGATTTTTTTGAAAGACAAGCCCTTTTTCCCTGCTGATGCCATCAATATATCCAAGCATGGCAGCTGTGCCGATGACAAAATATTTATTAAGCCCCAGGGCGTCACCTGCTCCGTCAATGTTGATAACAAGCCTGGCCCTGTCTTTTATCTCCTCTGTATGATGTTCAACATAGCTGCTGCTGCCCAGCATTCCATACTCCTCACCAGAGAAAAAGATTATTTTAAGATCCCTTTGGGGGGGATTTTTTTTAAAATGCTCTGCTATTTTTAAAAGAGATATGACGCCCCCTGCATTGTCGTTTGCCCCCTTGCTCCTGGCAACAGAATCATAATGGGCAACAAGATAGGTTAGTAATTTATCAGGGCCTGTTCCCTTCATATGGGCAATAATATTATAGCCTGTTCTTTTTTTTACCTCCTGGGTCATGGTGATTGTGGCAATTTCCCCTTCCATGGCAATCATTTCAAGGCCATTGTCATGGTCCAGCGTAAGACAGGGAACATATCCTTTGGTAAATTCATTTTGTGAAATAGTCATGGCCGCAGCCTTTGTATAGGGAGGCCCTACAGAGATAAAACCCTTGGCCTGATTTGCGATCAACGTTTTTTGAAGATGGGGGATACTGCCGTAGGAGAGGATAATTTTGTCAGCATAGGTTCCTTCTGCTGCCTTTAATGCCTCGGGATTTTCGACAAATACGAGTTCTCCTGTAAATTGAACAGATTCATTCAGGCCAAAGGGATAGCCGTTAAAGGTTCTCTCTTTAAAAGCGATGACGGCCCTGCCGTTATCAGATCCTGTAAAATCGAAGGGCTCAAGACTGGTGTCTATTCCCATTTCATCAAGACAGGATAATATGATCGTCCTGGCCCTGACTTCACCATCTGTTCCTGCCAGTCTTACAAAGTCAAATTTTTTGATCAGACTATTAATATCAATCATCTGCGTCCTCATTGGAAAGGGTTAATATTTTAGGGTCAAAACATCTGTAACAGCCCTGGAATCTGTACACCCAGTCATTGTCAGGTGCAATAATAAAATACCAGCACAAAAAAATAAAAAACAATTGCTTTTAAAAAAAATATTAAATTAGATTATGTATTGTAATTTTATATTTAATTATATATTGTAATTTTATATTTGATTATATTTATTAACAGTTATTTGATTAAAGATACAGGTGAAAAACAATTATTTGTAGGATTATTTTTAGACATTAATAAAGACAATTAAGGAGGAGTGTGTAATGAAAAAAAGTTTTATTTTTCTGGCTTTGATCGGGCTTTGCCTGAATCATATCTCCACTGCCAATGCCGCCAAGAACGATACTTTGGTATCTGCTGTAATCTCCACGATTCAGAGTCTGGACCCTGCCAAGGCCTATGACTCGTCGAGCGGAACAAAACTCTACAACATCTATGACACTCTAATCGTTTTTAAAGGATCCAATACAGACCAGTTTGAACCAAGGCTTGCCACCCAGGTTCCCAGCGTTGCCAACAAGGGGATATCCGAGGACGGAAAAACCTATACATTTAAAATTCGTAAAAATGTTAAGTTTCACAACGGGGCCGTCCTGACCCCCCAGGATGTTGTCTACTCGTTTAAACGAAACATGATAACCGATTGTGAAGGCGGGCCAATGGCTCTGCTGCTCGAGCCCCTTACCGGTGAAAGTTCTACCCGGGGTAAGGATGGAAAGCCCAGACCTGGAATTTTTGATAAAATTGATAAAGCCGTGGAGGCAAAAGGAGATACAATCGTATTTCATCTGCCCAAGCCCTTTCCTCCCCTCATGGGAATTTTTACCTATGCTGCCAACTCCATTCTCAACAAAGAGTGGTGCATTAAAAACAATTGCTGGGACGGCAATATCAGCAATGCGGCAAAATACAACGGCCCTGATACAGGACAAGAGCCTCTGCACGATATTACCAATGGCACGGGTCCCTATTACAAAAAAAAATGGGAGCCGGGCAGGGAAATTATTCTTGAACGCTTTGACAATCACTGGGGTGAAAAGCCTGTGTACAAAACAGTGAGAATCAAAATAATTCCTGAATGGTCAACCCGGAAAATGATGTTTCTCAACAATGATGTCAATGACATTGAAATCCCGGCCCAATACTATGCTGAAATGGAAAAAAATCCCGGCATAAAATTGTATAAATACCCCAACCTCAGTGTTACCAGTGCCATGTTTAACCAGCAGATCAACATGACCGGCAACCCCTATGTGGGATCTGGAAAATTTGACGGCCGGGGAATTCCATCAAACTTTTTCAAGGACAGGGATATCAGACTGGCCTTCAGCCATGCCATTGACTATAATGCCATCATCAATGAGGTTGCAAACGGACTTGGCAGTGTGCCTTCCAATCCCATAATCGACGGCCTTGCATTTCAGAAAAAAACATTTCACCCTGAATTTGACATGGACAAGGTTGAAAAATACCTGAGAAAGGCCATGGGCGGCCAGGTCTGGAAAAAGGGGTTTAAGCTGACCCTGTTTCACAATACCGGCAGGGAAATCAGACGGGTGGCTGCAACCATGATGGCTGAAAACATTGCCTCCCTTAACCCAAAATTCCAACTTGAAGTGGCAGCCATGGACTGGGGAGAATATCTTTCTGCAATCCACCAGAGCAGGCTTCCTGTGTTTGTAGTGGGCTGGGGGGCTGATTATCCTGATCCCCACAATTTTGCATTTCCCCATCTTCATTCCAATGGGTATTATTCCAAATATATTGGCTACAACAACCCTGAAGTTGATAAACTCATCACAATGGCCATTGAAACTGCCGTGGTTGATGAGAGGCGCAAGCTCTACCATCAGATACAAGATATCTGGGCCAGGGATATTCCCGGGGTTACAATTATACAGAGGCTTGGCGCCAAAGGCCTTACCAACACCATCTCAGGGTTCCAGCCAAATCCAATGTATGACGGAACCCAGGCTTTTTTCTACCAGCTCAAATAGTGTTGCAGGCATTCGGTAAGGATGCCATAAACAGCAGAAGACCTGCTGTTTGTGGCATCTTTCCCACCAAGAAAACGGTTAAACCTTTATTAAACCAGTTATTCAAACAGGATAGGTATTAATTTGGCTGCATTTATTGCCAGAAGACTCATGTTTATGGTTGTCGTGCTGTTTGGGGTTTCCATGCTGATGTTCTCGATTTTACTGACATTCAGTCCGGAAAGAAGGGCAGCGGCATTTATACAATCACCCCAGCAGGTAAAAGAAATCCCCAGGCTTATTCAGAAGTATGGTCTTGATAAACCCTTTCATATTCAGTACGCAAGATGGATAAAAGAGATATCCAAAGGGAATTTTGGATATTCAATTGTGGCAGCATCCCCGGCCCTTGATGCCATCGTTAAATACCTGCCGGTCACCATTGAATTAAATCTTTTTTCCATGCCCATCATCATTGCCCTGGGGCTCTGGCTTGGGACCTGGGCCGGGTCCCATCAAGACAGCTTTATGGACCATACGATCAGGATCTCTTCCATCATTGGCTGGTCTTTGCCCACCTTTTTATTTGCCCTGATGCTCTTGATGATTTTCTACTCATTGTTCCAGATTTTTCCGCCGGGAGTTATTTCCGATTCCATTGACGATTTTATCAGAAACAATCCTGATCAATTTGTTCAATACACCGGTATGTACACCATTGACGGGTTGCTAAACAAAAATTTTGCCGTGTTCTGGGATGCCTTAAAACACCTTATACTGCCCATGATAACCCAGGTCACCGTCATTATTGCCATACTGATCCGGGTCATGCGTTCAAGTATGCTCGAAGAGATATCAAAGGACTATGTGATCACGGCCAGGGCCAAGGGCGTGGATCAGAAAACCATCATCAACAGGCATGTTAAAAAGAATGCACTGCTGCCGGCCATTACGGTTGCCGGCTGGCTGATTGCCCTTTCCATCGAAGGCAGCGTTTCCGTTGAATTCATATTTAACCGGGCAGGTCTGGGATTATTGCTTGTCAAGGCTGCCACCCAGCTCGACATCCCCATTGTCATGGCCATCAGCATTTTTCTAGGATTGATCTATGTTGTTTTCAATTTGATCATTGATATCCTCTATGCGGTCATTGATCCGCGAATAAGGTTGAGTTAATATGGATATATCAGAAAGTCGGCACCCCAAACTAAAAGAGTTGAAGTTCACCCTAACACGAATTTTTACGAACCCGTCTGCCATCATCGGCATTGTTCTGTTGACAGCCTTTACCCTGGTGGCCATTTTTGCCCCCTATATTGCCCCTCCCAAGTATAAACACAGACCCTATATGATGCCCCATCAAGGGTATTCCATGACGCCCCAGGCACCCAGCAGCGACCATTATTTTGGAACAACCTCGGGACAATATGATATTTTTTACGGTGTAATATGGGGAACAAGAAGCGCATTCAAGATTGGTATCGTTGTCGTGTTGAGTGCCTTTCTCATCGGGGCAAGCCTGGGCATAGCAGCCGGGTATTATGGCGGCTGGATTGATGAGATCATAATGCGGGTGGTGGATGTATTTTTTGCCATACCCTTTACCATCCTGGCCATGGCCTTTGTGGTGGCCTTTGGCAGGGGGCTGGATAATATCATGATTGCCCTGACCCTTGTGGTCTGGCGGCGGTATGCCAGGGTAATGCGTGCAGGGGTTTTGCCCGTGGTCAATGAAGATTATATTCTGGCTGCAAGGTCCATGGGAGTCTCAAATTTTAAAATCATGCTGCGCCATGTTTTTCCCAATGCTGTATACCCGGTAATGGTTATTGCCTTCATGGATGCAGGTTCCATTGTTATGACTGCGGCATTCTTAAGTTTCATCGGCCTTGGCGCCCCCATTGGATTTGCTGACTGGGGACAGATGCTTGCCATGGCAAGGAACTATATTGTGGGGCCAGCGGGTGATCCTCTGAAGTTTTGGTACACCATTGTCTTTCCGGGCACATTCATGATTTTGTTTGTCCTGGCCTGGAATCTGTTCGGAGATGCACTCAGGGATGCATTTGATCCAAAATTGAGAAGGAAATAGAATCCATGGCAAAAATTCTTGATATAAAAAATCTTGTAACAAACTTTTATACCTATGAAGGAGTGGTAAAGGCGCTTAATCGGATCTCTTTCAGTGTAGACCATGGTTCAACCTTTGGGCTTGTGGGAGAATCGGGCTGCGGAAAAAGCGTCACCGTAAGATCCATCATGGGGATTGTCCAGGAACCGGGAAAAATTGAAAATGGTGAAATTAATTTTTTCCCTGATCCTGAAGGCCCGGATAGTGGAATGGAGCTATTGTCCAAAAGCGAGGCTTTTATGGAAAATTTACGGGGCAATCTGATCTCCATGGTTTTCCAGGAGCCAAATGCCGCACTAAACCCCATCATGACCATTGGTGAACAGATAGCAGAAAGCTATTGTGTTCATCAAAGACAAGAGATGATACAGAGTATTCTTCGGCCAGATTCAGGTTCTGACCTGCCCGATTCTAAACGGACAGGGGATTGTGGGGTAACTGTTTTCTGGTTTTTAAAACCTTTGTATAAATACAGTCTGGATCATCCCGATTCAATGGTTTTAAAAATATTAAAGAAAATTCCCCTGGTCAGCCGCTGGGACAGGGGGGTGATGAAGATGGCTGTCCAAAAATCCATTGAACTTCTCACCGTGCTGGGTATTTCAAATCCTGAAAACATTGTCTGCCAATATCCCAATAATTTGTCCGGCGGCATGAAGCAAAGGGTTGTCATTGCCATTGCCCTTGCCTCAAACCCGGTTCTTTTGATTGCCGATGAAGCCACTTCAAATCTCGACGTCACGATCCAGGCCCAGATACTCGAGCTGCTGGATGACCTAAAGCAGCGTCAGATTATTTCATCCATCCTGCTCATCACCCATGATCTTGGCATTGTTGCACAAACCTGTGACCGGGTCGGGGTTATGTATGCGGGAAATATTTGTGAAATCGGCAGTGTTGATAAGATATTTGACAATCCAAAACATCCCTATACAAAAGCCCTGCTCGAGTCAGTTCCCAAAATTTCCCAGCAGGGGGAGTTAAAAACAATTGTCGGAAATGTTCCCAATCTTGTCTCTCCTCCTGAAGGATGCCGTTTTCACCCAAGGTGTGAACATGCAATGGAAATCTGCAAAACTGCGGCACCCCAGCTGGAAACCATTGGCCTGGATCACCAGGTGGCCTGTTATTTATATACATCTAAATCATGATTGCCCAGGATATGACCATGGAAAAACTTCTTGAATTAAAGCAGATAAAAAAACACTATCCCATTCTTGGCGGTATTTTAAAGCGCCAGGTAAATTCGGTCAAGGCACTTGACGGCATTGACCTTACGATTCACCGCGGCGAGTCCATCGGTGTTGTGGGGGAATCAGGCTGCGGCAAGACCACCACCGGAAAAACCATTCTCAGACTTCATAAGCCCAGTTCCGGCTCTATTCTCTACTATCCTGAAAACAGTGACTCCTCTCCTGGCATTGCTTTGGAGAAACTGGGCAAACAAGGGATTGCAAAACTTGGGCTGAACGGTAAAATGCAGATGGTTTTCCAGGATCCCACAACCTCCCTTAATCCAAGAATGATCATTAAAAATATCATTGCCGAGCCCATCCGGGTCCAGGAAAAATTAAGCAGCCGAAAGCTGAATGCAAAGGTGATTTCTCTGCTTGAGCTTGTGGGATTATCCCAGGACCATCTGCTACGCTATCCCCATGAATTTTCCGGAGGCCAGCGCCAGCGGATAGCAGTGGCAAGAGCTATTGCCACCAATCCTGAATTGATAATTTTAGATGAACCAACTTCTGCCCTTGATGTGTCGGTACAGGCCCAAATATTGAATCTATTGAAAAAACTTAAACAGGAATTCAACCTAACCTATGTTTTTATCACCCACCATCTTTTGGTGGTTAAATATATCAGTACACGGATTGTGGTGATGTATCTTGGGAAAATCATTGAGATCGCCCGGACTGAAGATCTTTTTGCAAGGCCTAGGCATCCCTATACAATTGCCCTTTTGTCGGGAATCCCCTCAACCGACCGCAGGGTGTCCAAAAGAATCGTCTTGTCAGGGGATGTGCCAAGCCCCATTGATCCGCCGGATGGCTGCAGGTTTCATACAAGATGCCCCTTTGCCATTGACCTCTGCAGGATAAAACAGCCCGTGCTCGAACAGGTCCAAACCGGTCACCAGGTGGCCTGCCATCGAAAACAGGAGCTCGAAGTTCTTATGAAAAAGAGCGACTTTTCCTGATGACAGCCAGTGTTAACAGGCTTGATAATACAGCGATGAATCCGATGGTCATTATTTTCCATTCTCCGCACAGGGAAATGAGCCCCATGGCCAGGGCACCGAAAATAAAATTGGCAAACATCATCATCGAAGAGGCAGATCCTATATCCGTGTTCACTGACTCCAGGACCAGGTTAACGCACAGGGGACGGGTCAGGCCGAAACCAAAGGAAATACAGCACATGGGCAGGGTAAAGAACAATACCTGTGACTGGGGCATCACCACAAGCAGCAGGCCGCCCACCACCATACCGCCAAATCCAAGCCCAATCAACAGCATGTCATCAAGTTTCATCACAAGCTTCATGCACAGAAAAGATCCTGCCATCAAAGACAGGGCATTTATTCCGAAATACAGTCCAAAGGCCTGTTCTGACACCCCAAATCCAACAATATAAATTTCCGACGAGGCCGCAATAAAGGCAAAAAATGAACACATGGAAACTGCAAACAGCAGGGTAAACAGTATAAACCGTAAATTTTTGAACAAGGAGACATAGGGCCCGGCCATTTTAATCAGGGGAATCTGCCGGAGGGTGGTATTGGTTTCAGGTATTCTGAGAACACCGACAAAGGAAATGATGGCAACGGCGGCCTGGAGGATAAAGATAAGGTGCCAGTCACCAAACAGCATGGCCCAGGACCCCAATGTCGGCCCGATCATGGGTGCAAGGGCAACAATAATACCAATGATGGCCAGTATTTTATGACGCTCAGGTCCCGTATAATAATCCTTGGTAATGGAAAGCCCCAGGGCCGAAGGGGCTGCAGCCCCAATACCCTGAAGTATTCTAGCGTGGATCAAGGCCTGTATCGACCCGGCAACAGCACATAAAAGACTGCCCAGTATGAACAGAGCCAGTCCGGCCAGCAGGGGAACTCGCCTGCCGAAACGGTCTGAAAGCGGTCCATACACCAGCAAAGCCGGGCTATAACTCAAAAAAAAGCAGATCAGGGTCAGATTTATGGTTTTCAGATCCACTGACCATAATTTCCCCAGATAGGGAATGGCCGGCAGGTACATATCCGTGGACAGCGGTGGAAAGGCGGACAGCAACGCCAGCAGGGGGATTAAAAACCTGTAGCCGGAAGCAGCCACTTCCGGCCGTGATCCCATTATAATTGTCCTCCGCCAAGCACTTTGTACAGGACAACAAGGTTACTCAAATAGGCTTGCTTGACTGTTACCGCACCCTGCTCGGCCGCAAAAAGAGATCTCTGGGAATCCAGGACCGTCAAAAAATCATCGATACCGTTTTGATATCTGGCATTGGACAATTCATATGCTTGTTGGCTGGCGTCAACCAATGCATTCTGGGCTGCCAGCTGGTACTTGTAGGTTCCCCTTGCAGCCAATTGGTCTGCCACCTCTCTAAAGGCTGTCTGAAGAGCGTTTTCATATTCGGCCACCGCTATTTTTTCACTGGCCAGGGCAGTATCCAGGCTTGCATTGAGGCCGTCCCGATTGAATATGGGGATGGAAACCGAAGGGGCAAAATTCCATGCCCAGGCAGCACCCGACGAAAATAAAGAGGACAGGCTGTCACTGGCAAGCCCAACGGATCCGGTAAGGCTGATGGCGGGATACAGGGCTGCCCGGGCAGCTCCAATATCCGCATTGGCCGCTTTCAACCGGTGCTCTGCCCCTTTGATGTCGGGTCGTGCCAGCAAAATAGCAGAAGGCAGTCCCGTGGGAATATCTTCCATGAATTGAACCGTGTCGATGGTCTCGCTGTTATCCAGAATCTGTTCCACACCGGAGCCTGCCAGCAGAACAATGGCATTCTTTGCCTGTGCCGTCAGACGGGTATACTGGGCAATGGATACCCTGGCACTTTCAACCGAGGTCCCTGCCTGGGCCAGATCAAGCTGGGCGGCGGAACCTACCTCATATTGTTGTTTGACCACGGCAAATGTCGCTTGTTGTGCCGTAAGTGTATTTTTTGCCAGTAACAGCAGTTTTTTATATGCCAGATAGCCCATATAGGCGTCCGAGGTCTGGGCGATCAATGCAATACGGGTATTTAAAAATGCTTCCTCGGTTGACAGATAATTTTCAAGGGCTGCCTGATTCAAACTTTTGACCCTTCCAAAAAAATCCAGTTCATAGGCTGTCACCGCAAGATTTGCACTCAGCTTGGAACTGGTCGTGGATCTTCCCGTGGAACTTATGTCTTCGGGTATCCCTGTTCTGGAGAACTCCCCGCCTCCTGCAATGGTCGGCAGGCTATCCGAGCGCTGTATTCTGTAGGCTGCCTTTGCCTGCTCAATGGTAAGCAGAGCCACTCTCAGATTCCGGTTATTTTCCAGGGTTTTTTCAATAAGGGCCTTAAGGTGATGAGATTTAAAATAATCTCTCCATGCGATATCCGATACCATGGGATTGGCCGCTGGGGTGCCTGATGCTGGGGCGGTTTCTGTTTTTTTATCAACCTCCGGGGCCGGATAGGCATTGCCCTGGGGCCAGGTTGTTGTGACAGGTGGTTCCGGTCGCTGGTATTCAGGAATCATGCTACAGCCGGTCATGGGAATGAGCGCAATTACCACAAGCGCCAGGGCAATTGCCAGTGTTCTATTATACATATTCCACCTCATTTCCGGCCGTGGCCTTTTTTCTCTTGTCCGTCCATTGTTCAATGATAATGAAGAATAGCGGAACATATATAATGGCAAGGGTTGTTGCCGCCACCATTCCGCCGATGACCCCGATGCCGATGGCGTTCTGGCTGGCAGATCCGGCACCGTTTGACAGGGCAAGGGGGGTCACCCCCAGGATGAATGCCAGGGATGTCATGAGTATGGGACGAAGTCTTTGTTCTGCAGCTGTCATGGCAGCCTCGACTATATTATGCCCTTTTTCATGGAGATCTTTTGCAAATTCAACAATCAAAATGGCATTTTTCGATGCAAGACCAATGGTTGTGAGCAGCCCGATTTGAAAATACACGTCATTGGAAAGCCCTGCCATCCGCGTGGTAGCAACAGACCCCACAATCCCCAAAGGAACAATGAGCATGACCGAGAAAGGAATGGACCAGCTTTCATACAATGCCGCAAGGCAGAGAAACACAAACAAAAGAGACACGGCATATAATAGACTTGTCTGGGACCCTGCCATTCTTTCTTCATAGGAGATTCCCGTCCATTCAAGCCCGATGCCATGGGGCAGTTTTGCAGCAAGTTCCTGAATTGTTTTCATGGCATCTCCGGAGCTGACCCCCGGTGCCGGGGCACCCAGAATCTCCATGGAGGAGACCCCATTGTATCGCTCAAGTTTGGGGGACCCATAGGTCCAATACCCCTTGGCAAAGGATGAAAAGGGCACCATCTCTTTTGTTCGGTTGCGAACATACCATCTCTCTATATCTTCAGGATGCATCCGAAAGGGCGCATCCCCCTGCATATACACTTTTTTAACCCTCCCCTTGTCCATGAAATCATTCACATAGGTGGATCCCCATGCAGTGGTCAGGGTATTGGTGATGTCTGCAGTGGAAAGCCCCATAACCTCAGCTTTTTCGTAATCGATCGTAAGTTTATACTGGGGCACGTCTGCCAAACCGTTGGGCCGAATACCCACAAAGCTAGGATCCTGGGATGCCATGCCCAGCATCATATTTTTAGCGTTGACCAGGGCTTCATGTCCCAGGCCGGCCTGGTCCAGCAACTGGAAATTAAACCCGGTGGCATTCCCAAGCTCGATAATCGGTGGGGGAATAAAAGCAAACACAGAGGCGTCTTTGATGGGGTATAACCTGCCCATGGCTCTTTGGGCAATGGCAGCAGAATTTTGATCCGGCCGACTTCTTTGGTCCCAGTCCTTGAGATTGATAAAGCCCATCCCCACATTTTGTCCCTGCCCTGCAAAGCTGTAACCTGTCACCGTGAAGATGCTCTCGACATTTTCGGCTTCCTGGTTCATGAAATAGGTTTCCACCTTTTTTACGCTTTCCCGGGTCCGCTCAAGGGTGGCGCCGGGGGGGGCGGAAACCATCATCATCATCATTCCCTGGTCTTCATCGGGCAGAAAGGCGGTGGGCAGCAATTGAAAATAGTAAACCAGTCCCCCGATGATGCAAAGATAAATCATGATGAACCGGATGGATCTTGCCGCAATATATCCCACACTTTTTCGGTATGACTGTCTCAGCCCATTGAAACTTGTGTTAAACCAGCCAAAAAACCCTTTTCTGCTTTCTTTGTGGGCAATGGGTTTGAGCAGGGTGGAACACAGGGCCGGTGTCAGAACCAGGGCCACCAGAACCGACAGAGACATGGCCGAGACAATGGTAAGGGAAAACTGGCGGTAGATCGCCCCTGTGGAACCGCTGAAAAAGGCCATGGGAATAAATACAGCAGAGAGAACCAGGGCAATTCCCACCAGTGCACCGGTGATCTGCTCCATGGATTCTTTGGTGGCTTCTTTGGGAGCGAGTCCTTTTTCGGCCATGAGACGCTCAACGTTTTCCACCACAACAATGGCATCATCCACCAGCAGCCCTATGGCCAAAACCATGGCAAACATGGTCAGCACATTGATGGTAAAACCAAAGGCAGACAGAACCCCAAAGGTGCCCAGCAGAACCACAGGCACCGCAATGGTCGGGATCAGGGTCGCCCTGAAGTTCTGTAAAAAGATATACATGACAACAAAGACCAGGAGGATGGCTTCGAAAAGCGTCTTTACCACCTCTTCAATGGAAAGCTTGACAAAGGGGGTTGTATCATAGGGGTACACAACGGTGAGCCCCGGCGGCATAAAGGCAGTAAGTTCCTTTAGTTTTGCCTTAACCCGCTTGCCCGTATCAAGGGCATTGGCACCCGTGGCAAGGCTGACAGCCATACCCGATGCTTCCTTTCCATTGTACCGGGCCACGGTATCGTAGGATTGCGCGCCCAGCTCTATTTTTGCAACCTCTTTGAGGCGAACCTGGGAGCCATCGGGATTCACCTTTATCAGAATTTCTTCAAAATCGGCCACTGTCTGCAATTTGGATTGGGCCGAGATGGTGGCATTTATTTGCTGCCCCTTCATTGCCGGTGCCCCGCCCAACTGGCCCGGGGTAATATCCGAGTTCCGGGCCCGGATGGCTGATTTTACGTCCGAGGGCATCAACCCATAGGAGTGCAATTGTTCCGGGTTAAGCCAGATTCGCATGGAATGCGGTTGTCCGAACACGGTCAAATTCCCTACACCTTGAACCCGGCTTACGGGATCTGCCAGATTGGACTTGATATAGTCTCCAATGTCATGCTCATCCATGCTGCCGTCCTCGGAATACAGTCCCACAATCAGCAAAAAACTCTGGGTGGCCTTGGTCACGGTAACGCCCTGGGACTGAACTTCCTGGGGCAAAAGGCTTGTGATGGATTGCACCTTGTTTTGAACCTGAACCTGGGCGATATCAGGGTCTGCTTCCGGTTCAAATGTCAGGGTGATGGACAGCTGGCCACTGCCATCGCTTGCGGAAGAAAAATACCGCAGATAATCAATTCCTGTCAGATTCTGCTCAATAACCTGGGTGACACTGTTTTCCAGTATTTTGGCGGATGCACCCGGATAGGCCGTGGTAACACTGATGCTGGGCGGTGCAATTTTCGGGTATTGTTCTATGGGCAGGGTCATTACGGCAAAGAGTCCTGCCAGCATAATGACAATGGCGATCACCCAGGCAAATATGGGTCGTTCTATAAAAAATTTCGACATTTGTTTATCCTGTTATCAACTTTTAGAAGAGGGCATTTCCACAATTGTTACGCGTGCCATGGGGCGGATTTTTTGCAAACCTGCCACCACCACTCTGTCCCCAACCTTCAGACCCGAGGTCACCAGCCATTTATCGCCGATTACCTGGGAAACCGTTATGGGGCGGGTATTGACCGTGCCGGTCTCGTCAACAATCCACACAATTGTACTGCCATCGGCATTCCGCACCAGACACTGCTGGGGCAGGGTGATGGCATTCTCTTGTCTCGACTGCTCAATGCGCGCCCTGACAAACAACCCGGGAAGCAATTCATTATCCGGATTGGGGAAGAGTATCCGCAGTTGAACCATGCCGGTCCCCTCGTCCACGGTAACATCGGAAAAAAGAATTTTCCCCTTGCCGGTATAGGCATTGGTTTCACCATCGATGAACAAAAGAGCTTCGGGATTTCGGGTTTGGGCCGTCATCTGTCGGCGCAGTTTCATCATATTTCTGGCGGATTGATTCACATCCACATATATCTGGGTAAGATTTTGTATGGTTGCCAGGGCTGTTGCCTGACCAGCGGTTACCAGGGCACCTTTTGTGACCGATGATCTGCCGATCCTGCCGGATATGGGTGCAAACACCCGGGTATACCCCAGGCTAATTTTAGCCGTTGCCACATTGGCTCTGGCAACCGTTACCGCGGCTTTTGCCTGGGCAAGAGCGGCCACTACATCATCATAGGCCTGGTGACTTACGCCTCCTAATTTTACAAGGCTGGCATATCGCTTCATTTTGGGCTCAACCGCTTCCAGGTCTGCCCGGGCTTTAACAAGACCGGCCAGGGCACTGTCATGTGCCGCCTGGTAGGTTGCAGGATCAATCTGATACAACTGCTGCCCTTTTTTTACATTACTTCCTTCGGTGAACAAGCGATTGAGAACAATCCCGGAAACCTGGGGACGAATTTCGGCTATTTGACAGGCAGAAGTCCGTCCGGAAAGATCTTTGGTTAAGATCACCTCTTCTTGTTTGATCGTATGGACACTCACTTCAACAGGAGGAGCCTCTTGTTTCTGGGCCTGGACTGGCGGTACCTGTCCTTTGCCTGTGAACAAAAAATAACCAACGGCTAAAAGGACCAAAACGCTTAACCCGGTCAATATTTTCATTTTCATTTTTTTCTCCTGCTAGGTAGTGTAATTCTGTCGACAAGACGTATGATATCTTGTTTGATTTTTTCTATGTCCATCTGTTTCTTGTCCATCTGTTTTTTATCCATTTTTTTCTTGTCTATCTTTTTCTTGTCAAGTGTTCCATCCCCTCTGATTTGCATGGATATCAGTGATCCGATAACAGTGCCGTAAATCATTTCTGCCAAAACAAAGGGGTCTACATCTATGAAAAAGCCCTCTTGGATGCCCTGGCGGCAAAATCTGATCAGCGGACGCATGACAACCTCAAACCGTTCATCAATTTGATTGGCCACGGTTCTTTTTTGCTGAACAAACCGAAAATACAGGGAAACATCCTCGGGAAGGCAAAATGCTGAATCAATAAATTCATGCAGCCGGAGAGTGGGGTCTCCGGGCTTTTCAAATATGGCCTTGTTGGAATCTTTGATGGGGAAAAGAACCGTGTGATGGACATACTGCATCAGGGCTTTTTTGTCCTTGAAATAATTGTACAAGGTACCCTTGGCCACGCTGCAGCGTCGTGCAATTTCATCCATGGTAATTGATTGTTCCTCTTTAATAAGGGCTAAAACAGTCTCCACAATTTCAGCTTTCACCAAATTATCAACCAATTCTTTTTTCCTGCTGACACCCGCCATATGATGAATACCCTTTTTAAAAACAATGAAGGGTTGTCCTGGAAAAATTCCAGCGCAACCCCTAAAATCGAATTGACCCCATGGTCAAAAAAATGACTTTGGAGTCATATACATGCTTTTGGTCTTTTGTGTCAAGCCTTTTTCTACCTGTGCGTTTAGCTATTAGCCATTAGCTAACGGCCACTGCTAATGGCTAAGGCTGTTTGCTGGAACAGGGCCAACTTCAGAAGGGTTGAATAAAACCAAACCATATTGTAATATCAACAACATCGTATAATATATGTTCACCGATCAAAGGAAAGAAGAGAATGCCCTTAAAAACCAAGGCGCTTATAATTTTGTTTCTGTTTTTTGTCCTGTTTGCCATTTCAAACTTCGGGATTCATCATTATGTCATTCTGCCGGGATTTAAAGCCATTGAGATCAGTGAAGCTGAAAAAAATATCCAGCGATGTATCCGGACCATCCAAAAAGAAATCCATCAAATTGACACCCTGTGCCATGATTGGGCAGCCTGGGATGATCTCTACAATTTTATAAAATCGCCATCCAGCCACTTTATAGAAACAAGACTGAATAGGGATACCATGGAAAAAAATGGTTTGAATCTTGCCTGTGTAAGCGATATCCAAAATAAAACAATATTCTGTGAAGAGTGGAATCTTGATACAGGGAAAAAAGAGGTGTTGACAGGGATGCCCGGATATCTGCTGTTTGGAACCGATAGCCTTGATCATTCCCCCCGGAAAAAAGAAAAACTGACCAAACTTAAGATTTCAGGGCTTCACACGAGTGATAAAGGTTTGATGCTGATGAGCTCCCGCCCGGTCATCACCAGCAAAAACCAGGGACCGGTCCGGGGAACCATGGTTTTTGGACGCCTCCTTACCAATGCTTTCCTGGCACAGCTCAGGGAACAAACCCAGGTTATGTTTGAAATTTTAGAGATAACGGACCGGCTAACCCATCAAGAAATAAAAATCTCAAAGCAACTTGGGCCTGCAACCGTCTCCATCATCGAGAAGAACCAGGGTAGTCAACTGATGGTATATTCCCTTTTCCCGAACACCCTGGGCAAAAATAAATTTCTAATACGGGCAGAACTTGAAAGGCCCATCCGGGGAAAAGGACGGACCATCTTCGCCTACTCGATGTTTATGTTCACCATTCTCGGGCTGTTCATGGGGTTGTTGTTAATAGTATTCTTTAAAAAAATCATTACGTCTCCCATCACTGCATTGACCGACCATGCCCTGGAAGTCTCAAAGTCAGGAGATCTTTCCGCCCGCATCCTTCTTCCCCAGAAGGATGAGTTTGGTTTGCTGGGCAGGGAAACAAACCGGATGCTCGGGCTGATGGAGCATCAGGCCACCGAGCTTGCCGCCATGAACAAACAATTGAAAACAGACATTGAAAAACGAAAGCGTGTTGAACACGAACTCAGGGACAGTGAAGCCCGATTCCGGGGCCTCCACCAAGCCTCCTTCAGTGGCATTGCCATCCATGACCAGGGGAAAATAATTGATGCGAACCAGGCAATTTCAACCATGACAGGATATACCCCCACAGAAATTATCGGCATGGACGGATTTAAACTCATCGCCCCCTCCTGGCAAAAGGTCGTAAAGTCAAAGATTGCCCAAGGTGATGAGGCTCCCTATGATGTGGAAGGCGCCAGAAAGAACGGGTCTGTCTATTCGATGGAAATCCAGGGCAAGGCAGTCCCCTACAAGGGCCGCATGGTAAGGGTGACCGAATTCAGGGACATCACCGCAAGAAAGCGGATGGAAAGGCAGTTGAAAAAGACCCTCGACGAACTGACCGCCATAATTGAAAACGGCCGGGTGGGAATCATGTTTCTCAAAGGAAGTCGGATTCTTCACAAGGGAAACCAACGGCTGGCAGACATTCTGGGATATGAGACCCCCGAGTCCATGGTGGGCCTGAGTATGCAAGAGCTTCATCTTTCCCGGGAATGCTTTGAGGACTTTGGAAAAAGATATTTCAACCGGTTGGTTCATGGAGAGCAGAGCCAGGTTGAATACCAGCTCAAAAAAAAGGATGGCTCCCCTGTCTGGTGTACCCTTTCGGGAAAGGCCATAGACCCCTCCACCCCCCCGGACCTGTCAAAGGGTGTGATATGGATGATGGATGATATCACGGTAAAGCGGCAATACCGGGATGAACTCCAAAAGATTGCCACCACAGACTATTTGACAGGACTCTGCAACCGCAGGCAATTCATGCGCCTGGCTGCAATTGAACTGGGGCGGCAGAGACGCTATTCCAAAGGCGGACTGTCCCTTATCATGCTGGATATCGACTATTTTAAGCAAGTCAACGATACCCACGGCCATGATATGGGAGATCTGGTCTTAAAACATTTTGCCCAAACCGGTGAAAAATGCATCAGGGAGGTGGATATTTTCGCCCGGATCGGAGGGGAGGAGTTTGCCATACTTCTTCCAGACACAGACTCCATTGGGGCCCTTGTCACGGCGCAACGGTTCAGGCAGGCCATTGAGACAAGTTACATTCTCCAGGACAAAGAAAAAATCTCAATTACTGCAAGCCTTGGGGTTACCCAATGGGATACGGGTATCAAAGATATTGGAGAAATGCTCAAACAGGCCGACCAGGCATTGTTCTCTGCAAAACAGAACGGCCGCAACAGGGTAGAGGTTTCTCCATAAACAATTTGCCCCCACGGATTTTATCCTGGCATATGGAGATAGCGTAAACCTGACACTAATTGTAAAGGAGGGTATATGTATCAATTATGCTTTTATGTGCCTGAATCACACCTTGAGCAAGTGAAAACAGCTCTTTTTGAAAAAGGTGCCGGGAAAATAGGCAATTATGATTCCTGCTCATGGGAAGCCGAAGGCATGGGGCAATTCAGACCGCTAAATGGCAGCAGTCCTTTTATCGGAGATAAAAACAGGATAGAACAGGTACGCGAATTCAAAGTTGAAATGGTTATTCAGGATATATACATAACTTCGGTTTTGAGGAAGCTAATGGAAGTTCACCCCTATGAAACACCGGCCTATTGTGTTTACGAGATTAAAACAATCCAAAACTTTGATGTGTAATAAAATGAGAAATGAGAAATGAGAAATCCTTGAATAAACTTGCCTTTTTATGTAAAAAATTCTTTAAATCACACAATTACTTGTTCACCTCATATTCATGGAGAGAGATAATGAAAATTTCAAGAACCACAATCCTAACGCTTGGGGTAGCTGATTTACCCAAGGCTACAAAATTTTATGAAACTGTACTTGGCACACCGCCAAACACTTCCTCTGATGAGATCACCTTTATTGAGCTTCCGGGAACCTGGCTTGCTCTCTATCCCCTGGAGAAACTGGCAGAAGATATTTCTCCGGGGGTTCCGATTATTCCCAGTGGATTTAGTGGCGTCACCCTTGCCCACAACGCAGGCAGCAAGGAAGAAGTTACTGCCATAATAAGATGTGCAGAGTCGGCTGGTGCCCGTATCGTAAAAGAGCCACAAGAAACATTCTGGGGCGGCTTCAGTGGATACTTTGCCGATCTTGATGGCTATTACTGGGAAGTAGCCTGGGGACCCATGTTCGAATTTACAGAAAAGGGTGAATTAAGATTCAAAAAAACCCCATAACAAGGCCAATGCATCCGGTTCGGATCCTTTTTTTTTATATGTTTCCCAATTTATTAAACGGCGTTACCTCTCTTTTTTGCCTGCTTTTTACTGATAAATCCGCAAACTTCGGTGACCAGTTTGCGGGCGGCAAAGACAGATGTCAAAGAGGCGTCCAGCTTGGGTGCCACCTCCACAATATCCATCCCAATGATGGGAAGATCAAAGATTCCTTCAAGCAAATCCAACAACTCCCTGGAGGTCAGGCCGCCAAATTGGGGTGTTCCTGTCCCGGCTGCATAGGCAGGATCTAAACAATCGATGTCAATGGTCAGATAGATCTTGTTCAAGTGGGCCAGCTGTTTTTTAACACGTTTCAAGGTGTCTTCAACACCACGCCTGGATATCTCCTTGGCCGAGGCCACCTGCACAGGATTTTCATTATAAAAATTAACCTCATCAGACTCAATGGAGCGAATACCAAGGAAAAATATATCCTGGATAGATTGAAGGTTCTTGAGTTCAAGGGCCCGGCGTTCTGTGGATCCATGGGAAAGCGTATCTCCATCCTGATCATGGCATAAATCAAAGTGGGCATCAATGTGAATGATCCCAAAGGGTTCATTCAATGCGGCATCTACCCCCCTTTGGACGGGTATGGTTACCGAATGGTCTCCGCCGATCATGATGAAAAATGTGTCGTTTTTGACTAAATCTTTTGTCAGGGACTCGGCTTTGGCAAAAATGTTTTCCCTGGAATCTCCTTCAACGTTTCCCATATCCTTTAATTTCAGACCTGCAAAGGATTCAAAATCTTCTGTGGTCGGTGAGATGGTATAGGTGATATTTCTCAATGCATCGGGGGCCTCCCAGGCTCCCGCCCGAAAACTGACACCCCCGTCATAGGGAATGCCGAAAATAAGGATGTCGCTATCACTGGTTTCCAGATCCGGATTATTCAATCCTGCCCAAATCTTTGGATCCTGCCATAATGCTTGCTTCATATTATCCTCCATATATGCAAATGCCCCCTTATATTTTTTCCATAAAAAAAATACAAGGGGGCATTGAACTTAAGATAAAATGGCCCTGGGATTTAATCTTTCATATAGGTTTGAAAAATATGGTCGTGGGAAATATATTTTTTCCGGGCAGGGTCCAAAAGATACAGGTGAATGGCATTTACCCTGCGTAATATCTCCTGTTCCGCCCGGACTCTCATCCGTTTTTTAGTCTGGATGATCTCCTCTTTCAGGGAGGGGGTTGTGTGGGTGGCATAATATTTTTCGGTCTTGTAAGTGATCCGTTTTTCAATGAGTTCCTCCCTCAGAATATTGTGGGCATCATCCAGAAACAAAACCTCGGGCATGAGATCTGCAAAATGGGTAACGGCAATGATGTCCTTTTGCCGCTGCCAATACCCGATTAAAAATTCCGGTTCCAAATCCTTATAGTTCTGCAGGGGCATATACATACGCCTCAGGTATAGCAACACCTTTTCCGTCTTTTTCCGGTGACCGCCGATGATAACGGACCCGCCTACCTCGTCTTTTCTCACCCCCTTAGTCCAGGGGGCGCCGGTGATACCAAAGTCGATGCACAAAGGGATTCTCAAGAGTGCCGACATGGTATTTAAGGCCAGGGCAAACCCGGCCGAGGGACCCCCCACATTATAGGAGGCAGACAAGAGCTGGTGGTGGATGGTGTAGTATTGCAACAAATCCCCGAACAGCCAGGGAATGCTGATATCAGGAGACAACTCCTGGATATAGTTCTTGACCATGGTCAACGCTTCCTGGGCCGATTGCTTGGTCATTTTTACGGCCATGTCCAGCTGGGCTGCATTGGGGGCCGAGGTGGATACAGCCCCGGTGACAACAATGGAAGATCCGTCAACCCTTCCGGTGAGACTGGTGGCAATGGGCAACAGCATCCCGGTCACGTCATTGGCACCCACACCAATGATGAATCCCACCTGGGGCTCCTTGCTCAATTCTGTTTCAAGAAACTCATTGAGCTGGATGGATCCCTTGCGCACCGGGCTTCTGGAAATTTCCCTCCGGGCGGATTCCAAATGGGCCGCCACAATGGGGTACTTTTCCTCGGAAATGATGTGGCCCACAGATTCCATGATCTGACCATAATGCTTTACAAAGTTTTTTAAATCGTTTTTTATGTTGGCTTTTAACAGAGGAGGTGCTTTGACCGCATCCAGAATCCCCAGAATGGTTTTAAAATTCAGTTTGATGAATTCGTTCTTTTCCTGTTCGGTTGATGTTTTCAAATCCCGAAGTTTCAATAATACTTTATATTCCGTGCTGCAAAGGGCAATGGCTTTTTCCGTAAAGGAGGTGAAATCTGCAGGGGTATTGCAGATGCCCTGGGCGGTTTCAATGATTTTTTCTACTTCAAATTCCCGTTTGTGGGGGATGTTGTCAAATTGTTTTTTAATGATGTCAAAAATATCCTTTTGCCGCATATGGCCGGAGACTTCAAGGGTTTTCAGCCGCTTTGACCGGATCAGGGCAGGATCTAGTATATCCAGTCTATTGGTAGTAAGCACGGTGAACACCTTGTTTAAAGGGATTTCACCGTCAATGATATTTAAAAATTTATTGGTCAGGGCATCGGAAGGTTGCCCCCCGGTGCCGCTTCTTTTGGGGGCCAGGGCATCTCCCTCGTCAAAAAAAATAACGGTGGGGGCAACCATTTTTGCAATATCATAGACTTTCTCCAGGTTGGCCACGGCCCCGTGGACCGGGCTTGCGGAATCCTGCAGGGCAGAGGGGCTTGTGGCAATGTCATGAACCTTCAGGTTGGAAGACAGCCAGGTTCTGACCAAAAAGGTTTTTCCGCTGCCCGGTGGGCCCGTCAGCACCACGCCCTTTTCCTCGCTGACCCCATAATTAAAGCAATTGTTGGCCATCTCGGAAAATTTATCCTTGATATCCCCCACATACTCCTCCCAGTTGACCTTCCGGTCCATGCGGTCCACCACCTTGGTATAGAGTTCTCCATAGACATTCTTGGCCACCAGCTGGAAGGCACTTCGCACAAGAATGCTGTTGTCCAAAAATTCAAGGATAAAATCCCCCCGGATATTGATGATGGATTCAATGAGTTTTCTCACATAGGCCGGGCTGATCTTAAGGCTGCGTTCCTTGAAAATGGCATAGATCTTTTCGGCTGCCTCATCCAGCCGCTTGGATTCGGGATGATATTGGGTGGGAATCTGGTGGCGCTTGATCTCCAGAAGAATAATGATCTTAAGATTCTCCTGGTTCATCCAGAACTTGGACATGTCAATAATACAGCCCTTTTCAACAAAACGGCGGTAAATGGCCGAATCAAACCGATGGGTCTGGTCGGTGGTGGCGATGAGAAAACAATCCCTTCTTCCATCAATGATCTCGTCCAGAACAATATTGCTGGTGTCGATGAGGGTGCGCTGCTGTTTTTCCGCACCCCCTCCCCCGGGGCTGCTTTCCGATTTCCCAAAGGCAGAATGGGCTTCCTCAATATGGCGGATGGAAGTAACCTTGGGATGGCCCATGGCCCGTTTAAAATAATTGCCCGGTTCCCCGGACAGGGCGGTCTGGTAATCATTGGGGGTGACGATGGAGGCGTCCACCTCAATCCCCCGTTCTTCAAAATGGGTGAGACTGCTCATGATCCGTTTTTTGAAAATCCGCCGGAGAACGGGAATATTGGCCAATTGTCTGTAAAAGGCCAGTTTTTTCTTCCTGGCAATTTTCATGGCAAAATCAGGATCCACATCCTCAAGGGTGGCAAACAGGCTGTGTTTTGCCAAAATTTCCTCTTTTTTCATTTTCCAGTCCACCGCCGGGATGACCTCATTTCGAAAAACCACTGTTTCAAGGGCTTCCCTTACCGTGGCGGACTTTCCGCTGCCAGAGGTCCCTTCCACGAGCATGATGGGTGCCTTGGGCACATCCGGGTCCTCAAGATGTTCTTTTCGAATATGGGCCCGGTAAATTTTATCAAAGATTTCCACCAATTCCATGGGGACGTGCAAATCAGTGAGTTCCCGGTCAAGAACGGCAATCAGATAATGATACTCGGGCTTTGTCAGTTCTTTTTCAATGATCCGGTTCCAGGATGCACCGGGATTGGTTTCCCCGGAATACAAAAACCGTTTTTTCCAGTCGGTGAGAATTTCCGGATTATTGAGTATATTCATCTGCTTTTTTTCTCTGCGCATGAAAAAGATCAGGTGGAACAGCTCTTTTACGCCGGAAACAAAAGGACTAGGGGCCTTGTACTGGTTGAGGCGGCTCCTTACAAATGCCTTGGTATCATAGCTCCATGTTGCCGCCATGGATTCGATTTTTTTAATGGTTTCTTCAGGAAGCGTGATATATATTTTTTCTTTTGTGAGTCGTTTGGCCATTCGCTCCTCCCGGGCAACAACTTAAGGGGTTGTCTTGTCGGTCATACTGGAGATCTTTTGTTCCGCATTTTTCATCATCTGCTGTTTAACAAATGGGGGCAGTGTCAAAGAAGGAACTTGGCCGCTGCCATGGAGCACAAATGTTTTCTGTACAGATTGATTTTTTTCATAGGCAGTTGCCCATTTTTGCTGGGAGAGAAATTCAAACAAGGCCGGGTTTACCCCCTGTCTTTCAGACCCGCCAAGGGCCAGATGCAGGGAGCGTATCCCTTCAAGATACGCCTTATAAAGTTTCCGGATCTGGTCGGCCTCCTGGTCTGCGGCATAGTTATCCGCCTCTGAAATAAGCTGACGGCGCTTTTTCTCCTCGGTTGCCTCCACCAGCTTGTCTCCGAACCGGGTTTCGTTGAGGACAAAACTAACCACCTCAATGCCGTATTTTTCTTCAAGGGTGGGACCGTTTTTGTTGATGGGCCTGTCTTTTAAGGCCTCAAATATCTCCTCTTTAATGGTTTCCCTGTCGCTGATCAGATTGTTGACCTCCTCCCCCTGGAGAATATCCTTGGAAATACCGTCAAAATCGCCCTGGAGTAAAATTTCCGGGGAAAGATTTTCAATGCCCCAGACCTTAAGGTCTTTAATTTTAAAGGTCATCAGAGCAGAGGTCCACAGGGCGACATTTTCCTGGGAAATGATTTTAATGGGGGCTGAGGACCCCCCCAGATACATGTTCTGATTCATCAGGGGGACTTCTTTTTCAAGTTTTGTGAAAAAGGGGAGGCGATAGTGCCAGCCCACCTCGGTGACGGCCTGTCTTTTTCCCCCGAATTGCTCAAGGATGACCGCATAATTGAGCTTTACCTTGTAAATAACATGGGTGGAATAGACAACGGCTGCCAATGAGTAAAACAGGGCAATGATAATTAGAATAAAGGCGGTCCTTCTGGCCATGGTGATGACACGGGCCCGCTGTAGAAATACTTCTGAAGCCTGATCCTTCATACCTTCTCCTTTCACTTGAATAAATGACCGGTGTTAGGTGAAACGAATTGTATAAAACCAAGAAAAAATAATCGTAAAAGCACTAGCGGTTCAGCAAAAAAATGGGACGAATTGTAAGTGGAGGTCAATAATAAAAATCAGTATACATGAACAGAGTGGGCTAGTCAAAAATTATTTGTCTGTCCCTATTTCCGTCTGCCTGTCAAAATCCCGGATTGAGTGGGACCTGTAAAATCAAGGCGGACAATATCCTTTACCCCCTGTGCTGCAAGCATATCGATGAGCTGTTTTTCACTATAGGACTGTCCCTGTTTGGTTCCTAAAAACATGTTCAAAGAAAACAGGGCCGGGAAAATCGGTCCGTCCATGGTATTGTTTAAAATAAATTCGTGGATGAATATTTTCCCCCCGGGTTTGAGTGCGGACACAGCCCGGGCAACGATTTTTTCAGCCATCTCCGGGCTTTCTCCATGGAGGATATGGGAAAGCCAGGCCGCGTCAAATTCCGGGTCCAGGGAAAACTGCTTGTCCGTGTAATCCCCGGGAATAAAGGAGACCCGGTCAGACACCTTGAAGCGGGTAATGGTTTTTTCTGCAAAGGGCCGGGTGGTGGAAAGGTCAAAAACAGCTGCTGTCAACCCCGGGTTGTCCAGGCAAAAATGAATGGCAAAGGTGCCGGGACCGCCGCCAAGATCCAAAAGATGTCTGCACCCGGCAAGGTCCAGTTCCTTTGCCAGACCCGGGGCAATGGACATGCCCATATTGAACATGCCCATGAGAAAGCTTTCCCGCCATTCTTCCGCTGAAACAACAGCCTCCTGGCAGGGTCCCCCCTGGATAAGGGCCTTGTCCATGCTCACCCAGGATGGGGCCAAATGGTGGTGGTGGAGAATCATATATCCGATATATTGCTTTGAATCTCTGGACAAAAAAACAGATGACTCCGGGGTGTTGCCATAGGTCTCCTTCGTTTTGACCAGAAGGTCCAGGGCGGTAAGCGCATTCAAGAGCATGATAAGCCCCCTTTTCTCCATGCCCAGTTCGTCTGCGATTTTTCCCCCTGACAGGGTATCTGAACCGATGACGGTGAAAATATCCAGTTTTACACCGGCATGGAGGGTACAGGTTTTCCAATAAGCACCTGACATTTCAAGCAGGGTTCCCGGGTTCCATTCCATTTATTTTTCTCCTTATCTAAAACCGCAACTATAGTTTTGCCCCTGGAGGGCACAAACACTCCTAGGTAATGCTTTCAACCCGGTTCCGGCCATTTGATTTGGCAAGGTAAAGGGCTTTGTCTGCCCGGGATATCATGACCTGGGTGTCATCCCCATTTCTAAAGCTGGTGACACCGAAGCTTGCGGTCTGAACACCGGGTTTGCCAAAGTCTTCCGCCTCAATACTCCGGCAGAGGGTGTGGGCCAGATGGACGACATTTTTTAGATTTATTTCAGGACAGACAATAAAAAATTCTTCCCCCCCCCATCTGCCCAGGATATCCGTAACCCGTATCTTTTGTTTAACCAAGCCGGCAAACTGCTTTAAAACTTTGTCCCCTGCCTGATGACCAAAGGTATCGTTAACGGTTTTAAAAAAATCAATATCAAGGATGATGATGGAAAGATCACGGCCATGCCGGACACAGCGTTTGATTTCTATTTCAAAAACAGATTCAATATGACGGCGGTTAAAAATTCCGGTCAGGCTGTCTGTGATAGAGATATACTCCAGTTCCACTGTTTTTTCAGTGAGTTTTTCGTGGGCAATGGCGATCTCTTTGTTCAGTCGGGATAATTTCCGGTTCCACCCTACCACCAGGACCAGAATAATTCCGGCAATGGACATGAACTTCCACAAAAGGGTATAGTCCGGCTTATGTTCCAGTTCACTGCCAAGCCACTTTTGATAAATCATATCCAGTTCCTGGTGATTTAAGGATCTGACCACCTTGCTCATGATGGAATGAAGATGATGATTCTGCGTTTGCACCCCAATGCGCAGATCCTCCTTAATGCTTGAATGCCCAGCCACTTTAAGATTGGTAAGACCGGTTTCCCGGATATAATGGGAGGCAACGGGCAAGCTTAAAATCGCTGCATCCAGTTGGCCGGTGGAAACGTCTATCAGGCACTCTTCAATGGTTTTCACTGGAATATACTTCAGAGTTGGGTATTTTTCCATCACTTTCTCAACGATATTACCGGCAACCACCATGCCGGTCTTCTTGGATTTCAGTCCGGGAATACCGGAAATAAAAGGATAATCTTCCCGGGAAATAATAACCACATTATAGTCCATGAAGGCAGAGGTAAAATCCAACTGCACTTTTCTTGCCAGGGTTTTGCTGATCATGGGAATAATATCGCAGTCACCCGTTTCCACCTGGTATAGGGCATCGGTAAGGGATTGGGCCAAATTAAATTGAAAAGAAATTTTTAATTTTTCTTGAAAAATTTCCAAAAAATCCGAGGTCATTCCAACCACCTGGTTTCCCTGAATCGCGGAAAAGGGCATCCTATCCGGCAGTATGCAAACCCTGATCTGATTTTTATTTTTCAGCCAGCTGTGTTCTTCCGGGGTGAGTCCCACATCCGCCTGGCCGATCTGTCTTCCTGACCTGGAAAACCATTTTTCCTTGAGCAGTTCCATTTCAGACAATGTGACGCTGGCAAGGGCCTTGTCCAGTATGGAAAAAAGAATAGGATTGGTTTTGACTACGGCAAAGTGCATGGAGGAAGTTTTTTGAAGGATTTCGTTTTTCAGCCACCCGGAAAGTTCCAGATCGGTAAAGCCAAATTTTTTTATAAAATAGGTTGCAATGCCCTCCTGCTCCATGGTGGCCGAGACCTTGCCCTGGTCCACATATTCAAGGGCCTGGCGGCTGCTTTCAACTTCGATGATATGAACATCCGGATAGTGAGTTTTGAAAAACTCGATGGAGGACCACCCCTTTGGCAGGGCAATAATTTTTTGCTCCAAATCGTCAAGGGTTTGGATATCCTGGGTATCTGATCGGAAAATTAGCACATTTTTGCTATGGTAATAGGGGGAGGAAAAAAAAGCCTTTTTTTGCCGTTCCGGGGTGAGGCTCAGGGAATGGAGAACATCAATACCGCCGCTAAAAAACATTTCCAGCAGTTCCTCCCAGGTATACCCGTTGACATAGGAGATGGAAAGCCCTGACTTCCGGGCCAGAAGATCCATCAAATCAATGCCGAATCCGGCAGGCCTGCCATCGGCGATAAAGTCAAAGGGGGGCCAGTCAAACTCATTGGCCACTGTGATTGATGGGCGGGTATCAATAAATGCCTGTTCTTCTGCGGTGTATTGCCTGATCTCTCCCTTATTCACCTCCTGTCCAGCCTGTGAATCATTTTTATGCTCCGGAGGGGTGTTTCCATAAACAAGGGGGGCAAACAACAGCAAAATCACCAGAGAATTCAATACTGCACAAAAAAGATGTTTTGTCCCGTGATACAAGAATAAGGCTCCTTTAAAATAGATTAATTTTATACATATCAGGGCAAAAAGAATCAAGGAGGGTTAATATTTCTTTGGCAGTATATTCCATTGTTTATTCCTTTCCAATTAAAAAAATGCCGTAGGCGGCAAAAAGATTGGGAAGAAATGTAACGCTTTTGCCCTGGAATCCCTTGGTGTTAATGGCGGCTTTTTTCAAAATTTTAAATCCGGTCTGGTCGGCAAAATGCTTAAAATCATCCAGACTCAGCACCCGGATGTTGGGGGTATCATGCCAGGAATAGGGCAGCTCCTTTGTCACAGGGGCACAGCCCAGAGCCGCCAAGTGACAGCGCACTTTTATATGGCCAAAATTGGGAAAACTAACCACCCCCATTTTAGCCACCCTGAGCATGGACTGGATCAGGGCTGCGGGTTCATATACCTGCTGGAGGGTTTGGGAGCAGATGGCATAATCAAAAGTATTGTCCGGGTAATCTTCGATCTCTTCGTTGATATCTCCCTGGAGAACCGAAAGTCCTTTTTCAATACATTTTACCACCTTGGATTCTTTGATTTCAATCCCCCGCTCAACCACCTGTTTTTCCCGTTTAAGCCAATGGAGCAGATCTCCTTCACCGCATCCCAACCCCAAAATTTTTGAGCCCGGGGCAATCCAGGAAGCAATGATTTTCAGATCATATCGCAGGGGCGTCATGGCACAGGCTCCTCAAAAAACCGCTGATAAGGTTGTCAAGACGGGAATCAGGCAATAAAAACGCATCATGACCCCACTGGGCATCAATCTCACAAAAGCTGACATCCATGTCATTTTTTTTCATGGCTTTAACCATCTCCTTTGACTGGTAGGTGGGATAGAGCCAATCCGAGGAATAGGAAATCACCAGAAATTTTGATTGGCACCGGGAAAAGGCCTTTACAAGTGAGCCTTTGCCATACTCCCTGGCCAGGTCAAAATAGTCGGCAGCCTTGGTGATATACAAAAAAGAGTTGGCATCAAAGCGTTCGATAAATTTATTACCCTGGTATTGAAGATAGGACTCCACTTGGAATTCAGCCCCAAATTCAAAGCTAAGAGCGCTCCTGTTCTGAAGTTTTCTGCCAAATTTAAGCCGCATGGATTCATCGGACAAATAGGTGATGTGACCGATCATTCTGGCAATGGCCAACCCCATGTCCGGCTTTTTGCCGCCATAGTACCCCCCGTTATTCCAATTGGGATCCGCCATGATGGATTGCCTGGCAACCTCGTTAAAGGCGATGGCCAGGGCGGAATGGCGGCAGGTGGTTGCCAGGGGAACAGCAGAAACCACCATCTCAGGATATCGCACACACCATTCTAAAACCTGCATTCCCCCCACCGATCCACCGATGACGGACAAAATCTTTTTTATCCCCAGGTGATCCATCAGCTCTTTTTGCGCCTTGACCATATCTGTGATGGTGATCATGGGAAAATCAATGGCGTATTCTTGCCCGGTTGCAGGATTTATGGAAGCAGGTCCTGTGGACCCCATGCAGGATCCCAGAATATTCGAACAGATGACAAAATATTTGTCTGTATCAATTCCCTTACCCGGCCCCACCATACTGTCCCACCAGCCCGGTTTGGGATCTTCCGGTTTATAGAATCCCGCCATGTGGGAATCCCCGGACAGGGCATGGAGCACCAGAATAACATTGGTTTTATCCTTGTTGAGGGTGCCGCAGCTTTCATAGGCAATTGTCACAGGCCCGATTCCGGCACCACTTTCAAGGGCAAGCTCATTGGGCTGTTCTGCAAAGGTGAACGCTTGTTTTTCAACAATCCCCACGGTGGAACCGTCCTGGTCATGTTCGATAGCTTTGCCCATGTCAGATCTGTTCAAGGGCCTGTTCAAGATCGGCACAGATATCATCAATATGTTCTATTCCCACGGAAAGCCTTAACAAACAGGGATCTGCCAGACGATTCTTCACCTCTTGGGGAAAGGAAACATATTGGGAGGAATAGGGGTGAATGATCAGGGTTTTGCAATCCCCCAGATTGGCCAGATTTAATATCATGGCAAGGGAATCAATCAATTTAAAACAGGCCTCTTGATCCTTTAACCCAAAGGTGAGCATGGTGCCGAATCCCTTGTTATAAAACTGTTTTTCGGCCATGGCATGGCTGGGGTGTTCCTCAAAGCCGGGAAAATTCACCCAGCTCACCCTTGGGTGAGCCTTCAAAAAGAGGGCTGTTTTAAGGGCATTTTCCATGTGACGTTCCATGCGGACCCCCAGGGTATTGAGGCCCAGTGCAATGAGAAACGAATGAAAGGGGGCCGGGGTGGTGCCAAAGTTCACATGGTACTCCTTCCACATTCGGTGAAGAAACGCCAGCTCCCCTTTTTGTTCAACAAAGGGAGAAAAATCATCAAACTTGTCTGTGGTCCAGTCAAAATTACCGGCATCCACCACCACACCCCCCAGGGCTGCCCCATGGCCGGAAAAATATTTGGTGGTGGAATGCAGGATGATATCTGCCCCCAGTTCAATGGGACGGCATAGCCAGGGAGATGCCAGGGTGTTGTCCACCAGAAGGGGAATCCCGTTTGCATGGGCAATATCGGCAATCTTCCGGATATCCGGAATTTCCATCCCCGGGTTGGTGATGGTTTCAATATAGACAAACCGGGTCTTTTCATTGATGGCAGCCTCAATTTGGGCTGTATCAAGGGGGTCTGCCAGTTTGACCTGGATATCGTATTTCTTATAAATATTGGTAAACAAACCATAGGTGGACATGAACAAAGAGGAACTTGCAACAAATTCGTCCCCGGCCCGCAAAAGGGTCATGCAGGCATTGTTGATGGCTGCCATCCCCGAGGAGGTAACCACCGCGGCTTTTCCCGATTCCAGGGAGGCCAGTTTTTCCTCCAGAAACCGGTTGGTGGGATTGCTCAACCGCATGTAAATATGATCCTGGCTCTGGCCTGCAAAGGTTTGGCTTAGAGAGTCTGCCGTGTCGTGGAAATGGGCTGCGGATTGAAAAATGGGTGGGAGAGTGGCACCCTGCCAACCCTTGTCTTTTATTCCGTCGTGAATGGCTTTTGTTTCAAATCGATAGGTGTGTTTCTTCATTTTTGGCCTCATTCTTAATCAATTACTAGGCGATAGGGATAAAACAATCACATTGTGGTAGTTTTTGTCCATATGGATTTATATAGAATAAAAGAACTGAATACCAGATATTTTAGAGATTCCCAAACAAAAGATTGTGCAGAAGACAATAGGAAAATAAATGCATACCAATGCCTTTATTGAAAAGCGGGTGTTGTTTACCCGCCCGGGATTGGCCGAGAATTGAAACTTCAGAAAATTACAGCCTTCCCTTTTTTATAAACAGCTGCGATTCCGCCAGAATCAGTCAAAACCTGTATTCGGTTGAGGGGATTCTCTGTTAACAGGAGAAAATCAGCCTGTTTTCCCGGTTCCAGAGTGCCGATTTTCTTTTCCATCATGATGGCCCGGGCCGCTGTCCGGGTAGCGGCTTGAATGGCTGCCATGGGCGTCATGATATCCTGGTCCACCAGATAGAGAATCTCAGCAGCATTTTTACCGTGGTAATTATAATTGGTGCCGGCATCGGTTCCCATGGCCACGGGAATTCCCATTTTGATGGCTTGTTTAATGATGTCCAAATAGGTGTTCTGCATTTCACGGCTTTTTTCCAGCATAAAGGCGGGAATTTCGTTGGAATGGGCTTCAAAAAGATCATGGAGGCTGATGGTGGGAATCAGATAGGTACCGGCATCGGCCATCACCTTGAGGGCTTTCTCATCAGCCATGGTGCCGTGTTCAATGGTACGAACACCTGCCTTGACCGCATTGATAATCCCCTGGGCGGCGTGGGCATGGGCGGCGGTGTGCTTGCCCAGTTTTGCACCCTCTTCAACCACGGCTCTCATTTCATCCACATTCAGCTGGGGGGCGCCGGGAACACCACCGGGATTCATCACCGCACCGGTTGCCATGAGTTTCAGCAGGTCGGCACCGGCGCGAAGCTGTTCCCTGGCAGCCTTCCTGCAATCATCCACCCCGTCTGCAATTCTGTACATGCCTTCAAAATATTCTGTTCCCGAACAGGTCATGGAAATGATGCGACCGGCGGAAAGGATCTCGGGTCCCTGGAAATAACCCGCCTCTATGCCGGCTTTGACCGCAAGATCGATATAATTGACACAGCCCACATTCCGGACCGTGGTAAATCCGGCCCTGAGTGTGTCATTCATCTGTTTGGCAACTCTCAGGGTGCGAAGCTTGTCATCCACCAGGTTTTCCTGAAAGGTGTCGGCAAATCCGTGGAGCTCCATGTGAATATGACAATCAATCAAACCGGGGATCATAAATTGGCCGGTGCAGTCTTTGACAAGCGTATCCGGCGAAATTTCTGGCAAATTCTGGTTTCCGGCAAAGGTAATGCACTGGTTTTCAACCAAAAGGCTTGCATCTTCCAGGGGGGGACCGCCAAGGCCGTCAATGAGGGTTAGATGTGTGAATAGAGTGGGAGTTTCCATTTATAATTTCCTATCTTAATTGTTTAAGGGGTAGTGGCACATAACATGGTGTCCCGGAGCAAGCTTTTGCAATCGGGGAGATTCAATTTCACATTTATCCCTGCAATGGGGACATCGGGAGTGAAATTCGCAGCCCTTTGGCCGGTTCACAAGACTGGGAACATCGCCTTTAAGCTCCACCCGGGCATGGGCTTCGTCGGGATCCGGTATGGGGTTTGCCGCCAAAAGGGCCTGGGTATAGGGATGAGAGGGACGGGCAAAGATCTCTTCCGTACTCCCCACCTCAACAAACCGGCCCAGGTACATGATGGCCATACGTTCGCTGATATGACGAATAACCGCCAGGTTATGGGTAATGGCCAGAACACTAACCTTGGATTCTTCCTGAACTTTTCCCAATAGGTTTAATATATCCCCCTGGATGGAAACATCCAGTCCGGCCGTGGGCTCATCGGCAATGATCAACCGGGGAGACAGGGCAAGGGCCCTTGCCAGTCCTATTCTTCGTGCCTGCCCCCCGCTCAGTTGATGGGGATACCTATTTTTGAATTCAGGGGGCAGCCCCACCAGGGAGAGCAATTCTTCAATTTTCGTGGTTTTATTCTCCATTCTAACCCCATGGATGAGAAAGGGCTGTGCCAGAATGGATTCTACCCTCAGGCGGGGACTCAGACAACCGGTGGGATCCTGAAACATCATGGTCATATTCCGCCTTTGGGGTTTATAGGCCCTCTCACTTAAGCCCGCAAGTTCCTGGCCCATAAACTGGATGCTGCCCTGGTTCACAGGGGCAAGACCAATGAGGGCCTGGCCCAGGGTGGTTTTTCCCGATCCGGATTCCCCCACCAGTCCAAAGGTCTCTCCCTGATTGATATGAAAAGAGACACCTGATACGGCTTCAATGTGGGAGGGGGAACCGGGTTTCAGCAAAGAGCTGAGCATGTCCCGTACACGAAATCGGACAATAAGGTTCTCAACACTTAACAATTCAGACATGATTTTCTCCCTGGTTGAGTAAATGGCAGCTTGCCCAGTGACCCGGTCCGATGAAGGTGGGGTCCGGTTCCCTTTGGGTGCAGAGATCTATTCGTTTATGACACCGATCCTGGAAGATGCACCCCTTGGGCAACAGAACCAGATTGGGTATTTCTCCCTCAATGGTGGGTAAATTTTTGGACCGGCAACGGATATTGGCAGGGTCACATTCCAAAAGCCTTTGGGTATAGGGATGGGCCGCCCTGTGAAAAATATCCTGAACCGTTCCCTGCTCAATCAGTTCGCCTGCATACATGACCACCACCCCATGGCAGAGCTCTGCAATCATTCCCAGATGGTGACTGACACAGATAATGGAACATCCCATCTCCTCCTGAAGATCCTTGAGCAGGTGGACGATCTGGGCCTCCAGGGTCACATCCAGGGCGGTGGTGGGTTCGTCTGCTATGATCAGGGAAGGTCTTGACAGCAATGCCATGGCAATACAGATCCGCTGGCGCATCCCCCCGGAAAATTCGTGGGGATATTGGTTCAACCGATCCTTTGGATCCGGAATACCCACCTTTTTGAGCATGTCCACAGCAATTTCACGTTTCTGTAATTTGCTTGCCCGGCTCCGGTGCTGGATGTCCGTCATCTGGGTGCCGATGGTCAGCACCGGGTTCAATGCGGTCATGGGATCCTGAAAAATCATGGTCATCTTGTTTCCCCGGAGGGCACGCATATCTTCAGGCGCCAGATCCAGAAGATTTTCTCCCTCAAACAAAATTGATTCTCCCGAAACAACGGCATTGTCGCTCATGAGTCGGATCAGTACCGATGCCAGTGTGGATTTCCCGCAGCCGGATTCTCCCACAAGGCCTATAATTTTCCCCTTGGGAACATTGAAAGAGGCATGGCGAACCGCTTTGAGGCGACCTGAATCTGTGATAAAATCCACCGAGATATCTTTTATTTCCAATACATTTTCTGTCATGGCGCTTATTGTTCCTTGTTGAGTTTGGGGTCAAAAATATCTCTGAGGGATTCTCCTAGAAATGTAAACCCAAGGGTGGTCAAAACCAGGGGAATACCGCCGGCAATAATGATCCAGGGCGTATTCCGTATAAAACTGTATCCATCATAGAGGATGGATCCCCAGCTTGGGGTGGGGGGTTTGACCCCAAGGCCCAAAAAGCTCAATCCGGCCTCAATGGTGACCACAACCGGAATATCCATACTGGCAATGATCAGCAAAGGCCCTATGACATTGGGCAGCATGTGAACAAAGAGCACCCGGAACATGCCCGCTCCCTGGGATTGTTCCGCCAATATGAACTCATTGTGTTTCAAGGCCTGGGTCTGGGTCCGGACCACCCGGCCGTATGCGGGTATGGAGGTGGCTATTACCACAATAATCACCGTATTCAGGCTGGGTCCCAGCAGGGTGACCATGGCAAGGGCAAACATGATGGTGGGAAAAGACCGAATTGCATCAAACAAAAGGATCAATAGGTTGTCCAGCCACCGGGGGCCGTACCCGGCCATAAGGCCCAGAATCGTGCCCAGAATAAGAGAAACCGCCGTTGAAACCAGGGCCACCCACAGGGCGATTCTCCCGCCCATGATCACCCGGCTGAAGGTATCCCGACCCAGGTGATCCGTGCCCAGAAAATGGGTCATGGACGGGGAGGCCAGCCGTTCACGGATATTGATAGCCGAGGTATCGTAGGGAATGATCCAGTCGGCTCCCATGGCACTTAAAATCATGCCGGTCACAAGAATCAGTCCCAAAATCCCCAGGGGGTCCCGGCCAATTTTTTTTACGAACATGGACACGCCGCTTGGAGAGTGAATGATATTGTTTTTTTGTGTCATGTGTTTCCTTTTGGCCTATAAATTTTTCCGGATGCGGGGATCAAACATGGCAGCGACAAAGTCTGCAATGGTAGTGGCCGCCACAAACAAAACAGTTGATATGAGTACCGATCCCATGACCACTGGATAATTTCGGGTCACCACGGCATCAAAGATGAGCTTGCCGATGCCGGGCCGTGCAAAGACGATTTCGGCAAACACCGCATTGGAAATCATCCGGCCGATGCCCACCCCCAGGATGGTGATGGTGGGCAAAATAGCCAGTCGCAATGCATAGCGGAAGGTGATCATCCGCTGGGGAAGGCCAAAGGCCTTGACAGTTCTGATATGGCTCTCTCCCAAAACCTCCAGCATGGAGGCCCGCACCATGCGGGCAATATATCCGACCCAGCCCAGGCCCACGGAAAAGGCCGGCAAAATCAAGTGAAGGATCATATCCTTATAATTGCCGGCTTCTCCCACCCCGATGGCCGGCAGCCATTGAAGCTTTACGGCAAATAACAGCAGAGCGTAAAGGGCGACAACAAAGGAGGGAATGGCAATACTGCCCACACTGATCACACCGATAAATTTATCCATGAAGCTGTTCCGGCGGATGGCCGAATAACATCCCATGGGAATCCCCAGAAGGATGGCCCAGATAATGCCGGCAAAAACCAGATACAGGGTATGGGGCAGCATTTCAAAAACCAGAGAGGACACCGTCTGATTGGTAAACACATCCACCCCCAGGTCTCCGGTGGCCACATTGGCAAAAAAAGTAACCAACTGAACCGCCACCGGTTTGTCCAGTCCCATTCGTTTTTCCAGGTCAAGTTTCATTTCCGGGGTGGCCCTGGGGCCAAGAATAACATTGGCCGGATCCCCGGGGACCGCATGGATCATTCCGTATAAGAGGGTCATGGCCACCACGACGATTAAAATGGCCAGACCGGTCCGGTTGATCATATATGCAAGCATACAAATATCCTTAATTTAAAGGCAACGCAGGCCAGACCCCCCTGTATTCAAAAAGCAGGAGGGTCTGACGTTCTATTCGGTTTAAGAAGCAGATTTAAAGTAGCGCAGCATGGGAACCCCGTCGGGCCTCAGGGCCGGAATGACGGTATTCCGATAGATCAGGGGAACGGCTTCATGGGTGAGGAAAAGATAGGCCCCGCTCTCTTCCATGAGGTCCATCATCCGCTGGTACATGACATCCCGCTTGGCCGTATCCGTCTCAACAGCCGCAGCTTTATGCAGATCATTGTATTCGTCATTGTCAAACCGCTCCCAGTTCCAGACCCCTATTTGCTCCCTGGTAAACCACTGGGTGGCGTAGTAGGGTTCCGGCACGCTTGAAAACCGGTTCATCAACAACTGAACATTTTTCCAGCCGTCCCCCTTGGAGGCATCCCCCAGGGACCAGAAGGTGCCGGAATCATGAACATTAACTATCAATTTGATACCCGCCTGGGCCAAAGACGCCTGGATCACCTGGGCGGCGGTTACATAGGTGGTTTTGTTGAGCACGTCAATGGTCAGCTCCAATCCATTGGCATACCCTGCTTCTGCCAGCAGGGCACGGGCCTTGGCCAGATCCTGCTTTGGGATTTTGTTGGCGGGCCTATGGCCAATGAGGCCCGGGGCCAGAAGGCCTGTTGCCCGCTTGGCTGCACCAAAATAAGACGCCTCCAGCACCAGCTCCACATCCACGGCACATTGCACTGCTTGCCGAATCCGTTTATCCTTGAGAATACTATTTTCCACATTCATGCCCAGCCAGACATAATAGAGGCTGGGTTTGGTAACCAGGGTGGAGTTGGGCTGGGGAGATGATACGTAATTGCCCAGGCTGGACATGGAGATTCGGGTAAAATCGATATCCCCTGCCTCATAGCCGATTTCGGCACTTTTCTCATCGTCAATGACCAAGATGTGGATCTCGTCAAATTCGGCGGGTTCACCCGTCCACAACTCATTTCTCTCGAGCACGGTTCCCTGTTTTGGTTTCCAGGATTTAAACTTATAGGGCCCGGAAGAACAGGGGGGCTGGATAAAGGTACCGCCCTTTTCCTCGGTGGCTTTTTTGCAGATAATATTGCCGGCCATATAGGCAAGCCCGGTCATCCAGATGGGCTGGAAAGGTTCTTTGAGTACAATGACCCCGGTATATTTACCGGTTTTTTCCACATGGCTGAATGTTCCCAGATCTCCCTTGACCTGGGACTTGAGGGCCGGATCCATGTGACGCTCCAGACTAAATTTTACATCATCACTTGTCATTTCGCCATAATTATGGGTAAACAAAATGCCTTTTTTCAATTCAAACTTGATATGGGTGGGATCCACCTGTTCAATGGACTTGGCCGCCTCCAGGCGCCACCCCCATTTGTCCCCGGGAATATAGCTGATCAATTTATTATAAATGGCGTGTTGGGCGCACTCTTCGGGCACACCGGAATGAACCCCGGGATCAAAGCTTTCCACCGGCGAGTAATCCCTGACCTTGAGAATTTTTTTGCCATTTGCCCATACCACTGTTGGCAGGGTCAGGGCCATGGCACCCAAAGCGCCTGCCTGTAAAAACTGACGTCGATTCAAATTTTTTCCACTCAATTCCACTTTCTTTTCAGACATTTGATCTCTCCTTTAACAAGGTTTAAAAGGTTCTTTGAAGGGGGTCTTCAAAGAAGTGTGGGTACTATACAAGATTCCGCTTGATTGTGTAGTCCCAGCATTTATGAAACACCTGCTCTTCCCCTTCCAGGGCGGTGACCTCCGCGCTGACATAAAAATTATTCTCATCTGCCCGCATGCGGGTGTTTACCCGGGTATTGATCTGCCACTCCCCCCGGGCGGTAAGGGTTTCAATCTCTATGTTCCCCCGGGGACTAAAGGGATCTTCTCTGCCGGCAGACCAGGTCTCCGTTCCTGTCAGGCTGGTACGCAATCCATGGGAGGAGATGATTCTTTCCCCATAGTCCTCCAGATTCCGGGTGGTGAGGGCGTGGGTCTTTATATCTTCTTCTACGGTCCAGTCAAGTTTGGAAGGCCTGATCACGGTCTGCTCCAGAGGAGCGCCACTCTCCGGGGGCAGCATGGGAGGGGAGATTTTTTTGGCCGCTAGCACCGGCAGCTCAAGACAGGTGCCGGAAAGATCCATGGTCAGGGTCACAAAACCTGGTGAGGGCCAGATCAGGGGCCAATAGGTATTTGACAGGGAAAGCCTGATTCTGTGCCCGGGTTTAAGTGTCCAACCGATCTCATTCATCTGGATGGTCACAGAATAGGATTGACCGGGCACCAGGGGTTCAGGGTGTTCATGGCTCTGGTAATGGGTGAGATTCAGCACCCCATAGCTCATGCGGGCGATACTGTTGTCGGGCCTTACATCATTGAGCCGGACCGCGATCAATCCAAAGGGCTGGTCCGAAGCCAGGCTGATCTTTAAGACAGGGGCGCCGCAAATGGTCAGATCCGATTCCAGGGGCAAACTTTCAAACACCCGTGCTTCCTGGTCATCTGTTTGCTGGTCAACGGGAAGGTCCGGGCCGGTACCCATGGGAAACCATCGACCGCCCCTGCTGCCCAGGGTCTGGGGGGTGTGGATCTCACACAATCCGCTTCCCGGAATATTTTCCAGTCTGTTCCCACTTGGATACAGAAACTGTGTACGGGTATCTGAGGAGGGCCAGGATTCCTGACCTATCCAGTTGCCGGAAATTTTGTCCTTCATGGCCAGGGGGGGATGACTGTCCTGGACATAGAGCTGGATGGGAGTGTCCATGGTGTCTGTCTTTTTCCCCTTGAGCCAATGGTCCCAAAATTTGATACATTCCTGGAGGAACCCGACGGCGGGACCCGGCTTGGCAAAATGGGGATATTTATGGGCCCAGGGGCCTACCAATGCCTTGACAGGGCAGTTGAATTGTTTGAGCATCCTGAAAATGGTGTTGGTATACCCATCTGCCCATCCCCCCACCAAAAACACAGGGGTCTTTATGGCTTCATAATCTTCACAGATGGACCCATGCTGCCAATAGGCATCCCGATGCTGGTGGGAAAGCCAGGGGGCGGCCAGAAACGGCAGATTTTCCAGCCGGTTCATCCATGTTTCCCGCCAATTGTCCCCCACCACCAAGGGATCTGGTGGACGGGTGGAGTAGGCCAGCATGGTGGAGGCCCAGCCCAGGTTATCATTTAACAGGCAGCCCCCCATATAATGGATATCGTCTGCATACCGGTCATCTGTGGAGCAGATGGAAATAACCGCCTTTAATGCGTCGGGCTGCCGGGCCGCCACCTGGAGCCCGTTAAATCCCCCCCAGCTGATACCGATCATGCCCACACTTCCCGAACACCAGGTCTGTTGGGTCAGCCATTGAATGACTTCCAACGCATCATCCTGTTCCTGGACCAGGTATTCATCTTCCATCAAACCGTCGGAATCGCCATTTCCCCGCATGTCCACCCGGATGCAGGCATATCCGTGGGCAGCCATATAGGGATGGGTGGTGGCATCCCGGTCTGCGGTGCCGTCCCGTTTACGATAGGGGAGATATTCCAATATGGCCGGAACCGGTGTTTTTTCGGCATTTTCAGGCATCCAGATCCTGGCTGCCAGACGGCAGCCGTCACCCAGGGGAATCCAGGTGTTTTCAATTTCCCGGACTGTTTTCAAACCATCCGCATTCATCGACATGGGGCTTCCTCCATTGTGTTTATTCCCTTTAATCAGAGTCTGGGGAATACATAGCAATTGATATGCCACCCATGGCAATGGGAAGAAACAAGCTCATAAGTCTTTATGATTACAGACCTTATACACAAAACGAGTTTAGTATCAACAAATGGAATAACCGAATAGACTCCAGAAAAATGGAAAAATTCCTATTTTTAATTCCCGTTTTCTAAAAAACAGGAATTTCCAGATATCTGGTTTTATTGAATGGTGTTCTTCTGCCATTCAACATAAAAATCACTGCTCCGGCTTAACAGATTTTTTTGGTGGTTTTGGATCCACCCCTGAATTAAGATTGAAGAAACGGCTGATTTCCCGTGCGATTTTGTCAATTGCAGCGCTGCCACCGGCGATGACCCCACCTGTGAGGACAATGTCAACAAAGGAAAAAAAGGTGCGGTGCATCCCCCCTAAAGCGGCCAATGCGTCGGGTTCAACCAACCCGGCCAGGGTTCTTACACCAACAAGACTAATGACAAGCCCAAAGGAAAAACTCAACCAATAGGCACGTTGGGCCGTGATTAAGCAATAGGATTGTAATTCACGCTCCTTTATTCGCTGTTCCTCCTTTTTGCTCTCATCGGTTTGGGCAGCTTCTCGGATATCTTCCAGCTCTTGTTCTATCTTTTGACGATCAGGCGCCCTTACCGGTATGAGGATTGCCTCCACCGAACGCTCCATGAATACGGCAACAACAAACATGGAGGTAATAATCGCCAGGAGATCGGATTCTGTAAATGATTTAAAAGGAATACTTACGGCATTGCTATAATACAGCAGGGTTAAAATGATTACGAGGAGCAGAACAACGATGAACACTTCTTTTTTTTGTTTGAAACGTTTCCCGGTGGATGATTTGTCTTGACTTGACATTGGAGGATCTCCTTTGTTTGCAAATTGGACCCGTATAACTTTTTTTTCATACCAATTCTATAGGACAAACAGGGATTAACGTCAATCAGGGAAACCCTTATTCTAAAAAAAGAATTTTATTCTCATGCACTATTCCAAACACAATCTTGGTATTTTATTTTAACCCCTGCTTCCGCAAAAGACTATACAGACAGGGAATGAATATACCGGCTCTACAATCTGCAGTTGCCCCGATATGCCACAATATTCCCAGCACGAACTCGTTTCCAGGACAGCCACAGGCTGTCTGGATACGTTTTCTGGCGGTATTGATTCATTCGCCTATTGCTTCAAACAGGGTCTCTCCTTTTGTTGTCCTGTTTAATTAATCCGGTCTAATTTACAAGGGATTTGGCAAGTTTGGATGCAGCACCGGCGTCGGCGGCAAACCCGTCTGCTCCGATCTCTTGGGCAAAGGCCTGGGTGACGGGGGCTCCCCCAACAAGAATTTTGACCTGGTCCCTGAGACCGCTTTCCACAATGGCGTCCACGGTTTGTTTCATCATGGGCATGGTGGTGGTCAAAAGAGCTGATAAACAGACGATCTGGGCATTTTTTTCCTTGATCATGGCCACAAACGCTTCGGGAGCAATGTCCACGCCAATATTGTGAACTTCCATGCCGGCGCTTTCCATCATCATGGCCACCAGGTTTTTACCGATGTCATGGAGGTCGCCCTTGACCGTACCGATAAGAACAGAGGCACCGGTGGCGGACTCACCTTCTCCCAGAAGGGGTTTCAGGACGGCTACGCAGTCTCCCATGGCCCTGGCTGCCATGAGAACTTCAGGGATAAACATGTCACCGTTTTCCATTTTTTCACCCACAATGTCCATGCCGGCGATGAGGCCGTTGTTGAGAATATCGCTGGCTGCCGTGCCGTCAGTGATGGCGGCGTTGACAAGTTCGGTTACTCGGTTAGTATCACAGGCGACCAAAGCATCTATCATTGAATTAAAATCAGTCATTTTTTTTCCTTATTTATTTTCAGGCATGTTAAGCCTAAATTAAACGAAATTGTTTGTCTTTTGGGCCATCTACCGGGTTGCATCAAAGGCCAAATACCTATGTATCGTACCAAGCCTTTAATGCGCCTTGCAGATGACCCGAAATTCCTGACATTTTTTGTCTAATGTATGAGGTTAGGAATCATTAATTGCCCCTTTTTTCGTCTTTCTTATCGTTCTTGTCTTCTTATCGTTCTTGTCTATTGATGCGTGCGTGATTTACCGGTATCATATGCAGGAAATTTCACAACAATCGCCGTGCAGGAACCTTCTTTACCGATAACGTCCAACTTTGTACCGATGGTCGCAACTTCGGGATTTAAGCGTACCAGTGCCAATGATTTTTTCAACCGATGAGAATATGCCGGTTTATCATTTACCATGCCCACTTCATTGCCGCTGATCATCAGCTTTTCTCCGCCTGCAAGGGCGTAATCGATATCCGCCTCAATCCCGCGCAGCTTAAACCGCTCTTTTCCTTCAGCAGCCAGAGCAGCGTCCTTCCCCCGAAAATCCTCTTTATTGCGGTCAAAACACCAGTTCATGTTAACTTCCCATGGTGTGTTTTCCATAAGGTCGAATCGGCGCCAAAGAAGCGCAGCTTCCATTCTGATGGGAAATATGCTGTTAATGGAACAGGGCATGATTCCCAAGTTTTTTCCGTGCTCAAGGATATTATCCCAGACGTCGCATGCCAGATGAGGATCTACAAATATTTCATATCCCCGTTCACCTGAAAATCCTGTTCTGGACAGCAGGCATGGGCAGCCGAATACTTCTGTCTCCTGATGGTGAAAATATCTCATGGCAGGCAGATCGATGGGCGTGTGCTGATCCAGAAGTTCGAGTGCCGCGGGTCCCTGCAGGGAGATCAGGTGAAGACCCCCTTCGTATTCAACTGTAGCATCCATTCCTTCTGCAGACAATTGGGCCATCCTCATTGCGCAGCCGTCTCCATGTACCACCATGTACTCGTCATTGCCCAGATTAAAAGTGATGCCGTCATCACAAATCACGCCGGTTTCTCTGAGAAAGGGGCCATATTTTGACTGACCTGGCTTTACCTTTGTTATATCATAGGTCATAGCATGATTCAGTACAGCAGCAGCATCCGGGCCTTTCACACGATACTTTAAAAAAGCGGTAAAGTCGTACATTCCTGCCCTATCCCGAACGGCATCATGCTCATCAAGAGGATTGGTGTTGTAGGTCATGGGTACGCCCATACGGATGTATTCTTCGAATTTTCCTCCCAAGTCCTTATGGCGGGCAGTCAGTGCTGAAGCTCTTGTTATTTTAGTCATTTTTGTCTCCTGTAGATCATATGGTACTGTTATCTTAATTTACATTTCTAGTAAAAACGAAACCGCCCTTAACAACACGATGAAGTTAAAGGTGGCGAATCGATTATTTTAGTGCTGACGGTTCAGCCACAACAGAATCGGAAACGGCTGTTTTTTCTTTCACCAAAGCAATGATCAGGGAAGCAATGCATAAAAACATGATCATGATAAACGGAACCGACCCGATAATGGTGGCTGCCTTTAACCCGTTAAGGCCGCCGGAAAAGCTGAACCCGATAGTCAGAACACCCAACAAAACCCCCCAGAGGACGATGAGCCGGGTAGAGGCTTTGGGATCAGAAACTTCCTTGCCCTTGGTGCACAGACGGGCCATCACATAAGTGGCTGAATCTGCGGATGTGACCACAAAAGAGGTGGCCAATAGAACCCCAACAATTGACATGAGGGTGGTAAAAGGCATATTTTTCAAGGTTTCATATAATGCCAATTCCAGGGCCACTTTACCGATGGCTGTGCCTTCGAATAAATCCAGGTAAATGCCTGTGCCTCCAAGAACAGAGGAAAAGATAAAAGAAAAAATCGCAGGTGAGATCAATACCATGAATACAAATTCCCGGATGCTTCTGCCCCTGGAAATTCTGGCGATGAATCCGCCCACAAAGGGAGCCCATGCAATCCAGAAGGCCCAGTAAAATACAGTCCATCCCCTGGTCCAGTTTATATTGTCAAAAAGGACAGTGGAAAAAGAGAGTTTAGGGAGATCCATGAGATAAGCGCCCATGGTTACGCCGAAGTTTTTAAATAAAAAGGCGGTGGGGCCGAAAAACAGGAAAAATAAGAAAAGAATGGCCATCAGAACAATGTTGAGCAGTGAAAGATACCGGATACCTTTTCCAATACCGGTTATGGCGGAAATCACAAAACAGATTGTAATAAATGTTATGACCACTGCCACGGCAAAGGGAGTATTGGCAAAACCGAATAGGTATGACAATCCGCCGGTCATCTGCATGGCACCGGTACCAAGGCCTGTGACCACACCAAAGAGGGTGGCCCACACCGCAAAGGTATCAATGATTTTACCAAACATTCCGTTACAGAGCTTTTCCCCGAAAATAGGAACCAGGCAGCCGGAGATCAAAGCACCCCGATTCTGCCTGAACTGGAAGTAGCCCATGATAAGACCGACCACAGCATATATAGCCCAGGCATGGAATCCCCAGTGGAAAAAATAAATTTCCTGGGCAAGATTTGCAGCCGCTGCCGTGCCGGCTTCGCCCATGGGAGGACTGGCCATATGGCTCATGGGCTCGGCAATGGACCAAAACAGCAGGCCGATACCCATCCCTGCGGAAAAGAGCATGGAAAACCAGCTCATGGTTGAAAACTCAGGAGTTTCGTTATCAGCTCCCAGTTTTATTTTTCCCCAGGGGGAAAATGCCAGGGCCAGGCAGAATACCAGGAAGCCTGTAACCCCGAGGAGGTAGGTGGACTGAAGGGTTCTGCAGATGGCGCCGACCATGGCGTTACTGACTTTGGCCATCTGTTCAGGCATAAAAAGTCCCATGAAGACAAAGGGAACGGTCAAGGCGATGACCAGGTAAAAAACGTTTAAATCCAATTCTTTTCCAAACAATTGATGCAACTTACTTTCAGCACTCATGGTTTTTCCTTTTTTTATTTAATAGTACCCGTGTATTCAGGCACCTATTTTTGAGGTAACATAGGCAGCAAGATCCTTTTCTGTTCCCGGATCCATGTCTGGTTTTTCATAAGCCTCAATCCGGTCCCTGACATGGGCGGCTGCCCTGGTCGTGATATTCCCATTTTCTTTAGTCTCCCAGTCTTCATAGGTGCCTTTCCGGGACAGTTGGGCTGGGAAAAAGGCTGTCCGGCAGTTCATGGCGGTTTCCGGCTGTACCATATAACTTCCGCCGATACCCACACGTTCAATAAGGTCTAGGCCAATACTTTCTTCTGAGATTTCCAGGGGACGCACCGCCTGTTTGAGCATGCCGCAAACTTCTTCATCTATGACAAATTTTTCAAAACTCACAGCCGCATAAGCCCCCATGATACCGCAGGATTGGTGAATAAAATGGGCACCGGACAATACCGGGGTTGCCATGAGCAGAGCCGACTCAATACCGGACTGGGCATTGATGGAATAGGAATCGGTGAGGTTGCCGCCGTACCGGCAGGGAAGTTTGTAATGGGCAGCCATCTGTGTGGCAATACCCGTCAACTGGAGGGACTCGGGCCCTCCTAAACTGACGCCGCCGGTGCGCATGTCCGAGGCACAGGATGTTCCGCCGCAGACACAGGGAATTCCGGGGGAGATCAACTGGGCCAGAACGATACCTGAAAGGCTTTCCGCCATCTCAAGAGCAGCGGTACCGGCAATATTAATGGGGCCGGTGATGCCTGCCAGAACCATGGATGAAATGAGAAGGGCCTGGCCTTGTTTGGCAAATTCGATCAGCCCTTGGAGGGTATCGTCGGCGTAGGACAAGGGCGACAAGGGATTTACCGAAACAATGGAAATTGGATGCGCAAGGTCTGCTACATTCTGTCCCCAAACAATGGATGCCATCTCTGCCATCTCCCGGCCATTTTCACGGGTACAAGGATTTGAAACCATCGGCATATCTGTGAGTGTAATGCAGGCTTGAAGCATTTTGGTAGCAGCCCTTTTCGGTGAAAGCTCCGCCGGAATGGCCATGGAACCTCCAACCAGGTCAAGATAGGGAGAGGTCTGGACCAGTTTGCAAAAATTTTCCTGGTCTGTAAGGGTTCCGGTGCGGCGGGTTCCATCAGTGTCTATAACAAAGGGGGCTGCCCATCCCGGGCCGAATGCAAAGTGCTCTCCGCCGATTCTGATGTTTTTTTCCGGGTTTCTGGCCTGGATGGTAAATTCTCTGGGCACGGTTTCCAAGGCGTTAAGGATCTGCTCCTCTTCAAAAAAAACTTTGTCGCCGTCTATTTTAAACCCGTGGTGTTTGAAAATTGCAATGGCCTCTGGCTCTTTAAATGATACACCCACGCGGTTTAAAATGCGCATGGCGGCATTGTGGATAATCTGAATTTGCTCGCTGTTTAAAGACTGTATTCGATTTTGCATTGGATACCTTCTCCTTGGACTGGTGTTTGTGTGCCAGCGGTTATTCAAGTTCAGGCACACAAATTTTAAAATCGTTAACGGGTTAGCCAACCCGGGCTCAACCCCCTGGGTGACAGTCAGGTTCCTAAATAGCAATAGGCGTACCAAAGGAGATTATTTACGCTTTGTCTTTTTATTTTAGTAAGTTATATAATTATGGGTAAGAGAGGGGGAAGACGGAATCACTGAAAAAATGATAAAAATATGATAATCAAAATTTAGATCTGATAAAATTATCAGATTTCCAGGGCAGCGCCGGGTTCATCTCCTCCGGGGCAAAACAAGAAACAATCATGTCCCCACCCTTTCTTGTGAAAATTTTAATTAATGGCTATTTATGGTATGAATATTGGATTAACTGAAACCGGGCTAAAACCGGTCCAAAATCAGCAATACAGATAACCGATAAAAATAACAGGCAGGAAATGACGCAACAACTGAAAATAATGCATCTTGGATTACTCCTCTTTTGGGCTGTTTTTTGTATATGTCCTATTCTTGATGCGGCTGTTCCCGGGTTGACTTCGGAAGAAACCTTATGGCTGACTGCCCATGACGGCAAAGTACGGCTGGCCCATACCCCGGATTGGCCGCCCATGGATTTTCTGGGCGAAAACAATGTGCCAAAGGGCATGGTAGCAGATTACATCCGTCTGATTGAAAAAAAACTTGATTTTAAGTTCAAACAGGTCAGGGTAGGGTCCTGGGATGAAATGCTCCACCATGCAAGATCCGGAAATCTTGATGTGATCAGTGCAGGCCAGGAAACTGAAGACCGGAAAAAATTTATGACCTGGTCCACACCCTTTTTAAATCTTAAAACGACTATCATTGTAAAGAAGAATCGCAGGGGAAAACTGACACTGAACCTTATGCAGGGGATGAAAATCGGTGTGGTTCAGAATTATGCGGTAGGCGAGTTTATTCGGGAAATGTATCCCGGCCTGACCATGGTGGATGTGGCAAGTTCTTTAGATGGCATTCAAAAGGTATCATTTGGAGAACTGGATGCCATGATCACAGAGTTGCCAAATGCTCTGTACACCATTGAAAAGGAAAAAATACCCAATCTCCGCCTGGCAGGAGATACCGGGTTTGAACTGAACCACGGCATGGGTATCCGCAAGGACTGGCCAATATTCAGCCGCATTATTGAAAAAACCCTGGCGACCATCACCTACGAGGAGCATAACGAAATTTACCACCGCTGGGTGCGGCTTGAAACGCCTGTTTTTTACCAGACCCATACCTTCTGGTATTCGGTGTTGGGAATGGCTGGAACCGTCCTTATTATCCTCGGTTCCATTTTGCTCTGGAATATGGGATTAAAAAAGCAGGTGCTCCAACGTACAGAAGCCTTGCGGTTCAATGAAATCGGCCTTGAAGCCTTATTGTCATTAAACGAGAGGCCCTACAAGTCCATTCGGGAGATTGTGGAGTTTTCATTCCAGCAAATGCTGGAACTGACCCAGAGTCGTTTTGGTTATCTGACGCTGGAAGACCAGGACGGTAGCACCTATGTGGTGGATTCCGGGAATACAGGGTCTGGCAGGGATTTTCAGGTACAGAATCAAGGGAATGGATTTACCGGTCAAACCAAAGGATTCTGGGGAGATGCGGTGCGCAGGGGAAAACCTTTAATTTCAAACGACTATCAGGTATCTAATCCCAAGTTGAGAGGAGTGCCTGAGGCACAAAAACAGATCATACGGTATATGAATGTGCCTATTTTCGACCATGGCAAAGCTGTTGTGGTGGCGGGCATGGGCAATAAAAAAACCGATTATACAGACTCAGACCTGAGGCAGCTTAACCTTCTGGCCCATGGAATGTGGCGGCTGATTCAACGAAAAAAGGCCGAACAAGCCATGTTAAAAAGTGAAAAACGGTTCCAGCATCTGGTGGAAAATTCACCCAACGGCATTGCCATTATACAAAAGAATAAAGTGGTGTATCAGAATTCAACCCAGATGGAATTGATGAATGATTTGAATCTTCTTAATCCAGATGCCGATCCAAGATTTCACCGGGATGATCGTGAAAAGGTCAATGTCTTCTTTAAACAATTTATCAATGATGTGCTAACCCAGTCTGAACTGGCCTTTCGATTTTATCACCGGGAATCACTTAACACTAGAGAATTCCAGGATAACCAAGACATCACAACATGGGTCACCTGCATTGTCACCCCCATAGATTACCATGACCAAAATGCATTTTTACTCATCTTTATCGATGCGACAGAGGCCAAGAAACTTGAACACCTGTTGACCATCCAGGACAAGATGGCCTCTCTAGGGCATGTAGCAGCCGGTATTGCCCATGAAATACGAAATCCCCTTTCCGGTATCAATATTTATATGGGGACCATCGAAAAGTATTTTAAAAATCCAGACAAAACAGAAAAGATTAATTCCTCCATCCTGGCCGTACGGTCAGCCTCAGGTAAAATAGAACAGGTAATCAAGCGAGTGATGAACTTTGCCAAACCCACAGAACCCAGATTTGCCCTGATCAATGTGAATGAACCTGTGAAGGAAGCCGTCAAGCTGACCCGTTTTACCTTGAATAAAAAAGAAATACAAATTGTTCATGACCTGGATGAGGGGCTGCCTGACTGCTATGCAGAACCCCACATGATTGAAGAGGTGATCCTGAACCTTATCAATAATGCCGCCGATGCCATATTCCAGGCGAAGACGGATGGCATCATAAAAATTTCATCCATGCATCAAACGAACAGAGTCATTCTCCAGGTTGAGGATGACGGTCCCGGAATTTCCCGGGATGTAAGGGAAAAAATTTTTGATCCTTTTTTTACTACCAAAGCGTATAGTACCGGCATTGGCCTAAGCCTCTGTCATCGAATTATCACCGATCACAAGGGTAAACTTGCCCTGGTAAAATCAAATCTGGGCGGAGCCTGTTTCTTAATTGAGCTTCCCCTGTCAGACAAGTCCCCTCCCAGGGAGACATAGGTCAAAAATGAGGATAAACTTAGATACACACATTAAAAAAACGAAGGACAAACTTCCGAGGATAAATCATGGCAGATTATACTCTATTTATCGTGGATGATGAAAAGACAATCCGGGAAGGCATTGCCGCATACATTGAAGAGGATTATCGGCTGTTTACATACAGAACAGCCGAAGATGCCCTTGAAAACCTTGGGACCCATGATCCGGACCTGGTACTCCTGGATATCGGATTGCCCGGTATGAATGGAATCCAGGCCTTAAAAAAGTTTAAGGCAATCAACCCATATCTTCTGGTGATCATGATCACGGCCTATGAAGATATTAATTCCGTGATCCAATGCATGAAGCAGGGAGCCTATGATTATATTATAAAACCCATCCACATGGAAGGACTGGATGTCACCATTTCCAACGCCCTGGAAACCATCCGTCTGAGAAAAGAGATAAAAACGCTCCAGGAAAACCAGATCCGAGAAAAAATGCCATGCTTTATCGGTGAAAGCCAGGTAATTCACGACATCATGGACTATATTGAAAAGGTGGCCAAAAGCCCGGATACCCCCATTCTCATTCAGGGGGAAACCGGCACCGGTAAAGAATTGATCGCCAACACCATCCACCATAGAAGCCCCAATTTTGCAGGTCCTTTTATCACGGTGAATTGCGCAGCCATTCCCAGGGATCTTATTGAGAGCGAGCTGTTCGGCTACGAAAAAGGAGCGTTCAGCGGCGCCGGTCCAAACGGGAAAAAGGGACTAATTGAAATGGCTGACCAGGGCACTTTGTTTCTGGATGAGGTGGGGGATTTGAACCTGGATGCCCAGGCCAAACTGCTCCGATTTCTGGAAAACGGAGAGTTCTATAAGGTGGGCGGCACCACAAAGAAACAGGTGAAAACCCGAATCGTATCGGCCACCAACAAAGACCTTGAAAAAATGATGGAGACAGATGCCTACCGACAGGACCTGTTTTATCGTATCAGTGTTGTCAGAATCAAGGTGCCGTCTTTAAATGAGAGAGGGGAAGATGTTCTGATCTTTGCCAATTATTTTCTGCGGATATTTAATGAAAAATTTAACAAAGGGTTGACCGGAATCAATGACCAGGCCTTAAAATATTTAAAAACATATGTCTGGAAAGGGAATGTCCGGGAGATGAAAAACATGATCGAACGGGGTGTGCTCACTGCTGATGGGCCAGAATTGAGCCCCAAGGATCTAGGGCTTGATCATGATTTGCCCATGGATGACAGGGAAAATATGCCGCCCCTTGCTTTGGAGCCCTTGTCCCCGGAAGGTGTGGATTTGAATCTCATGCGATCCTATATGGATCGGTTTTACTTTTCCCAAGCCATGGATTTAGCAAACGGCAATGAAACCCGTGCGGCAAAGTTGTTAAATTTAAAACATCACACCTTCAGATATCAATTTAAGAAAAGTATAGAAGAAATGTAATCAGATGGCCAGCGCTTTGCCAATTTATGTTGGCAATTTTTTATGTTGTGGGATTTTCTTCTGATGATTTTTTAAAGGGTGTATTTTCTTTGCTTTTGACAGATAAGATTCAATGCTTTTCTGTTCAAAAACCGTGGTTCATTTGCTTAAAATCCCTTGGATCTTGTGCCAAGTGACAGCAATCCTAGTGTCTTAACCCATGCTCCCTCAACAAACTATACAGGCGGGAAATGGATAAACCGGCTCTGCGGGCGGCTGCCTGCATATCGTGGTTTACCTCCTGGATCAGCCGGGATAAATAGTTACGATCCTGAAGGAGACGGTATTCCCGGATGGTGGGCAGGGGTCCATGGATTGGATCTGAATCATTCATCTCCTCCAGGGCTTCCATTCCTTTGCGGGCCAGCATCACCCTCAGATTAGCTGGCAGGTGCTGGATGATCAAATTTTTTTCATCCATGGAGGCGGCAATTGTTGATTCAAGCACATGCTGAAGTTCCCTCACGTTTCCGGGCCAGTCATGGACCGCCAAAGCGGTTAAAAATTCCTTTGACAATTTTTTACTGTGACCCGACAGGGTTCCGATATAATGGGAGGCAAGTTCGGGTAAATCTTCCATTCGATGGCGCAGGGGCGGCAGGTGAATGGACATGGATCTGAGCCTGAACAACAGGTCCTCCCTGAAATTTCCCTGGTCAATCAAGAGATCCAAATCTTTGTTGGTGGCGGCAATCAATCTGAAATCGCTGGGTTCTTCCCGGCTTGCCCCCACCGGGCGAAAGGATTTTTCCTGGAGTACCCGCAAAAATATCCGCTGGAGATCCTGGGGAAGCTCCCCTACTTCATCCAGGAACAGGGTTCCGCCGTCTGCTTCTCTGAAAAGACCAGGGGCCTCCTTGTCCGCACCGGTAAAGGCACCTTTGACGTGGCCGAACAACACGCTTTCCACAAGGTTTTTTGGAAGGGCAGCACAATCCACCACCACCAGCTTTGCTGCCCCACGGCTGCTATTGGCATGTATGGCCCGGGCAAACAGCTCTTTTCCGGTGCCGGTTTCTCCCGTGATCAGAACATTAAAATCATTTAAAGCGGCCTGGCTCACCAGATCCAAACTGCGCTGAAGGGCAGGTGATTTTCCGATGATGCCACTTGGGTCAAGGGTTTTAAAGGCACGAAGCTGCAGGGTTGTCCTGTGGTACTCCAGGGCCCTGGCAACGATCAGGTTGATCCGTTCAAAGGCTGCGGTTTTCATCAGATAATCCCAGGCCCCGTTGTTCACTGCCAATTCTGCGCCATCTGCATCCCCGTCCCCGGTAATGATGATCACCTCGGGGGCTTTGGGAAGCTGACGAATCCAGGGCAGCAGGGTCAACCCGCTACCATCGGGCAGGCCCACATCCAGCAGGACCAGATCCCACCTGTTTTTTTCAAGTTCCCGGCGACAGGCATCCACCCGATTACAGATCCTGCTTGCATGCCCCATGCGCTGGAGCAGATCCTCCAGCATCCGGCAAAAAATCTGGTCATCATCAACGATTAATACCTTTGCCTGGCGGGTTTGTGTCTCCATGGCGTATTCTGCTGCCGTTTTTGGGTTCATATGGGGGATAGACCTTCTTTGTTGTAATTTTTTTTGTTTTTAGAATAAATACCGGTATTAAGAGCCGTCCTCAGGGCCGGGGCAAGCTCCTCTAAAATAAGGGGTTTGATCAGAATACTATGAATTCCTGAATGGAGCAATTGTTCAAAGTTCAAACTTTTACTATTCCCGGTACTCAGAATCACCGGAATTTTCTGATCCAACTCCAAAATCCGGTCGGCCAGCGCAACGCCGCTCATTTTCGGCATGGTATAATCGGTGATCACGCCGTGAAAATTTCCAACCCCCTTGGTGATTCTTTCCAGAGCCTGTATGGGATCAGAAAAGGTTTCCACCTGGTAGCCCAAATGTTCAAGCATTTCCCGGCCCACCGTCAACAAGGAAAGATTGTCATCAATAAAAAGTATCCGTTCCCTGCCCCCGGTTATGTTGGCGGCAACTTTCGGCAGGGAAAGTTTCTTTGTCTGGGTTTTCGGCAGGTATACCCGGAAGATGCTGGATTCACCGGGCAGGCTATCCACGATCACCCCCCCTTCGTATTCTTTGACAATACCATGAACAACAGCAAGGCCCATGCCTGTCCCTTCACCGATCTGTTTTGTGGTATAATAGGGTTCAAAAATCCGGTCCAAAAGATGGGATTCAATTCCAACGCCGGTATCTGAAACACTGATGACCACATAGCTGCCCGGAGCAAGATCATTTTCCCTGGCATCATCCGTCCCAAGAACCTGTCTGAACAACCCCACGGAGAGGATCCCCCCCCCGGGGGCCATGGCCTGGGCCCCATTGGTGCATAAATTCATCAATACCTGGTGGATCTGGGTGGGATCCGCCATAACGGTTCCGTCCAGATCCGCCAGATCCTGGCGGATCTCAATATTGGCCGGCAACAGCGCCTTTAAAAACTTTAGGGTTTCTTTGATGATGGGAGCCACCTGGATGACCTGGGGGGAATCATCACTACGCCGGCTGAAGGTCAAAATTTGACGCACCAGATCCTTGGCCAGATTAGCAGCCTTAAATACCTGTTCCATCCGCTGCCGGGTCTTGCTGTTTGGCGGGCTGTCCAGAAGCGCCATCTGGGTAAATCCCAGGATGGATCCCAAAATATTATTAAAATCATGGGCAATGCCGCCGGCCAGGATACCGATGGACTCCATTTTCTGTGCCTGGCGCAGCTGCTGCTCCAGTTTATGCTGTTGGGTGATATCCTCCACCACATCAATGGAATATAGATAGTCACCCTCCGAATGAACCAGGGAGGTGGTCATCCTGACCCAGATGGGTTTTCCCGATTTATGACGCAGCCGTTTCTTCCACAGACCGGTATGGGTTTTCTCTTGTTTCATTTTAATCACCCTGGCATCTGTTTCAGATCTATTCTCGGGGAAACTGCATTCCCTGTAGCTCATGCCGATAACCTCTTCACGGGTGTACCCCAAAATTTCGCAAAGTTTATCATTTACGTGCTGGATATGATAATCCGGTCCGCATTGCATGATACCCACCCCTGCCTGCTGGAAAATAGCCCTGAACCGCTGCTCGCTCTCTGCAAGGGCCTGAATCGCCTGCTTTCGCTGGGAAATGTCCCTGAACATGCTTAAAATGGCCGGGACCCCGTCAAATTCAAAACTCCGGGCACTCATTTCCACCGGGATCATACTTTTGTCCCGGGTCATGTGACTCATCTCACAGGAGATTGGCCGCTGTTGCTTAAGCTTCGCAAGGCAGTCGGGAAGCGATTCTAGGCTGTCCGGGCCCAGAACGGCACTCAAATTCAGAAACCGTAACGCCTTGAGAGAGTATCCAAGTGAGGTACAGACAGCCGGATTGGCATCTAAAACATACCCATTCGGATCCAGAACCATTATCCCGTCAATGGCGGAGTTAAAAAGGGTTTGGTATCTTTTTTCAGATCTCTGACGACGGCGCTGGTTTCGCCCGACTCTATGGAGGGCATTAAAGGAGACCCCCAGCAACCCCGAGGCCAGAAGAGAGAGAACCACCATCATAATCAAACGGATAAGATCGCTGGCGGCCAGTTCCCGATGGACGCCTCCCCCCTTTGGCCAAACTTTTACCTGCCAATCCAGCCCCATGAGATTTATATTTTTCTCCCCCTGAAGTTCAGCAACTATGGCAGAGCCTTCCTCCCGGGTATTGAAAACCTCTTTCCCGCCTATGGCGATACTGATCCAGAATTCATTTTGCATCAAGGGGGTAAGGGTTTTTTCAAGCAAATCTTTCAGCCGCAACGCTCCTGCCACAGTGCCTGCCATGGACTGTCCCTGGGCACTTTGAACCAGAACCGGAAACCAGAGCACCAGGGCACCCTGGGAAGTGATGCGGGCAGTGGGCGGAGCCTCCAGGGGGGCAATGGCTTTCCGCAGGGTTTTAAACAAATCTTCCTTGGCCGGCCTTGACTGAATATCAAGACCAATTAAAGGGGTTGAGCTGCTGCTGGGGGGGGTGACCATCATGATATTATCGGCATCCAGATACAGAACCAAATCAAATATCTGATCCGTCACCACCAGTCCGTTGGCCCATTTTAAAAAGGTTTCCCTTTGGTTGGCAATGGGGGCCTCCCGCCATAAATTAGAGAGCAATGCCAGGCCCCTGCTGCTTTTCTGGACCAGCAAATCCATTCGAAGGGCCAGTTCTTCGGCGGCGGCAGCCGACTGATTCCGGGTCAACTGAAAGCTGAGTGTCCGGGCTGCACGCCAGGACAAGGCATTCCCTGCTGCCAGAAAAACAAAAAGGATCAGGGGGATAAAGACGGTAAATAATTTCAACCCTAAATCTGTTTTTCCCAGGATCCTACCCTCTTTTTTGTTAAATTTTAAATTCCAAACCAATGGGTTCAATCCTGTTTCAAAAAAGTATCCGGTAAAAATAGACCGGTAAAAATAGAATAGATAAAAAAGAACACCAGTTTTGTAAAGGAAAATATGGCCGGTCAAGATGGGCATTCACCCGTCTGTTTCTTGACTTTTGTTGTGCAAAGATCCGGATCATGGCTGGTATTGTTTCACCATTTTTTCCATGAGCTGATTGTGGGAGCTGGTGTCCAGGGGCCCTGTTGCTGAAAACTTCTGCCAGATCCCGGGGCTACCCATCTGTCCATGGCGACCCATCTGTCCATGGCATCCCATGCAAAGACCGGTCCGTAAAATTCTGTCCAGCTCTGTTTTATTAAAGGCCCGGCTCAGGGGCCAGTGGGTCCCCACGGTGGCCAATTGTTTGCCCTCCCGCGTAACAATCTGTGACCAGTCAAAGGCAAGGGCGGCCACCCCGGAAATCTGACTCCTGGACTGATCCGCCATGACCTGCCCGGTTTTGGGATCTTCAACCGCTACTATTCTGTCCTGTTGTACCAAGGTTTTGAACAATCCGTTGTTTATCCCCAAACCCATTGTCTTTGGCCTGGTGTGACAGCCTTCGCAGACCCTTGCTTTGGCCTGGTTGGTATGGGGCTGGGCCGGGGCCATGTCAATGGAAAGGGGAAGATGGGCCTGCCCCAAAGACGCTGCCTCCCCCGGGTTCAAAGGGATTTCATTGTACACCAGCACCCTGCCGTCACTGCCCAAAACCGTATAGACCATCTGGCATCCGGGCATGAGCGGACTGATTCTGCCCTCCCCGTTGATCCCAAGTATTGGATCTTCCCAGCGCCGATACCCGTTTTGTTCCGTGACAATACCCGGGGTGGTGATCCCCCCTGTTCTTTTTAACTCAACTCGTTTTTTATCAGACCTCCTGGATTCTGCTGTCTGACCATCCGGGGTTTGGGCATTGCCAGATGCCACCCAGTCAGTTTGTTGACCATTTTTTTTGCTGAAATCCACCTTCACATGACACCCATAGCACTGGGGAACCCAGGCGGCATGGCAGGCATAGCATTCCATCCTCTCCATGTGTTTGGAAACCTTTGCCATGGCGATTCCGGCCGAGGGCGCCTTCCATTGGGACTGAATCTGAAGCGTTTTTAAAACCGGCACCTTAAAATCATTGCCCCGGGCCGAGTGAACCACCACGGCAGTCTCTTTTTTGACCACATTTCCCAGGGGATTGCCCCGGGCAGAAAGGATAAATCCATCCTGCTTTTCATGATCATACCCGAACTGCTGGTCGGACAGCAATCTTGTTGACCCAAGCCCCCGTGGGATCTCCTGGTTAATCGTTTTTCCAAATTCATCCCCATGACCCAGGGGCAATTCCCAGGGGTAACGGGTGGGGGTGCCGTGGCAGTCGGTACATTCGATTTCCACCTGGCCCAGGGTGGTGCCGTGGATATTGCCGTCCCCATGGACATCCATACTGGTATGGCAGTCCTGGCACAACAGCCCCCCATCGGGATTGCCCTGCCGACTCCGACGCCTGTGGTGGAGATCTTCTGAAACCCTAAGATAATTTTTCCCGTGAAGTTTTGGCGCAGGATTGCCCCCAGAGTCAAAGGGGCCTTGGGAGGCTGTCTCCATCAACCCCGTGTAAGAAACCCCAATGCGTTTACCCCTGTTGTGGCAGGTGTTGCAGGATTCAACCGGAATACCCCCGGTCTTTTTATTGCCGGCAATCCGATGTCTCAGAATATGGCCGGGTTCATCTTTGGGAATGCTTTTGTCCTTTCCCTGGTAAAGCCCTTCATTGCTGTAGAGCATATGGCAGGCAGAACATCCCATACCCCGGTAATCCCCCCGAACCTGCCGTCCCCGTACCCCGATGTGGCAACGCTGGCATTCCTGGCGCTGGTAGGTAATACCGGCAAGTTTCGGGTTTTGCTCAATCTCTTTGACGCTGGGGGCTGGCAAAAGGTCAAGGCGGGTAGGGAACTGAGCCGGATACGCTTGAATCAGTTCTGCCATGTAAACTTCATAGGCAGGGGATGTTCCCATGGGAATGGGTCCGTCCCTGTCTGTAATTGCATAATTCCCCCAGGGAACCTGATAATTTTTAACCGGATCAATTCCCCAGGTGTGAAGATTACCCTGGATCTTCCCGGCCTCGGTGTTCATAAGGGATCGCTTGGCCCGGTACCCGTAACCGGCATGGCATACCCCGCAGGTGTTGTCCACTATCCAGATGGAACCCGGATCCGGATAGAACGCCTTGGGTCCCGGAGCCCGTGCCAGGCTTTTGGGAACAGATCTGTGGGCCCTTTTCTTGTCAGAAACCTTTGGGTTCCCTCCATGACAGATGACACAGCCACCCGGATCCCCGTGGCGCTGTCCGTTTTGTTTGATAAGCTGGATCATGGGAAGAGGTTCGGGTACGATATCCATGATTCCGCCGTGGCAGTCTCGGGTGGTGCAGCCTGACCCAAAACCTGCAGCCAAAACGATGTCGGGAAAATATAAAAATAAAGAAAACAGGGTGAAAAATATCCCGCCTGAAGTAGGTATCTTCAGGGATGAAAAGGCCGAAAAATGCGGTTTAAAAACAGACATCTGCTGTTCCTTATGAAAGTTCTCCATGAAAATTAAACAATGGAAATATCTGGTTATATCTGGTATTTCATAGCCTGAAAAATGATAACAATACAAGGTAAATGATGATCGATATTTTAGAATTCACATTGGAACAGCTGAGCCAGACCTTTGCCAAAAATTTTGGGAAGGGCCGGTTCCACGCCCAGGCCCTGTTCAGGGATATTTTCAAGCAGGGGAATACAAATTTTCTCTCCAGCCCGGAATTTTTGAATTCTCCCAAATTTTCCAAAGCCCTGGAAGGAAAAATCTCCCTAAATCCCGGAGAGGTGGTGAAAAGCTTTGATGAGGGGGAGCTGACCAAGTTTATCACCCGATTGGGGGACGGTCTTGAAATTGAATCCGTGGTCATTCCCATGACCCGGCATAATACCCTCTGCGTTTCCAGCCAGGTGGGGTGTAAAATGGGGTGTAAGTTCTGTGAAACCGGCCGCATGGGATTTAAACGAAACCTAACAATTTCCGAAATTACCGGACAGATCTACAATGCCCGGCACAATTTGGGAAAAGATATCAAGAACCTCGTGTTCATGGGCATGGGCGAACCATTGGATAATTTTGCCAATCTTATGGGGGCTGTCCAGGTTATGAACGAGCAGCAGGGATTTGACATTGCCCTGCGCCATATGACCCTCTCAACCGTGGGGCTGGTCCCGGGCATTGAACAACTTGCCAAACTTGACATGCCGGGTCTGCGTCTTGCCATTTCCATCAATGCCCCGGATGATGCAACTCGATCCCGGCTCATGCCGATAAACAACCGCTTTCCCCTGGCAGCCCTGAAAAAAAGCCTGATAAATTTTCCCCTGTCCAAACGGGGAATATTTTTATTTGAATATATTTTAATCAAGGGGCTCAATGATTCCCCTGTCCATGCAGATCTGCTGGCCGATTTTATCAATCCCTTGCCCGTGCGGCTCAACCTCATCGCCTACAATCCTGTCAAAGGACTTGACTATGAAAGCCCAAGTGACAAGGAGATGCATGCCTTTGCCGATCTTTTGTCTGCAAAGGGGATCATGGTAATCAAACGCTGGAGCCGGGGCAGGTCGGTTGCCGCCGGATGCGGCCAGTTGGGGAGGGTTTCCATGGAGACAGGCAGGGGTATTATATGCGAAAAATAGCGTTTGGATACTCAACCAGATGTAATGTCCGGTGCGAACACTGTGTTGCCGAGGATGAGATCTCTGATCCCGGGAAAATGGATTTCAACAGGGCAAAACAAATCATTGTTGAAATGGGACGGGCAGGGGTCGGGGGAATCAGTTTTTCCGCTGGTGAACCCTTTCTGTATTTGGATGAAATTTCCGAATTGGTGAGTTTGTGCCGGCAACTCAACATCTATACGAGAATTGTTACCAATAGTTTCTGGGCCAAGACGCCAAAGGCTTCTGAAACCCTTGTTTTAAAATTAAAAGAAAACGGGCTTTGCCAATTGAGATTGAGCTACTCAAAGTGGCACCAGAAAAATATAAACAAAAACAATGTGCTGAATGCGGCGCACAGCTGTCAAAGCGCAGGCTTAGATTATTTTATCTCATTTGTTACAGATTTTTCCGTGGCGGATGATCCCCATGAGCAGTTTTTGCGGGATCACAACCTTAAGTTTTTCCCCGAACCTGTTATCTATGCAGGCCGAGCCGCTGCTTTCACGCCTAGAAAAATTCTGACCGATTACCAGGCAAATTGCTGCGAGATGAACCCCTATCTTACGCCTGATCTTGATATGTATGCCTGTTGCGATGCAGGAAGCCATTTTTCAAAAACAGGCTTTTTTTATCTTGGAAACCTGAATGAGAATACAATGGAACAGCTGTTTAGGAAAACGGAAACCCTTCCTTTGTACGGTCTCATCAGAACCATGGGGATAACCAATATAGCTTCTTTTACAGGTATGAAAGCCCGTAAAATCATTACCCATAGTAAATGTGAATTGTGCCGAAAACTGTTCAATTCTCCTGAAACCCTGGCAAGGCTGAGAGCTGACCTACCACAGCTTGCAGCCTGGTGCCGTTAGGCTGCAAGCCAGATGATCGATTATGATGATTGATTTTAATGAAGAGACTTGCATGAAAAAAAAAATTGAAATTTTGGCACCGGGCGGAGATATTGATTCCATAAAAGCGGCTATCCTGGCAGGAGCGGATGCGGTTTATTGCGGGTTGGATAGATTTAATGCGAGAAACCGGGCAACCAATCTAGGGTTTGAATCTTTAAAGGGAATTATAAATCTTGCACATAAACATCATTGCAGGGTTTTTCTAACCCTTAATATCATCATGCTGGGAAGCGAAATCCCATCCCTGATAAACCTATTAAATAAACTGGTAAATACAAGGCTCGATGCTGTAATTGTCCAGGATATTGGATTGTTCTATCTGTTATCAACCTATTTTAAGGGGCTTGATATACACGCCTCCACCCAGATGAATACCCACAATGAGGGCCAGATAAATTTTATAAATAAACTGACTGCCAGCCGGGTGAATCTTTCACGGGAGTTAAATATTGATGAGATAAGCAACCTGACCCTGAAGGGGCATGATCAGAATATCTTAACCGAAGTGTTTGTCCACGGCTCCTATTGTCTTTCTTTTTCAGGCATTTGCTATATGAGTTCTTTCCATGGCGGCAACTCCGGGAATCGGGGCAGATGCAGCCAGCCATGCAGGGACAATTATCTGACAACCCCGGTAGGGAAACAATTTCCCTTAAATCTTAAGGATAACTCAGCCTATTTTGATTTAAAAAAATTATCAGATGCAGGGGTTGACTCAATAAAGATTGAGGGGCGGATAAAAAAGTTTGATTACGTATATACGGTGGTAAATTGCTGGAAGAAACAACTTGACCGTCTTGAGAATCACAAGAGATTAAGTATGGATAACCAGGACCTTTATAAGGTGTTTAACCGGGATTTTTCAAATGGTTATCTGCGGGGAGATATCAATAAAGACATGTTTGTCGACAACCCCCGGGATCATTCAATTAAAAAGCTTTCCAATATTTCTAATTTTTCCGGAATAGAAGAAATGGAACAGGAGAGAAAAAAATATTATGAAGAAAAATCAGAAATTTTTTCCATGGTTAAAGATAAAATAAATCAATTGACCCTGGATAAAATTTCTTTAACAATCAGTATTTCAGGAAAATGTGACACCCCTTTAAGCGTAATAGTCAAAACCCCTGACACCTCTTTTGTTGTCTCTTCCAAAAATAATCTTGCCCTGAAAAATGAACAAGTTTTGACAAAAAGCCTGAATTACACTTTTTTCTTAAAAAAATTTAAATCCTTAAATGATACAGAATATTTCATTGAGCACCTGGAGTTGAAAAACCTTCAAGAGAATCTTTTTATCGCTTTTAAGGAAATTTCTTTCATCAAACAACAAATTTTATTTGTCCTAAACGGGTCAAAAAAGATTATCGCTCCAATTGAAATGCCTGTTTTAACAAGGCAAGCCCTATTAAAAGATCACCCTGGGCTTGCAGTATTAATCTCCTCCCCAAGGGATGTGCACCTTTGCAAGGGAACTGCTGCTAAACTTTTTTTTCAGCTTCCGAACAGTTTTAATAAAGATAGTTTTAATAAAAACGCTATAAAAGAGGAGGCTAAAGGGGAATTTTCTGATCTGATAGATCTTTTTTTGATAAACAAACGATTGACCCCCTGGTTCCCGTCTGTCTTAATAGGAGAAGATTATACAGATGCCATTGCGTTTCTCGATCAGGTAAACCCGAAATGTATTGTAACCAATAATACAGGTATCGCCTATGAAGCCTATAAACGAGAGATTCCATGGATAGCAGGGCCCTACCTCAACATGGTTAATTCCTTCAGCCTGTTGTGCTTAAAAGAGAGGCTCAAGTGTTCGGGTGCATTTATTTCAAATGAACTTAGTAAAAATCAGATAAGCCGTATTATTCATCCTGAAAATTTCAACCTATACTATCGTATTTTTCATCCGATTCTACTTCTATCCACCCGACAATGTTTATTCCATCAGGTGATCGGGTGTCAAAAAAACGGACTGGATGAAGACTGTATAGAGAGGTGTGAGAAATCGACCTTCATTACAAATTTACAACAGGTTTCGCTTTTGATTAAGAAAACAAAGGGGAACTATCCTTGCGTCTACCATAATAAGCATTCTCTGAATACGGATATTGTGACTGATTTACCAGGTGTCTTCACCCGGTTTCTCATTGATTTAAGGGATATCAAAACCGAAACTAAAATAGAGACGGACAAAATTGGAATCATAAAAGGGTTTGAAACCCTTTTAAAGGGGAATCCTGGTTCAACAGAAAAACTGAACCAAATTATGTATCCCACAACCAATGTTCAATATAAAAAAGGGATCTAAAAAAAATGGGAAAGTGTTGTCTTGAACAAACCCTCGGCAATATGGTATCCTTGCAGGAAATTTATGAAGTAGCCTGCCGGCTGTTTTATCTGCTGCCGGCCTTTAATTTTTACTAAGATGATAGGATAGTCAAAGAAATGTCACTGGTTCAGGAAAGAAGAAAAACCAGACAAATTCGTGTGGGAAAGGTTGCGGTGGGTTCCCAGTCCCAGGTGTCGGTCCAGTCCATGACCAATACCTATACACAGGATGTGGATGCCACGGTGGGGCAGATTTTGTCCCTTGAAAAGGCCGGGTGCGAGATTGTACGGGTGGCGGTTCCGGATATGGAAGCCGCCACGGCCATTCAGCAAATCAAGGATAGAATTCACATCCCCTTGATCGCAGATATTCATTTCGATTTCAGACTGGCCCTGGCTTCGGCAGAAGCCGGAGCCGACTGTCTGAGAATTAATCCCGGTAATATCGGGGATACAAAAAGAATACAGGCTGTGGTGGATTCTGCCCGGGCACATGGAATTCCTATCCGGGTGGGGGTTAATGCCGGCTCCCTTGAGAAAGAGATTGAAAAAAGAATGGGCACCACTGCCGAGGCCATGGTGGAAAGCGCCCTGTCCAATATCAAAATTCTGGAAAACTTAGGTTTCCATGACATCAAGATCTCCCTCAAGGCCTCGGACGTGACACGGACGGTGGAGGCCTATCGCATGCTGGCTCCCCTTACCGATGTTCCCTTTCATGTGGGGGTAACCGAGGCGGGTGGGCTCTATGCCGGGATTACCAAATCCGCCATTGGCATTGGCATGCTCCTGTCCGAAGGGCTTGGGGACACGATCCGGGTCTCGTTGACCCGTGATCCCGTGGAAGAAATTCGGACAGGCTTTGAGATTCTTCGTGCCCTTGGCATTAGAAGCAGGGGACCGGAGCTGATCTCATGCCCCACCTGTGGCCGATGCAAAATCGATTTATTTAAAATTGCCGAAGAGACAGAAAAAGCTTTACTTGAACGTTCCAGTAAGATTAAAGTTGCGATTATGGGGTGTGTGGTCAATGGCCCCGGAGAGGCAAAAGAAGCCGATATCGGGATCGCAGGTGCCGACGGTAAGGGCATAATATTCAAAAAAGGAAAGGTATTCAAACGAGTAGACCAGGACCAATTGGTGGATCAATTGCTCGATGAAATAGACAAGATGACAGAAAATTCGGAGGAATGGAATGGCAAAAAAGACTAAGACAGCAATCACCCCAACCCGGGAAGAAGATTATTCCCAATGGTATCAGGAGGTTGTAAAGGCCTCTGACATGGCGGAAAATTCGCCGGTCAGGGGCTGTATGGTGATCAAACCCTGGGGGTTTGCACTATGGGAAAATATCATGCACGAAATGGATGCAATGTTCAAGGAAACCGGTGTCCGAAATGCCTATTTTCCCCTGTTTATTCCATTGAGTTATCTTGAAAAAGAGGCCGAGCATGTGGACGGGTTTGCAAAGGAATGTGCCGTGGTAACCCACCACAAGCTGGAAAAGGGAAAAGACGGCAAATTGGTGCCGGCTGGTAAATTGACTGAGCCCCTGATTGTCCGCCCCACATCTGAAACCATTATCGGCGAATCCATGTCCAAATGGACCAGCTCCTACCGGGACCTGCCCATTTTGCTCAACCAATGGGCCAATGTGGTGAGATGGGAGATGCGGACCCGGATGTTTCTGAGAACCAGTGAATTTTTGTGGCAGGAGGGACACACTGCCCATGCCACCAAAGAAGAGGCCGTTGAAAGAACCCATCAGATGCTCAATATTTATACTCGCTTTGTGGAAGACCAGCTTGCCATGCCCGTAATTTGCGGGCAGAAAACCGAGTCTGAACGTTTTCCGGGAGCCGACGACACCACCTGTATTGAAGCCATGATGCAGGATAAACGGGCCCTACAGGCAGGCACCTCCCATTTTCTAGGACAAAATTTTGCCAAGGGATCTGATATAAAATTTCAGAATGAAGAGGGTCAGGAAGCCTATGCCTGGACCACCTCCTGGGGTACTTCCACCCGGATGATCGGCGGTATGATCATGGTCCATTCCGATGATGACGGCATGATTATGCCCCCCAGGGTTGCGCCGGCCCATGTGGTGATTCTGCCCATCATTAAAAAAGACGGTGACAATTCCCGGGTGATTGAGAGTGCCAACGCTCTGAAGCAGGCCCTAGGATCTAAAGATTTCCACGGACGGAAGGTGGACGTGGAAATTGATGCCAGGGATATCGGCGGTGCCCGGGGATGGGACTGGGTAAAAAAGGGAATTCCCCTTCGCATTGAACTGGGACCAAGGGATATTGACAACAACTCAGTGTTCATGGCAAGACGGGACACCAACGAGAAAAAACCCATGGACAGGGACGAGTTCATCAATACCATCACCGATATTCTGGACAATATCCAGGATACCTTGTTCCAGAGGGCGTTACAATTCCGCAAGGATCATACCTTTTCCATTGATTCCAAAGAAGCGTTTTATGCCCTTTATAAAAAGGCAAAGGGCTATGAAAACGGGGCGTTTGTCATGTCCCACTGGTGCGGATCAGGCGAGTGTGAGGAAAAAATCAAAAAGGATCTTTCCGTGACCATTCGCTGCATCCCCTTTGACAGCCCGGAGGAGGAAGGCGTTTGCATCTGCTGCGGTCAAAAAAGTTCCAAACGGGTTTTGTTTGCCAAGGCATATTAAGTGTATAAACAAAGAAAATACTGGGGTGCGGCTGCATAGATGATCCGAATCACCGACATATTGGATAAGATTGATGAGTATAACCCGGGGGCAGACCTGGACATCATTGAGCAGGCCTATATCTATTCGGCTCGGGTTCATGAAGGACAGGTAAGGCTTTCCGGGGAACCCTACCTTTCCCATCCCCTGGAAGTTGCCGATATCCTGGCAGACATGACCCTGGATGTGGAAAGCATTGCCGCAGCCCTTCTCCATGATGTGATTGAGGATACCCCGGCCACCAAAGAGGATATCGAAAAGATGTTCGGGCCCGGGGTGGCCCACATTGTTGAAGGGGTTACCAAGCTGTCCAGCTTACCCATGGCCAAGACCTCCTCCACCAAGATTGCCCAGCAGGCCGAGTCTTTGCGGAAAATGATTCTGGCCATGGCTGATGATATCCGGGTGGTCCTCATCAAGCTGGCAGACCGCATCCATAATATGCGTACCCTCAAATACCACAGAAGCCCGGAGAAACAGGCGAGCATTGCCCAGGAAACCCTGGATATTTATGCCCCCATTGCCGCCCGACTCGGCATCTTCTGGATCAAGCACGAACTGGAGGAAATCGCTTTTTACTATACCCTGAGGGATGAGTATGAGCGTATTGACGTTCTGGTGAACACGGCCAAGGATGAAAAGGACGACTATATAAAAGAGGTCAGTACCAGTCTCCATTATAAAATGGAAGAGATGGAGCTGCCCTGTGACATAAAGGGTCGGTATAAGCAGCATTACAGTATCTACCAAAAAATGATCTCCCAGAGTCTGGAATTTGAGGAGGTCTATGACATTATTGCCTTCAGGCTTATTCTGGATACGGTGCCCCAGTGTTATGCCGCCATGGGGGCCATCCACTCCATGTGGAAACCCATCTATTATAAGATAAAAGATTATATCGGCAATCCCAAACCCAATATGTACCAGTCCATCCACACCACGGTGGTGGG
>JADGEQ010000066.1 GCA_016744295.1 Desulfobacteraceae bacterium | reverse complement strand
CCATGGGGACCCAAAAAAAGATTGCCAAAACCATAATAGTCAATGAAGGAGATTATGTCCTGGCACTAAAAGAGAATCACAAAACTCTGCATGAAGAAACGCAATTGTTTTTCGATAAAATGGAAGACATTAATAATCAAGGCTATATCTTTGCGAAACGGCTAAATGCAGCAATGGACCAAAAGTATCTGGAGGAAGTTATGTTCAGGTGAACAATGACTGTGGCCAAAAAGACAGGAACTTTAGAATAGTTACTTGCGTTGGCCCTGCACACTCCCGTGGGGGGAGTGACCTCAAATATGGGCGGAGTGGCCCAACTACAGATTGGTTTCAATCCACACTCCCGTGGGGGGAGTGACGCGCCATCGGAAGAGCAATGGACTCAATTTCGGGGTTTCAATCCACACTCCCGTGGGGGGAGTGACCTCCATCTTTTTCCGAACACTCACCTGTTGTAACTGTTTCAATCCACACTCCCGTGGGGGGAGTGACGGGCATCCTGATTTACGAAACCGGTAAATATCACGTTTCAATCCACACTCCCGTGGGGGGAGTGACCTATATCCAAATACAAAGTTCTGAGGTATTGCAGGGTTTCAATCCACACTCCCGTGGGGGGAGTGACTTGATCAGCCGTTTATGATCGGAAGCAGTCTTTTGTTTCAATCCACACTCCCGTGGGGGGAGTGACCATTCAATGGCAATTTTTTGCACAGCTTGTACCGTTTCAATCCACACTCCCGTGGGGGGAGTGACAAAAGAGACAGGAGAAATCAATAAATCCAAAGGTGTTTCAATCCACACTCCCGTGGGGGGAGTGACGCAAGATGGCTGAACAAGCTTTTCCTGGATGATAGTTTCAATCCACACTCCCGTGGGGGGAGTGACCCATTGCGAAGAATATCTCTCACCCTCGTCAATAGTTTCAATCCACACTCCCGTGGGGGGAGTGACAACAAGACCGTCTCAGAGAAGTTAAAAATAGGTGTTTCAATCCACACTCCCGTGGGGGGAGTGACGTACCATGTGACCCAGAATGCGCCAAGATGGTTCCGTTTCAATCCACACTCCCGTGGGGGGAGTGACGGGAAATCCAAAGAAAACTGCTGCGAAAGGATAGTTTCAATCCACACTCCCGTGGGGGGAGTGACTTAATATATTTGAGGGATGAAAATTATGGATATAGTTTCAATCCACACTCCCGTGGGGGGAGTGACAAAAAATTTCTTTAACGATTCCCTTAAATTTATTGTTTCAATCCACACTCCCGTGGGGGGAGTGACATATATGTTAGTTCCATTATTACAGCGATGGCAAGTTTCAATCCACACTCCCGTGGGGGGAGTGACATTATGGGATGGTGGTGGTATTGACCCATTAAGTGTTTCAATCCACACTCCCGTGGGGGGAGTGACGTTAAATATTTCAAAAAATAATACCGATTTTTTAGTTTCAATCCACACTCCCGTGGGGGGAGTGACCCGTGGAAATGAAAAAAATATTAATCAACTTTGATGGTTTCAATCCACACTCCCGTGGGGGGAGTGACCTTTTCTCAAGTTTCTATCGCTTTGAGACATCGTGTTTCAATCCACACTCCCGTGGGGGGAGTGACTTAATAGACCACCAATTAAAACCAATGCTTATATGGTTTCAATCCACACTCCCGTGGGGGGAGTGACTTGGTCAAGAATATTTTGGGATGGCAATATATTGGTTTCAATCCACACTCCCGTGGGGGGAGTGACTTCTATCTATCTTGGTTGTCAATGACATCCCAGGTTTCAATCCACACTCCCGTGGGGGGAGTGACTAACAATCCCGTTAGTTTGTCCAGTAATGACATGTTTCAATCCACACTCCCGTGGGGGGAGTGACCCCCCCCCCTCGTGGGAAAAGGTAAGAAAGTAATGTTTCAATCCACACTCCCGTGGGGGGAGTGACGGGCAAACCCAAAATACATGCCGAGCTGCTTTAATGTTTCAATCCACACTCCCGTGGGGGGAGTGACGCAAACTACATGCAGACAGCGTAATCACCATCGGTTTCAATCCACACTCCCGTGGGGGGAGTGACATATCACCAACGGTGATGACATTGATCTTGGATAGTTTCAATCCACACTCCCGTGGGGGGAGTGACTATTTAAATGATTTGAACCGGCATCACCCAAAGTTGTTTCAATCCACACTCCCGTGGGGGGAGTGACTAGCCGGTTTTGATCGGTCGGTACAGCTAACAGAGGGTTTCAATCCACACTCCCGTGGGGGGAGTGACAGCGCCCCAAATTGTGGTGTTTATGCTCATTATGTTTCAATCCACACTCCCGTGGGGGGAGTGACCTCAACCGGCACATTGTACCGTTTGGCAAGATAAGTTTCAATCCACACTCCCGTGGGGGGAGTGACCCAGAGGTCATCTTTAATATCAAGACGTCTTAAAGTTTCAATCCACACTCCCGTGGGGGGAGTGACCCGTTTTTTTCAACAATGCTGTCAAAGTCTTTGCGTTTCAATCCACACTCCCGTGGGGGGAGTGACGAACCCGGTTTTGTTCATCAGATTCACAGGTTTATGTTTCAATCCACACTCCCGTGGGGGGAGTGACTTTAACCTTAAAAAGTTCCTTACATAAATTATGTGTTTCAATCCACACTCCCGTGGGGGGAGTGACATGCAGAGAAAAGAGTTGCTCAATTCGATATTATTGTTTCAATCCACACTCCCGTGGGGGGAGTGACCTTTGCATCCGAAAAACTGGAATACTCAGGGAAAGTTTCAATCCACACTCCCGTGGGGGGAGTGACTTAATAGACCACCAATTAAAACCAATGCTTATATGGTTTCAATCCACACTCCCGTGGGGGGAGTGACAACGGGTCCTCTTCTTGTGGCACCAGGCCGGACAGGTTTCAATCCACACTCCCGTGGGGGGAGTGACTGGTACTATTATAACATATTACAAATACAACAAAATAAATTGTCAAAGAGCGAACCGGCTTAATCGACTCTTTCTTTTGAAAAATTTTACTTAAGAAAACAATAATAATACTGTTTTTACAGGTTTCTTAACTTTTGCGAACCATAAATAGTATTTTTGCCCGAGATACTGTCAATTGGCCGTATCCGGCATTGTAAATAATATTGAGCTGGTGGTTCGCATTTTCACTAAAGAATTAGAGGCTCATCCATATCAATTGATTTTTTCGCCCCGATATGTTCAACTTTCCGTTTCCAGTTTTTTCCTAAATAATAAAATCTCAGACTGTCCAATTCAGGATCAATTTCATCAATTAATTTTTGTCTTAGGACTGTCCATTGTGCCGGATCAAGAACACACTCAAATATTGAGTATTGCACTCTTTGCCCATAATTTTCACATGCTTTAGCAACACGTCGCAGTCTTTTTTGACCCTTTTTTTCTATGGATACATCATAGCTAATTAGAATCAACACAATATCACCTCATTATTTCCATATAAAAGGAGGGTATCCATCTATATCTCCCCGAATATATCTGGCCAGTAAAAGTGCCTGATAAAAAAATAAATTGCCAACTTCCATCTTTTCATTCAGGAATGGATGAGTGAGAATGTCCTGTTTCCTTTTCTGGTATGCAGTGAGTACGATCTTTCGGGTTTCGTCATCCATAACCACTGCACCGGTTTCTTTTATGGAAAAACCTTCATCCCTAATCTGATTTCGATTGATCAAAGAAAGAACAAGTCTATCGGCAAGAAAGGGCCTAAATTCTTCCATCATATCCAGAGCCAGGCTTGGACGTCCGGGACGGTCCTTGTGAAGAAAACCAACGGCGGAATCAAGACCCACCGCTTCAAGGGCAGACCTTACATCATGCATCAAAAGGGTGTAAATAAAAGAAAGCAGACAATTTACTCTGTCAACCGGAGGTCGTCGGTTTCTACCTGCAAATACAAAATTTTTTGACAAGGTAAAAATTAATTCATTAAACACACTAAAATACTGATGTGCGGCATCGCCTTCTACGCCCCTTAATGAGTCGAGGTTTTCATGATTTAATTCTTTTTGAATATAAATCGACAGCCTCTTTGATACTTTTTGAACGGCTTCCTGGTTTAATTTGTCCTTATGATCCCGGAGAGATCTTTCAAGTACGGCTCGGCAATTGGCCAATTTCCCTGTGAGGATAAATCCTGCTACGAATGCTGATGTTTTCATGCAGTCCGCCATGCGAAACTGATTTCTTCGCAGCAAAACATTTCCCGATGCAGGACCTTTGACCATTGCCAGGAACCGTCCGTTTTTTGTCAAAAAACTGATGGAAACATCATTTTCAGCACAAAACCCCATCAGAAAGGGACTGCAGGTAACAACCCCGAAGCAAACGATCCCCCCAATGGTATGGATGGGTATCCGCATCTTTGTTTTTTGTTCGATTTTCACAGCCACGGTCTCACCTTCTTTTGACAGATAAGTGCCCTGTGTGGTGATGAAAAGCGTATTCAGGTATTTTTTCATTTAGCGACTCTCATTGCGTATCATCCTTTTTATCCATGTTGATACTTTTCTTTGTTTCTCAATGGTTTTGGGCAGGCACAAATTAAAAAAAGAACAGGTATCACATTTCTTCTCGTACCGTGGCTGGGGGGTAACCCCTGAAGCAATCATGTCATGTAGTTCTTCACAGGTTTTTTGGGTCTGGTTCCTCAAATTGATATTAAAATCAACATTCAGCCGCCGTCTTGTTTTCCCATAAAAAAGGGCTCCTCTTTCAACCCGAAGGTCCAGCATTTCCTCCAGGCAAAGTGCCTGGGCACAAAGCTGAACCTTGTCTGAAAGATTTTTTTTGGGTTTCCCTCTTTTGTATTCAACAGGATATGGAATCCATGGGCTTTTTGCTTTTTGATTTTTATGAAACTCAACCGCATCTGCGATCCCTGAAATTCCCAATCTGCTTGATTTAAGGGGCAGGGCATAGGCTATCTTCACCCGGCCTTTGTCAACATGATCCCCCCGGTCCACACGTTCGTGCATGATCCGTCCTTCAGCAGTAAACAGATTCTCCTCCCATAATTGTTCGACATGGATCAGGGCGCACTGTCTTTTGCAAAAAAGCATATGCTGGAGGGCGGATAAGGACAGGTATTCGTTTTCAGGGTAGTTTTGCATCAGAAACCGTCGATGATCTCCGGCTCTAATCCATCCAGAGTATTTTTTAAAGCATTTTCATCCAAACTGCCGTCCAATGATAATGTCAATGACCTGTGAACCTTTGCCGAAGAATATTGACCCGATTTGCAATTGTGCTGCCACCAGATGACCTTTTCAACGGCCATGCTTCCCTCCGGCCTTGCAGAGGAGGCATCTCCTTCAAACAATTGGGGCAAAACAGATTTAATTGTATCAGCATCCTCGTTGCTGAAACCGGTGCGTTCTGCAAGCTGGGGATTCATGCTGCCGTAGGTAACATAAATCGCCTTGTCAACCCGATGCTTCATCCCCATGGTGTCTGAGCTTTTTTTTGTACCGTCCCCTTCCCCGCTGACACTTTTGGTAATCTGGGTACTGGTGAGGCTCACCGGTTCCAGACTAAAGGCAGACTGGATAGAAACAGGTCCCCGAATGGGAATGGAGACTCCGTCCTTTGCACTGCTTTTAAAGGCAAACAACTGGCCAAATGTCCTTACATCCAGCCATTTTTCACAGGCAAGTTTTGTAGCCTCTTCCGGGCTTGTTTTTTTCCGGTTGAATGCATCCTTACCAAGCCCAACAGTTTCGGACTCAGCCCGGGCTTTTAAACTGGGCATGCCATCAATTTTTTTTTCATCGGTCTGGACAAAAATTCCATATTGTTTTTCCTGGAGGCGATCACGGATTTTTCGTTTCAGGCAAACATCTGTAATCTCTCCAAATCCGTCATAATCAACCCGAGGCCGATTGCCGTTCAAAGGATCTCCGTTGGGATTTGCATTTTTAACACTAAATATAACGGCAAAATCAATTTTATTTTTCAGGCTCATGATCTGTCTCCTTGTGGTTTAATTTTCACTGTTTTCTGATTTCTGATCGAACCAAAATTGTTTTTGGCAGTGATAGCCCAGTAAAAACTCCCCTGATAAAGGGGTTTCCCTGGTAAATTCATCTGCTTCAAATGCAGCATACACCGTATTTAGCTCCTTATTGCGATTGGTTAAAAATCCTGCCCGATCTCTTTTGAGACGCTGGATATAGGGCTGGAGTGCAAGTTCAATATTGCGCCAGGTGGAGTAGGGCCGGTCGGCAAACCGCTGCATCAGGCGAGCCGCAGTTGTGGGTCTGGTTTCTCCGCCTGAGCTCAGGGCAACCTCTTCAAGTCGTTCTGCGATGGCCAAAAGGCGGCCATACAGATAATCCCTTGTGTTTCTGTCTTCTTCCAATGCCATTGCGTATTCTCTCCTTTTTGTAAGGTCTGGGTGGCGCAGGTAAAAGCCTTTAAACAAGGCGCATGCCACCCCCAAATTCCTTTCCCATTCCCATTTTTCACAATTGTTTCTGTTGCTGGCCCGTCCCAGGGCCGATTGTAGAATATCCCCGGGAAAGGGCTGTCCTTCAACAATACAGGGCAGTATCCGTTCCAGTATGTTTTTTTTAAGGGTATCATTGCTCTTGATCACATCACCAAAGGCAGCTTCTGCAATATTCCTGGGCACCGGTGTGCTCACAGGCCATATGGTTTTTCTGTTGGTTTTTTTCCCGCCATTGACCCCTGTAACCTCCTTAGTCCTGCGCTGGGGCCAGGCAAACTGCCCATGCCACTGGGCAATCCGATCCAGAAATTCGCTGGCAAGCAGTTCCCGGTAGTAGATGATGCCCATTCTGCCGGGGGTTGCCGCATCAAGGCCCATGATGACGATTTGTTCATTGGGCGCAAGATAATTATGGTATCCCCTCAGATAGTTGCTGAACCTAATGGCAAACTGCTGCCCCAAATCTTTCCCGTGATCTAGCTTATGCGGTGTCTCTTCTCCAGTGTCTTCCTGGAAAACCGGATCTGCCATCAGCAAAGCAATGGTGTCTGCCAGAGGTTCCGGTACTTTTTTGCCGGACACGGCCCAGGTGACATAAACTTGATCCCCATTCCGGTATCCCTGTCTGGAGATAAGCCACCGTAGGGCATTGTGGGCCTTCTGGGTGACTTCCAGGCCGATGCCCACAGCCTGGGACCCACTGGCTTTAATGCTCTTATCTGTATCTGTAAACCGCCCTTTGAAGGTAAACCCGGAAAGATCATTGGCAGATACAAGCTTGGCCTTGTCCCCTGAATGGCGCAGTTTTGCAGGGTGGCTTTTGGCAAGTTTCTGTTCTTTACCTGTAATATAGCACAGCCCCCTGGCTCCCTGGGCCATGGCATCGTATTTTATCCAGCTTTCTTGCAAACCAATATCCTTCCAGGTATCGCTGTCAGCACTTCCAGGTTTTTCCACTGCCCAGCAGACCAGGGCATCTCCCTGTTCCACCCGGCCTGCTGTTTTGGGCAGGGTTCTGAAAATAGGGGGAAGAGGGGTTTCCTCGGTAATTTCATGGTCCCATTTGTGAAGAAACCGACTGTTTTCATCCACCTGGAGAATGCCTGCCTTTATTAAATCTGCTACCACCTGCCCTTTTCGTATATAAGCATGGACGGCACAGGCCTTGGGGTGGGAAAAATCTGAATTGCACCAATGGTCCAGCTGGTGTTCAAATCCCTCAAAATAGGCCTTTTTTTTCCCTCCGAAATCAGGATAATCCCGGGCAATATAATGGATCTTATCAGCCAGAGCATGGGGGGCTTCCCCGCTGCCTCTCCCTGCGGATCCTTCTGTAGCAGGCAATATGATCTGGGATTTTTCCAGAACCGATGCCCGTTTAAAGTTGCCTTTTTCATCCACCACAATTTTTATATGGGTATTCTGGATGGTATGGCTGACCGGCATAAGCATACCCTTGTCCGGCAGGTCCGATGCCAGGACAGCCTCATAGGTCCCACACAGCTTGGACATCCAGCTCATATCATGGCCTCCTCTGCTGCTACCGGCCGCATATTTTCTTCCAACCCAAAGGATTTTGCCTCCATTTTTCGGACAAACCGCCGAACCGGACAGTCTTCGGGGCGGGGAAACTCAATAATCCCCTTTCGCATAACAGCGCTCCAGAATCTGCTGGTCAATTCTTTCTTTCCGGTTTCATCGGGATAATCAAATCCATGGAACATCAGGCCGAATCCCAGTTCATCAATGGTATCATAGGCACCTTCTCCCTCACCAAAGGAACAGGGCTCCACATAGGCCTGGCAATCCCGAACACCCAGAAAAATATCCTGGCGGCCTCCTTTTTCCAGCATCCGTTTGGCAATACTGAAATGCTTGCCGTCGATCTGATCTTTTCTAAGCTCCGGCCGATGGATATTCCATTCAAAATGGGCTTTGACCTGGTATTCCGTCTCATGGAGAAAAGTGTAAATAGCCAGTGAATTTCCGCCGTTCCAGACCAAAGGCTTTGTCCCCTTGGTCTGGGTTCTGATGGGCTTAATCACCCGAATCTTGTCCACATGCCAGACAAGGGTGGGTTTCCAGTAAATGGATTTCAACACCCCTTTTATGGCCTCATAGGTGGGCACATGATAGGAGCATTTTTCCCCTCCTGTTTTGGTCACAGGATCGGTAAACAATGCATACCGTCCCCAGACCCGAAAATTGATACTGTTTTTCATCTGCATTCTCCCTTTTTTAGAACATTGTCATTTCCAAAGGGTTTACCAATTCAATGGACAATCCAAAATCTTCACTATAATATTGGGCATCCAGGTAATAGATCTCCTCGCCAGCCTGGATCGGTCTTACTGCCTGGATTTTTTTGAGCTGCTGCCAGACATTGGGAAACACATTAACACTGTATTTCTGGGCCTGTTTCAATAATTCATAGGCTCTTGCCGGTTCAAAGGCAGCACAGAGTTCGCCGATGATCTTTTTTCCTTTACCATAGGGGACAATCACGGCCTGGGTAGGGGCATCAATGGTCTTAAACGCTTTCCCGGCTGTTTTAAATGACTGCTGGAGTTTAAACGGCTGATCCTGATGTCCACTATTCAAGTGATTATCACCAAGCAGATTGAGCAGGGTATCATCCCGTCCCGCCTGCTTGGCAGTCAGGGGGTAATCCATTATTTTTGCCCGGTCATGGAAATAATATTTGAAATACAGGTCCATGGTTTCAGGATTTAAAAGCGTTTCTTCCTTTTTCTCTGAAAAAACCCTTTCAGCCTTGTCTCGCCCGACCTTGATATCCACCAGCATATCAATGGTTTCTTGTTCAGGATTCACCACATATACCTGGGCTTTGGGCAAATTCCCGTTACGATTGCAGCGACCTGCTGCCTGGGCAATAGAATCAAGTCCGGCCAGAAAACGGACAACAGAATTGAAATCCACATCCACACCGGCTTCAATGAGCTGGGTGCTGATACATAATACCGGCTGTTTATTTTCCAGCCGCTGGCAGACGGTGTCCAAAATTTTCTTGCGGTGAGCCGGACAAAGACTGGTACTCAAATGGAAAAGACTGTCATCATCAATTGTATCCATGCACAGTGTATACAGCTTTTGAGCCCATTTTTTTGTATTAACAATTACCAAACAATTGCCCTTCTCCTGGTACTGCCCGATAATCAGTTTGCCCAGCTCTGTTTCCGACCAGCCGCCAGGACGGAGTAAATTTTTAATCTCAACTCTTTTAAGTTGATCAAAAAGCCCGGCAACATTTCCGGCAAGTTCATGGGATTCTGGAATGTCCAATTGTCCCTTTTCAGGAAACCTTAAATTGTTTAACAGCGGCTGGGTTGCCGTACAGAGCACCGTGGTTGTTCGGGTATATTGGGTGAAAAATGAAATGGCATTACAAAAAAGATGCACACAATTGACAGGCAGGTTCTGGATTTCATCAAAAATCAAAACCGAATTGGCAATATTATGCATATGCCTGGCCCCCCGGGTTCCCCCGCTAAACAGGGCCTCTAAAAACTGAACCATGGTGGTGAAAATGATGGGGGCATCCCAATTTTCTGCCACAAGTTTTGAATGCCAGGTTTGTGTCGCAGGGTCAAGGTTAGAATGATGCTCTGTGACCCAGGAGAATTTGTCCCCCTCTTTTTCCAAAACCTTTTTGAGAACCCCGGCATTTTGTTCAATAATGGAGGTATAAGGAATAATATAAATAATATGATCAAGAGAATGTTTTTGGGCATGATGCAGGGCAAAGCGAATGCTGGATAGGGTTTTCCCTCCCCCCGTGGGTACAGTGAATGTATATATCCCCTGGGAGTTGTTTGCCTGTTCCAGACATTTTTCAGAAATTTCGCATCGAATTTTATCTATGGGGTTGTGGCTACCAAAATTTGCCAGCTTTTTCTCTAACCGAAAAATTGCAACCTGCCAGTCCATAGAACTTACAGATCGATACTGAACATTTTCAGGAATTTCAAAATCAGCACTGCTGATCCGATCTGCATCAATCAAACAGCTGAAAAGAAACCGGGTCAAAAAACCCATTCGAAATGCTTTGATAGGCCTGTTTTCGCAACTTTTGGTGCCGTATATGTTCACTAATTGGTGGGAAAACTCTTTTAAAAAATTATCAGACATTAGCTGTTCAATCTGATTGAGAATTTTTTTATCAACTGCCTTGATGCATTCATGGAGATGGGTTTTTTCATCTTTTTTATTTATCCTGGTCAAAAACCAATCGGTGCCATCTGGAGTCAAACAGTCCATTAGCCCGCCATGATGAGAAGCAAGGCAGACAGACAATATTTGTCCGGCTATTTTACCCGGGATGCCATAATTTTTTAGGGCAGACCAGACCTGCTGGGCACCGGCTGTCGAATGATCTATCTTTCCTTTTAAAAACCTTGCATCGACACAATCTTCATCAATATCAGGATCTAAAATACCTGTAGCCGACTGAATATAGGTTTGAAATGCATTGCTGTATTTCCCAAGATCGTGGAGCAAACCTATGATTTTTCCGGCTTTAGATAACCCAACTTTTCCTGCAAACCTGCCGCACAATTCAGAAACTTCTGTCAAATGAGTTTCAACAGATTGAATTTTTAAATCATATTCTCGACGATGTGCTATGAATTCATCCAAACAAGTTCCCCTTTTATCCAAGCGAAAAGGTTAGGTTAAATAGATCCAATCATTGAATTTATGCGTTGAAACCTAGAAAATGAATCTCTCCTTTTTAAAAGATACTTCAGTAAAGTGAGGCAAAGCACAGATAGAAAACAAACAATAGGAGACTTATACAAGTTGAATGGGCATGTCAATCAGGAAAAAAAAATATTGCTTAGAAAAATGTATATTCAAGCGATACGGGTTTATCAAATTTGATCAATGTAAAATCCCTTTCTAAAGATCATCAACTAGTTTATGATCGACAGCTTAAACCATACAATACTATTATAGGACAAAAATAAAATGAAACCGGAAAAAGACTGGAATTTTGACAAGGTTATCGACAGGAGCAATACCGGGTCCATGAAATGGGAACCCGGGGTATTGGGTGTGAAATTTGGCCGGGGAAAAGAAAACCTGCTGCCCTTGTGGGTGGCGGATATGGATTTTTTAAGTCCCTGGGTGGCAAGACAGGCCATGGAAGAACGCATGGGACATCAAATTTATGGTTATACCATTATGGATCCCGGGTATAATGAGGCATTGATTTCCTGGTATCAGCGACGGCATCAATGGGAAATACAATCGGATTGGATACTCACAAGTCCCGGGGTAGTTCCTGCAACCAATTATCTGATTCAAAGATTTACAAGTCCGGGTGATAAGGTTCTGATCCAGACACCTGTCTATTATCCCTTTGCCCAGTCAATTGTCGGTAACGGCCGGCAGGTTGCGGACAACCCGTTGAAAATAAATGAGGGCCGGTATGAAATGGATTTTGATGACCTGGCAAAAAAGACTGCAGATCCCAGGGTCAAGCTTGCCATATTCTGCAGCCCCCACAACCCGGTGGGAAGGGTGTGGGCCAAAGAGGAATTGGAACAATTCGGAAAAATTTGTCTGGAGAACAATGTTCTGATTTTCGCAGATGAGATCCATTGCGATTTGATCATGCCCGGATATAAACATATCTGTTTTTCAACTATATCCGATGAATTTGCCCAAAATTCTATTACTGCCAGTTCTGCGAGTAAAACCTTTAATCTGGCAGGACTTGACCAGTCCAGCCTGATTATTCCCAATGAAAGACTGCGAAATGAAGTTTCCATCCATTTTGAGACTTTGGGAGTAGGACCCCGGGGCGGCGGCACCCTGTTCGGGGCCATTGCCACCCAAGCGGTCTACAATGGGGCAGAAGACTGGCTGGAAGATTTGCTTTTATACCTCCGGGAAAATTTTTATTATCTGAAAACAAGTCTTGAACAACAATTACCAGGGGTAAAGGTGTTTGAACTTGAGGGAACCTATCTGGCCTGGGCCGATTTCAACCCCCTGGGGCTGTCTGATAAAAAAATTATTCGGATTATAGAGGAGGAAGCCGGGGTTGCCCTGGACCATGGTGACTGGTTTGGAGTAAATGGGGCCGGGTTTGAGAGATTCAACATTGCCTGCCCCAGGGCTATTTTGGAAGAAGCTGTTGAACGAGTGGTGGCGGCTTTTAAAAAATATATTTAAAGTGTATTTGCTGTAAAAAGATTTTACCATTAGCGGTTCGTTTTTAGTAACGGCTAACCGCTAATGGCACAGGTCAATAAGATTTGCTAAAAGCCTCTGGCAGCAAGAAGCAGGGAAAACTTTTTTCCCCTGTTTCTTGCTGGTTGTCAGCCTAGGAATTGATTTATGCGCCCAGATAGGCTTTTTTAACCTCGGGGTTGGTAAGCAGTTCTTCTGCCGGCCCTTCAAGAACCAGGGATCCGTTTTCAATCACATAGCCCCTCTGGGCAAATTTAAGGGCCAGACGGGCATTCTGTTCCACCAGAAGAATGGTGGTCCCATTTTTGTTAATTTCTTTTAACGCCTTGAACATGTCCAGCATGAGCAGGGGTGCTAATCCCATCGAGGGTTCGTCCAGAAGCATGATTTTCCGCCCCGACATATAGGCCCGGCCAACGGCCAGCATTTGCTGTTCACCCCCGGAAAGGGTCCCGGCCAGCTGGTCTTTTCTCTCCTCCAGCCGGTTAAAAAGATCAAAAACCCATTGCTTGTCCCTGGCGATCTGTTCCTTGTCTTTCCTGGCAAAGCAGGCAAGAATGAGGTTTTCAGTGACGGTTAAATTACCGAAAATTCGTCGGCCTTCTGGGACATGGGAAATGCCCAAGCGTGATACCACCCGGTCAGCGCTGTATTTTAGGATATTTTTTCCTTCAAATTCCAGGATTGATTCCGGCTGGGAAGGGACCATGCGGGAAATGGCTCTCAAGGTTGTGCTTTTACCGGCGCCATTGGCACCGATAATGGTTAAAATTTCACCAGGCTCAACGGAAAAATTGATACCGTGGAGGGCCTTGATATTTCCATAGGACACCTTTAAATTTTCTACTCTTAACTGCATCAGGTCAGATCCTCCTTGCCAAGATAGGCTTCAATGACCTCGGGGTTATTCTGAATTTCCTCGGGGGGGCCTTGGGCAATTAATTCTCCAAATACCAGGGTCTGGATGTACTGGCATAGATCCATGACAAATTTCATCCTATGTTCGATCAAAAAAATGGCTACCTTGAAATCATGGTGGACCTGTCGGATAATTTTTATCATCTGAACCAGCTCGTCCGGGGTCATGCCGGCGGTGGGTTCATCCAGAAACAGCACCTTGGGATTGGTGGCCATGGCCCTTGCCATTTCAACCCGGCGCTGGGCGCCATAGGGAAGGCTGGTAACCATCTGGTGGGCATGTTGTTTGATGTCAAATAGTTCTAAAAGACGATATGAATTTTCTTCAACCCGTCCCTCTTCCCTGCGGCAGGTCGGGGTGTTGAAAAAAGCCCCGAACAATCCATAGGTAAGTTGGGAATAATGGGCCATTTTGATATGGTCCAGCACATTCATGTGCCGCCAGAGCGCCAGGTTCTGAAAGGTTCTTCCAAGACCCTTTGCAGCGATCTCATTGGTTTCAAGTCCCAGGATGCTCTCATCTTCCAGGGTGATGCCGCCTTTGGTGGGGGTGTATACCCCTGTGATCAAATTGAAAATAGTGGTTTTCCCGGCACCATTGGGGCCGATGAGTCCTGTGATCTGTTGGGGTGCAATGTTCAGGTTGTAATTGTGAACAGCACGCAACCCCCCGAAATAATGGGTCATGTTTTTTACACTGAGCAATGCTGACATGGTTACACTCCTAATTTGCCTTTAATTATTTTACTTTTAACCGTTCCGTTATCGGCTTCATTTTTACCGGCTTTATCTTTACTATCTGGGTATCCTTTGTGTTTGGCCCGTAACAATCCTTTGGCATTGATCTCCTTAAAGGAGATCAACCCGTAGGGCCTGAAGATCATCACAAAGATCAAAATTAAAGGAATGATGATCCATTTGAAAAGCTCCAGGGGGCGCAGGGCTTCTCCCAGCACATTGATGCTCACGGCGCCCACAATGGAGCCCACAATGGAATTGAGTCCGCCGAAATAGACCATGGCAAGAATTTCTGCCAACCGGTTGATACTGAACATGCCAGGATTTATATAGGCCAGGACATGGGCGAAAAGCCCGCCGGCCACCCCTGCCCAGAATGCACCGAACATAAAGGCGGTCATCTTGGTTTTCCGGGTTTTGATGGTCATGGATTCCGAAGCTGCCTCGTCGTCCCGCACCGTGTTCAATGCCTTGCCCAGGATGGAGGAAACAAAATTATGAACCACCCAGATGCACAGCATGGTCCATATGAAGATAATGGGCAGGGGGGCATAATCGGGCTGGCCGCCCATACCCCTGGCACCACCGATGATATGCAAATTTTCAACGGCAGATTTAATAATGAACATGAAAGCAAGGGAGATGATGGCCAGATAATCCCCCCGGGTTCTAAAGGAGGGAATGGCCACCAGCAGGGAGCCCAATGCTGCGGCAGCCCCGCCTGCCAAAAGGGCAAAGGGAAAGAGCCAGGGTCCCAAAGCCTGTGGCAAAAGAGCCGTGCCGAAAATTTTATCATTTACGAATAGGACCAGGGTGATAATGGAGGAGGTATAGGCCCCCAATGCCATAAACCCGGGGTGTGAACAGGAAAATTCCCCCTGGTATCCATTTATCACATTGATACTGACGGTTAGAATAATGGAGATCAGGGTCAGCTTGATGATCAAAACCCTATAGTCATTGATGCCGGCCCAAAGGTGAAGGATGGCATAGAAAAAGATCAAATGGATGATTACAGAGAGCCACAGGGGCAGTTTTTCAAGCAGGCTAGCCAAGGGGTTGGTAACCCTGGCACTTGCCTTGGCAACCAGGAGAATGGGGATAATATATACGATCAGATCATAGGCGAGGGCTCCGGGTATCATCATGGGTTTTTTGAGCATGATCAGGGCGCCGAACAGCACCGGTATTTTGGGCAGACCCAGATAATAGGAGATATAATCATATCCCCAGTAATACTCGATTACCACAGCCACAAGAGTTCCCAACAACCAGCCAAGCATGGGAATATTTGAAAATATGTGTTTGAATTTCCTTGCAAGTTCCATTTAATGTTCCTTGGATTTGGTTACACAAATTTTAGCAATAGTATTCATAATACTGCGTGTTAGGGCTCAATTTTTAGAGACCTATTTTTATAGTCTTATTTTTACAGTCTTAATTTTGTGCTGTGCTCCATACCGAAAAATCCCCTGGGCCTGAAGGTCAGGATGACAAGGATAATGGAATAGGCAATCAAATCCCTAAGGGTGGAGGGGAAAATTGTTGCCACAAAAATTTCTATGAATCCAAGGAGATAGCCTGCCATGGCCGCCCCCTTTATGGAGCCCCGCCCGCCAAGGATGGCCGCAACAAAAGCCTTCCATCCAATGATAACCCCCATATAAGGATCCAGTATGGGATAGGCCTGGCCGTAAAGAATTCCGGCAACCGATGCCAAGCCTGCGCCCACGGCAAAGGTCAGAGGCGCAATGAGGTTGATGGAAACCCCCATGAGGGGGACGGCAAGAAAGTCATAGGACATGGCCCGCATGGCCATTCCCCATTTGGTTTTCTGGATAAAATAGTGCAGGGCCAGCATCAGCAGTAAAGAGATGATAATTATCATCACCTTTATATTGGTGACATAGATCCCGCCAATATGGTAGGTGACCGATTCCATCAGGGGGGGAAAGCTCAACCGTTTGGCCCCCAGCAGGATCAATATCCCGGTTTCAAATATAATACCGATCATAAGCCCTGTAATTGCAGCCGAAGCCCTGGGTGCATTTCGCAGGGGTCTATAGCCTGCAACTTCAACAAATACACCAATCCACGAGGCCAGGAACATGGTCGTAACCACTGTGGCCAAGAAAATTAAAGGCCCTGGCAACAGGCCGGCAAAAATGGCCAGAAAAAGGGTGGCAATACCAAAACCAATATAGGTTCCCACCATGAAAATATCGCCATGGGCAAAGTTAAAAAGCATTAAAACCCCGTAAACCATTGAATATCCAATGGATATCACGGCATAAAAACTTCCCCTTTGAGCGGCATTAATCAGGTTTTGAAGAATAAATTGTAATGATTCTATCAAAGATTCCATTCACCAACTCCTGTTGCGTTGAGATATGAATGACTGCTGTACAAAAAGGTACAGCAGTCATTTTTAAGGGTGTAAAATTGGATAGGTCATTTATAAATCAGGGGCAACTGGATTTATAGAATTCGTATTCGCCCTTATCATTGATTTTAACGATAACCGCACATTTGATGGGATCACCCTCTTCTGTAAAGGTCATGTTACCGGTGATTCCGGAAAAATTTTTGATTTGAGCCAGGGCATCACGAACTGCACCTCGGTCTTTTTCGATCCTGCCGGTGATTTTCCCGGCATTCTGGATTGCCTGCTGGGCAAGCTGTAAGGCATCCCAGGTAAGGGCTGCCACATCATCGGGAATATAGCCATAGGCTTTTTCATATCTGTCAATGAATGCTTTGGTGGCACCTTTGGCACCGGCTGCTGCATAATGGGAGGAAAAATACAACCCATAGCAGGCTTCTCCGCAAAGCTCAACCGTTTCGGCAGAACCCCAGGAATCAGATCCTACAATGGGGCCTTCCCAGCCAAGTTCCTTGGCTTGTTTAACAATCAGGGGGACCTCATTGTAATACTGGGGGGTAAACAATACTTGGGCACCTGATCTGACGATATTGGTCAGCTGGGAGGAAAAATCGGTGTCCTTGGTGGTAAAACTTTCATAGGCAACAATGGAACCTGTTCCATTCTTTTTTTCCCATGCGCCCTTGAAAACCTCGGCAAGCCCCTTGGGGTAGTCAGATGCCACGTCATAGAGAACCGCGGCCTTGGAAAATCCAAATTCATCGGTGATAAAGTTTGCCACAACAGGTCCCTGGAAGGGGTCCAGAAAACATCCCCGGAAGACAAAGGGGCGATCCATGGTGGTGGCTGGGTTGGTGGACCAGGGGCTGATCATCACCGTTTTATATTTATTGGCCACTTCACCGGCGGGAACCGCCTGTTTGGAAGACTGGGGACCGATGATTGCCAGCACATCGTCCTGGGTAATCATTTTGGTATTGGCTTTTACGGCTGATTCTGCCTTGGATTCATTGTCTTCGATGACAAGTTCAACCTCATATTTTTTTTTACCCACCTCAAGACCGCCGATCTTTTCAATGTCTTCAAGCCAGAGCATTGCGGCATATTTGCTACCCTCTCCCACCTTGGGGATATCCCCGGTCAAGGGTGCATTTATACCAATTTTAATAATGGTTTTTCTGGCAGAAAAGGCCAGTGGAGAAAACACCATGGCAAAGATAAAGGCTACCATTGTCAATAAAACAATTTTCCGCATACTCCCTCCTTTGATAAATGTAAAAGACGCTTTTTTGAATTTCCCCTGAAAATATTAAATTAAGGAAAATTCTGATGTAAAGCCAATTTTTAAATTAAAACGAAAGCCAGGATTCATTGCATGAAAATGGATGAGTTGATGCGACAAATCGCTGCGACAAATCATTGCATAAAACATACATTTAGTCATATGCAAAAATAAAGGTGAAGTAAAGGATAATAAGAATGAAATTACAACTATCTCGTCTATCTCATAGGGGGACTGATCTCGAACTCACTCATTTTGTAAAGAAGGGTCTTATAGCTGATTTTGAGTATTTTGGAAGCTTTGGATCGGTTCCAGCCCACTTTTTCAAGGACAAATGTGATCACTTCCTTTTCCACCTTGTCCGAGGCCAGTTTTTTGATCTTTTTTAGGGAGAGATCTTCAAATAATTTTTCAGAACTGGTGGACAGATCCACAAATTCCGAGATGATACTCATACGGTTATTGTTTTCATTATTGTGAGGGAAGGGGTCAGAGCCATTGGCTTTTTGGGAGGGAATCTCTTGGAGAATCTCTTCTGGATGTTCACTGGGCATTTCTTCAAATATTTTGTCCCAGGAGTTTAATACCATCTGTTTTTTGATGCAGTTTTGTAACTGCCTTACATTACCGGGCCAGGGGTAATTGCATAAACGATTCATGGTGTCGGTATCGGGTTTGCTGCCCATATTATTAGGATATTCGGTTTTGTATAACCTGAAATAATATTCAATAAGAGAGGGAATATCCTCTTTTCTCTGTCTCAGAGGAGGGATATCAATCTTAATGATATTGAGCCGGTAAAAAAGATCTTCTCGGAATTTTTTTAGCTGGATGCTTTCTTCCAGGTTGTGGTTGGTTGCGGCAATAACCCATACATCGGTCTTAAATTCCTGATCAGATCCCAGGGGTGAAAATTCCCCACTTTGAAGCACATGGAGCATCTTTGACTGAAGTGCCAGGGGCATGTCACCAATTTCATCAAGAAAGAGCACACCTTTGTCTGCTGTTTGAAATTTGCCCCGACGTTTTTTATGGGCTCCTGTAAAGGCACCTTTCTCATAGCCGTAGAGTTCGCTTTCCAAAAGTGTTTCCGGCAGGGCGGCACAATTGATTTTAACAAAGTTTTGTGTGGATCGGTTGGATTCAGTATACAGGCTTTGTGCCACCACCTCTTTTCCCACCCCTGTTTCACCGGTGATCAATACATTAAGACAGGTGTTGGCAACATGATTGATCAGTTCCTTAATCTTTAACATGGATTTACTGACGCCGATAAGGGGTGTGCTCATAGGTTTGTTTTACTCTTTTTTATTATCGTTAATATCGCTCAAAAGGGTTGCGACCTTGTCTTCAATCTTGAATAAATCAATGGGCTTGAAAAGGACAACATCTGCCTGTGCTTCAGATGCCAGGGCCCCAGGTTGATCTCCAAAGCCCGTAATGGCAATGATCTTAAGGTGGGAAAACTCTTTTTTTACAATGGATATGAGTCCCACGCCACTGATATTTGGCATCACCAGATCTGTGATCAGGCAATCAAAAAACAGGGCTTCATCCCTCAACAGCTTTAGGGCTACAAATCCATCCACAGCTGTTTTAACTTCATATCCCATTGAATTAAAAAATTCATAAAAAGTAGATAAGATATCTTCATTATCGTCGACTATTAAAAGTCGTTTCGGGTCGGCCATTGGGTGTCCCTCTTAAATAAGAATTTTTTTCGTGTGAATACAAGTCCATATAATAGATCTGTTCAGACTTGCAAGTAAAAAATCAAAAAAAGACGAAAATAGTTACTAATTTATATACGACACGCCAATGTATATAAAAAATAATAAAATAAAAAGGGAGCCTCCTGATTTGTTTACCCCCTTTTTTAGCGCTGCCATAATCCCCAGGACAAAACAGATAAAGATCATGAAAGGAAACTGGAACCAGTGGAGTGATTTGTCGATGGACATGGGGTTGAATATTCCCACCACTCCCATTACCAGGCAAATATTGAACAAATTGGATCCCACCACATTGCCCACGGAGATATCACTTTCTCCCCTGGCAGCTGCCACTGCAGAGGTTGCAAGTTCGGGCAGGGAGGTGCCAAGAGCCACCACGGAAATACCTATAAATGTTTGGGAGAGCCCCATCTGGCTTGCAATGACAATGGCTTCCCTGACCACAAAATTGGCACCAAAGGAAAGCATGACAATTCCCAAAATGATATACAAACCATTTTTGAGTATTTGGTTAAAGGGGCGGTTGGTTGGATTGGGTTGTCCATTTGATTTGTCTTTGGCTGTGATAAAGCCGTAGACAAGGAAAACCAGGAGAAAAAATATCAGAATAATTCCGTCAATTCTATTAATTTGGGAATCCATACAGAGTACCCAGAAAACAACAGAGATAAAAATCATGTAAGGGATTTCAATCATTACCACCTGTCTTTTAATGGAAATCGGACGGATAACCGCGGATATGCCTAATACCAGAGCAATATTGATAACATTGCTGCCCAGAATATTGCCGATGGAAATACCGCCGGAACCTTTGACTGCAGCAACAAGGCTGACCAGAAGTTCCGGGGCCGAAGTGGCAAGGGAGACAATGGTAAGCCCGATAATGACGGGGCGAACTGCAAACATGACGGCGGTGGATGCTGCCCCTTCCACAAGGATGGAAGATCCAAAGTACAGCAGGGCACAGCCGATTAAAAGTATGAGTGATTGTGTAAACACGGTTTCCTTTGATTAAAGCTGGTTATAGCTGATTTTAAAGTTAAGTTTCTTGCCTAAAAAGCAAATTAATATTATAAGGCGTGAATAATATAGCAGTATTTCATATTTAGCAATTGATAAGTTTGAATATAAAAGGAGTTCCTAATGATAAAAAGTATTATAAGAGGCACGGGAAAGTTTGTTCCCCCCAACCTTGTGACCAATCAAGATCTTGAAAAATTTATGGATACCTCCGATGAGTGGATTCAAAAGCGAACCGGAATCAAACAAAGATACTGGATATCTGAAGATAGCCCCATGGGTGCATCTGATCTTGGATTTGAAGCAGCCAAACAGGCACTTGATGCAGCCGGATGGACGGCTGAAGATCTTGATTTCATTATTTTTGCCACCTTAAGCCCGGACATCATGTTTCCCGGGGGGGGCTGCCTGTTGGCTGCAAAACTGGGGTTGAATTCAACCCCTACCCTGGATATCCGCCAGCAGTGTACAGGGTTTTTGTATGGGTTTGCCACGGCAGATGCATATATCAAAAGCGGCCTTGCCAAAAAAGTTCTTTTGGTGGGCGGAGAAGTTCATTCCTCCGGACTGGACAAATCCACCCGGGGCAGGGATGTCACTGTTATTTTTGGGGATGGAGCAGCCGCTACCTGTATCGAAGGTGTTGATAATGAGGAGAGGGTTGGTCTCTTGGCCTCGGTTCTCCATACAGATGGCAACTATGCAGCCTCTTTGATGACGGAACTGCCGGCATCCAACCTTTTCAATCGTAATCCGCCGGGATTACCCCTTGATGACCCTCGATATTTCCCTGTCATGGACGGACCGAGCATTTTTAAAAAAGCGGTCCGACTGCTGCCAAAGGTAACCCATGAGGTTCTTGAAAAAGCCGGAATAAAACTTGACCAGATTGATCTTGTGGTTCCCCACCAGGCTAATAAGAGAATCAACCAGGCATTTGGGCAGTTTTTAAAGCTTGAGGATGATAAAATTTTTCACAATATTGAAAAATACGGCAATACCACTGCCGCCAGCATTCCCCTGGCCCTCCATGAAGCCATTGAACAGGGACGAACCGGTAAATCCGGAGAGACGGTTCTTTTTGTAGCCCTTGGTGCCGGGCTTACCTGGGGGGCTGCCATCTACCGGTTTTTTTAATCATTATTTCCGCGATAAAAGGCATAAAATTAAAGAAAATTAATGAACAGGTTTGGCTGACTGAAGTTGAACCAGACGGCTATGCTGTGCGTGGGGCCGTTATTCGGGGTGAAAGGGGTGTGGTTCTGATGGATACCCTTTCCTTGTATTGAAACGCTGAATCCGATTTGCCCGGAAGGTTATACGCTAAGCACCCCGCTAGGGGTTTTGCCGAATTCACGGTTTAGTGCAACCGATAGGGAAATGCCCAATACCTTACGGGTATCGGCAAGGTCGATAATGCCATTATCCCAGAGTTCTGAAGTAGCGTAATAGACCCCACTTTTTTCCAGATAATCCTGGGTAATGTCTGACATGGGGTGTTTTATTATTTTAGGCAGATCCGTTAATATCCTATTTTCCAAAGGCTGGGTGGAGGCGGTTTTTGGGGCACACCGGCAAATGCCTGGGCTATTGCCAGCCAGCGCCGGGCATCCTTGCCCCTGTATTCCAGCCGGGTGTCTGCCAGGTTGCGCCTTTGGGTAACCACCAGGCAAAAGGCCTCGGCACTTCCCCATACCCGGTTAGCTTGACCAGTGTCTCCCCACTTCCATTGTTCTCCACAGGGTCCTGACAATTCGACACAAGGTGTGACCCTTGGGGCTTTCATTCCCCTTATTTTAAAGCTCCATCCAAAGGTCTTTACCCCCATGTGGGCGACATGTTTGAGTCTGGCATGATTCACCCTTTTTTTTCCCAGGGTATCGAAAATATCCTGGGTATGGGCCCAGGTTTCCATGAGGCGGGCCGTGGCAAAGGAGCGTGCACCCAGATCCGGGCCATACCATGCCAGTCGATCCTTTGGACCCATCATTTCCAGCCGGCAAAGAAGGTTTGCGCGGGTATCCCGCCAGAAGTGCAATAAATCCTCCGGCTCTTTGGGGCCCAAAATCGGGTTGAAATGTTCCGGCCAATTTTCCCCGGAACGGATGAAGTCCATTACTTTTCCGGCCCGCTCTTTGAAACGGGCAGGCGCATCAATGGCCTCCAGGGCTTCATGGTCAAAAAAGGCAATGTGGGCCACTTGGTCAAAGATTGTCCAGTGATCAAAAGGGGTTTTTAACCCCCATTTTTTTTCACTTAAGGGTGCCACCAGATCATCTAACTCCTGGTATTGGGCAAAAAGGTCCGAACATATTTTATTCATAATTCCGGATAACCCTTCTGGCTTTTCCCATTTTTGTCCGTTCAATGGAATCGGGTTTCACAAGGTCGACCACCCCTCTGAAGTTCAGGTTTTCCTTGATTTTTGTCTCAATTTTGACTTTCAGATCTGTCATCTTGTTCAATGGGATCTCATGACCGTACTCTACTCGTATATCCAGGTGGGTGTAAGGGGATGGATGGGACAGTATAATTTGGAATTCGCCTGTGACCTCGGGAACCAAATCTTCCAGAACCATGGCCACCCCGTTGGGAAATACATTGATGCCCTTGACATGGAGCATGTCGTCGGATCTGCCCACAATCTGGAATCTAAATCCAGTCCTGCCGCATTCACAGGGGTCTGTCCCAAGTATTTCCATGAGATCGGATGTCCGGTAGCGGACCAGGGGCTGGGCCTCTTTCTTTAAATGGGTGAGTACCATTTCTCCTATTGCACCTTCTCTGATGGGAATATCTTCCAAGGTCATGGGGTCTACCAGCTGGACAAGTAATGCGCCCTGTCCAAGGAAATGAAGTTTGTAATTGTCCGGGCAGACAGAGGCAAAATTACATAAAACATCAGACACTCCATAGTTGGCATTCTGGGCCTTCATTCCCCAGGTGGTTTCCATTCTATTCCTGAACACAGGATTGTCAAGCCCGGGCTCTCCGCCAAACAATCCCAGTTCAAGGCCCAGTTCGGAAGGGTCCATGTTGAATTCGGCTTTGATTATTTTTTCCAGGTGTTTGGGATAGGAGGGGGTGGATGAAATGGCATTTATTCCGGCATCTTTGATCACCTGGATCAATTGTTTGGCATTGCCCACCCCAAAGGGGATGACGGTTGCCCCGGTTGCTTCCAGGTTGGCATGGTCCGTATATCCGCCCATCCACATGCAGTAATTCAGGCAGTGGATCACCCGGTGGTGGGGCCGCAGTCCGGCTGACCAGAATGCCCTGGCTCCGCAATCGTGGGTCTGGGCCAGGTCTTTTTTGGTCAAGGCAGTATAGATAAAGCTGCCCGTGGTGCCGGATGTCCTGTGAACCCGGCTGACCTCCATGGAGGGAGCGGCCAGAAAATCACCAAAAGGGGCCTGTCTTTTCTGGGAATCACGCAACTCTTGTTTGGTGGTAAAGGGAAGAAGGGTCAGATCTTGAACATTTTTGATCTTCTCTTTTTTGATGCCTGCCGTTGCAAATTTGTCCTGGTACATTTTGCTGTGTGCGTAAACATAATCCATCTGCTCCAGGAGAAGGTTTTTTTCCATTTTCTGCTGCTCTTTTGGAGATAGGGATTCCATGTCCGGATTAAACATTGTCTGTTCCATTTTTTCCTCCTGAAGATGCCGGGTTGTTTTAAACTCGTGATTTAATCGTTGTCCATTTCCTTGAGTCGTTTTTCCACATATTCGGTTCCGTTCTGGGCACAGATGAGCAGATGGCTTTTTTCAAGCTCCATGATTTGATCGAAGCTTGCCTCCATACCCTGATCAATGGCCGTTCGTGACAGGTTTGTGGCAAGGGGTGACCGGCCGGCGATTTTAGCGGCCATGGCCAAAGATTCGGCCATGAGCGTTTCCACTGCCACCACCCGGTTGACAAGACCGATTCTTAAGGCTTCGGGTGCATCAATGAAATCGCCTGTTAATACCAGCTCTTTGGCTTTGCCCAACCCCACAAGATGGGGCAAAAGTTTGGTACCTGCATTGGTAACGGTCATTCCCACCGTGGTTTCGGGAAAGCCAAACACGGCTGTTTGGGCGGCAATCCGAATGTCACATCCCATGGCAAACTCGCATCCCCCGCCCAGGGCATATCCGGGGATCGCCGCAATTATGGGTTTGCCAAGTTTCATGGTCATTCGCTGGATATCCTGGAGCCTTTGGGCCTCATCTGTCCATTGTTCCAGGCTTTTGCCGGAAGCGGTTTCCTTTAAGTCTTCTCCGGCGCAAAAGGAGGTTCCCTCTCCGGTCAGTATAATCACCCGGGCATGGGTATCTAGCCTTGCCCTGTCCAGTTGTTCCATAAATCCTCTGAGCAGATCAATATTAATGGCATTGAGCCTATGGGGGCGGTTAAGGGTAATAATTCCAACATTCTGGCTGCAATGATATAATACGGTGTTGTTTTCCATGGGTGTCTCCTAAAAGTTTTCAGGTTATCGTAAAAACAGGTCAACTAAAATGAGCGCAAATTCAGGCACATAGGTAACCATGAGTATCACGGGCAATGCACCGAATATCATGAAACATCCGGCGGGTTTTACATATTCGTTCAGGGGCAGGTTTCCGCCGATCATTCCGGCAAGATACAGCATGGGGGCGCAGGGCGGGGTGACATTGCCAAGGGAAAGATTGGTGACGGAGATGGCAGCAAAGTGAATCGGGTCAATGCCCACAGACTGGGCCACGGGCAGCAGGATTGCGGCGGAAAGGATGTTGCCGGACACATCATCCACCAGCATGCCCATGAGCAGTAAAATAATATTGAGCATCAGCAGAACCCCCCATTTATTGGTGGTGATGCTGAACATGGCTTCGGTCAGGTGCTGGGGTACCTGGTGGGTGACCATGATTCTGGAAACCATTAAAATGAAAAACAGCAGAATCATAATGGCCCCCGAGGTCACCATGGCACTCTTTATGGTGGAAAACATCTTTTTAAAGGTCATGGCCCGGTAGATTATAAGTCCCACCACCACTGCATAAATGGCAGAGATGGCAGCCGCTTCAGTTGGGGTAAAAATTCCCCCGTAAATACCGCCCAGAACGATGACCGGCATTAACAGGGCAAAGGTGGCCTGGCGGGTGGTGCGCCCGATCTCTTTGATTTTTTCCCCGGAGGTTTGAACAGGCAGCATGGTAAGGTTTTCCATGCGTCGGCTCATAAAAATATTGATCAGGCTGTAACTTGTCATCATTAAAAGGCCGGGGATCAGGGTGCTCAAAAAAGCCGACAAAATAGAGATCTGTGCGGTCATGGCAAAGGCAATCATGGGGATAGAGGGGGGGATCAGCAGTGCCAGCATGGAGGAGGTGGCAACAAGCCCTGTTGCATATCCTCTGGGATATCCCTGTTTTGTCATTTCCGGAATCATGATGGACCCGATGGCGGCAATGGCACCCGAGGCACTGCCTGAGATGGCCCCGAAAATGGTACAGGTAACAACGCAGACAACGCCCAGGCCCCCCTTTGTCCTACCCACAATGGACATGGTGAAATTTAATAGTCGCCGGGAAATACCCGATTCGCTGATCAGGCCGCCTGCAAGGATAAAAAGCGGCAGGGCCATGAGGGTATAGGATTCAATGGACCGAAAGGCTGCGGGCATGGCAAATCGGGGGTCAAGTCCTGTGAAAAACATGATGGCAAATCCGCCGAGACCAAACGCAAACCCCACGGGTACGCCCATGAGCATCATCAATATAACCACCATTAATATGGAAAATACAATTGTCATTGGTCGCTCCTTATTGGTCGCTCCTTATTGGTCGCTTCTCATTGGTCGCTTGGGGTATAATTTAAGGCGGTTGTCAAATATTTGATCAGGTTGGCCAGGCTGTAGAGTGTCATGAAAAAGGCACCGACAAACATGGAACTAACACTGATGATCCTTGGCCACCAAAGGCCTGTGGTCCGTTCTCCCGTGCCGTAGATCCACCAGGAATAGGTTGC
>JADGEQ010000065.1 GCA_016744295.1 Desulfobacteraceae bacterium | reverse complement strand
AACTATGAAACCGTCTCCCTGGGCCAAGTCATAATCTCCCTTACGGATCTCTCTTCCATGGAGGTGGAAATAGGAATTCCCGAAAATCTGATCAGCCAGGCGGACCGGTTCAAAAACTATTCATGCGAATTTGAATCCATCCCGGGTAAAAAATTCACGGCAGTATTAAAAGAGATCAGTAAGAACCCAAACCTTTCCAATCAAACCTATCCCCTTTCCCTGATTCTGGACCCAAAACAAATTTCAGCTATCCGGCCGGGCATGTCGGCCCGGGTAACCTTCACAATTGCCGGGGAAGATCAGGATGCGCATTTCCAGGTTCCGGCCCAATCCATTGTAAATGATGACCAGCACAAAACCTTTGTCTGGATCGTTGGGGTCAACAAAAAGGTCCACAAACAATATGTTAAAACAGCCGGGTTCAGCAACAACGGGGTTGAGGTGAGCGGAGAACTGAATGCCGGAGACTGGCTTGTAACAGCCGGTGCCAGCTTCCTGAAAGAGGGACAGACCACTCGCATTTTACAAGCTGCCACCACAACCAATGTGGGCAATGCCTTATAACCGGCATGGCCGGAGCATGGTATCTGCTATAGCCACAACGAAAAATGAAACGCCTATAATTGCAATATCTTGAACGGAGTTTCATATAAAACCAAAGGAATTTTACGCGTGAAACTACCTGAATATTCAATCAAATACAAAGCTGTGGTGATATTTACCATGGCGATGCTCTTTGCGGGCGGTTTATTTGCCTATTTTAAAATGGGCAAACTGGAAGATCCTGTTTTTACGATCAAAACAGCGGTGATTGTTACGCCATGGCCCGGCGCATCCCCCCATGAGGTGGAGCAGCAAGTAACCGACGTGATCGAAAAAGCGGCCCAGTCCTCGGACCAGGTGGATGACATCCACTCCATCTCCCAGGCAGGACTTTCCATCGTTTATGTGGACCTGAATGAAAAGAACCGGACGGCCCAGGTTCAGCAGCTCTGGGATATGCTCAGACGAAAGGTCAATGGCGTACAAAAAGACCTTCCCCGGGGGGCAGGCCCTTCACAGGTCCAGGATGACTACGGGGATGTGTATGGAATTTTTCTGGCCCTGACCGGTGACGGGTATACAAATGCTGGGCTCAAAAAATATGCTGGTTTTCTGAAACGGGAGCTGCTGCTGGTTCCGGATGTTTCCAAAATCCAGATTTTCGGCAACCAAACCCAGGCCGTATATGTGGAGATATCAAAATCCCGCCTGGCAGACCTTGGCATCCATCCGGGGAGAATCACCGAGGCCTTGAGCGGCCAAAACCGTGTGCTGGACGCCGGTGGGGTGGAGACCGATGAACGAAGGATCCGGGTTGCAACGCCGGGGGATTTTAAATCCATCCATGAAATCGAAAACCTGGTAATTCAGTCTGGGAACAAAGAGTCCTTTCTTTTGAAGGATATTGCCACCATAAAAAAAGAGTATGTAAAGCCCGCACAACCCACCATGCGGTTTAACGGACATCCTGCCATTGGGATCGCCATCTCCGCCGGCAGTGGTGCAAATGTGGTGACCATGGGGGATGCGGTTCAAAAAAGGATAGATGAACTCATGGCCGACTTGCCTGTGGGGATAAATCTTGAAGGGGTCTACTTTCAGTCTGAATTTGTGAAGGGAGCCATCAAGAGTTTCATGATCAATCTTCTGGAATCGGTGGCCATCGTCATCGGCGTGCTCCTCATTACCATGGGGGTCAGAAGCGGCCTTCTCATCGCAAGCGGCCTGGTTCTTTCCATTATGGGAACCCTTGTGATAATGCTGGCCTTTGACATCAACCTTCAACGAATCTCCCTTGCTGCCCTGATTCTTGTGATGGGAATGATTGTGGACAACTCCATCGTGGTAACGGATGGGTCCCTGGTCAATCTTCAGAAGGGAAAAAACAGATTTGCTGCCATGGTGGGTCCTGCCATGGAAACGGCATGGCCACTTCTGGGGGCAACCCTTATTGCCTGCCTGGCATTTTTGCCCATTTATCTTGCCCCGACAACTGCCGGAGAATATTGCGCCTCCCTCTTCCAGGTGGTGGCCATTGCCCTTCTCCTCTCATGGGTTCTGGCCATGTGCCAGGCCCCTGTGTTCAACCACATACTTTTAAAGACAAACAAAAAAGGAAAAGACCCCCATGGGGGATGGGTGTATAAGATATACGCAAAGGGGCTTGGGGTTTCCCTCAAGTATAGAAAGAGTGTATTAAGTCTTTTGGTGGTGGTGATGGCCGCATCGGGAATCGCCTTTAATTATGTGCCGAAAATGTTTTTCGCGGATTCGGACAAGGCCCAGTTCTTCATTGATTATTGGCTGCCCCAGGGGGCTAAAATTCAAGCGGTTTCAAGGGATTTAAAAATTATTGAAACCCATTTGGGCCAACTCCCGGAAATTAAAAATTTTGCCACAACCATTGGCGCAGGCGGGCCGCGGTATATCTCCTCCATCAGTCCTGAAGTTGAAAACCCCGCCTATGGCCAGCTGATCATCAATGTCTTTGATTACAAAAAAATTAAAGCATTAATTCCGGCTCTTGAGAGGTGGATTGCCCAGAGGCTTCCGGAATCAGACCCCCAATTTTCTGTCTATATCAATGGTCCCAGTGCAGATTTTAAAGTGGAAGCACGGTTTTCAGGCCCGGACCCCCTGGTGCTCAGACAACTTTCCCAAAAGGCAAAGGCCATAATGGACAAAAATCCCCGGGCCAAAAACGTCCGGGACAACTGGCGCCAAAGGGTCCAGGTCTACACCCCCAGCTACTCCCAGAACAAAGCCCGGAAAGCCGGAGTGGAACGGGAACACCTGGCCCAGGCCATGAAACAGATCAATGACGGTCTGCCGGTCTCCTATTATCGAGAAGAAAATAATAAAATTCCGATCTGCCTTAAAATATCATCTCAAAATACAGAGGTTACAGACCTGAAAAGTACGCCCCTGTGGGGAGCCGGCCCTGAATCTGTTCCCCTGGGGCAGGTGATCTCCTCTGCCAATATTACCTGGGAAGACCCATTGGTACGCCGGTACAATCGAAGGCGGGCCATCACGGCCCAGTGCGATACCACCTCCGGTGTAACTTCAGATAGTCTGCTGAATGAGTTGCGTCCTTTAATAGAAGCCATTCCCCTTTCCAAGGGCTATATGCTTGAATGGGGCGGTGAATATGATCTTTCAAAGACAGGCAATGAGGGGGTACAAAAATTCTTTCCCCTGATCGTCCTCTTGATTGCCTTTATCCTGGTGGCCCTTTTCAACGGGTTCAAACAGCCGCTGATTATCGCGTTGCTGATTCCCTTTGCCGCGGTGGGAATGGCTCTGGGGCTCTTTGTCACAGGAGAAGCCTTTGGATTCCTGGCACTCCTGGGTGCCTACAGTCTCATCGGGATGCTCATAAAAAATGCCGTGGTGCTCATCGACCAGATAGATCTTGAGATAGGTGAAGGGAAAAATCCTCTGGAAGCGGTAAAAGATTCCTGCATGAACAGGATGCGGCCGGTCATGATGGCTTCGGCCACAACCATCCTGGGCATGCTGCCACTGCTGCCGGATCCCATGTTTTCCTCCATGGCCGTCACCATCATGTTCGGCCTGACCTTTGCCACCCTTTTAACCCTTATTGTGACGCCGGTGTTGTACACCCTTTTTTTCAGGATTAAAACGGTTTCGGCTTAACCCATTTGCCCTCTGTCCCTGGACAGGGGGCTGAAAATAAAAAAATTTATATTGGAAATTAATGATAATGAAAACTATTTGTTTATTTATATTGATCTGGATCCTTCCTCTGGCTGCCATGGCACAGGAGACACCGCTCTTTTTTACCGTTGACCAGGCGGTAAAAGACGCTATTTTAAGAAACCCTAGTATAAAAGAAGCCGCAGAATATATCAGCGGTGCACGGGAAGCCGTAAAAAGTTCCCGGGCAGATCTTTTTGCAAAGGCCTCTTTAAACTATTCCTATACCGGCCTTGACCAACAGCCCATAATGAAAACCGTCCAACAAGAGACGTTCACCGCCCATGCCAATCAATATGCCTGGGATCTGACCCTGGCACAGCCGCTGTTTACCGGTTTTGCCCTGTCCACCACCCTGGATATCGCAAAGCTGGGCGTAAAGGATCAAAAAATCCAAAGGGAAATGGCCATACTGGATCTTGCCCGGGATGTAAAAGTTACCTGCTATAACTTTCTTTTGACACAGAAAATGCTTCTGGTGGCCGAAAGCGAGGCAACCTCCCTTAAAGCACACAGAGAAGTTGCTCGTGAGTTTTACAACCAGGAGCTGATTCCTAAAAACGATCTGCTGCGATCCGAGGTGGCTCTGGCAGACTCCATCCAGACCCTGGAAAAAACCCGGGCAAGTGTGGACTATGCCAGGTCTCTTTTAAACACCTTATTGGATTATGATGTCAATCGCCCTGTCAGTGTTGCGGATGTTGAAACGGTTCCAGGTTCAAACTATGAATTGGTGCGCCTTGCCCAACACGCCATTGATAAAAGGCCCCTGATAAGGGGATTAAAAAACACCCTTGATCAGACGCGTCTTTCTGAAAAACTGGCCAAAAGCAGTCTATATCCAAAGGTTTCACTGGTGGGCCAGTATGGACAGAACGGGGATGATTTATCCGCCGCAAATAATGATTATACCAACAGCCAGAACGCCAGCATCTCCCTCCAGGTCGGCTGGACTTTTTTTGAATGGGGCAAGACCCGCGCCGATGTAAAGCAAACCCTGCATAAAGGAAAGGCGGTCCAGGAAAAAATCAGGGGAACCGAGAACACGGTCAGACTGGAGGTGAAAAATGCCCTGCTGAATCTTGAGGTAGCCGAAAAAAATATAAAGACCGCTCAAAAATCCCTGGGCCAGGCCAGGGAAAATTTCAGAATCACAAATGTGCAGTATGCCCAGCAGGTTGTCACCTCAAATATTGTTCTGGATGCCCGATCTTTTTTAACCAATGCCGACACCAACTACTACCAGGCCTTATACGGATACATGGCTTATCTGGCAGATTTGGCCAGAGCCTTGGGGGATCTCTAACAAAACTTCCTTTTTCATGTATTTCGGAACATTCACACCTCTCATTCTTTTATTTTTTTTCACAATTGATTATGATGTAATCCAGCGATCCAGAACTATCCGCACGCCATTGCCAAGAGCACCCGGACTTGTTGAGACGGTAGAAAAAGGTTGAAAATAAGAGTCTCAATGGTATAATTGGTGCGAATCCAATGATCGGGCAAGAAAAACCAAGGCATCCTAATTGTCTTTTGCTGCTATCAGCCCGAAACCAAAGGCCTCCAGAAAAATGACAGAGTTTCAGACGAAAACCACATGTTCAAAAACAGGATTACCCCTGATCACGGACACCCGGTATACCAACGTACAAAAAGACGGCTACACCTACTCCTATCGCTGTATTGGAGATGCCATCATCCACGTACAAAACCGGGGAAATGTAAAGCTCTTTGATGCGGATTTTCACGCCCGGCTTCTGGGCACCTTTATACGGGATACCGGGGTGACAGTCCCCTATGTTGAACTCCGGGATTTCAAGTACATCACCGGCCGGGGCACTCCCAGGCTGATCAGCAAGACAAAGGAATATGTGATAAACAACCAGGACATCCTGGCCGGATTCATATACTGCAACACCCCGTTCTGGGCAAGAAGCATCTCCAGGATGGGATTCAAATCCTATAAGGTGTCAACACAATTTGCCGCCTGCCCGACCTATGTGGAAGCCATCCAAAAGGCAATCGGCTTCCTTGGGAACAACGCTCAAAAGGATTCATCGGGTTTCAGCCTTGACCAGATAGAATTCCCTCCCCAATGGCAGTATGAAGATCCCAAAAAAGGGGTGAGCTATCAGAGCGGTGCCATTCAAAATTCATTATTTTATTCGCGTATCCAGGCAGACTCCCTGGAAAAAGAAGATGTCAGGGGTCTTCTTCCCGTTGTTGAGAGACTTTTCAAAGAAAGGGCCTTCAAAAACAGCGAATATATTCGGATCGCAGATTATTCAGGGGTAAAAAAAATAAGCTTCAGGGCCCGACGGGAATATGCCCTGACACTCAAATATCTGGAGAAGACCTATGGTGCTCGGCCTAAAACCACCTATGTTTGCGGTGCCAGTATCATTGTTCGTGCCAATATGCAGTTGTTTACAGGCCTGCTCAGACAGAAAATCCATTTTGTAGATACGGTTCAGGAAGCATTTGATGGTGCCAATAGCCTTCACAAGCCCCCCAGCCGAACGATTAGAAAAATAATGGTTTCCCCCCGGGACATTGATGAAATCAATGAGCTCTGCGGGGTAATGATCTGGCCGGAGGAGGCGGGCCGAACCCAGGCTGTCGTGGAAATTTCCCCTGATAACCCCCTAATGGAGTTGTCTGAAACTCTTCAAGTGGTGCAAACGGACCTGGCAGACCTGAGAAGTTCCCAGGCCAGACAGATGAACCGCATCGAGCAGGCCAGAAAAGAGGCAGAAGCCGCCAACCAGGCAAAAAGTGAATTTCTGGCCAATATGTCCCATGAAATACGGACCCCCATGAACGGAGTTATGGGAATGCTGGAAGTTTTGGATGAAACCCGGCTTGACACGGGGCAAAAAGAACTTGTCAAAACCGCCCGGCAAAGTGCCCGCTCCCTTCTGGGTGTTATCAATGATATCCTGGATTTTTCAAAAATAGAATCCGGAAAGATGACCATTGAAACCATTGAATTCGACCTGCCAGACTTGATGGAAGCCATCTGTGAGGCTCTGGCACTCAAGGCTTTTAAAAAAGGGATTGATTTCGGTCTGTTGATTTCTCCCAGGGTGCCAGTACGCATCAAGTCAGATCCCGGGCGGATCAGGCAAATTTTAACCAATCTGATCAAAAATGCCATTAAATTCGTCCCAAAAGGAGAGATACTCATCTGGGTGGACCTGGAACCGGCAGACGGGGAAGACACATGGCTTTGCTTTGAGGTGAGAGATACGGGCATCGGCATCCCAAAGGAAAAACTTGCCACCCTGTTTGATTCGTTCACCCAGGTGGATGCATCAACAACAAGGCTCTACGGGGGAACCGGGCTGGGCCTTGCCATATCCAAGCAATTGGTGGAACTCATGGGGGGACAAATCAGAGTTAAAAGCCGGCTCAACCTGGGGTCGGTATTCTGGTTCACCCTTCCGGCAAAAATAGGATCCTGGTCCCCCTCCTTCCCCATACCCTGGCAAAAGGACACCCTTGCTCCCCGTATCCTGTTGGTCGGGACCAGTTCTCTAACCGAAAAAATACTCAGGGTCTGGCTTTTGGAATGGGAATGTCCCTTTGACATAGCCCGCACACCTGACATGGCCGCTGGGGATAAAAATTCTCCCGGGTACGACCTTATCCTGGCTGAGGGATATGACCCGGGGCAAAGAACAGGGCATGGCCGGCCAAACCTGCTGTCCACCCGGAAAAGACCTCTTTTCCCACGGGAGATTCCACTGGTGTTGATCTCCCCGCCAATGCCGGAGTATCTGGAAACAGGCAAAAATGAAGACAAAATTGAATGCCTGTTCAAACCCTTGAAAAAAAAGAAGGTGTTTGACTGTATCAGAAGATTGGGTTTCCCGGATCCGGGTGCGCCACCAAAAGGCCTTTTACCTTCGGGTACAGCAGAAGATAAAAGGCCCCCAAAAAAGGCCCAAAAACAGATTCGGATCCTTCTTGCCGAAGACAATCTTGTAAATCAAAAGGTAATCCAGAGTATGCTCAAACCGCCGGAATACCTGGTCACGTCAGTGGCAGATGGGAAAATCGCCCTGGAGACCCTTCACAGGGAAGCCTTTGACCTGATTCTTATGGATGTCCAAATGCCGGTCATGGGAGGCCTTGAGACCAGCCAAAATATCCGCCAATCTGAAACCGATACCCGCACCCCAATCGTGGCTCTGACAGCCAATGCCATGAAAGGGGACAAAGAAAAATGCATTAAGGCTGGCATGGATGATTACCTGGCCAAGCCAATTATCAAAGCCCGGTTGATAGAAATGATTCAAAAAGTTTGCTGCTGATGTCTCTTTCTCAAAACTAGCAACCTTTTCATCATGATTATCTGCACTGGTAATTTTAACATCTGTCTTATGCAGCTTTGCCTGGTCTGTCCCCAAGAGAGAAAACACCTTTCCGGTGCAGCCAGTCGTAACCACCTGTCACTAAACTGAGTATCAAAATCAGCCCGCCTGCCGGGATGATAAGCCAGGTGTACTGCCCCAGCCATTTGCGAAAAATGTGGCCAGTGTGAACGCCCCGCAGGTACCGGTACAAAGACATCCTGGCTTTATTTTCAAGGGTTCCGGGCATCCTAGGCAACAATCCATGGGGGCCAACGGAGATGGCTCCCCGGTTATAATCTACCCAAAACTGCAATTGTCCTTTTTTTACCGCAGCGCCCACAGCCCTCTTCTTAATATTATTTTCAAAGTTGACCGGCATATTCTTTATATTTTCAACAACAGCCGCCACAGCGCCTGTGTTACCATTCCGGACATACAATCCGTCAAAAGAACCGATGAGCAACCGGTTCCCGGAAAGCGATTTCATGAGACTCACCCCCATACCGCTGACAGGAACATCAATGGGGATCGGGGTAAACGGATGGGAGAAATCGGCCGGCCCTGTAAAAAACCCTGTCCGTGTGCCCAAAATCAGGGTATCCTCTTTTTTCAGGTAAGCGGCCCGCCGGATTCCAGGCACCTGGCTTTCAAATAAACGGCTGAAGTGAAGCCAGGTTGACGAAATCGTCTCATTTAAGACGATTTGACGAAATGGGGGACGGATCATCATACCGGTAACCGTAATCCCCATGAGAAGAAAGACACAATATATTCCAAGTTTTAGATGATATCGACGGAAGAATCGATATACTTGGGTGTTGAGCCTGGGTTTGAAAATAATTTTCCCATGCCGGGGAAGATACCAAAGGACAATTGCGGAAAAAGACATAAAGACCAATGCCAATCCCACTGCATCGACAAGCAGTTTGCCCGGTAGGCCTGCAATGGAACCATCATGAATTCCAAGCATGAATCGCGTCATGGAAATCCGGTTAAGAGGGGGTATGTTAAAAATCAGGGGTAAAAGGACGGGTTTTTGTCCCTGATCTTGAAGGCTAAAACATTTATCAGCAGTAAATACCAGTGGATGTCGACCCACCAAAATAATGTCTTTGACCTCTGTGTGGTTTAAGGCCTTGTGTTTGATCTTTTCCCATTTTTCGGATTCAAAATTCCATAAAAATAATCCGGCACGGTTGCCGGCATATAATTGCTGGAACCCAGAGGTTTCAGTAAGCAAAAGGCAATTGGTATATTTTTCAAAGGCTGATGACGGATACCCATTGTCCATGGCCAAAAAAGTTTGGCCCCCATCTTTGCTCTGCCATACGCCTTTTCTGCCGCATATAAACAACATATCCGGGGTCTGCAGGGAATAGACGGCATCTCTCATGGCCATACGATTCCAGTTGACATAATGAAGAATTGAAGGGACAAAGGCAGATGGCACAGATATAGCCCGAATTAGCCCGGGATGATTGATCAATACCCCGCTGACCCCCATCAGTATGAACCAGAACAGGCAAATCAACCCCACATACTTGTGAAGTTTTCTAGATAATTTAGAAAAAATTTGTTTCATTTATCAAGGCCTCTTATCAGGCTGGATATTTTTTTGTAAACAATGCTCAAAAAGCCGGGAAACACCTAAGGTTTGTAGTGCGATTCAAAGAATCACCACAGGTGGTTCTTTTATGGTGTTATCCCGGCTTTTCAGAGCAGCTCAACCGGGAATTACCAGGTGTACTTTATTTCCGCCATGACAAATCGTCCCTGTTCCATATAAACCCATTCATAATCCTGGGTGTCAAAGATATTATCAACGGAGATAGAAGCCTCTATTCCCTTGAAGGGAAAGTAGATAAATTTTGTATTGCAAAGCCATCTTTGGGCATACCCTCCCCGCAGATCATCTTCATCCGAGTTGTCGCTGCTGGTATATTCCCTGCCCAGAAAATTGCCCCCAACGCTGAACTTGAACTTTGAATACACTATATCAATACCAATATTTCCCATGACATCTGGTACACCGGGAAGCCATTTTCCCTGGATTTCAGGATTGGTTTTGTCCTCTGTCACCTTGCTTTTGTTGTAAGCAATATTTCCCCACAACCTGAGCCAGTCCGTCACATCCGCAGACACCGAGGCCTCTATGCCATCCACTTCAGCCTCTGAAAAATTATCATAAAACCGGACACCATCCACCTTTCTTCTGGATATCATATCCTTAATTTCACTGTGATAAACAGCGGCTGAAATTTTCATTTTCCGGTTAAACAGGTATTGGTCAGCACCAATTTCGTAGTTCCACATGGTTTCGGGCTTTAAATTGGGGTTGGCTTCATAGGATGAGCTTGGCAGATAAAAAAGCTCACCAATGGTAGGTGCCCGGAATGAATTGGCTGCAGATCCCCTGACATAGGTGTTTTCCCCGGCTTTCCAAACAGCAGCCAGTTTGGGGCTTAAATGGTTCTCACTATAATCCTCCATATCGGTCACGGAATCGGGTTTTCCTGATTTCCCGTCATGGGCTTCCCAGGTGTCCCACCGCAAGCCTGTATAAACCGTCACCGACTCAAGAACCTGCCATTGGTCCTGTGCATAGACAGCATACAGACTCTCTTCTCCCCGAATGATGAAGCTATGATTGGTTTTTGAATCCAGGTCCCTGAAATATTCCAATCCAAAGGTATCCCGCGAATAATCATCATTCCTGACAAAGGCACCGGCGGTCAGATGATGGCCTGCACCCAGATCCCTGTCCAATTGAAAATCTGCTGTAATCGTATCTAACTGTGCATCAAAAAGAGTTCCTGGCGCATTGTAATATGTATCTGTTCCCGATGCATCTTCTTCTCCGAATTCCTTATCCCAATGCTTATAGGAAACGGTACCAGAAAAATCGAATTTTCCAAATGTCTCTTTATAGGTAAGAGAGGGCATAATGGACATCTGTTCAAGTTTTCTGTTGCCATATAGAAAATCGCTTTGTTTTATGGGAACATTCTGTCCCGGACCGGCATCCACAGCTCCGGTCATTACGGTATTACCGTCCCCATCCACTATATACGAATGCGGAGGGCCGTACTCGGATTTGTGGGTGCCTATCTGAAGATTAAAACTTAATTTACCGGTATCGCTGGTATCATAGGCAGCCATAATATTGCCAGTTTTATTGTCAGCCGACATATCGCCCCTGTCACCTATGACCCAATAATTTGATCCGGAACTACTAGGGCTGGACCACCCGCCGGAAAGGGTTCCAGAACCGGATTTTACAGGCCTGTGGCGATAATATGGTGCATATCCGTCGGTTCCCTGGGCTTCAGCACCGATCATGAAACTGAACCTGTCTATTTTATTATTTGCAAACGCACCCGCTTTGTATGTACCTTGCTCTCCGTATCCAAGATTCACAGCGGCTTCAAGTTTTTCAGGCGTCTTTGTTATGATGTTGATAATTCCTCCCATGGCATTGCCGCCATATAAGGAAGACCCGCTGCCCCTTACAATTTCAATACGTTCAACATTGTTCATGGAAATATTGTTCCATTCAACGTCACCGTCAAACCCGTTGTTCATCGGAATGCCGTTCAGCATGACCAGGGTCCGGCTTTCACCGGGAATACCCCGTAACGTCACCGGCTTGGATGTCATGAGTATCCCCATACCGTTTCGATGATAGGTGTTGGTTTCAAATCTGAGTGCCTCATCCATGGTCTGAATGTGAAATTTTTTAATTTCTTCTTTGGTGATGACGCTTGCAGCTGACGGAGCCAGATCAAGGTTCTGATCAGATCGTGAAGCACTCACCACAATTTCTTCCATTGTTACAAATTCGGACTGGTCCTGTGCAAAAACCCTTTGTCCGAAAAACAGCATTACTGCTAGCAGCAGTATACCTAACTTAACTTTCATTATCTTTCCTTTTCAGCATGCCTAAAAAGTAAAAAAGCCCCATTCAAAAAGAATGGAGCCGACAATATGATGCACCCAAGGTCTTGACAAGGCATGTTCAAGGCAGGAACAACATATCAGTAGTCATTCAATCGCGGAATTCCAACTGTCCCCAAGCGGGTCGGTCTTCTGGCTTCCGGATACATCAGTTTGTTCAACGTTCTTCCCGGGAAAACTCCCAGTGACCGTTGTTCAGCATCATTCCGGTTACAGCAGCGCGTCTGCGGCGGATTTTCACCACCTTCCATTTGACCAGCTTCGGGTTATTTCTTTTAAATTACATTTTTAAACTCCTCTCCTAATGATTGTCCCAATGCGCAACAAAATAAGGCAGGGACTTATTTTTTGTCAAGAGAATTCCAAAACAATTAAAACGAACACCTCTTCTTTAACCAATTCATCAAACACCACATTGCTCAATTTTTCTTAAAAATGCAATGAAGTCATACTAGGACAAAAAAAATCAATTTCCTGGAATTTTATTACTGATATATTTCAGAATATCGGATTAAAGCCGGACCAGCTTCTCACCAAGTGAAAACCCAAACCCATGAACCGTTTGAATTAATGTGTTCTCTCCCACGCTGTCTTTTACCTTTTTTCTGAGTCTGGTGACCAGAACGCCTAGTGCACGACTCCCATATGGTTCCTGGTCAATATAACCTAACTCTTTGAGGATAGATTCTTTCTCAACCCCCTCTTTATCATGTTTTTGGAGCAAACTGATAAGCTCACTCTCTTTGGTTGTAAGGTTAATCTGCTTTCCACCCGGTGAGACCAATAACCACCCCTTTGTATTAAAGGTCCATGAATCCGTGTGTATCTGGTTATCATTCCGGTCTTTTAATGAAAGCCGGCACATCAGGTTATTGATGGATGCTGTAAGCTCCCTGCTGTCCACAGGCTTTGAGAAGTAGTAATCTGCACCCGAGGAGAATCCCTGTATTTTATTGTCCATTCCTGTGCGGGCAGTCAGAATGATGATTCCCATATTTGTGGTCTTTCTCAGGTGACTTGCGATCTCATACCCTGATTTATCCGGCAGACCGATATCAACGATAGCCACCTTGAACCGGGTTGTCTTAATATGATCTAAAAATGCCTTACCCGTACTGCACTCGGTAACATCAAAGCCGTCCAGCCGAAGCAGCTCACAAAGATTTTCCCGTAATAGTATATCATCCTCTACAATGATCACGCCTTTACTCATTTTACACCTTCTTTTCCATGGGCAGACAAACAGACATTTGGGTTCCCATATTCCGCTGTGATGTCATTTTGATGCTGCCCTTGTGCAGTTCAATAATTTTTTCGACAAGAAACAGACCGACACCTGCGCCTTGTTTCACTCCCGTGCGTTGGGAGCGGAAGTATTTTTCAAAAACAAAAGGGATCTCATCTTCATCAATGCCGATTCCTGAATCAATTGTAATAATCTGTACATAATCTTCCCCTGAATTTAGGTTGATAAGAATTTGTTCTTCAGGTTCGGAATATTTGCAGGCATTATCAAAAATATTGCTAAATACTGTGATCAACAGCTTTTCATCGCCAATGATTTGAATCTGATTATCAAAATCAGCATTAAACATGATCCGGTGGCTCATATACGCAGTTCTGGCCAGTTCAATGGCAGCCTTAATAATTTGTGAAAGGTCCAGGGTTTCAATCTGCAGTTGCGGGGTATGATGATCAACCCGTTCTTTACCCAGTGATGAATCAAAGATATCGATCAGTCTTTTTATGGATATTCTCATCTTTCTGAGCTGATCATCAAAATCGTGATATTCAATCATATCACATTTTTTATGAATAATATCTATGCTGGAACTTAATACAGATAATGGGGTGCGGTATTCATGGGATATCATATCGATAAAGTTCAGATTCTGCCTGATGGCATCTCGCTCTGACTTGAGTGCAACTTTTGCCCGTTTTCTTTCCTCTTCTGCATGGACATACATGGCTTTGTACTCTTCTCTGCTCTCTTTAAGTGCTAGGGTTCGTTCTTCCACCTTATCTTCCAGGTGGGTGTTGAGATTTTTTAATTCCAGGGTCTTTTTGCCCACAACTTTTCTCAAGTGCCAGCTATAGATGATCAAGAGCAGAACCGCTGTAATGATGCCAAGAGCCACTTCGCCGATGATCCACATAAAACTCGGGGTTTCATTATCTCTAGGACCCTGAACAACAGAACCCTGGGCAGGGGTATTATCGGCAATGCCTGCATCATAACCAAAAGCTTCATGGGTCAGGCTTTGGGGTACAGCGAACTGCAGGGTTGCGATACTGCATATCACTATCCCATACAGCACAAACTTGTATATCCTCACGCTTGTCATAATTTATTCAGAACCTTACAAAAAAATCAGTATAACCGATCACATTATACCTCACACTCTGGCATATTCAATCATTGATATGACAAATCCTCCTGCCCCGGGCCTGGTCATTCTGCTTTTGGGTTATTGGGCGCCATCTCAGCCTTGATAATCTCAAGGGAGTTTCTGGCCTGGGCATAGTCCGGGGCAAGATCCAGGGCAGTTTTAAAATATTTTTTTGCCTTTTTACGATCGCCTTTCTTGTAATAGACATAGCCTAGGGAGTGATAGGTCTCCACAATGGAGGCGTCCTTTTCAACCACGTCCAAAAGGATTTTCTCCGCCTGGTCAAACTGGCCAAGATCTCCTAGGGCAACGGCCATGTTAAAGGTTGCCGGCAAAAGATCCGGCTGGATTTTCAGAGCCTTTTCAAAGGCTTTGACCGCCTCTTGTTTCTGCCCCTCATTGAACAAATCGTTTCCCTTTTCAAAATGGGGTGCCGCTATTTGGGGCGGGGTCTGGGGCATTTTTATCGCACCGAGGTAGGATTCGGCCACCAGATAGTTGGACTTGCTCAAAGGACCGTTAAAATCGGTGATCTGCATCATCTTCTGGGGCAGTACCGTGACCGCAAAAATTTCATCCACCCCAGTGGTAAACTCCATAAAGGTCAATTCTTTTCCCGTGTTTATATCCACCACCCAGACGCCACAGATCCGCTTGGGCAGGCGGGTCACGGGCAGACCGCTAAAGGTGGCGCTTTCCCGGACCCGGGATACCCCGACAAAGGCAATATCATTGATGAGCTGGAATCCCCGGGTGAATCCGGGCACCCGGGCCACTTCCTTGGATTTGCCCGTTTCAGGATCATATTGACAAATGCTGCCCTTGCCGGATTCGAGAAACCAGATCCGGTCCTTATGCCACCTGGGGGAATGGGGCATGCTCAAGCCTTCCAAAAGGACCTTATTGGTTTGAATATCCATGAGTATCCCGCCACAAGCCTTGTGCTCCCGCCATCCCAGAGGCTGGTCCGTGGGACCCAGGATGGTAACATACCTGGGTTGTCCATCCCTCATGGCCATGCCGTTGAGATGGCACTTGTCCACCGGCATGAGATCTGTGATAAAAGGCGGTTTCCACACCGGCTTAAAGCTGCTTTTTTCATCTGTTACGCAGAGGCAGGAGAACTTGGTATTGATGAAATAAAGCCGGTCTGAAAAGGCCATCTCATGGATATCAATATCCCCGGTAAAATGGATGTCCATGGGCAGATAACAGGCCGTATAGTCCTTGTCCACCTGGGATGCGGCCGAAGCAAAATTATGAAAATGCCAGATGCCGTGGCCCATACCGGCCCAGAGGTGATTGCCCTGGGCTGTCATGCCCATGGGCCGTGGAAAATCACTGTACCGGATATCCAGTTGTCCGCAGTCCTGGCCGATGACCATGATTTTGCCCGACTGATAGGTGGAAACCAGAATGGTAATTCCAGATTTTGCCAGCATGGAGACCAGGCTATCCGGATAGTTAAATGAAATCGTTTGGACCGGGGGATTCTCTTGTTTTTCGTTGTTCATTTTTTTGATTTCTCTGGGGTATGGATTTTGTCCTGCCAACAGCAGGAGTGATTAAATTTCTCCCCCTTGTAATGTAATTTTTCCTTATAGGCAAGCTTATCAACAAAATCCCGACCCATCCCCACAGGGATGGGCCGGGCAATCTATTTTTAAAATGTCCAGTTCAGCTTGCAGGAAAGCATATGCATTAGAAAATCGCTGCCCCGACCTTCCAAATCGTAACTGGCATTCAGAGAAAACCGGTCTGTGAAATGTTTTGCCACGCCTAAACCTGCGGTGAAAACCACCGGTGAGTTATCAATACCCTGGGTGACAAAGGAAGCCCCTGCCCCCTGGAACCGGGAGAGAACTGCGGCGTCATCATTGATCAGGTCATACCCTAAAGAGGCCCTGGCCGTGACCAGGACATCCGTGGCTGCAGACCAGGCCAGTTCTCCTTCAAGGGCGGTTACCAGAGAATGGGCATCAAAGCTGTCCACCGAAAGGTTCATGCCTCCGGCCCCGAATTCCTCATAGGATGGGGTGTAAAGCCAGGTATAGGAGATGGCAGCTCCGGCAGACAGGGTCAGATCAGGGGCTAGCTGGAAGGCCCGTACCCCCCGGGTCTGGGCAAAAAGGTTCCTGGCTGTGTAATCGGCTGCTGCTGTCTGATTCAACGCCTGGATATACCGGCTGGTATCCATGGACTGGACCCCGCCCCCTGCTTGCCAGAACAGGGTGGTCTCCCCATTGAAAAGGCCGTGGCTGCCGTAGGCCATGAGGCTGAAGAGATCAGCATCGCTTTGCTGGTTCAGATTATTGGTCTCGGTATCAGCCCGGGTGTAGAAAAATGCCAATCCCAGGCGGTTCTTCCGGGACAATTCCCCGTCCATGCCCAAGCCGATGCCATAGGCATCTGCGCTGAACCCGTTCTTCCCATCCACGTCATCCTGGTCCATGGTCATGGCATAGGGCTTCACCCAGAGATTTTTGTCGCTGAACACGGGATCACCTGAGTTAAGCCCGGCCAGGCTTCTCTGGCGGTCCTGGAGTACTGAACTCATGGTGCTGACCAACTGGCCGTTTACAGCCGGGGTCTGGGTGGCGCCCACAGGCGCAGCCTGGGCCACCTGTCTTCCCACCTGGCCCATGGTGGGAAGGCTGTTCAGGTGGGTGATAAAGGTACTGATCTGAGGGTTTGTGGTGCTGGTGAGGCTGTCCAGGGAGGCGGCAGCCCCCTCACCCCCGGAGTTCCCCCCCCCTTGAACCGCATCAAAAATGGAACGGCCCCTGATCACGTTCATATCCAAAGAGGTGTCGCCGTTGGACAGGGCTGCAGTAAAGTTCAGCAGCGCTGAGTTGTCTGTGACCAGAAGGGTGTCAATGTCAGCCATTATGCCGCCGGTGCTCTGGATCAACCCGGTCAGGGTCGAATCGATGAGAACGGGCTGATCTGCCGAAGGTGTGGTCACATCCACAAAAAGGCCCGAGCCATCGGCCAGGGTGGTGGTGCCGGTAACGGACAATTTGGAAAATGCAGGACTGCCCGAGCCATCCTGGCCAAGGGTGATGCCCAGGGTCCCTTTGGTGTCCTGGGTAAAGTTTCCTTTAATATTTGAGATGCCCGGGGAAAGTTGGATTAAACCACTGTTGGAGGTAGTGCCGGATCCCAGCCGGCCTTTTAGGGTCCCCGCATTGGTCAGATTGCCATTGGTATAGACAGAAAAAAAATCTTCGTGCAGATTTCCGGCAAGGGTAGTCGCCGTAACCGTGCCTTCGTTAATCACATCGCCATTATAATTATAAATGCCACGTGCCGTTGTATCGATGGTTTTGCCACCCATAGTGACAGTTCCCGGATCCACTGAGACCGAAATGGTGCCTTTGTTGGTTGCAGTACCGTTCTTTACACTATTGTCCCCCGTAATGACCATCCCCGCAACACTGCCGGCTGAATCTGCAGAGACCGAGATAGTGCCTTCGTTGGTGGCGGTACCTGTGTAATAGGTAGCCATCCCGACAACACTGACCGCATGTTTGGCAGAAAGGGTGATAGTGCCTGTATTGCTCACCGGGGTACCCGTATAGGTCACCGGGGTGCCTACTTTAACCGCCGGGGTGCCTACTTTGGTCACCGGGGGGCCTGTATAACTGCCTTTTATCCCACAAAGACTGGCGGTATCCGCAGATATGGATATGATGTTGGTGTTGGAGATTAATTGACCAGCACCCGTTCTAGCCCCAATGCCGATAAGATTATCCCTAGCGCTTAGAATTTGTGAATGAGAACCCATGCTAGCCTGGCGAAGGCTGATGGTCCCAGAATTGGTAATGGTGCTGGTGCTGTCTATCGTTCCGACCGAAATTCCATAATTTTCACCGTCTTCTACCCCTGTTATGCTGATTTTATCCAAATTTTTAATGGAACTGTTTATCAAACTGTGGACATTGATTCCGGTGCCCCTACTACTTGAAATCTCTATGATGCCTTTATTTTCAATGGAACTGTCCCTTGCATTTTCTACTTCGACCCCGAGGCTTTTCGACTTGCCTTTTCCCATATTTGAAATCTTGATGGTGCCTGAATTTATAATGGAACTGTGATCGCTTATAGAAACTGAATGAATACCCCAGCTTAGGTCCAGATCTGTGGCGGTATTTGTACTCTCGATGGTACCAGAATTTATAATGGAACTATAATTGTCTACAGAATATGCAAAAATTCCACAGGTTTTACTTGTTTCGTGGGTATTGGTGACCTTTATGGTGCCTATATTTTCGATGGAACTAGCCGAGGTTATATTAAAGGTTTCAATCCCTGCGGCAGACAGATTGTAAGAATCTGAGGTCCCCAAGAGACTGCCCTGGTTGATGATCTTTGAGTTGGTCAGATCCATGCCCAGAGGTCCGGCAATGGCCGAGGTGTTGCTGACGGTGATGCTCCCGTCCTTTGTGACGGTCATGGAATCGCCTGGGGCGGTAATTACCTGGCTTGCGGTCCTGGCATCGGAAATTATGATATCCGCGGCCAGGGCCGGGGTGGTGAAGGTTAAGGTAAGGCAGGCGGCCATGCTAGCCACCACATGCACCACCCGTCCCTTTTTGCCCAGTTTATAAAAGGATTTTATCAATCTGTACCAGGTCTGGTTTCCGCGTTTCTCAATCATATTACAATCCCCTTAAATATCCCTTTGTTTTTATAACATTTTTTAACTAAATATCATTTTTTTGTCCCCACTGTTTTACATGGTTTATTTGAAGATTCAAGCTACATTTTTACTACATTTTTATTGCATCTCGCATACTGTTCAATTCTGAGAAACCTGATTTTTTAATTCAGGCAAGCGAATAATGATCCCTTATTTAGATTATACTTTTACGCTAGTAAGTTACCGTTTTTTTTAAACCCTGCTAAAAATAATAGGTAAACAAGAGATAACCATTTGCCGCAGCATTGGTGTAATAGAGTGTTCCCGGTATCAGAAAGCCGCCGTATTCGCTTTCCCTGCTGCCGTAAAAAATATTGGCCCCCAAGAGGAGGGTCGAGTTCCGGGTCATGCTGTAGCTTAGCCTGGGCTGGAGAATACCGGATGGGTCTTTAATATTATTGATGGTATTAAAATAGAGATTCAAAAGCGGATGGAGTTCCACCTGGATCTGTGTGTTTATATAATTTTTTCCAAGGGCAAACAATTCCCCGCGGTCAATTCTTTCCATCAGGGCGGAATTCCCAAAAGCATCGGTATAATTGTCTTTTCCAAGCCCGTTATGGTAATACTCGATCAGCCCGTAGATGTTTTTATTAAACCAGATCCAGGAATAATCGACATTGGCCACAAACTCAAAATACCCTATTTTGCCCGGGGTATCTTCCAGGGAGGACCAAAGGATATCGCACCGCCAGGCCGTATCGCCTAAATAGCCCGTGCCGCCAATGCCAAAGACAATTTCGTCATAATGCCTGGCGCCCATCAGATCCACTTCCATCTCACCTGCAAAAAAATGGAGTTTGCCTGCAATTGAGGAGGCGTCGGCATCAACTTTCCCTGTGACATTCCGCCTTGGAACATACAAAAGGTTGATCTCTTCTATGGGATCGGTATTCAACCTGACAGATACCAGATCATCCCCCATTTTATAATCCCGGACAATATCAGCGGGTGAAAACGGGTTAAACAGATCCATGGGATTGAATATCAACCCGTTTCCCCATGTGACGGCCTGTCTGCCAACCATGATATCGCCCCAGGCGGGTTTGGCAGAAAAAAAGAGCCGGTCCAGCCGGTGCCACAAAAGCGTATCCCCAGTCTCTTTAACTATTTTTGTCAGGTCAAAAAGTCGCCGGTTATCCATATCTGAGATACGGGACATAAGACCGGTAGGCAGCCAAGGGAAATTTTCTTGAAGCGCTGCTCGTTTTTTATAGGTGTCTCCAAATCTGACCGCAGCTTCGTAATGGGCTTCAATATAAAACGTGTCGGAAAACCCAAGTTTATCCGTCAACCGAATGCTGGCAGCACCATCCAGACCGGTCTGGGTTCCCACGGGTTCAAAATAGGAGTGGGCATCATACCCTGTCATGCCTCCTTCAAGTTTCAGATGTCCGCCAAACTGGTTATTGATGGGTTCAGTTGACATTCGCTGTTCGGCCCCCAGGGATTTAAAAATCAAAATAATAGTTAAGATAAGACAAAAAAAAGGGACAAGAAAACAGATGGAGAGGCTATTTGGCTTCATCATTTACAATGCGTCCGTCCTTTATCGTGACAAGACGCCTGGCATAGGCCATGACCATGCTGTCATGGGTTGAAAAAATAAAGGTAACTTTTTTTTGTGTATTCATCTTTTTCATCATCAGCAAAAGGCTTTCCCCTGTTTTGGAATCAAGGTTTGCCGTTGGTTCGTCCGCAAGCACAACGGCAGGACTTGAAACAATGGCTCTTGCAACGGCCACCCTCTGCTGCTGACCGCCTGAAAGCTCACTAGGTCTTCTGTTGTATTTGCCAACAAGCCCGACATCATCAAGAATAGCCCGGGCCTTTTCTTCTCTTTCTTTTCGGGGCACGCCCTGCAGAAGCATGACATACTCGACATTTTCAATGGCGGACAGGACCGGGATCAGGTTATAGGCCTGGAAAACAAAGCCTATTTTATGGAGTCTTAAGGAGGCAAGGGAGGTCTGGTTCATTTGGGCATATGGATTGCTGTCCAGGATGACAGTCCCGCCGTCGGGCAGATCAAGACCACCAATAATATTAAGCAAGGTGGTTTTACCGGACCCGGACGGTCCTGCAATGGCGGCAAATTCTCCTTTATCTATGGTGAGATCAATTCCCCTAAGGGCCTCAACCTTTACCTTCCCCTGAAAGTATGTTTTCTTGACACCCTTTATTTCAACAATCGCCATATCACCTCTCCATCTGATCTACCGCATCAACTTCTTTGTTTGCGCCTAGGTTTATTATGGTTTCCCGGCTAATTTTTTGTACTAATTTTTTGTCATGGCCTGGGTCGGGGTAAACCTTGCTGCCTTAACCGCAGGGTATAAACTCACAAGAATACCGAGAACAAGAACCACAAGCCCTGCGACGACGACATCCTGTGCCCATATCTCCGGGTAGAGTTTTCGCGGAATCCCCCACATTTCAGCTCCTGCTGCCAGGGCAGACAGATCAATCCCGTTTCGTGCAATGGCGGCAACACTTAAAAACCCAAAGCCCGTGCCAAGGGATATCCCCAGAGCCAGCAAAAAAAAACTCTCTGTTATCACCCCGATTATAATCTGGATGGGTCTCATACCAAGGGCCTTCATCAACCCGAACTCCCGCATCCTTTCAAAGATGGCCATCAGCGTTGTATTAACAATCCCAAACCCCATGGCCACAAAGACCACAAAATACCAGATATAGAGGAAAAATCCCGACATTTCGAGATATGCCTTCATCATGGGCAAAAGGTTTTGCCATGTTTTAACCTCAATTGTATTGTCGTCAATTGTTATGTCATCAAGGGCATCCACAAGTTTCTTTGCCACAAGGGCTTCTTTTTTGCCGCTGATATCAAGTTTCGGCAGGAGGATGGATATTTCTGAAACAGAATTCCCCATTTTAAGCATGCCTGCAGCCTGGGACAGGGGAACAAAGGCAAATTGTTTTTCAGCCGCCTCTGATTCTGCACGAAAAACCCCGACAATCCTGAAGGCTTTTGAGGCAATCTCATTGTCTGTGCCCTGGGACATGAGGATCAGCTTGTTCCCGATTTTTGTATTGAACTTTTTTAAAAAGGCCCGACCGACCAGAATTTTATTCTTATCCTCTTTTGTAAGATAGCGGCCCTGTGTCACTGCCTTTCCGATGAAGGACACGGCTTTTTCCTTTTCAGGTTCAATTCCCACAAGTGTAACCCCGCCCGAGTGCCTGGCATTGGACACCACGGCATTGACCCGGACCCTTTTTGCCCAAGGGCTGTCCTGCCCCAAAATTTTATTTAAGACGGTATCAAGTCGGCCCATATCATCCAGGCTGTTGTTAACCACAGGATCGTCAAGATAATCCCTGTGATGGATCTGGATGCTGCCAGTCAGGGTAGAAATGGCGTTTCTAAGCATCTCGCTTTCCATGCCCCGCATGAGCGCGCCTAGAAAAATCATGCTCCATACCCCGATGATCACTGCCATAAGGATGACAAAGGTTCGTCTCGGGTTCCTCCAGATATTTCTCCAGGATAGAATGACATACATGGTGATTTACCTTTATACCGTGTTCATGGCATCAACCGGTTTAAGTCGCCTGATCTTCAGGGCCGGGAAGACAGAAGAGACAAAGGTGATTAAAAAGACCACCAGGGGCCCTGCCGTACCGGATATCAAAGAAAGCCTAGGGTAGAGTCTGTCAGGGATCCCGTATTCTTTAAAAATATCTTCCGTACCGGCAATAAAGATCCCGTATTTTTGAAAATAGAGGGTAATAAGACTGCCACAAAGGATTCCCAACAAAATGCCAACAAGGGTCATGAAAATGGATTCAAACATGACAAGTTTTGTAATCCGGGAGGGGGTTGTGCCGATGGCCATCATGACACCAAATTCCCGGGTTCTTTCAAAAATAGCCATTAAAAAGGTGTTGAAAATTGAAAAGGCAACCACAACAATCAGGATGATATACATCATGATCCCGGAAAAAAGATCCATCTGTATGCCCTGGAGCAGCCCCGGCATGATCTCCATCCAGTCAGGGACTGCAAGGGTTTTGTCTCCGGTAGCTGAAAAATGGTTCTGGATCTCTTGCTGCACCATGGCCACATCCCTGAGCGAGTCGGCCGTTATGATGGCTTCATGAACACTTTTCCCCATGGAAAAAACTTCCTGGAACCCTGCAAGCCCCATCAAGATGATGTTCCGGTCAAATTCATCAATGCCTGAATCAAAAATACCGGTTACGGTCAAAACCGCTGCGGCAATGGAACCGTCACGCCCCTGCCCCAGTACCGTCAGTTCATCATTGATATCCACTTTCAGATTTCTTGAAAGGTGTTCGCCGATGAGGACGGCATAGGTATCATCCGCATTCAGATAGCGTCCTTTCCGGACAAGTGATTTAATGGTTGAAACAGCGGCTTCAGGTTCCGGATCGATCCCGGTTACCACAACCCCGTAGGTCCTTGTATCAGAGGATACCAAGGAGAATCCATTTGCCCTGAAGGTGTAGGCATCAATCTGGTCTATGGCCTCAAGAACGCTTGCCACCTGATCCGGGTCCTTGATGACAAGACGCATTTTTTTATCTTCAAGATACCCTTTTGCCTGGACCTGGAGGTGGCCGGTGCTGATTTTAACACTGGTATTGATCATGGTTTCATAACAGCCAAGTTGGAAGGAGAGCATAAAGACCAAAAGCAGGCTGGCAAAACCAATGGCCGCAATGGTAAGAAGGGTCCGTCTGGGATTACGCCAGATATTTCGCCAGGCCATTTTCAATTCCACTGACATGTCAGTTACTCCCTTATAATCCCGGATTTTTAAGATTGGTCCGGGTAAAAATACCTTTGCTCAAACTTTTTTTAAACTCGATCTCTTCATAGACAAACTGGGTATATTCATCCGTGGCATCACTCTTTTGCATTTTCCATTTCATGGGGAAAAGCTTGTTGCCTGTCATTTGGATATCCCAGGCTGTCATCACTTTTACGCTCTTAAAATCTTCATCAAAGAATTCTTCCTTTAAAAGAATATTATCCCCACGGATGGTCAGCTTGATCATGCCCCAGATCACCGGAGCATCCGGTTTTGGGATTGATTTTATTTGATAGAATTTTTTGCCCTGATCCTGGCCTATCTCCACCAGGGTATGGACATAATCTTTGATCAGGCTGTCGGTTTTAGCCAGATCATTGTTGGAAAAATCCGATCCCTGCCACCCTTGGGACATCATGGATGGGGGAAGCTTGATCACCCGGTTGACCTTGGGATTGTACATCCACATCCCCTTGCCGGCTTTCAGGGTGCCGTTCCCCTTGTCCTTTGCCGGTTCAAGAATCACAAACAAGGAATCAGACTCCCCCCGGGTCCAGGCTTTAAGGGTCATGTGCCGCTCCCAGTCCTGGCGGTGAATGGTCATGACTGCGGTTGAGACGGATGCCTGGCCCCGCCAGTAATCAAAGGCGTTCTTTACGATGGTTTCGGCATCTGTCTGGGCCTGCAGGTTAAAGGGCAAAAAAAGTATGACAATGATGAGCACGGCTTTTTTCATTCTACCTCCTCAATGGGAATGAACCCCCAAGCGCAGCTTTTTAGGTCAGCTTGAGTGCAATTGTTGGAGATTATTCTATAACTTTACCTCATACGCATCAAGAACTTCAACCCAAAAAGTATTAAAAGGACCCGTATCACCCGGTCCATTTTTCTTGTTTGAATTTTCAGTCAAGGCGTAAATGTAGATTTGACCCCTCGCCCTTTGTTTCAGTCCAAACGAACTATGATTTATTTTTATCTAATACGCTTCTGACAGCTTTCGCAAGATCCATTAAAGCGATTGGCTTTGTAAGATAGCTGCTGATTCCGATATCCTTGTCTGTTTTGGGATTCATGATCGCGCTAAACCCCGTGCAAAGGAGAGTGGGAATATTTGATCTGCTTCTATTTAAATTTTTGATAAGTTCAATTCCATTCATTTTTGGCATCGTCATATCAGTAATTACCAGATCAAAGGCATCGGGATTTTCTTTAAAAAGTTTCAAAGCCTCTATACTGCTGATTTGTCCAGTAACACTGTAACCTAAGTTTTCAAGTATTTTTTTCTCAAACTTCATAATGGATTCTTCGTCATCAACAACTAATATTTTCTCTGTCCCATGTGGAATATTATCTTTTAAGACGGATCTCTGATATTCGGTTTTGGGTTCTAGGGTAGGCAGGTAAATATGAAAAGTTGTACCCTGCTCTGGCTCAGAGTACACTGCAATATGTCCATTAAAACTTTTTATAATACCGTGAACTACAGATAAACCAAGGCCTGTTCCCTCTCCTTCTTCTTTGGTTGTAAAATAGGGCTCGAAAATTTTTTCCTGCAGTTCTTTCGTCATCCCATGGCCAGAGTCACTCACCTCAAGTTTAATATATGTACCAGGCCTTAAGTCAAAATTAATCTGATAATCTTCTGGACTAATTTCGATCTGAAATAAAGAAATACTTAAAACGCCACCATTCTTGCGCATGGAATGGTATGCATTTGTACATAAATTCATTAAAATTTGATGAATCTGGGTGTGATCAGCCATAATAGGGTTGCAATCGGATTTGATATCCTGACATATTTCAATTGTTGCCGGAATAGTAGATTTTAATAGTTGTACAACCTCTTTAATCACCAGTTCGACTTTAATCGGCCTTAACTCTTGTTCTGCTTGACGACTGAATGTTAAAATCTGTTGAACAAGCTCCTTGGCTCGATGAGATGCTGATATAATTTGATTCATGTCGTCTATTAATGGATTATTTTGATCAAGCTGCATCTCAGCCATTTCAGCATATCCAAGAATTGGGGTCAAAATATTGTTAAAGTCATGGGCAATGCCTCCTGCAAGAGTTCCGATTGCTTCCATTTTTTGAGATTGCCTCAGCTGGGATTCAATTTTACGTTTTTCACTAATGGCTTGCCTATGCCCCATTACTTCTTGTTCTAAAGCAGTATTTGTATTAAATAGCTCTTGCGTCCTTTTTTTAACTTTTTCTTCTAATTCAATATTTGATCTTTTTAACGCGTTTTCCGCCAATTTTCTTCTTGTGTTTGTCAAAACAAATAACCAGGAGAACGCTCCCAATAGAATCATTAAAAACAAATCTGTGAAAATAAGCGCTAATACGAAATTATTGTTCTCCTTGTGCAGTTCTTCCGGTAGAACATGACACAGGATGACCCAAAAAAATTTATCAGGACTCAAATTGGTTACACTTTCTTGAAATGGGTCTGGAGACCCGCTGCTGGATTTTATACCTTCTTTTAGGGGAAATACTTTAACAAATGTAATCAGGCCGCCCTGGCTGAATATTTGTCCATTTTCATTTTCACTAATTTTTTGCCATACATCTGGAAATTGATTCTGTATTTTTTTTTCATTACGGTCCTTAAACATAAAACCCCATTCATTTTCAGCCTCCATTCCCTTAAGCCAATACCCTTCGGAGTTGATCATCATAAGATGGCCTGGAGACTCAGAGGAAAGTTGCAACAAATCATCAATGATTTTTTTACCAAGATAATTTAAAATAAGAACGCCTTGTTTCTCATCATCTTCATCAAAGATGGGAATCCCAAATCGTATCATTGGCTTAAACGGTTCTTCTATTTTACCTTTTTCAATATTCAGGTCCAAAGGGGACATGAATATCTCACCTTTCCCCAGACGATAGGTGTCTTTAAAATAATACCGTTTGCCTTTGAATTGTAATTGAGCCCCAGGAACCAGAAAGGGTTTGTTTCCTCTCAGATCAACACGGATTATTTCCATACCGGTTTT
>JADGEQ010000090.1 GCA_016744295.1 Desulfobacteraceae bacterium | reverse complement strand
AAGATTGTGAACTTCCATGCCGGCACTTTCCATCATCATGGACACCAGGTTTTTGCCGATGTCATGGAGGTCGCCCTTGACCGTACCGATAAGAACAGAAGCACCGGTTGCGGACTCGCCTTCTCCCAACAGGGGTTTCAGGACGGCTACGCATTCTCCCATGGCCTTGGCAGCCATGAGAACTTCAGGGATAAACATGTCACCGTTTTCCATTTTTTCACCCACAATGTCCATGCCGGCAATCAACCCCTTGTTGAGAATCTCACCGGCGGGGGTGCCTTCTGTGATGGCAGTATTTACCAGTTGTGTTACTTGGGCTGTGTCACAGGCGACCAGGGCATCTATCATCGAATTGAAATCAGTCATTCTTTTTCCTTGTTTATTGCAAATAAAATTGTACAAGATCGCTTGTCTTTTGGCCCAACTTTTGTTGCATTAAAGGCTAAATATGTATCGTATCAAGCCTTTAATGCTCCTTGCAGGTGAACCAAACTCTTTGGCAATTTTTGTCTAATTTATGATGTTATTGATCGTTTGCCTGTCTATTGCAGATACTCTTGAATGCCCTTTATCTGAGCATCATCAAAGCTCTTTTCTTCGTATGCTTCCAGACGGGCCGCAACTTTTTCAGTGGCCCTTTCCAGGAGCTGTTTTCCATCTCTTTGCTGCCAGTTGTTGTAGTCTGTTTTGCAAAAGAGATCAGAGACAAAGTGTTCGTTAAAATATTCTTTTGGCGTGGGACCGTTCATGAAGTGGCCCTTGTGCTTGATGGGCATGATTCCTTCGATATAGGATTTGTCCATATCAATGCCAAGGCCCTGTCTCATTCTTAATGACATTTTTAAAGATTCTTCATCCAGCACATATTTTTCCAGGGAGGTGATGTTCAAAGAGCCCAGGGAACCACAGGAGAATTGCATCACATCCACATTGGACAAAATAATGGGCGCAAGGTTATAGGCAGACTCAGCCCCTGCCTGAAAATCCACGGCCACGGCATCACTAAGGGCGCCACCGCTTCTGTAGGGCATGTCATAGTAGTCTGCCAAAGAAGCCGTGGCAGCTGACATCAGAGCCACTTCCGCAGAGCCGAACAGGGCGGACACGGTCCTTAAGTTCACCGAAGAGGAAATGGTGGCATAGACAAAGGGGGTGGCTGGCTGGACCAGTTGAACCAGGACAAGGCCTGCCAGAACCTCGGCATTGTTCTGGATGATGGTGGCGGCAATAGAGGCATGGCTGGTGATCACGGGCAAAGAGCAGGCAATTAAAGAGATGGGCTGCTTTTCTTCCAGAAATCCCAGGATGACGTCCACGTCATTGGTGCCGTAGTGCATGGGAGCTGTGGCACAGGCTCCGCCCAGAACCACGTTTCCCTCTTTTCCATAGAACTTTTTGATCATCTGGATCTGATTCTTTGCCACATCCTTCACAGATTCCTTGGGGGTCTGCATGGCAGTCAGATTAATGGGCTTGTCCATGTACTTGAGCAAATTGGCCACCTGGACATAGGGTGAGCGTTCTGTTGCCACATTCTCAATATCCACCATGAGGGAATGACCAAAGTCCAGCTGATCACTTGAGTCCACTATCTTGGCAATGTTGATGTAGTCTTGAAGCTGACCCCGCCGGACCGTGTTGTTGCTGTCCATGAAAAAGGCAGGACCCGCAGCTGAGCCGCACAGGCTTTTGGCCTTGCCGTCAACGGTGACGCTGGCGGTTCTGGATTCCCACTCAAAGGTTCTGGGGCAGAGTTTGACGGCTGCATCCACCTGTTCTCTGGTGAAAAATACGACGTTCCCGTCTGTTTTGATTCCGTTTTTCTCAAACATCTCAAGAGCGCCTTTATGCTCAAAGTGAATTCCCTTTTTTTCCAGCAGTTCAAGGGTCTGTTCGTGGAAAAATTCGACCTGTTTCCGGTTTAATATCATTTCATTAAAATTCATTTTTCTCTTCTCAACTTTTTTTCAATATTTAATCGTTATGCGTTGGATGCGGCGGCCATGGTCTTCACATTCTTGTAGAGGAGCACGGCAAAGACAACGGCGATGATGCTGGTCACAAGGGACATGGAAAAGATGATGGAATACCCCTTGTCGCCAAAGGCATCCAGAAAGTATCCGCAAAGTTTGTAATAGAAAATATCAGAGCAGAATCCCACGATGGAGACAATTCCCACAATGGTTCCCGTATATTTCAAGGGAATCTTGGCCTCTGAAATGGGAATATAGTAACTGGGCATGCAGGTGTTGTAGTATACGGCAGTGAGCATGAGAGCCAGAATTATCACCCAGGCCAAAGCAGGTGTTCTCGGAGTCATCAGCATCATTGCCCCCGCAATGATCCCCAGGATCATACCAAAGGACATGGTCTTGATGGAAGAACCGGTCCTGTCGGTCATGATCCCTGCCACAGGAGAGGTCAAAAGACGGATCAGCTGCTGCCGGATAATGGCAATGATACTGATGGTGGCCACGGGAACCCCAAAAAATTCTTTCAGGTAGGGCTGGAAATAGGTCATGCCGGATTTGGAAATAAAGGAAAAGAAGACCACCCCAATGAGAAGCCAGACAAAGGGCATCTTCAAAATGGTGGTAACCTGGGAAAGCTGAATTTTATTATTGTCGCCTGACTCAGCTGAGAAGGCCTCTTTTTCATTAAAGAAAATGGCAAAGAGCAGGCTGGGAAGCCCTACGCATACCACATAGAAGAGCAAAAGCATTTTAAAGGCATGAAGATTCTGTCCCAGGCTGTCGTAGAGATGGGTTCCCACAAAGCCTTCAATGGCACCGGCGAGGCCGGAAAAGGCAAAAAAATACCCGTAAATCTTTCCCTGTTCATTTTCATCCCCCATCATCCGTAAAAATTTCATCAGTGCGGACCACATGATCAATACCAGGGTAATGCCGTAGCCGAACTGAATCACGCACATGACCCAGAGGGGCGGAATGGTCAATACAAGGGCCCCAAGGGCCGTGGTTCCCAGCAGGGCTGTGGCCAGCATTTTTTTCACCGAAAACAGATCGGCAATGAATCCCCCGGGGCCATAGAGCAGGGCCGATGCAATCCCAAAGACCATCATGATGGTCCCCAACTGCCCATTGGTAAACCCAAAAGCCTTCTGAACAGGTACGTAATAGGTTTCCAGCATATAGGGAAAGGTCCATATTCCGCCATAGGCAATGGCCACCAGGATAATATATATCCATCTTTTCTTCTTGAAATCCATTTTCCGTAAGTCTCCTTGTTTTAAACAACTTGAATCAAACGATTTATCTCCAATCTGGTTGCAACCCCATTTTTGGTGCCGCCCATGTCTTGTTATCTTTTTTTACAGGACCGGCCGGACACTGGGTATTCACAGATAGCAAGAGGGGTGCCATTTCCAAAAAATGGATCGTATTTCTTAAAGGTTTATTCCTAACCCATTAAATTAAAAACGTTTTTTAGGCGATATTCTCTTTAAAAACTCCAGGAGATAAATAAATTCGGGCCAGCGCGATATAAGATTTTTATTTTAAAAATAAGAAAAATATTATATAAGTGTTAAAAAATTCTTATTTCACAAGGACGAAGCCATGAAATTGAAACAACCTTTTCATCTGACCAAGGAAGCGGTAAAGAATCCCAATATCATTGCCATGTGGGAGACTTTTTCCCAGGGGGTCACCATCACCGATGTCGAAAACCGGCTCATCTACATGAACCCCTACCAGAAAAAGGTGGACAAATTTGAAGAGGAGGATTTCCTGGGCAAGACCATGTACGAGCTGTACACCAATGTGGTGGACGATTATTACACCACCCTCAAAAGCCTGGACACAGGGGAGCCCATCATCAACAAGACCTCCTTTTACAAGACCCCCTCCAATGTGGTGACCAGTTCCCAGTACTCCACCTATCCCTATTTTGATGATGCAGGCAATGTGGCAGGGGCCATTATCTTCAATACCGACGTTCAAACCAGCTCTTTGTTGTTCTCTGCATTTTCAGAGGGACTAATGTCCTGTCTTCCACCGGAAATATATCCCAAAAAACCAAGCTTTACCTTTGAAACCATGATCGGAACTGATTTCATGTTCCAGCAGTGCATTGAGCAGGCCAATGCCGCATCTCGCAACGACTTCCCCGTCATGATCTGGGGGGAAAGCGGCACGGGCAAGGAACTCTTTGCCCAGTCCATTCACAACAACAGCAAGAGAAAAGAAAAATCTTTTATCCCCATTAACTGTGCCGCTATTCCAGAACATCTGCTGGAAGGCATCCTATTTGGCACATCCAAGGGGGCTTATACCGATGCCCAGGAAAAAAAAGGACTGCTGGAGGCTGCCAACGGTGGGACCGTACTCCTAGACGAGCTCAACTCCATGCCCCTGAACCTCCAGGCCAAGCTGCTCCGGGCCATACAGGAAAAAAAAATAAGGAGGATCGGCTCTTTGGATGAAATTGAAATTGATTTGAAATTTATCTCCACATTGAACGTGGAGCCCAGAAAAGCCATGGCAGAAAAGCTAATCAGAGAAGATATCTTCTTTCGCCTGTCTGTGATCATGATCACCATCCCCCCCCTAAGAGAACGGAAAAACGACATCCCTTTGCTCTGCGATTATTTTCTTCAGAAGCACCGGGCCGACAAACGGCTGTTCCTGTCAAAGGAGGTTTATGAGTTATTTTTGGACTATTCCTGGCAGGGAAATGTGAGGGAACTTGAAAACACCATCCAGAGCAGCATTATTTTTTCTAAAAATAAAAAACTGATCACCCCGGAACACCTGTCAAAATACTTTATTGAGTCCTGCAAAAATCCCCAGACCACCATTGGATTGGAAAACACGGAAACTCAAGAAAAAGACAGGCCCATGACCACCATGTCGGAGGATTTCTTCCCTGATCCCGACCAGCCCATGAAGTTAAAAGAAGTTTTGATCCAGACAGAGAAAAATTATGTTGAAAAAACACTACAGAAAACCGGGGGGAATGTTGCCCGGGCAGCAAGGTTTCTTGGGGTCACTCCCCCGACACTTCATTACAAAATAAAGAAGTACAACTTTACCACCTTTAAGGAATAAGGGCAGTTGATCAGGAGTATCATGAAAAAGTATGGCCCGGCACTATCGGGTTTCGATAGTACCGAGCCATGTCTCTTTATAGTTTGTTGGTCCCGATCTTAGGGGTTAGCTTACAAATTTAACTTACAATGGCGCCTGAACGAACCCCTTTCAGGTAGTTCATGCAATAGTCGTCATGGGATAAAAGCATGTCAGCCGTTCTGATGGTGCCCATGATCTTT
>JADGEQ010000022.1 GCA_016744295.1 Desulfobacteraceae bacterium | reverse complement strand
GAGCGTGTAAGGTGACCTGTCCGGAACGGGTCGGCACTGTTTGTACCATCATTTTTAAATGATTTACCCCGGTATTGAATGGTGACCGAGAATTGCTGGATTTGTATCTGCCTTCTTGCCAATGAAAACCGGTTCTGGTATTCTTTGATCATCTCTGAATTCAGGAGTTGATCTTCTGCGATGCGATTATCCTGGTTCTATTTTGATTTTAGTCCCTTATTATCTTGACTTTTTGGTATAGTTTCGATAATTTTTTAGAAATTAGGAGAGAAGCCGGATACAACTAATTATTATAGTATAAAATCAAAAAATACAAAATAATCATAAGGAGAATCCCGATGACGCAAACTAATTCTTTTCTCAAAGGCAAACACATACTGGCCGTGGATGATGAATGGGATGTGATTGAAACCATAGAGGAAATCCTTGACCCGGCAAAGGTTGATGTGGCCCAGGACTATGAAACCGCCTCGGAAAAAATCCTTCAAACCCGATACGATCTTGCCATCCTCGATATCATGGGTGTAAACGGAATTAAACTTTTGGAAGAGTGCGTTAAGCGAGACATTCCGGCAGTGATGCTCACAGCCAATTCCCTAAACCCCGAATCCCTGATGGAATCCATCAAAAAAGGGGCCATTTCCTACCTGTCCAAGGAACATCTAAGCGATCTGGACACCCTGATCAATGATCTTATGGGGGCCAGAAATGAAGGAAAGCCGACATGGAAACTATTGTTTGAAAAACTTGGCAGTCATTTTAACCTGCGGTTTGGTAATGACTGGAAGGAAAATAACAAGGACTTCTGGGATGATTTTGAAAAAAACTGGGAAATATCCAAAGGCATTCAGGAACGACTTCTCCACGACCAGAACATTGTGGACAAGGGGATTTAAAAGGACCTGTTTTAAATAATAAAAAAGCCCGGAATCAGAAAATTCCTTTCTGATTCCGGGCTTTTCGTATGAACCTGATCCAGATCAGATCTAAGATCAATAATATCCGAACAATTTAGGCAGAAAGAGCACGATGCTCGGGCAATAGGTCAAAAAGAACAACACCCCGATCTGGATGGCCAAAAAGGGCATGACGGCCTTGGACACATAAATAATATCCCGCTTGGCAAGAGCCCCGGTAATAAATAGACTGACCCCCATGGGCGGGGTGCAGTATCCAATGGCAAGATTCACGGTCATGATCAGCCCAAAATGCATGGGATCCACGTTAAAGGGACCGAGAAGCGGAATGAAAACAGGGCCAAGAATCAATGTGGCGGATATAATATCCATGAACATGCCGATGATCAACAGCAGAATATTCATGACCAGCAAAAACACGATGGGGGAACTGATACTGCCCACCACCACCTCTGCCACCCGGTTGGGAATATTCTCAAAGGTAAGATACCTGCCAAAGCAGGTGGCCGAAGCCACAATCAAAAGCAAGGTGGCCGAAGTGACAGCAGAACTGATCGTCACCTCCTTGATGTCTGCAAAACGCATGGATTTATAGATAAAATACTCCACAAAGAATGCATAGACACTGGCCACAACCGCAGCCTCATTGGCAGTAAACAACCCTGAAAAAATACCGCCAAAGATAATCACAATGAGCATGACCGCCCAGAACCCCTCCTTAAAAATATGAAAAATCTGACGAAAAGTCGGGGCGGGAAGTCGCTGGATGTCCTCTCTTTTTCGATAGAGCAAAAAGGTATAGATACAGACACAGAGGATAATCAAAATTCCCGGAACAAATCCCGTGATAAACAATCCTTCCAAGGACTGATTGCTGATCATGGAATAAAAGATCATGGCAATACTCGGGGGAATGATAACCCCGAGGTTGGGGGAGGTGGTCATCAGCCCCAGGGTATAATCCTCGTCATATCCGTTTTTAATCAGGGCCGGAATCATAAACCCCCCAAGGGCTACCACCGTGGCAACGGTGGATCCCGAGATGGCACCAAACAACCCGCAGCCAATGACCCCCGCCATGCCTAAGCCCCCGGGCAGCCAACTGACAAGGGCATTGGCCATATTCATTAATTTTTCAACCATCTTTCCCTTGGCCATGATATTCCCGCAAAGGATAAAAAACAGCACCACCACAAGGGCAAAACTATCAAGACTTCGAAAAAGCGTTTGGGCCATAAGGGCCAGGGGTATGTCCATAAAGTAGACAAACCCGAAGCTTGCAGTAAAAAAAAGGCATAGGAAGACCGGTACATAGGTGGACATAAACCCAAGAAGAATACATAGAATAATCAGATCACTCATCTGCATGGAAAAAAGGCCCCTTTATTGTCTGGATTTAAAATCTTGAATCATCACCTGAATCGTTCGGATACCAACCATCACACCCATAACGGGCATGATGGCATAGATAATAACAAGCGGTATCTGCATGATGATGGTTTTTTGATGGGTAATGTACTGCAGATGGGTCATTTGATACCCGTAATATACCATCATCCCGGCAAAGACGAGCATGAGGATGCTGGTATAAACGGTCAGGCCCGGTTTAAGCTTTGGGAAAATCTGGACAACGGCATCAATACGAATCATCGCCCGCTGTTTGACTGCGACACTGGCACCCACAAAGGTTGAGTAGATGATCACAATACGAACCAGTTCCTCACTCCAGGCAAGGGTGTAGTTAAACCCGTAACGCAATACAACATTTGCAAAAAGAGATAACAGCGCTGCGATTACGATGACAAAAAGCGTCCACTCTTCAATCTGGGTAACTGTAGCATCAAATTTTTTGAGTATTTTCCCAAGCATAAACCAAGTCCTAGATAAATGTTAACAATTAATCACTATCCGTTATCGCAGTCCGTTATCGCGATAAAAACGGTTATTTCAAAAAGGTCTGAACTTCTTTCAAGAAATTCGCAGGCTTAGAGGAATCCCCCGGATAAAGCCGGTTAATGTCAGGGGCATACTTCTCATATGTTCCCTGGCTCTGCTGGGCCAATGTTGCCATATCAGCATCGGAAAGCTTGAAGAATTCAACGCCTGCAGCTTTTGCCTTTTCTATATTGGTGTTCTCTTCGGTCAAAGACTTGATTCTGCTGGCGGCACAAATATCGTGAACACTTCCAACAAACGCATCCCTCAAATCTGCAGGAAGTTTTGCCAGCCAGGCTTTATTAAAGATCCAGATAAAAAGCCCCTGGGCATAATTAATCTGGGTAAAATACTTGGCCACTTCAAATTTTTTGGTCACATTGCACACCGTAAGGGTATGATCAAGGCCTGTGATAACACCCTGCTTCAAGGCAACGGGAACATCAGGCCAGGGCATTGGAACAGGATTGAATCCCCAGTTTCTGTAACTGAGCTGATTGACCGCAGCTTCCGCAATTCTGAATTTGATCGCCTTGGCATCTTCAATGTTTCTGACCGGTATGGTGGTGGCCCAGCCATAGTTGCCGTAGCCTGTGATATCCAATCCTGTGATCCCCTGGTGATCCATCGCATTGAGGAAATGATTGAACATCTTTTTATTATCGATAAATTTCTCCAATTTATCAAAGGAATTTACAAGAAAAGGAAGATTCACAACGCCAAACCTAGGTCCCAGATTTGTGGAGGCAACCGAGGAGACGCCCATACCCTGGACAGCACCCATTTGAAGCATATTGAGGACTTCGACCTCGCCGCCCAGCATGGAATATGGTTTAAAATCCACATAAATCTGGCCCTTTGTTCTTTTCCAGACCTCGTCGCGAATTTCAAAACCGGCAAGTGTTCCCACCAACCCCGGGGTGGATACATTGGAAACAATACATCTGTACTTTGCACCCTTGGGGTCAAAATCAGGTTTCCATTTGTCCAGGGAGGGTGCTGCCTTAGCGAAAACAGGAGAAGTGAACATAAAAGATCCCACTACTAAAACAAGCAATGATAGTAAAACTGTCCGCATTTTCATACTCGAGTTCCTTTCCTTTAAAAAGTTATTATCATCTGCAGTGCAGAACCGAATGCTCCGGCACTGGTTTCAACTTTTGGAATTTTAGAAAAACTAAAGCATATCGAACTATCAGCAATTCAAAGCAAGGTCAACAAGTTCTCTCAACTCAATTCAAGATCAATGGGGAATGACGCATGATCATTACACTTTAAACGAATTGTTTAAACCAATTGTTTAAACGCTTCTTTTCTTCCGGTAAACTTCTCCCGCAACTGAGGCTTCATCAATTTTCCCGTTGGATTACGCGGCACCTGGTCAAAAATAACTTTTCTGGGCACCTTGTACAAGGAAAGCTTGGACTTGGCAAATTCAATAATCTGTTCTTCACTTACCTGTCTGCCCTCTTTTACCTGAACAACTGCCAGAACAATTTCCACCAACCGATCATCCGGATACCCGATACAGGCGACATCGTCAAGGTCGGGATGATCCATGAGCGCATCTTCTATTTCCACGGGAAAAATATTTTCACCGCCACTGGTGATCATATCCTTCATGCGATCCACAATATAAAAATACCCGTCTTTATCCTTCTTTAGTAAATCTCCGGTATAAAGCCAACCATTTTTTAATGTTTCACTTGTTTTTTCAGGATTAGAGTAATATTCCCTCATCATGCGAGGGGTCCTGAATATTAATTCACCGACCTCCTCATCGGGAAGTTCATTGCCCATGGGATCTGCTATTTTTGCCTCAACACCAAATGTAGGCTTGCCGATGGAGCCGGGTTTGGTCAGCACATCTTCCGGGTACAGATTAAAGGTCCCGCCGCCGCCCCCTTCGGTGATGCCATAGATATTGGACACGGCACAGGGCAGTTTTTCAACCATAAGCTTCATGATATCAAAGGGAACCGGCTGGGCACCAATTTCCATGTATTTCCATGAGGACAAATCATAGGCCCCAAGATCTATTTCCCCATTTTCAATTGCATTTAAAATTGCAATCCCAATGGGTACCACGAAAAGCATATCAGTACACCCTTCGGCGGCAATGGCTTCAATGATCCATTTGGGTTCCCTGAAATCCTTTATAATGGTACCACAGGCGCCGGTAGCATAGAATGGGGCCCATAAAAACATGGTGCCCGAATGGTACAGGGGCAAAAAGATAAGATAATTGTCATCCTTTTGAACAAAATAGGTCATTCCGTTGCCGATGGCAGTATTGTTCAAAGAAAAATGGGTGTGCAATACGGGTTTGGGTTTTCCCGTGGTACCCGAGGTGAACATCATCGCAAGAGAATGATCTCGGTCCACTTCGACCAGGGCGTCCGAAGAATCGGCATAATCCTGGATCATCTTAAAATTAATGAGGTCATCGGGAACCTCTTCGCCGATACAGATATAATGTTTGATTGTGGTAAGTTCTCCCTGGATGGGCTGAACCACATTGAGAAATTCCGAGCCAAAAATAAACACATCCGGATTACAGACTCCGGCGGCGTAAAGGATATCAGTTCCCTCAAACCTGAAGTTCAGCGGGACAACCACGGCGCCCAGCCGAATGATGGCAAAATAGGTAACCATCCATTCCAGGGAATTGTTCTGGAGGTGCATGACAAAATCCCCGTGTTTTACCTGTAATTCCTTTGACAGATAATTGGCGGTTCGATTGATCTCGTCATTAAATTCATGCCAGGTAAAAGAACGCCGGGTCCCTGAGGCCGGGGTTCTTTCAATTAGGCAAACCTTTTCAGGAATATGTCTTGCATGGATTGAAGCATAACCAGAGTAGTTCAACGATCTCCTCCTTGTCTTTGTTTTTTTATTTATATTTTATAGAACCTGTCTCCTTATTGACTTTTTGCCTAAATTTTTATCGACACCGTTTCGATCAGAAATTAACCTTCTCAAGCCCCTTGAGTCCAAGAATCTGCCTTGCTTCATCCGAAGTCGCAGGGGTAAGACTCATTTCCTTTGCCACATTTTTGATCATGGTTACCTGGTCAGCACTGGCCTTTGCCATGACCCCTTTGCCGGCATAAATAGAGTCTTCAAGTCCCACCCGGACGTTTTGCGCCCCCATGGCAATAGCCGTTGTGGTGATGGGAATCTGATAACGGCCCCCGGCCGCCACTGACCAGGTAAAATTTTCTTCCCCCAAAACTTCCTTGGCCTCATCATGGATGAGCACCAGATGCTTGACAGATGGCTTCATCCACCCCACCATGGGACCGAAAACAAATTGGAGATGAACCGGCAGTTTCACCAGGTTCTCCTCCATCAGCCATTTCACATAGGAGACGTGCCCCAGCTCATATATTTCAAACTCCGGTTTGGTATCAATCTCGAGAAATGTTTTGGCATAGATAATATCATCGTTGAATGTGGGCCGAAAGGTCACATTTTTGCACAATTCCAGATACTCTTTTTCCCAGTCATGTTTATACTCTTTAAACCGGCCGGCAATCTGGAAAATCCCGAAATTAAAGGGTGCCGGATCAAAGGAGCACATTTCCGGCTCCAGTTTTTTAATGGGAATAAGTTTTTCCTCTGTGGTCTGGTTCATCCCCCCCCCCGTGGTGGGCAAAAGAACCAGGTTACACCGCGCCTTGATTTTGGTATGAACTTCCATGAACAGGTCCGGATCAGAAACAGGCATGCCGGTTTCAGGGTTACGCACGTGGATATGGGCGATGGCGGCTCCGGCTTCCCATGCACGCACCGCATCCTCTACGATTTCATCCGGGGTTATGGGAAGATAATCACTCATGGTCGGGATATGAACTGAGCCGGTAATAGCTGCGGTAATAATAATTTTATCATCCATGTTGATGTTCTCCTGTTAAAATAATTTCATTCTTGAGAAAACCTTAGGACATCTGCACCATAGATTTTCTATACCCTGTACTCCTCTTCAAGATCAAGCACAAACATCCTCTTTTCCTTGACATTATCAATGACAAATGAGGATTTTATAATCTGGATCCCCTCTATCTGGGTGAGTTTTTCGTTCATAAACCCACCATAGGTTTTTATATCCTTTGCAACGACCTTAAGAACAAAATCATTGGCACCGGCAATCTGATAACATTCCACGACTTCATCAATTTCAAGAAACCGTTCTTTGATGCAGGCCACCGAGGACAGACTGCTCAGGCTCAGAGATATACTAACGATGGCCATGATGGAAAACCCGATTTTTTCCGGGTCCACCACCGCCATAAAATGGGAGATAACCCCTGCAAGTTCCAGCCGCTTCACTCGTTCAAGTGTTGCAGGGGCAGATATCCCGACTATTTTTGATAATTTGGAATTGGTTGTTCTCCCATTTTCCTGAAGCGTGTTTAAAATTTTCTTATCGATTCTATCCAGAACCATTTATCCCTCTTTTGCATATTAAATTAATTGACAACTACCTCATAGGAGTAAATGGTTATATTTTTCTTCAATTAATGGCAACAACTCTTTTAAAGTGCTGTCTATTTTATCTGTAAGCCCGTCAATTTCAGATTCGGTCATCACCGTTGACAGGATGAAAAGCCCCCGAGGAATGGTAAACACCCCACGGGTCAACAGGGACAGATGCATGAGTCCATGAAGCTCTTCTATGGAGGTTTGCACCTGTTCAGCAGTGGTTGTAGGCTGGTTTACAAAATGCAGGTTCAGCAGGGAACCGATCTGATTGGACTGCAGGTTTAATCCGTTTGACTTAAAACTTTTCAAAAGCCCTGCCTGGAATCTGTCGCCCAAATGGTTTATGGCGGTCACTGCTCGTTCGTCAAACTTGGACAAAGCCGCAAAACCTGCCTGCATAACAGTTTCATACCCATTGAATGTCCCCGAGTGATATAGAGGTGTGTCTGTGTGTTCATGGCAAAAAATATTCATATACTCATCTTTTCCGCCAAAGACACCAATGGGAAGACCTCCCCCCACTACCTTTCCAACGCAGGTTAGATCTGGCACAACACCAAATAGCTTCTGGCAGCCGCCGGTATCCACCCTAAAGGAAAAGATCTCGTCAAATATCAGGATAACATTGTGGGCTGTGGTTATTTCCCGGGCCCGCTGGAGAAAGCCAGGCGTAGGCAGCACCACCCCCCCTGCCCCCAGAAAGGGTTCCATGATGACAGCGGCCAGGGTATCTGAATTCTCCCTGACCACCCGCTCAAGGGCATCCCCGTCGTTAAAAGGCACCTCCAACATATCCTGGGTCATACCGGCGGGAATACCGGCGGTAATCACATTTTTTTTGGTGGAGGCAGCCACGCTATCATGGGTGCCGTGGAAGCCGCCTGTCATTTTCAAAATCTTGTCCCGGCCGGTAAATGCCCTGGCCGTTCTCATGGCAAAGAGAGTGGCTTCGGTTCCAGAATTAACAAACCGAACCTTTTCAAAGCCCGGAACCCTTTCACAGAGCAAACGTGCAAGATGATACTGGCCATCGGTGGGGGTTGAATACTGGGAGCCTTTTTCAATGCCTTCCTGAACCGCCTTTACAACGTCCGGATCTCCATGACCGTGGACAAGTGCGCCATAGGCATTGGTCACATCCAAAAGAGCGTGGCCCTCATGGGTATAGACATAGGCTCCCTTTCCATGGGAAATATGGAGAGGATAAGGTTTAAAATAACTTAAACTTCTGGTGGCCCCTCCGGGAATATAATTGACCAACCGTTCATGATGCACCTTGGAAAGGGGAAACTTTTCCCTATAGGCATCAATGATTTTTTGTTCAATCTGATGTGTTGTCTTGTTTGGCATTCATCCCCCCTGTTTATTCCCTTGTATGAACGATCAACAATTCGCCAACGGCTTCCTCTACCCTTTGCACAAATTCACCGGACGTAATTCTGGCCTTGAGTGCTTCCAGATGATCAATATAAACCATGTCATAATCAAGATAGGGAAGGGTTTCACGAACCGCATCATACATTACGCGTCCTGCGGTGCTCAACTTTTCAATCCCCCTCAAATCTGCTGCCTGGGCAGCACACATAAGTTCAAAAGAGAGAATATGATTGGTATTTTCAACAATTTTTCTGGCTTTTCTGCCGGCAATGAGACCAAAGCTGACAATATCCTGGAAATCAGCCGTGGAGGTGATGGACTGAATGGAGGCCGGTATGGCCAGGGTCCGATTTTCTGCCACAAGGGAGGTGGTCATGAACTGGCCGCCCATGAGTCCCATGCGGACACCGGTATCTTCTTTGCACAAAAATGGTGGCAAACCGGTACTGTGAGCTACATCCATGAATCGGTCAATTCTTCTGTCACTGACAACGCCCAGGTTCACCATGGCAATGCCGAGGCAGTCCATTACAAATGAGATGGGCTGGCCGTGGAAGTGTCCATTGTGAATAAATGTGTCCAATTCTGTAAATATCAATGGATTATCATTACTGGAATTGAGTTCCCTTAAAAGCACTTCACGGGCGTGCTGAACCGCCTCTTTAGTTGGCCCCACAAACTGGGGTGTACACCGGATTGAGTAGGCATCTTCAACGGGAATATCCGCCACAGAAACCCCTTTATGTTCTTTCAGTGTTGTCTGGAGTTTCAAAGACAATTCCTGTTCATCAATGGCCAGGTTGCTGCCGGCTAAAAGCTTGGTCAGATTCATAGCCGTCGCATACTGGCCCGGGTGATACTTTTGTTCATGAACTCTAACATCAAAAGGATTATATCTTCCCATAAGGGTTTCAATGGCAAATGCGGCAACAATATCCGAATTTTTCAATGTATTGGTGGCTTCGTCAATGACGGTGCAGCCAAGTCCCACCATTCCGGAAGTTCCGTTGATAAGGGAAAGCCCCTCTTTGGCGTTGAGGTACATGAGCTCAACCCCTGCCTTTTCCATGGCTTCTTTACCCGGCATGACTTTACCGTTAAATTTGGCTTTCCATTCTCCAAAGGCGACACTTGCGATACATCCCAGGGGACCTAAATCACCACTGGTTCCCAAAGATCCTTTTCTGGGAACCACGGGAATGACATGCTTATTGATCATGTCCAGATAAATCTTAAGATTTTTTTCCTTGATGCCGGAATAACCGCGACAAAGGGAGTTGGCCCGGGCAATCATAAATTTTCTCACAAGGGTGTCTTCAAAGGGTTTGCCTACCTGGGTGGTAACACTTCTGACCAGGTTTTTCTGGAAATCATTATCCCTTTCTCTAGGCAGAAGATAGTCAACCAAACCGCCGCAACTTGTATTTACGCCGTAAATGCATCGTTCTTCACTGGCCCATTTATCAACAAGATCCCTGCAATCCCGGATTTTAGGCCAGTTTTTTTCATCAACTTCTACTTTGATGGACAGATCATTTCCTGCTGTCATCAATTCCTCAATGGTCATTGAATACCCATCCAGAATAAGTGTATTTTCTTTTATCGGCATGGTTCCCTCCTATTAATGGAATTAACTTTGGTTGTAATGCAGTGGGAAATTTAGAAAAACAGCTCAGAAGGAGATACGGACCAGATACAAATCAGGAGTAAAATTTTCCGTTTCCATTAGAAAATCAAATCTGACTTTTTTTGTCAAGCACTATTTTTAATTTTATAAGGAAAAATCTACATTTTATAGAACTATCGAAATCAAATACACGCTATTCGTTTATATTTTAAGCTTTTTTATGACTATAGCCTTATAAAACTATAATATTATAATTGAGAATCACTTTGTTTAATTTTGTATTATTATTGTAAAATAAGGGGCTACCAATTTACCTTCTCCCTTCCATTGGGCTATGATTTGTGATTTTAACAACCTGCGGGAGCTTATTTTGAAACCACTCCTTTTAAACAATCCGTTCTTAAGGCCGTTTTTTTACGGATTTGCTAATATCGCACTGTTCATTCTGGGGTGGAAAACCAAAGGAAGAATGCCGGACATTAAAAAATTTATCCTGGTTGCGGCTCCCCATTCCAGCAATTGGGATTTTATTTATTTTCTATTGATTATATTTAAATTTCAAATCCCGGTTCACTGGATGGCCAAAAAATCCATGTTTGTCTGGCCCTTTAAAGGACTTTTAAAACGCCTTGGCGGCATTTCCATTGACCGCTCCCAAAAAGGCAATGTTGTGGCTGGCATGGTAAAAACATTTGACCGGACCGATCGCTTGATTATAACCATTGCACCCTCGGGCACCCGGAAAAAAGTTACCCACTGGAAAACCGGATTTTATCAAATTGCCAACCAGGCAAATATTCCCATTGTATGCGGATTTGTGGATTATAAACAAAAAACCGGCGGAATTGGCCCTGTGATTATTCCCACCAACGAAATGGATGCCGATATGCAGACCATTAAAAAATTTTACGCGGACAAATCCGGAAAATATGATGAAAAACACCCAGAGAATTAATTGGGCAATTAACCCGAGGCAACCCTGTTTCTCCCGGATTCTTTTGCCAGGTAGAGGGCTTTATCTGCCCTTGCGATAAGGCTGTCCCGATTTTCAACATCTGGATGATATTCACTGACCCCGGCACTAACCGTGAGGGAAAGACCCGGAAACCTGTCCTTCAAGAGTTCTCCCAAATGAAAAATTCCCATCCTAATCCTTTCGGCATAAACAAGGGCTTTTGACAAATCGGTATCGTTCAAAATGACAATAAATTCCTCTCCGCCATACCGCCCCACATGGTCAAAGGGCCGGGACAATTTCTTTAGGGTGCCGGCAATCAGCTTCAAAATATTATCCCCGGCCTGGTGCCCAAATTTATCATTAAATTTTTTAAAAAAATCCACATCAATCATCACAAGGGAGAGGTCATGTTCCCTATCCACAGCCTTTCTGAATGATTTTGCCAGCAGTTCGTCAATGGCCACACGGTTCAAAAGCCCAGTGAGACCATCCCGAAGAGAAATCGCTTTTGCCTCTTTGTAAGTTCCTGCATTCTCCATGGCCATGCCCAACTCATTTGCCACAAGGGCAATGGAGGAGAAGATATCCGGCAGGAGGGCTTTTTGCGATATGATATTGTCCATGCCGAGAATACCAATCACCTTGTTGTGACTGCAAAAAGGCACAATGAGCATTTCTGTGAGTTTAAATTTTTTCAAGGTATTTTTTTCACCCGAAGTTTTACCGGTAATCCTCACTGGTGCCTTGTCTCTTAGGCAGTGAACAAAACCACCTGCTGCTTTGTTCAGGGGTATTTCAATTGATTTTAGGTCCATTTTGATATCTGTGGTATCAAAAATTTCAAACACTTTAAGGCTTCTCAAATTTTTTACAACCTTCATAACATAAAGCCTGTTGAACTTAAAATCCATATGAATGGCATTCAAAGTTGTGGTCATGATCGCCTTGGGATCAAGGCTGTGGTGTGGGGCAGTGATACTATTTTTTATCTTTGATAAATCAATGCGCTTGGCCTGATCTCTTTCATAATAATGGCCTGTATTGATACGGCACAGCATCAAATTTGTCCTGAGCATATTCTCCCGGAACTGGTTTGCAGAAGGGAAAATAAAATCATAAAACCGTGAGGTATTTTCCATTTCCCTGTCCATTCTTTTGATAATTTGTATGAAATCAATTGTGCCCAGATCTATGTTTTTTTCAACTTCAGGCTGTAGAATCGGAACCCGGTTAGTATCAACAGATCCCATGCCCTGGGTCCAGGCCAGGTAATTGGCAAGGGAAACAATGGATATTAGCAATATCTCTTCTTTGGAACAATCCAGGTGCTCATACCGCTGGTGATGATATTTTACGGCCAGGGCAAGGGGAGCGGGGAGATTCCACAATGAGCTATAATAGGCACCCAGGTCATCATGCCCCATGCCCATGAGTTCTTGTTCTTCCACTATCATCTGGCCTGGTGAGTTTGTCAGATTGGCAATACAATCATCATAATTAACGCGGCCATGCAGATCAAAAAGAATTTTTCCGAAGTCATGGAGAAGCCCGCAAAAATATGCCTCCCCCGGCTTTGGATACTCAATTTCCTCGGCAATGGCCATGCTCAGGACTGCCACACAAAGGCAATGTCTCCAAAAAAATATCCGATCAAACCGCTTTTGTCTGCCTGATTTAAACATTTTTTCAAAAACTGCGATTCCCAGGGAAAGGGTTTTTACCTCGTCAAACCCGAGATGGATAACCGCTTCGTTAACCGCTGTCATTTTTCGCCTCAACCCATAGGATGCAGAGTTTACGATGCCCAGAACTTTGGCTGAAATTCCGGGATCTGTTTCCACAAGCTTGGAAAGCTCCTCCATTGAGGCATTTTCATCATTACAGATCTCCAATAATTTGGCCATCACAGGGGGAAAGCTTGGAACTTCCTTGACATCAATATTAAGCACCTGTTTGACATCAGATTCCAGGGGGAGTTTGAGATTATCATTCATCATGTTTTTAAAAAAACATTCCTTTTGTGCTCAGGTTAAAAGTTGCCCGCCCCAAAATAAAAAACGCACACCCATTCCGGGTATTGTCTGCACATAAAAACCACCACACCCTCGCTCGTGATACAAAAGGCTAGGGCAGATAGTCCAGCAACAGATCTTTCAACCGGGGCAGACAGCCGGTATAAAAATGATCACAGTTGTCAATTACTTCAAACTGCGGGTTTATTTGCCATCGATTGATAGCCTCCTGCACTCGGTTTTTCGGTGCGATATCATCCTTTGAACCAGTAAGGATAAGTCCTGTGGACGGCATGGACGCCACATCGTCAAAGGAGATGAACCCCATTGGGGGGGAGACCATAACATGGTCCTTGATCCCATATCCGGACGACACAATAGACGCATTTATTCTTGCCCCGAAAGAATACCCGGCAAGGTACAATGCCTTCACACCCGACTCTTGTAAAAATGCCAGAACAGCCCTGACATCATCCATCTCACCCATGCCGTTATCAAACATGCCGGAACTTTTCCCTGTCCCCCTAAAATTAAACCGAAGTGTGGTAAATCCTTTTTCAAAATAACTTTCAACAATCTGTTCCACCACAGGATTGTACATATTTCCGCCGTACAATGGGTGGGGATGGGTGACTACCACGCCTTTTTCAGAAGAATTTGGGTTTAATAGACCTTCAAGCCTGACATTGTTGCAATGAATGATGACCGTTTTTTCCATTTCAATAGGTCCTGTTTGTTGTATAAGGTTACCTACCTACATCCAATTTTAGGCTAGGATAAGTTGACGCCTTAATTTTACCATTAATGCTTTATATCGGTAAATCGGGTGAAGATCAATTTAATTAAAGGGGTATCCACGATATGCTAGGATTTATGAGAATGATTGTTGCGGGATTGATTATTGCAAAAATCTTGTCTGCCCTTGTGATTACAGGGCAGATGTTAACTTGAGGGGTGAATTATTTTTTCCATGTGTACATGCCGGATACCTGCTTCCACATAGGGCAAACCATATTTTGAGAAACCCAGTTTTTCATAAAACCCCACTGCATGTTCCTGGGCACCTAAAAAAATCCGCTCCATATCTTTTTTTTTTGCAACAGCCTGAAGTTTTCGCATAAGCGTTTCCCCAACCCCCTTGCCCCGGACAGATTTTAACACAGCAAGCCTGCCGATATGACCATCACTCAGCATCCGGCCTGTTCCCACAAACTGCCCATCAATTTGGGCCAAAACATGAACGGCACCGGAATCCTGCCCATCTAAATCAAGAGATGCCTCAACTCCCTGTTCCCGGGAAAAAACCAAATTCCGGATATTCCTGATTTCAACCCCCTCTGCCCCATCATAGTCTGCAACCCTGATCTCAATGGTCATCACTTTATTATTACTTTTTCACTCCTTTACAAATAAAAAAAACGGTTTGTTATGACCAGTATATACCCTAACAAACCGTTTTATGTGTCAATCTATTTTCTAGCGTTTTTCAGAGATGCCCGGATAAAATCCTTGAAAAGCGGATGGGGATTGCTGGGTTTTGACTTGAATTCCGGATGAAACTGACACCCCAGATACCAGGGATGATCGGCAAGCTCTACGATCTCCACCAGTTCATGATCCGGAGAAGTGCCGCTGATAATAAGTCCGGCTTTTACAAGGCGGTCCTTGTATTCATTATTAAATTCAAATCTGTGGCGATGACGCTCTGAAATATCTTTGGTTTTATATGCTTTCATGGCTACGGTATCCGGGATCAATTGACAGGGGTATGCACCCAAACGCATGGTCCCACCCTTGTCTGATTCCTCGTTCCTTTTTTCAACCTGTTTGGTTTGCTCATCATACCACTCCTTGAGCAAATAGATCACAGGAAAAGGGGTGTCCCCATCGAACTCTTCCCCATTGGCATCTTCCATTCCGGCAAGATTTCGGGCCACCTCAATTACGGCCATGTGCATGCCAAGACAGATACCAAAGTAAGGCACCTTGTTTTCCCGGGCATATTTAGCGGCAATAATTTTGCCCTCAATCCCCCGGGATCCAAATCCGCCCGGCACCAGAACACCGTCACTGGTCGATAATAGTTCCACCACATTATCTTCGGTAAGGGTGGTGGAATCAACAAAATTAAGATTCACCCGGGCATCATTGGAAATACCGCCGTGGGCCAGGGCCTCGTTCAAACTTTTATAACTTTCGGTCAGATCAACATATTTACCCACAATGGCGATGGTGACTGAAAATCTTGGATTTTTATACTTATCCACCATTTCCCGCCAGTCATCCAGCCGGGGAGCCCTTGCCCAAACATTGAGTTTTTGTAATATTTTGTCCCCAAGCCCCTCTTTATTGTATACAAGGGGCACTTCATAGATACAGTCCACATCCTTTGCCGTGAAAACCGCATCCTTGTCAACATTGCAGAACAGGGATATTTTATCTTTAATTTCCTGGGACAAATAGCTTTCCGTCCGGCAGAGCAGAATATCCGGCTGGATTCCGATACTGCGCAGCTCTTTTACACTATGCTGGGTGGGTTTTGTTTTCACCTCACAGGCGGTTTTGATATAGGGAACCAGAGTCAGGTGGATATAGATCACATTGGAGGAACCAACATCGGTTCTGAACTGCCGGATGGCTTCAAGAAAGGGTAAAGATTCTATGTCCCCAATAGTGCCGCCGATTTCGACAATAACCACATCGGTATTATTGGATACCAGCACAATACTTTTTTTAATTTCATCGGTAATGTGGGGAATGACCTGAACCGTTCCGCCCAGATATTCTCCCCTGCGCTCCTTGGTAATTACCTGGTCGTAGATTTTACCCGTTGTAAAATTATTGCTTTTACCCAGTTTGGCATGGGTAAACCGTTCATAATGCCCCAAATCAAGATCTGTTTCCGCCCCGTCATCGGTTACAAAAACTTCTCCGTGCTGAAAAGGATTCATTGTTCCGGGATCAACATTGATGTAAGGGTCCAGCTTTTGTATGGTTACGGTCAGCCCCCGGCTCTCCAGAAGCATACCTATGGCAGCAGAGGCAAGTCCTTTTCCTAAAGATGATAATACGCCACCCGTAACAAAAATGTATTTGGTATTTTCAGCCATCAATCCCTCACTTGTTTAATTTATTCATATAATTTTTTAAAATTTTCAATCTGCTTGTCAAGTTCATCAATGGGAGGGGAAGCCCCCTCTCCCCTGAACCCGTCACGGGCAGGATATTTTCCCTGGATGTAATTCACATCAAACAGGGCCGGAGCAGATCCGGATGAAAGTTCAAGTTGATGCACATCAATCGTGGCAAACAACTGGTTGTCGACAAAGATAGTTGTCTGCAGGGGATACCAGGTTTTACTTACCCGCTGCCACTTTCCATAATGGAATGCAACCGTCCATCCATTTTTTTCAATCACGTACCGGACCGGAAACAACCTTTCCTTTTCAATCCAGAGACCCACCGGCTCTTTTTGACTTAAAGGAGGTTGCCCAATAAAATAGCAAATTTTATTGTCAAACCGCTGGAAAGTAACCTGATCCGTATTCACACCGGCCAGAATCAATTGCTGGGCAAGGGACTCATAATCTCTGTAAAGGAGGGGATCTGAATAAAAATCCACGGGTGATTTTTCCTGGGAGACAACCCCCCCAGCCACCTTAATAAACCGGGAATCCGACTCAACATAAAACCTGGGCATTGTGCCTGAAAGTATATCCGACCTGAATTTACCCGGAAAAACATAGACCAGTTTTTCATCCAAGGCAATGGAATTTGCCCCGACCAATTGAGTCCCAAGGGCTTTAATCTCAACGTTTGTATCAAGGATAGGATCAAGGTTCGGGTCAATGCTAGTCCCGGGCGTTTTTACCTCTGACACGGCAGCCCTTGAAACATCCATGAGGTTCCGGGTTTGATGAACCACAAGCCCTGCAGGACGTCTAATTTTTTGAATCATCAGATGTAAAAGGTGAGGCGTTTGCGGAACAAAAGCCTCGCCTATACCTGGCGGCAGGATAAAAAAAACGGCTAGTAAAAAAAGTAATATATTTTTATTCATATACGCCAAGGGTTAAAAAAACAGTTCTGTCGGGAAAGAGGCGCCATCCCCAAGCCGTTCCTCAATCCGGATCAGCTGGTTATACTTTGCCACCCGGTCACTCCTTGACATGGAACCGGTTTTAATCTGACCGGCATTAACCCCGACTGCCAGGTCAGCAATAAAAGAATCCTCTGTTTCTCCCGACCTGTGGGAAACAACGGTGGTATACCCGGAATCCTTTGCCATCTGAATGGTATCCAATGTTTCTGTCAGGGTTCCGATCTGATTGAGTTTGATAAGAATTGAATTACCAATTCCGCTTTCAACCCCTTGCTTGAAAATATCCGGGTTGGTCACAAAAATATCATCCCCGACAATCTGGGTGGAATCTCCCAGCCGTTTGGTCATAAGTTCCCAGGAGGCCCAATCGTCTTCTGCAAGGCCGTCTTCAATGGAGTACAAAGGATATTTTTCAATAAGACTTTCATAATAATCGATCATATCCGTGGCCGAAAGATCTTTTCCCTCTGACAAGAATCGGTATTTACCATCTCTATAAAATTCAGACGCTGCCGCATCAAGGGCGATGCCGATATCTTTGCCCGGCCGATAACCGGCGGCCTCTATGGCGTTGATGATATACTCCAGGGCCTCTTCATTGGACTTCAGATTCGGGGCAAACCCGCCTTCATCTCCCACTGCCGTGCTCAGTCCTTGCCCCTTGAGGATTTTTTTCAGGTTATGGAAGGTTTCGGCACCCATACGAATGGCTTCGACTATGGATGTTGCACCAAAGGGAAGGATCATGAACTCCTGGATATCCAGATTATTGGCCGCATGTGCACCGCCGTTGATAATGTTCATCATTGGCAGAGGCAGCACCCGGGCATTTATACCGCCAATGTGCTGGTACAAGGGGATATCACAGGCCGTGGCAGCTGCCCTTGCCGCTGCCATGGAAACCCCGAGAATGGCATTAGCACCCAGCCTGGACTTGTTTTCAGTGCCGTCAATATCCAGCATGGTCCGGTCAAGCCCGGCCTGGTCCATGGCATCATACCCGATAATTTCCGGAGCAATCACCTCATTCACATTGGCAACTGCATTGAGAACCCCTTTACCCATGAAACGATTTTCTGCATTATCCCGCAGCTCCAAGGCTTCCCTGGTACCGGTGGAAGCTCCCGAAGGGACAGCAGCGCGGCCCTGCGCACCACAGGCCAGCGTCACATCCACTTCAACCGTCGGATTCCCTCTGGAATCAATTATCTCCCTTGCCCTGACATCAATCAATTCCGTCATATTTCCCCCTTTATTGCATTATATTTAATTTGCTACATTATATTTAAGAAGTATCTTTCTCTGGATTTTTTTATGCCCTTTAATAACAATATCCTTTCTCACATTCAAGATCTAATCGAAATATATTTATACCCAATGGGCATAATTCAAGAAAGCCTTTTCCCCAACGCTTTTTTCTTAACCTTGACAAACAAAAACGACTCTTATATGTAGGAAAGTTGTGCAGATTAAACATTCTTTTAACACAATATAAGGAGTCAAAATGAACATTCTTTTTTTCGGACCAAACGGAAGCGGCAAAGGAACCCAGGGCACCATCCTAAAAGATAAATACAGTATTGCCCACATAGAATCCGGCGGCATCTTCCGCGAGAACATCAAGGGCGGAACTGAGCTTGGCAAAAAAGCCAAGGAATATATTGATAAGGGAGATCTTGTTCCCGATGAAATCACTATCCCCATGGTTCTGGACAGGCTTCAGCAGGATGACTGCAAGGGCGGATGGCTGCTGGACGGTTTTCCCAGAAATAAAGTTCAGGCCGAAAAACTCCATGCATCCCTTGAAAAAGCCGGCATGAAACTCAATTATGTCATTGAGCTGATCCTTGACCGTGAGATTGCCAAAAACAGAATCATGGGTCGCAGACTTTGTGAAAAAAACAACAATCACCCCAACAATATCTTCATTGATGCCATCAAACCCAACGGAGACAAATGCCGGGTTTGTGACGGCGCCCTGAGCGCCCGGGACGATGACCAGGATGAAACAGCCATTGATAAACGTCATTCCATTTATTATGACACCGACACCGGCACCCTGGCCTCTGCCTATTATTTCAAAGCCCTTGCCGAAAAGGATGCCTCTGTAAAATACTTCACCCTAGCCGGTGAAAAAGATCTAAAATCTGTTACAGCAGAATTAATCTCTAATCTATAGATGCACCGGCCCCTCGCTTTCAGGCGAGACCGGTCTCATAACAAAAGCAATCAAAGCCATTTGACCCAAAATTATATTAAGTCAAATGGCTTTTTTACTTGCTTTTAGAATGCCCTTCTGGTATTTGTTCGGGTTATAAATATAGTATATTTAAATCCACGATGAAAGGGGCGATGCCTTTTGAAAGAAATTATGGTCACGGTTATTGACAATGATGTCGAAAAAGCCTTAAGAATACTGAAGAAAAAAATTCAGAATGATGGACTTTTTAAACGTCTTAAAGTCAAGAAGAACTATGAGAAACCCTGTCAGTTCAGACGACGTAAAATGAGAGAAGCAATGAGAAGACAAAGAATTGCGGCCTCAAAAACACGCAGAAGAAGTAATTAACATGTTATAGTCTTCCCGGCATGCTTGATGACAAATCAAGTGTGCCGGGTTTTTTATTGTTGGAGAAAATGGCACAGATATCCTACCAAGACTGTCTTGACAAAATTTTTACCCTTGGCCGGTTCGGCATCAAACTTGAACTGGAAACAATTCAAAACATTCTCAAGCTTCTGAACAACCCCCAAAAAAATTATTATACCATCCATATTGCCGGGACCAATGGCAAAGGCTCAACCGCTACCTATATTGAATCCATCTTGAAAGAAGCAGGATTCAAAACAGGAATCTACACCTCCCCCCACCTGGTTCGATTCAACGAAAGAATCTGTGTCAACGGAGAGCAGATATCCGACAAGGAAGTTGTGGAAGCCTATGAAGCCATAAATGCCGTTGACCTTGGAAAAAGAAAAGCCACCTTCTTTGAAATAAATACCGCCATGGCATTTTACTATTTTTCGAGGAAAAAGGTTGAGTGGGCCATAATCGAAACCGGCATGGGCGGAAGATTCGACGCCACAAATGTCATCTTGCCCCAGGTCAGTGTCATTACCAACCTTTCCATTGAACACACCGATTATCTCGGCAGCACCATAAAAGACTTGGCAAGGGAAAAAGGCGGCATCATTAAACCCAATACCCCTGTGGTTACCGGGGTATCCCAACCCTCCGGCCTTAGGGTGCTCAAGGAACTCGCAGAAAAACAGCGTGCCCCCCTTTTTCAATTTAAACATGATTTTTCCATCCGGAAAAACCCAAAGCAAACCACCTATACCTATCGGGGTCTCCAACAAACCTGTAAAGAGGTTGCAAAACCTTTGCCCGGAGAACATCAAAAAGAAAATTTAAGCCTGGGCCTGGCAGCCTGTGAGCTTGTATTTGATAAATTCAAAAAATCGGATCCCCGGTACACCCTGTCACCCACACTTATTAGGCATGGGCTTTCCAATGCAAAATGGCCGGGAAGGCTTGAGATTATCATGACAAACCCCCTGGTAATTCTGGACGGGGCTCACAATCTCAAGGCAGCCCAGGTACTGGGCAAATACCTGACCGGCACACTGTCCGATAAAAAACTTACCCTTGTGGTGGGAATTTTGGATGACAAACCCTACGAAGAAATGCTCAAACTTCTTGTTCCCTGTGCCCAAAGAGTCATTGTTACCAAGGCCAAAACCGACAGAAGTCTGGAAACCTGGGTATTAGAAGAGAGTGTAAAAAAAATTACAAACAAAAAAGTTGAGGTCATTGAAGATGTCCAGATGGCCGTAAGCCATGCGATATCAACATGTTCAGCAGATGATGCCATCTGTATTGCCGGCTCTTTGTACGTGGCCGGAGAAGCAAAGGCAAAATTTAATGTGGATTTTATTTGATAACGTGGTATAAAAGCACCTGGATTTTGTGCGCCCGTAGCCCAGTGGATAAGGCGTCAGCCTCCGAAGCTGAAGATCGCTGGTTCGATTCCAGCCGGGCGCACCACCCTTACTCTCTATGAACTCACCCCTCAAAATAGCCATTTTAAGTTATAGAAGCAATCCCCATTGCGGCGGACAGGGCGTTTATGTCCGGCACCTTACCCAGGCACTTTCCGATCTGGGACACCAAGTTGAAGTCATTGCAGGACCGCCGGACCCCCAGTTGAACGGCAGCGGAACCCTAACCATGCTGGAAACCCTGGATCTTTATAATGCGGAAAACCCCTTTCGAACTCCGTCCATAGGAGAACTCAAGGATCCTATCAATCTTCTGGAATGGCTGGATGTTTCAGCCATGGGATACCCGGAACCTATGACCTTTGGCCTGCGGGTGAACCGTCATTTAAAAGGCTGTGAAAACAAGTTTGATATCATCCACGACAATCAAAGTTTGGCCTATGGCCTGCTCTCCCTGCAGAGAAAGGTACCGGTAACCGCCACCATCCACCACCCCATGACCGTGGACAGACGGCTGGCAGTCCAGAGTACCCGATCCTTTATTAAAAAACTCAAGGCCCTGCGGTGGTATTCCTTCATTAGTATGCAAAAACAGGTTGCCAGACGACTCAAAACAATCATCACCGTATCGGACAGCTCCAAAACGGATATTTCAAAAGAGTTTAAGATTCCCGAGTCAAAGTTTAGAACCATTCCCATTGGCATCGATACAGACAATTTTTACCCCATGGACCACATAAGAAAAATCCCCGGCCGGATCATTGTGACCAATAGTGCAGATACCCCGCTTAAGGGACTTTACCATCTCTTGTATGCCCTGAAAAACGTTCTCAAAACCCATAGGGTCAGCCTCACCGTCATTGGAACCCCCAAAAAAAACGGGGGCATTGAAAACCTGGTCAAAAAACTGGACCTGGGTACCCACATTGACTTTACCGGCCGCATCGATAACGACCGGTTTGTCAGGGAGTATGCAAAGGCCAGTATTGCCGTTGTCCCCTCCCTCTATGAAGGATTTGGGCTGCCTGTGGGAGAGGCCATGGCATGCAGGATTCCCGTTATCTGCACCACAGGCGGCGCCCTTCCTGAAGTTGCAGGGGATGCAGCAAAACTTGTTCCCCCGGGGGATGCCCCGGCCCTGGAAAAAGCCATTATTGAATTGCTGGATGATCCGCACCAGCGTGAAGCACTCGCCCAAAAAGGCTATGAACGGGTAATGACAGAATTTACCTGGGAAAAGACCGCCATTAAAACAGCCCAGACCTATAGAGGGATTATCCATGATTACCATTGATTTTAACAAACTTGAGATTAATCCCAATGACAGGATACTGGATATCGGCTGCGGTGAAGGCCGGCATACCATCCGGGCAGCCCAGGAAAAAGGCACCATCTGCACTGGTGCTGATTTTGGTTTTGACAACCTGCTTCACACCCGGAACAAACTGAAATTTCACGATGAAATTAATGATCTTTCCTGCAGGAATTGGAATCTTTCCACCATGGATATCACCGCCCTCCCTTTTAGAGACAATTGTTTTGACAGCGTCATCTGCTCTGAGGTGCTGGAACATATTCCAGATGATGCAAAGGCCATGTCCGAACTGGTTAGAATTGTACGCCCCGGAAAAATTTTGGCTGTCAGCGTACCCAGATTCTGGTCGGAAAAAATCTGCTGGCTCCTTTCCGATGAATATTTCAATGCCAACATGGGCCATGTTAGAATATATGAAAAACAAGCATTGATCCAAAAAATTGAAGCCCTGGGACCTGTATATTTTGGTTCCCATTTTGCCCACAGCATCCACACCCCCTATTGGTGGCTGAAATGTTTGATGGGGCCCAACCGTACCGATTCATTCCTTGTAAACCTATACCACAGGATACTGGTCTGGGATCTGATGAAAAAACCGAAAATCACTGCATTTGTGGACAAATTGCTCAATCCTATTTTGGGGAAAAGCCTGGTTCTCTATTTCCGAAAACCGCTCTAGTATAGAGGGAAATTTGGTAATTCACCTTGATGGTGGAAATATACTATAAACGTGCTATATTGTCCTGATCAATGTCTTTAACCCATGGGAGGACAAACCATGACACGTTTTTTTTTACATTTGATCCCATTTTTTCTCATTCCCATGGTAGTTGGTTGTGCCACGGCACCCAAAAAACCCATGCGGCAAGACCCCCTGATTGGAAAAATCATTGAGACCACAACCCAAAACCCAGTCCCCTTCAACGATCTGGTTGAAAACACAAAAAATTATGATGTGATTTACCTGTCTGAAAAACATGACAACCCCATGCACCATGCCATCCAGCACAGATTCATTCAAGCGCTTGTAAAAAAAGAAAAACTTCCCATTCTAGGATTTGAGTTTTTCTCCATGAATGATACCCCGCTATTGTTGAACTTTGCCGATTCGGGTAAGGCTGATCACTCTGAAAAAACGAAAAAGGCCATTGAAAAACAGATTCGTAAACGATTGAACTGGGATTCCCAAACCGATGCCATGTGGGGCTATTACTACGATATTCTCAAAATAGCCAGGGATAATTCACTCCTTGTTTCAGGCCTTGATCTGTCAAGTTCCCAGAAACGCAGAATTACCCGGAAAGGATTGGGCGGGCTCACTGCCATCGAAAAAAAATTAATTTTTTCAACCCAGCTCACCAATGCCCCCTATGAAACCCATATGAAATCTATATTCAAGGCGGTTCACTGCGGTATGGGCCACAAGAAAATGACCTCCCGGCTCTATGACACCTGGGTGGCAAGAAACGACAAAATGGCCCTTTCCATATCACAATTATATGAAAAAAATAACAAGGGCCCCATTGTTGTCATCATTGGCGGCGGGCACACTGAATACCGACTGGGTGTCATGGACAGGGTGAGGGCAATTAATCCAAAAATTTCCCAGGTCAACATCGGGCTTACAGAAATTTCACGGGATCCATCCGGCCTTGAAGATTATATTCTTCCACTTGAACTGGAGGGCTTCGCTCCGGTGGCGCCCTGGGATTACGCCTGTTTTACCCAACGGGTATCCTACGAAAATCCCTGTGAAAGATTCAAAGCATCCTTTAAAAAGATGAAACAAAAAGAATAGAGCGTATCCGGTTTGTTTTATTTGGTTTTTATAAAGGGTTTGATTTTTTGATCTTCCTTCAAAATATGATGCATCAACCAGTTTTCAATGGTTTTAATAATCTCTGAATTTAAAACATGGGTCCCTGCACTGATATCCCAAATGATTTTTTCAATTTTACCCATAAAATCTTGATGAAACCGTTTATGGGAATCCAACTCGTCAAACGCCATGGTTTCCATGAGATTTTCCTCAAAGGCAAAATGGTATTCAGCATATGCCTTCATCTCCTGCAGCGCGTCCGCCCCAGCTGAGCGAAACAGCGTTTCATCGGAACTTATCATTTTTTCATGGGCAGTATTATAAATTTTGATCCAATTTTTATGCTGGTCGTCTATCTGTTTATTTCCCACGCTGTATTTTTCTGACCATTCTATTAGTGCCATTGCAACCCCCTTGATCCTGAAAAATTTCTCGTATTTAATAATGCTGATTTTATGAGAAAAATTCAACTGAATATTAAACAATGCGCCCTCAAGCACATTTGAGATATAAAGAATGGGGCATTTTGGTGTAGCCCATCCCAGATACTTTTTGACAGGAGGTACTCTTTGTGTTATTTTTTTGGCTGGTCGTCCAACAAATTATTAAGGAATTCCAATTTTATGAACATCCCAAACAAAACTGATCCAAAAGCGCGAAGGATACTGATTGCAGTCCGGCGAATCCTTGCCCAAAATGGATATATGGGAACCACCATCAATCTTGTTTCCACGGAAGCCGGCGTGTCAAGGGGACTTCTCCACTACTATTTTAAGACAAAAGAGGAAATGCTGGCCCGGGTAATCAAAGAAAACATGGAAATCAGCATTTCAATGATAAACAATGTTTTTGATCAGCACCATACCCCCGAAGGATATGCAGGGGGTATAGTAAATATGCTGCGGGACATCATGGAAACAGACCCTGATTTTTTAAATCTGTTTTTCGAAGGATTTGCAGTGGCCCGGCAAAGCCATGTTGTAAACGCAGAGCTCACTTCCCTGTATGGCCAGTTCAGAAAAGCGCTGGAGATCGGGCTTGGGGATGCCCAGGCCAAGGGAATCATCCATCCGTCCCTTCCCCTTGAATCCCTTGCGGCCATCATCACCGGACTTGTGGACGGAATGGGGCTTCAATTATTGACAGAACCCGTTCTTTGCGAAAACCAAATCATCTGGGACAGTATTGAAACAAGTATTGTTGATCTGCTATGTGATAATCGTTAAAAATTTTCACGGATGATTGGCTGGACGTCCAATTAATAGAAACCCTTCAATTAAAAAGGAGTTACCATGGAAAGCCGATTTATCCAATTGAACAACAAACTAAAAATTCACACCCTGGTCGCAGGAAAAGCTGTCAACCCGCCCCTCGTTCTAATTCATGGGTGGCCCTCGTCCTGCCTTCTCTGGCGGCATATGATTAAACAACTTTCCCAGAAATTTTATATCCTGGCCCCGGATCTTCCAGGATACGGGAAATCAGACAAACCTGGAAATCGACCCTATGACCTGAATTTTTTGTCCGGGTTTATACTGGATTTTTTTGATGCCATGGATTTGGAAAAGGCAAACCTTGTGGTACATGATATTGGCGGAATGGCAGGATTAAGCTTTGCTGTCCGCCACAGGCATCGCCTTGAAAAACTGGTTATCATGAACACCAGTCCATACTCAGACTGGCATTACATATTTTCCTTTGTTATTTTTTTGCTCAAACAACCCCTTTTGACCCCTTTTTTCCTGAACAAAACCATTTTCAAACAAATCCTTTCCAAAGGTTTTTATAATAAGTCCATTGTTTCCTCAGATCTCGTGGACCTGTTTTTGAACCACTGGATCAACAGCCTTGAAGGGAAAAAAGCCTTCTCACAAACCATTGCAGTTCCCCAGATCCATATGGTTGAATCATCTCGAAATCTTAGAACCATTGATAGCCCTACCCTGATTCTCTGGGGCAAAAAGGATGTGTTTTTTCCCATTAGAATTGCCCAAAAACTGCAGCAGGATATTCCAAACTCCCAGCTAATTGGTATCGACAAGGCAGGCCATTTCCTCCAGGAGGAACAACCGGAACTCATCAACCAAGCATTGATGGCATTTTTATAGGGTTTCACCTTTAGATTAGAGAAAAATAATGCTGGACTTAATTCTTCAGAAGTGCAACTATTGCTGAATATCGATATTTAATACGGGAATACTTCTTTTATTAGCTCCATCAAACTTTTTTCAATATACCCCTTGCAAAATCCTTTTTAGATGTTTATGGTTAAATACAAGGACAAAGGCTTTGTTAAATAAAACGAGCAAAGGCGTTCTGTGAGGTTTTAAGTTACACTCTATTAGAAAGGAGCTGGCAAATGAAAGACAGAGCAATTAGACGGCATGAGACAATCCGAGTTAAACGCAAAGTCGAAAAGACCTATAATAGTTGCATTGAAGAACTCTCCAGTGCAGACCGCCAGGACGTGGAAGGCAACGTTGAAAAATTAAAGAAAATCTGTGCATCTCCCTATTCCGAGGAACATGACCGAAGCTTGGGGCATAAGACCCTTCAGGAGCGCAAACATGATATCACCATGCGAGAACAAATAAACTAATTCAATTTTTAAACCCCGGATAATTGCAGTGGACTAACCACTTCAATTATCCGGTTTTTTTGTCTGAAATTTTTGTACGGATGGTATAGAGGGTATCAGGTTTCTTGAACAAACCCCAACTACAATATCAGCCTAGAACAATAAACGGATCAGATAATAAACCAGGGGGATAAAAATTGCCGGCAGCATATTACCCACCTTTATTTTTTTTTCCCGAAGCATATTCAACCCCAGGGCCAGAATCAAAAGGCCACCTGTCCCGGACATCTGGCTGACCACTGCCGGCACAAGCAATGGTTTCAACACCCCTGCCATCAGGGTAATTCCCCCCTGGTAAATCAAAACTGGAACTGCTGCGAACATCACCCCAATCCCTAGGGAAGTGGTCAGAATAATCCCGACAATGCCGTCTATGCAGGCCTTGGCAAACAGGGTCTCATGGTTCCCGGCCAGTCCGCTTTCAAGGGATCCGACAATGGCCATGGATCCCACACAATACATTAAAGAAGCGGTGACAAAGCCGACTGAAAACCCTTTGGAATTGTTTGAAAATTTTGATTCCAGAAAATTTCCCACCCTTTCCAGATAAGACTCAATTCCAATGAACTCACCCAAAACAGATCCAATTGCAAGGCTGATAATGATAATGAGCAGATCATCACAACCTATGGCACTTTTGATCCCCACCAAAACAACGGCCAGACCCATGGCCTGCATCACGGTTTGATTGTATTTTTCAGGAACACCGTTTTTAAACAGCATTCCCACAAGACTACCGCAGATAATGGCTACACAGTTGACAATCGTTCCCAGCACGTTGATTCAGGCTCCGATTAAAGGGTAATTAAAAAAAAGTGTCCTGGATATAATCAACCCCGTTTTTAAACAAACGGATACCGGCTGTCATGCCCCTGTCAATTGTTTCACCCCGGCGTTTAAGCTGCTCTTTTTCCCGGGTCCAGTCCGGATGGTTCGTAAAATGATTATAGGCCTCCGGGTGGGGCATGAGCCCGAATATCCGGCCGGAAGGATCGCAGATACCAGCGATATCCTCCATGGAGCCATTTGGGTTTAAGGGAAAAACACCCTTTGCAGGCAATCCTTTGCCGTCGGCATATTGGAATACCACCTGGTTATTAGCGATAAGTTTTGCCATAACATCGGGATCGGCAATAATTTTACCCTCCCCGTGGCGGATGGGGTAGTCTGCCATATCAATTCCCCGGGAAAAAACACAGGGGCTGTTTCCATTGCCGGACAGGTGAACCCATTGATCCCTGAAATTTCCGCAGTCATTAAAGGTTATGGCAACAGACCGCTTTGTATAATCGGCCTCAAGCCCGGGCAGAAGGCCCAGGTTTACCAATGCCTGGAATCCGTTACAGATACCGATCACCAATTTCCCCTCATTTACAAAGGAAAGAAGATCCTGACCAATATGGTTTTTGAATTTCAATGCCTGGATCACACCGGCACCATGGTCGTCCCCCCAGGAAAATCCGCCACCCAGGGCAAGGATGTGGTAATCCTCAAGTTTTTCCCTGCCGGCGATCAATGCATTGATGTGAACCTTGTGGGATTGGGCACCGGCCAGGTCAAATGCCAGGGCAGTTTCATCGTCACAATTCAAGCCAAAACCGGTTAAAATAAGTGCTTTAACCTTTTTCATATCATATCTCCAAAACTCTTGTTAAACGCCTTATCAAGGGCATCGCAAGACAAATTAACAAGGGATTTTTTATACCCGTCTATTTTCAAACAATGGTCATCGGTGACAACCCCCACACAATTGACAGGAAGTCCCTTACACAATTTTTCAAACACTGATTTTTTATCAGGTGAAACCGTTACAATAAACCGTCCCCCAGACTCTGAGAACAAAAGGGTGTCATCGGTTAATCCAGTGACGGGGCAATCCTTTTGTTGACTTGCAAGGGGAAGACAGGACAGATCAATCTCCAGACCCAATCCCCCCCCCATCGCCATGAGACCCAAATGGACACCAAGCCCGCCCCTTGCAACCGCATGACTGGAAGCGACAAGCTCCATATCAATGGCTTTTTCCAGGGTTTTATAGCAAATTTTAAAGGCTTCAAAATCTATCCTGGGTATATTTTTACCGGTTTTGCCGAACAGATCATAATATTCAGATGCCCCCAGCTCATTTTTTGTGATTCCCATCACATATACAAGATCACCGGAAACCTTGGGATCCATACTCACACATTTTGATATATCCTCCAGAACAGATGTTGCAGAGAACTGTACCGTTTCAAGGGCTGAAACCTTTACCCGTTCACCAAAGGCCCCCTCAAGATGTCCATCCACATACATGCTGTCCTTGCCCGACAGCAAGGGAATTTCATAGGCCATACAGGTATCTTTCAGGGCACGGCATGCCCTGACCAGCTGGGCAGCCTTAAATTTGCCATCGGGATTTTTTGTTTGATCAAATCCAATATTGGGCCAGCAAAAATTATCAATCCCGCCAATGTGATCAAATGATCCACCGACACTAATAAGGCGCCGAACCGCTTCATCAATGGTGCAACTCATCATGTGATAGGCATCAATTTTGGAGTACCAGGGCAGCAGACTCTGGGAAAAGGCAAGCCCTTTTTCACTGGTGAGTACCGGGCGGGTCACAGAGGCATCCGACGGGATATTGTGGTTCACACCCACCAGGGGTTTTATCACGGAACCTCCCTGGACCTCGTGATCATATTGCCTCATTATCCATTCCTTGGAACAGATATTGGGCCGTCCCATCATCTGGAGCAGCAACCCGTTATAATCTGACGGGGTACTGATCACGGGCTCTACCAGACCGCGGATTTCCGGGGAAAGCCACACTGCGTCAAATTCCCAACTGGGAAATCCCTTATCAAGCAGATCCATATCCACATAGGCACAGGTTTCATCATTGTATTTAATATGAAGTTTGCCCGTATCGGTGTAGGTTCCAATCACCGTGCTTTCAACCTCATGCTCCTGGGACAATTCCATGAACCGGTCTATTTTTTCAGGGGTTACGGCAATGGTCATACGTTCCTGGGATTCTGAAATCCAGATTTCCCACATGTCCAACCCTTCATATTTCAGGGGCACCCGGTCCAGCCAGACCTCACATCCATTGGATAACATGGCCGACTCTCCCACAGAAGAAGAAAGACCGCCGCCGCCGTTATCGGTGATAAAGGTGGTCAACCCTTCATCCCTGCAGATCAACAGAAAATCATGCATTTTTTTCTGGGTATAGGGATCACCAATCTGGACATGTCCTGCCGGTGTATTCTCGGAAAAACTTTCCGACGAGGCGGTGACCCCGTGGATACCGTCCTTACCCACCCGTCCGCCGCTCATGACAATCAATTCCCCGGGAGAGGTGGTCTTTTCATGGCTTGGCTTACCGTTGACAAGGTTCGGCATGATGCCCAAAGCGGTGACAAAAACAAGGCTTTTGCCCATATAACCCGGGTCAAACAGGGTTTGGCCGAAAGTAGTGGGCACCCCGCTTTTGTTCCCGCCGTCCTTGACACCTTCAATAACGCCGTCCAAAAGCCGTCGGGGGTGAAGGGGAGGATTCAAGGGACCTTTATACCCGACATCACCCACACAAAACCCAAAACTGCCCATAAAAAGCTTAGAGCCCATGCCTGTTCCCATTGGATCACGGTACACCCCGACAATGCCGGTGATGGCCCCGCCATAGGCTTCCATATTGGAAGGGGAGTTATGGGTTTCACCGGTGACCACATAGTTGTTGTCATCGTCAAATTTGCCCACCCCGGCATTATCCCATAAAACGGATACCACCCAGTCTTTTTCTTCCTTTAGGGCAAGGGTAGGCTGCTGGATATAGGTTTTAAACAGAGATTTTTCAACGATGGTTTCATTGGTAGCTGCGTCCTTATATTGAAAAATACCGTTAAAGGTGTTGTGATTGCAATGGTCACTTCTGGCCTGGGAAATATATTCCAGTTCCAAATCGGTGGGGGCGGACAATCCAACCTCTTTTCTTTCTTCAAGCACTTTTTGTTCTAAAAAATATGCCCGGATAACCGGGATATCCTGTGAATTCAAGGCAAGATTTCTCTCATCGCTGATTTGAGCGAGCATTTCATCAGAATCAATGCATATGGTCTCAAAACAGGGGGTATGGTCAAGAATTACCCGGGCCGGTTTTACATCGGCACCGACATCTTCATTCCACTCTTCCCTGGAAAAAATTCTGAACTGCTGGATAATGGGATTGGACAGCAGCTCTATTGCCAGTTTTTCCACCCCAACCCGTGTCAGGGTGTCCCCTTTCAAACAATACCGCTTTGAGGTATAAATGCCCCCATCCCCTTCAAATCTTTTGCCAAGAACATCTGTTACAGCTTCCATGGCCGTGGCACCGGCATTGTCCTTGACACCGGGCCGAAAACCAATCCAGACACACCAGTCAAACTCAATATCCAGGGGACAAAGAGATGCGATCTGGGTCACAGGATTTGTCAGGATCTCATCCTTTACCCGCGCTAGTTCCTGCCCATTCAAATCTGATTCAAGGGTCACAATGTGAATACACCGTGCCGACGCAATCTTGATTCCAAAATAAGAATCTGCTTTTTTCTTTAAGGAAGATGCTTCCGCATCCCGAAGCTCTTGTTTAAGAGCAATTTCAATACTCGAAATCATATTATCCACCCGATATTATCCATTAATCATTCTAACAATGTCGTTATAAAAGACAAAAACCATCAGTGCCACAAGCATTGCCGCACCGAACTTAATCAATTTTTCCCTTAATTTCTCACTCACTGATTTACCTGTAACCGCCTCAATCCCGAAAAACAGAAGGTGTCCACCGTCCAGTACCGGAATTGGAAACAAATTGATAATCCCCAGGTTGACGGAAAGCAATGCAATAAACCAGACAAAATTAACAACGCCTGCTTTGGCCTGTTCTCCTGCCATCTGTGCGATCATCAAAGGCCCACCCAGATTGTCGGCGGAAACGCTGCCGGAAACCATTTTAACCACTGACAAAATGGTCAGTTTCACAAGCCCATAGGTATCTGACATGGAACGCCCCATGGCCTGGAGAGGGTTCAGACTTAAATGAAAGGTCTCCCCTGTACCCATGATACCGATGACATATTTGTCCATATTTTCACCAAATACATTTTTCCCAACCCGCTTCTCGGGTAAAAGTGCGACATAGGTCAGCTGACCACCCCGCTGGATCACAATATTCAGCTCTTTTCCAGTGCCGGCGCTGATTACCCTGGAAATATCCTCAAAGGATTCAATTAATTGGTTATCAATTTCTTTAATAATATCTCCGGATTGGAGCCCGGCAGTATGGGCGGGTGTATTTTCTATAACCTTTCCCACCACCGGCGTTGCCAGATACAGCCCGGAAACCTGATAGAGCCCATAAAAAATCAACAGAGCGAGAAAAAAATTAAAGGCAGGTCCGGCTGCAACAATTATGCTTTTTTTGAACAGACTTTTATGGGTAAAGGACAGGGAGGCATCTGCGGGATCAATGGTAGCGCCAGGCTCCTCTCCCACCATTTTCACATATCCTCCCAAAGGAATGGCGGAGATACAATACTCAGTCCGTCCATATTTTTTCTTGAAAAGTTTGGGACCAAATCCCAAAGAGAATACATCGACCCCAACCTTGCAAAGTCTTGCAGCCAGGAAATGCCCCAATTCGTGACAAAAAACTAAAATACCAATTACAACAACAAATGCCGCAGCAGAATGACCCATTTAAGACCTCACTTTTATATCCCATTTTTATATCAGGGATTTGGCTGTTTCCCTTGCCCAATGATCGGCTTCAATAATACCTGAAAGATCAGCATTGTCAATGCGGGTGTGAAGCTCCATGGTGGTAGAGATAAGTTTAAATATTTTCAAAAAACCAATCTGCTTTCCTAAAAAAGCCTGGACAGCAATTTCATTGGCGGCATTCATCACAGCCGGCAGGGTACCTCCCTGCTTACAGGCTTCAAAGGCAAAACTCAGGGAAGGAAATTTAATCACATCAGGTGTTTCAAAGGTCAGGGAGCCAATGGCTGAAAAATCGGGAAAATCTGTATTCAGGTTAAGGCGACCGGGCTGGGACAGGGCATAGGCAATGGCCCCCTTCATGTCAGGAACCCCCATCTGTCCCATAACAGTTCCATCCTTAAACCCCACCATCGAATGAACAATACTCTGGGGATGGGCGAGCACCTCAATTTGTTCAGGGGAAACCCCAAACAAATGAACCGCTTCTATCACCTCTAGCCCCTTGTTCATTAAAGTGGCTGAATCAATGGTAATCTTATGCCCCATATTCCAGGTAGGATGATTCAGGGCATCCTCCAGGGTAATATCTGCAAAGGTTTCAAAGGGGCGATTTCTAAAGGGACCACCGGAGGCTGTCAAAAAAATCTTTTTAAAATCCTTTGTCCGATTTCCCCTCAGGCATTGATAAATGGCAGAATGCTCACTGTCCACGGGCAAAATATCCACCCCATTTGACCTGGCTTTTTCCATGACAATTTCCCCGGCCATCACAAGGGCTTCCTTGTTGGCCAGGGCAATTTGTTTTTTTGCCTCAATGGCGGCAAGGGCCGGCCTTAACCCGGCGGATCCCACCATGGCCAGCAGCACCATGTCCGATCTTTTCCAGGCAGCGGCAACCGCAAACCCCTCTTCACCGTATAAAATTTCCGGTTTGCATTTCCCCATTAGACATTTGCCCAGTTCCAGGGCCTTTGTCTCATTTAAAACCGCCACCATTTCCGGTTCAAATTCTTCAATCTGCCGGGCCAAAAGTGCGATGTTGTTGGCTGCGGTAAGGGCCAAAATCCTGAATTTGTCCGGATAAAGTCTGATGACATCCAAAGCACTGGTGCCGATAGACCCGGTTGACCCGAGTATTGCCAAATGCTTCATATCACCAATACCAGGTAGATATAGAGAACGGGAACTGCCAGCAAAAGGCCGTCAATCCGGTCCAGCATTCCCCCGTGCCCCGGCAGGATACGCCCGGAATCCTTGATACAGGATGCCCGTTTCATGGCCGACTCAAACAGATCCCCCATCTGACCGGCCACTGCCAACAGAAACGAACAGGGAATCGTTAACAATGCCAGAGAAAGACTGTCAAAAAAGACCATGGAGAAAACAAACCCCAACACCATGGACAAGGCAATTCCGCCCAGGGACCCTTCAATGGTTTTATTGGGGCTGATATTGGGAGCCAGCTTATGTTTGCCGAAAAAAGTCCCGGTATAAAAGGCGCCGGTATCATTGGCAAAGATGACAATCAGCAGCCAGATGATCCAGAGGGTGCCGCCATCCAACTCTTTCAGAAAAACCAAAAGTGAAAGAGAAACAGGAATATAAACAATTCCCATCACCTGCTTGGCTATCACATCAAAAACACCTGGATCAGTGGGAAAGATGGACAATGCAAAGGCTGACAAAATCAGCAGATTCAGGGCAAGCACCAAAAATAAAAGTTGCCATGAGCCCAGACAGGCGCCAATGACAAGCGCCATGGAAACGGCATAGGAAATTATTTTAAGCGCATGGGATGCAACCCGGTCATCATTTCCGAAAATTATCCTCAGATATTCCCGGACCGCAGCAATGGCCACGGCTGATACCAATGCTGCTAAAAGAAGCGTACTGCCTTTTATGAGAATCCATAAAACAAGGGGGCCAAGTATTATTGCGGTGAGCCATCGTTTGAGGTGCTGCATTTTACTTTACCGAAGCGTCGGTCCCTTTCTTGAAAGTTTATTAAAATTTCAATAAATTCATCTTTAGTAAAATCCGGCCATAGGGTATTGGTGACAAAAAGTTCTGAATAGGCTGCCTGCCACATCATAAAATTACTCAGCCTAAATTCCCCGCTGGTTCGAATGATCAGATCCGGATCCGGCATCTTCCGGGTGTATAAATGGTCTGAAATCATCTCTTCGGTGATGTCAACGGGTTGAATCAAGCCGGTTTTTATTTTTTCGGCAAGGGTTTGTACCCCGGCGGTAATCTCCTGGCGACTCCCATAGCTCAGGGCCAGATTTAATACCATGCCCTGGTTATTTTGGGTCATCTGAACTGTTCGTTCTGCCTCTCGCTGAATATCCACTGGCAATTTTTCTTTTTGTCCCAATATATTCAGTCGAACACCTTGTCCCATTAGCTCATCCCTTTCAGATACCAAAAAGCGCTTGAGCAGCATCATTAATGCTTTTACTTCAACCCTTGGACGGGACCAGTTTTCTGTGGAAAATGCATATAGGGTAAGCATCCCAATGCCAAGCTCCCGGGCGGCAGTTACAATGGAACGAACGGTCTGGGATCCTTTTTCATGACCTTTAACACGGTTCATCAGGCGTTTTTTTGCCCAGCGGCCATTGCCGTCCATGATCATGGCAACATGGGCAGGAAGTTTTTCCGGATCAAGAGGGGTTTCCTGTGGATTCTCAGACTTCAAGGATTTCCTTTTCTTTGGCTGCAAAGATAGTGTCTAATTTTTTGACACATGAATCGGTCAGGTCCTGAACCAGTTTCTGCGCTTTAAAACTGTCATCCTCGGAAATGTCTCCCTCTTTTTGAAAATCCTTGATCATTTCATTGGAATCCCTTCGGATATTCCTGACAGCTACTTTATAATCTTCACAAATTTTGGAGGCACTTTTTGCAATATTTTTTCTTCTCTCTTCCGTTAATGGGGGAATGGAAATCCGAATCAATTTTCCGTCGTTGGAAGGGGTAAGTCCGATATTTGCCTTTAGAATTGCCTTTTCAACTTCGTTAATGGCGGTTATATCCCAGGGTTTAACCGTTATCAACCGGCTTTCCGGAATGGAAACTGTGGCCATCTGGGGAAGAAGTGTCTGGACGCCGTAATAATCTACTCTCACACCATCCAGTATTGCCTGGGATGCTCTGCCGGTACGAACCTTTGTCAACTCTTTTTCAAAGGCTTTTTCAGATTTCCCCATCCTGTCTTTTGTTTCTTCAATCACTTCGTTTATCATAGCAACATATCCTGAATAATAGGTGGGAACTACCAACAAGAACTATTATCGGAAAAGCCTGTTGAGCTCACCGATAATAGTTCTCGTTTCTATCTTATTTATTATATATCCGGGTGCCGATATCCTCTCCGAGGACAGCTTTTAAAATATTGTCGGCCTTGTGAAGGTCAAACACCTGGAGGGGCAGATCGTGCTCCATGGCAAGGGAGATAGCGGTCATATCCATAACATGCAATTGTTTTTCAATAATCCGCATATAGGACAATTCATCAAATCGAACCGCATCCCCGTGAACCATAGGGTCCTTGTCATAGACACCATCCACCTGGGTTGCCTTAAAAAGAATCTGGGCACGGGTTTCATGCCCCCGCAAAACTGCAGCAGTATCTGTTGTAAAGTATGGATTTCCGGTACCCGCAGCAAAAATCACCACCCGGCCTTTTTCAAGGTGACGAACGGCTTTTCTACGAATAAAAGGCTCGGCAACTTTGTCCATTTGAATGGCAGACTGAACCCGGGTGGGCACACCGCATTTTTCCAGTGCATCACAAAGGGCCAGACTGTTAATAACGGTTGCAAGCATCCCCATGTTATCCGCCGAAGTTCTGTCCATACCCGCAGAACTACCGGCAACCCCCCTGAAGATATTTCCACCGCCGACAACCACAGAGATTTGCACACCAAGTCGGAAGACTTTAGCAACCTCTTCTGCCACATAATGGATCATTTCAGGGGTGATGCCAAAGCCCTGATTTCCCATCAGGGCTTCACCGCTCAGTTTAATCAGAATCCTTTCAAACTTAGGCTTTTTCTCCAAGATTTACTCTCCTATCTGGAAACGTACAAATCTTTTAATCTGAATATTTTCACCAATTTTAGCGATGGTTTCTTTGAGGACATCTGTAATGGTTTTCTGGGGATCTTTAACATATTGCTGACTCATCAGGCAGACATCTTTGTAAAATTTTTCAACTTTACCATCTACAATTTTAGCAATAATATTTTCAGGTTTTCCCTCTTCAAGCATCTGGGCAGTATAGATTTCCCGTTCTTTTGCAATAATTGCCGGATCAACATCTTCCGGGGCCAGGCCAGCTGGATTTGCGGCGGCAATATGCATGGCAATATTCTTGGCAAATGCCAAAAAATCATCTGTTTTAGCAACAAAATCAGATTCGCAGTTTACCTCGACAAGAACCCCCAGCTTTGCGCCGGTATGGATATAAGAATAAACAATACCTTCAGAGGTAGAGCGCCCTGCTCTTTTTGCTGCCTTGGCAAGGCCTTTTTTTCTCAGCAGGTCCACTGCCGTCTGATAATCGCCCTCTGCTTCGGCAAGAACCCGTTTACAATCCATAATACCGGATCCGGTCGCTTCTCGAAGCTCCTTTACCATTGCTGCAGAAATTTCTACCATTTTATTTTGCTCCTTATTATCTTTATTCAGTCACTTCTTGTGTGGTATCAGCTGCGGCTTCTTCAACCGGTGTGGTTTTTCTTATGATTTTTTCAACCACCGGACCGTCTGTACCATCGGAAACCACTTCAACACCGATTTGTTCCGCAGCCTTCTCAACGGGCTTAACATCCTCTCCACCCTTATCGGTTTCAGCATTTTGTCTTTCCTGGTAAATCTGACGCCCTTCGATGGTGGCATCGGCAATACGGGAAGCAAACAACCGAATGGATCTGATTGCATCGTCATTACCTGGGATCACAAAATCGATATCATCGGGATCACAATTTGTATCCACAACAGCAACAATCGGAATTCCCAGACGCTTACCCTCTTTAACGGCAATGGCCTCATTTTTGGGATCCACGATAAAAATGGCACCGGGCAGACGTTTCATGGTGCTGATCCCCCCGATTGAAAACTCAAGCTTTGCTTTATCCTTGAGCATGTTCGCCTGTTCTTTTTTGGGATAATTTTCAAGGCTTCCGTCATTTTCAAGGGAATTCAAAAAATGATACCGGGTAATATTATTTTTAATGGTCTGGAAATTGGTCAGCATACCGCCCAGCCATCTATTTTCAACATAAAAGGATTCAGAACGATTGGCTTCTTCATAGATGGATTCAGACGCCTGTTTTTTTGTTCCGACAAAGAGAATATCCTTCCCCTCTGCGGCCACACCCTTGATAAAATCATGGGCCTTTCTAAACAGTTTTACTGTCTGCTGTAGATCAACAATATAAATACCATTTCTCGCACCAAAGATATATTTTTTCATCTTTGGGTTCCACCGTTTTGTCTGATGTCCGAAATGAACACCTGCTTCCAAAAGTTCTCTAATCGTGATGTAAGCCATTTGCTCTCCAAATTAATTAATGGTTTTTGTTGCCTTCACCCACTTCATTCCCAAGAATCGACTTAATCATAAGCACCGGACTCCAGGTCCATGGGTGTGCGTTTTTATATATTAAAACAAAATCCCGATTTATATATCAAATAAGGATAGGATAATCAATTCATTTTTTAACCGCTTTTCCGAACACATGCCAAACGGGTATGTCCGGCCAGGTCCTTGATAAATTCAATAGTTTCATATTCAGGAAAATTTTGGACAATAGAGGCCACCCCATCCCTTTGATCAAACCCAATTTCCATGAGAACATGCCCCCCCGGAACCAGATACTTGACGGCACAACCCAATATATTTCGGATGGAATCGAGGCCATCCGCACCGCCATCCAGCGCCAATCTGGGTTCATGACTTTTAATTTCAGGGGCCAAATTTTCTAGCTCTCGGGTGGGAATATAGGGGGGATTTGAGACAATCAGATCAAAATATTCCTTAGGATTAAGCGCATCAAACCAGGACCCCTGGAAAAATCGGATGGGAGTTTGGGTCAGTGCCCCTGCATTTTTAGCGGCAGTTTCCAGGGCTACACGGGAAAGATCGCAGCCAAAATAAGTGTGTCCCGGACATGTCCTGGCCAAAGATATCACGATCGCACCCGACCCCACCCCAAGCTCCAGTACATTTTTTACAGGGGACGAATCTCCACAGGAACCCAACAGTTCCATGGCAGTTTCAACCAGCACTTCCGTGTCAGGCCGGGGAATCAGCACCCCCTTTTGTACCTGAAACTCGGATTCATAAAAGCCTTTTTCGCCGGTGATATAGGCAACCGGCTCATGATCAATTCGCCGTTTGATCAACGATTTAAAGCGGGCAAGCTCTTCTTTTTCCAGAGGCCTGTCGTGCTGGAGATAAAGGTCCAGACGCCGAAAACCCAGACTGAAGCAAAGAAGAATTTCCGCAGTCAACCTGGGACTGCCTACAGAGTGCTCTTTAAAATAGGATTCTGTCCAGGAGAGAACCTTGATGATTGTCCAGCCACCCAATGTTCCTTAACCCATATCTTTTAATGACTGGGCCTGGTTGAAGATTTTAAGCTCATCGATAATGTCCTGAATATCCCCCTCCATTATGCTGTCCAGCCGATAAAGGGTGAGTCCGATTCGATGATCCGTCATCCTGCCCTGGGGATAATTGTAGGTTCTGATCCTCCCGCTCCGGTCACCGGAACCAACCTGATCTTTCCGGTCTGCAGCTCTTTTTGCATCCTCTTCCCTGACCTTTGCATCCAGCACACGGGACTTGAGAACCCCCATGGCCTTTTCCCTGTTCTTATGCTGGGATTTTTCATCCTGACAGGTGGCCACCACCCCGGTGGGGAGATGGGTAATCCGCACGGCAGAATCCGTGGTATTAACAGACTGACCGCCAGGTCCAGATGCCCTGAACACATCAATCTTAATGTCCGAAGGATTAATTTCAACATCAATATCCTCGGCCTCACAAAGAACAGCAACGGTCACAGCAGAGGTGTGAATCCTCCCTTGGGTTTCGGTACTCGGAACCCGCTGCACCCGGTGGATACCGCTTTCATACTTAAAACTGGAAAAAGCACTTTTCCCCCGGATAAGCGCGACCACCTCCTTGAACCCGCCGGTGCCCGAACCACTCTTTTCAACTATTTCAATTTTCCATGATTTGGCTTCTGCATACCGGGAGTACATCCTGAAAAGATCACCTGCAAAAATACCGGCCTCTTCACCGCCCGTACCCGCCCTGATCTCAAGGAGAACATTTTTTTCATCCCTTGGATCCTTTGGCATCAAAAGAACATTAATTTCTGCGTTCAGTTCGGCAATTTTCTCTTCAAGACTGGGAATCTCTTCCTTTGCCATACTTCGAATGTCGGGATCATCATCCCGCAGAAACTCTTTGGCTTCCTTCAGCTCACCCAGAAGCCCTTCATAAACCCTGAATACCGGAACAACCTTATTAAGCTCACCATGCTCTTTCAGATACTCCTGATATTTTTTCTGATCACTAAGAACAGCAGGATCACTGAGCAGTTGCTCAAGCTTAACAAACCGTTCTTCTATACCCTTCAATTTATTTATCATAATGTATCATTCATGGTGGAACTTAATTCTAAGGTTACCGCAACAAATGCAAAAGGGGCACTCTAAAGAAGCCCCTTTCGAATTTCTGAATTTTACGCCCCTAAACGAGTTTGGTCGCGTCAAATCCTGCATATTTCTTTTTAAAGCGGTCAATTCTACCGGCAGAGTCAACCAGTTTTTGTTTACCGGTAAAAAAAGGATGACACTGGGAGCAAATTTCAACCTTGATCTCTTCTCTTGTGGATCCCACTTCAAATGAAGCGCCACATGCACAGGACGCCTTTGTAACTGCATATTGGGGATGTATTTCTTTTTTCATTTTTCTCAAACTCCTTACCAACCCTTTCTTAAGGGTTTTTATTAAAAATAATATCTATAAGGCCCCAGCCATCAGACCTGCCCATCCTAAATCTATGAATTCATCAAATCAAGGAACTCTGCATTATCCTTTGTTCCTTTCATTTTTTCAAGTAAAAACTGCATACTGTCGACAGAATTTAAACTTGACAACAATTTTCTGAGTATCCAGACCCGGTTCAGAATCGAGGGATCCATTAGCAGTTCTTCTTTTCGAGTACCGGACTTGTTCATGTCAATGGCGGGATAAATCCTTTTGTCCGCAAGCTTTCTATCCAAAACCAGCTCAAGATTACCCGTTCCCTTAAATTCTTCAAAGATAACCTCATCCATCCGACTCCCCGTATCAACCAAGGCGGTTGCAATAATGGTCAGACTACCGCCATCTTCAATATTACGGGCGGCACCAAAAAACCGCTTGGGCCGATCAAGGGCATTGGAGTCCACACCGCCAGAAAGAATCTTACCCGATGGGGGCATGACAGAGTTGTAGGCACGGGCAAGCCGGGTAATACTATCCAGAAGGATAACCACATCATGGCCCTGCTCCACAATCCTTTTGGCTTTTTCAATAACCATTTCCGCCACCTGAACATGGCGTTCGGCAGGTTCATCAAAGGTTGAGCTAACCACTTCTGCATCAACAGAACGAGCCATATCGGTAACCTCTTCCGGCCGTTCGTCAATGAGGACGATCATGGGAATGATATCCTTATGGGCCTTGATCATGGAATTGGCAATATTCTGCAAAAGCATTGTCTTACCAGCCTTAGGCGGAGACACAATCAGCCCTCTTTGTCCGAATCCGATGGGACACATCATATCCAGCACCCGCATGGAATAATTATCCGCCCCTGCCTCAAGCATCATCTTCCGCTCGGGATAAAGAGGCAGAAGGTTATCAAATAGAATGGTCTCGGCTGCAAGATCCGGATTCTGAAAATTAACCGCCTCTACCTTGAGCAGGGCAAAATATCGCTCGGAATCTTTTGGCTGGCGTACCTGGCCCGAAACAGTATCTCCGGTTCTCAGATTAAACCGCCGGATTTGGGACGGCGACACATAGATATCATCGGGACCGGGAAGATAATTATACCCGGCCGCTCGTAAAAAACCAAATCCGTCCGGGAGTATCTCAAGGGTGCCCTCACCGTAAACCTGACCGCTTTCTTCAATATTGGCCTGGAGCAAAGCAAAGATCAAATCCTGTTTTTTAAGACCGCCAAACCCTTGAATTTTATACTCCTTTGCAAGTTTTGACAGTTCACTAATCTTCATTTTGTTAAGGTCTACAAGATTCATTCAATCTCCCGATTTGTGTTTCAGTGGTTTGTGTTTCATTGATTTATTTTGGATTGGTTTATTTAGAATTGTTTTGTTTAAGGAATACCTTTTTGATTTTGATAATCTGGAAGCCTAAATGATCTGGGAAAGTAGACAGATAATCGAAATTCATTCTATTGCCATCGGTATAATTAAAATATTATGATTTTATTGTCAAGAATTCTTTTTTAATTTTGATGTAAAGATTTTCAACAGATTCAAAGAGTTCACCCGGCTTTCCAATATTTTCAATCACATGATCTGCCCGCTTTATTTTTTCATTTTGAGCCATTTGCAAGCCCAACAGCTTTCCGGCATTCTCCCTTGAAACATTATCCCGTTTAGAAATGCGCTCCAGCAAAGCATTTTGACTTGCCACCACCGTGACGGTAACATCAAATTCATTTTCCATTCCCAGTTCAAACAATAGGGGAACTTCCACAACGCAGCCGGGCTCTCGATCATAGACTGCGGTTTTGATCTGCAAATCCATCTGCTCTAATATTAAGGGATGAAGCAAGCCCTCCATTGTTTTCCGCAGCTCCGGATGATTGACCAGAAGAGTGCGCAGTTTTGCCCTGTCAAGGGATAAGTCCTGGTTGACCACATCGGACCCGAAACAGGCCACCACCCCTTCATAACCTTTTTGGCCGGGTTCAACCACCTGCCGGGCAATATTATCACAATCAAAGGCCACCAGCCCCAGTCTTTTGAACCCCTGACAGACCAGACTCTTACCAGACCCGGCCGATCCTGTCACCCCAATTTTTAAAATATCCTTCACCTGTGCAACCCCTTTTTCCATGGATTAGGCGTACCCGCACCCCCCCCCCATAAAGAATTGACTTATAATACGGGGTTGTGCTACTTTTCAAGCCTACTTTTGTACAATTGGCATATAATTGTCATACTATTATTAAACTATTTTAATTGCAAACAAAGGAAATACTTATGGAAAGAACACTCTCTATCATCAAACCCGACGGGGTTCAGAAAAACGTTATTGGTGAAGTTGTCAAACGCTTTGAAACCGAAGGTATTAAAATTGCCGCAATGAAAATGATCAAACTTTCAAAAACCCAGGCCCAGGGATTTTATGCGGTTCACAAGGAACGCCCATTTTTTGACAGCCTCACCGATTTCATGACCTCCGGCCCCATTGTTGTCATGGTTCTCGAAGGAGATGATGTTATCGCCCGGAACAGAAAACTCATGGGCGCCACCAATTTCAAAGATGCGGAAGAGGGAACCATTCGAAAAGACTTTGCAACGGATATTGAAAAAAATGTTGTCCATGGGTCAGATGCCCCGGAAACAGCTGCATTTGAAATCGGTTACTTTTTTAACGGCCTTGAGATCCAGAACCGATAAACCAGGGGTTCCAATTCAAATAATCATGAAGGACATGAAAAAACCAATATTTTTCTTCATGTTCTTCATGTTCTTCACAGTGGTAATATCCCCACCCCTAACGTATATCCCCATCATGGAACCAGCAAATCAAACCCAGTGGTAATATCTTTTTTCCTCACCCCGGTTGAATCCAACAGCTCATGAAGAACAACCTCCATCACATGCCACACCCGAACCCCATTCCGTGCGCAACCTGTCACCGTTGAAAATCCACGGCCGCATGCCATGTGCAAATGAAGCAACGGCCTTCCGCTTTCATCGGGAAACAAGGTGCCCGTACCGGTAACCTCGTGAACATTGTCCAGCACAAAGGTCTTAGGCACAACAGGCTGCACCCGGCCCTGCTCCGGTCCGGTCACAAGAACACTGCCGGCATCGGCCCCGCCCAAAATAATCATGGAAGCCGCCCTAATACCCTGTTCCCTGGCAAAGGCTTCAATGGTTTCATGGACCACATCTTTGTCTTCAAGGCGGAGAACAAACACCCTCCCCGGTTTTGCCGATGAATATTTCATTTTTCTCTCATTGTTTTAAAATTTATTCATATTACCGCTGACATACCCGTCAAGGTCGCAGGAAACATATTTAAACCCTATTTTCTTCAATCCATTTGATACGTCCTGGCGCATATCCTCATCCATAAGAGATAAAATAGCCCCTGGTTCCAGTTCAATTCTGGCCATATCTCCCTGGCACCGAACCCGAAAATTGCCAAACCCCAATTTACGTAAAAAGGATTCTCCCTGGTCCACCATCTCAAGCTTTTCCAGGGTAATCGTTTCATGATAGGGAATTCTGGTGGCCAGACAAGACTGGGACGGCAGATTCCAGGTTTCAAGCCCCATCTGCCTTGAGCAGTCCCGGATCTCTTTTTTGGAGAACCCGGCATCCACCAAAGGCGCCAAAAAACCCAATTCCTTTGCTGCCTCAAGCCCAGGCCTATAATCCCCCAGATCATCTGTATTCACCCCATGTAAAAAGATATGAATTCCATTTTGAATCGCTGTTTGCCGAACCTGCGCAAAAACCTTCTTCTTGCAAAAATAACATCTTTGGGGGGTATTTTGGACCACATCTGCCTGGCCCAGTATATCCAGATCTAAACAGATATGCTCAGCGCCCATGGAACCCGCCAGTTTTTCTGCCAGATCTTTTTCTTCCCTGGTAAAAAATTGCGAGGTCACCGTTATGGCCAGAACCATTTCAAGGCCGGCCTGTTTAGCCGATGCCAGAAGAAAAGCAGAATCCACTCCACCGGAAAATGCCAGGGCAATTTTTTTCATCCCCCTGAGCTGTTTGTCCAGGTGCATCATTTTATCACGACCTGTCTGTGTAATTTCCATCTATCCTATCACTCATATATTTCAAATCTTGATTATGAACCGGTCAGGGCATCAATCCTTTCCTGGTATGCCATCCTGGGTTCGCTGATGAGCCATTTTGACCAATCTTCTATCTGCTCCCACTTGGAAATCACCAGATACTCATCCGGGACATCCACCCGCCTCATGGATTCAGCCCCCCAACCCTTCCTGACAGAAAAGACCTATCATATTTTCTTCACAATTACCAAACTTTCAACCAAGAAAATTCTTGACTCACTTTCGGGTTTGATGTATATACCCAAACGTTAAATATGGTGGGTGATCGTCCAACGGCAGGACTACGGACTCTGACTCCGTCAATTAAGGTTCGAATCCTTATCACCCAGCCATTTAACAGCAGAGGTTTTCAGCTTTTTGGTTGAAAGCCTTTTTTGCTTTCAAGGGTATTTTTCACCATTTTAAATTTCATATGGTGAAAATTTACAAAATATTTCCCAAACAACGACAAAAACTATTTCAACCCAGCGAATCATCTATAGTTCATATTTAATCGCATAAGCAGCAAAACTTTGTTTCATTTCTTCTTTTGAATCTTTAAACTTCTTGTAGGTTGTGTAACCAGTTCCTGCCAATCCAAGCGTTGCTGCAATGGCTCCGAATAAAGCTCCGGGCCCAGTAGCCATCAAGGCAGTAGCTGTGCCAAAAGATGCCGAACTAAGAGATAAAATAGTACCCATTTCAAGAGGTAATATCCTGTTTTCTTCTATTTTTTTCTTTATTCTGGTTACTTCACCATAGAAGTCTTTTTTAAATTGTTCGATTTTTTTATCTTTTGCGGCTTGAGATGAAAAACTTTGTAAATCTACAATAAAATGTTCTATATGTTCCCTAAAACTAATTAGCTCCTCTCTGTGGTTTTCTTTAAAAACTGCTAATCTCTTTAAGTTAGGCTTTATAGAAGGCACTGGAAGTATGTTGTCCATGACTTGTATCCGGTCAAGGGCTAATTTTTTTTGAAATTTAATCTCATCTGGTGTTGCACTCATAAAACTCGAAAGATTTTCAATATTGTCAGTAGTTGGCGTCATATCTTTTTTTCCACCTACGACACCAGCCAAGTACGCCATAAATTTAGCTGCGGTATAGCTCTCGATATTACACCAAGGCCCGCTTTCCATTTTTGCTAAACCCCTTTCTTCGAGCATCACAAAAATATCAATCATCTTTGACATGTGAATTTTAGTTGTTTTAGCACCTTCTGTTAAAGCACCGGGCTTAACTGGATAATATTGGTCGTCAATAAATTCCATGAAATTTGTTACATAATTTTTTCTTTTGTATATGATTTCTTCGGGGTGAATCGGGACAGCCAATTTTAGGTCGAAAAGTTGTTGTGTCAAACTGTTCCTTGGAATGTCAAATTCTATCGGTATAATTGTTCCAAGTTGATCCCAATACAACAAAGATCGATACAGCCATTTATTATTTGGTAAATGTATATAAGGAAAATAAAGAATATTTTCAGCCATTGCAGGTCCCTCCTCAGTTTTTCCAACTATAGTTTATAAAAAATCATCCGGTTATCCGCATATTTTGCAACTATTAAAAATAATTTGAAGGTGATGAAAACGCTATACCATATGTGGGGGTGCCCAAATTTTGTCCGGACTGAGTCTTTAAAATACCAGTGAAGGTTGAAGTATGGCCTCATCCTGAGTCATTATAGCCAGAGCACTTACTCTATTAATATCAAACAAATTTTAATAGATATAATATTTTTACCATTTTCATCCTTCTTAGAATTTATTAAGTACTTCTCTTATCTTTGAAGTCAGTTCATCTATCAGAATCGGTTTTTTAATATAGGCTTTGATCCCAATAGACTTTGCTATTTCAGAATCAAGTCTTTCACTAAATCCAGTACAGATTCGGCAAATTCAGCTCCAGTCACTATAGGCATTGCCATGTCGGTAATAACAAGATCAAACACAACTGTAGCAAAATCACTATTATGTGAGTGCCGGGAGTGTTATATCTCCCTTTTATATTTTGAAATATTTCGTCAAAATTTCTTTTCATAAAAAGACCTTTTTGGATAAAGACAAAGGATACGACTAAATGGCCTCTTTTCTTAAATTCTATCTGGAAAAAAATTTACGAATAAAGTTACTTCAAAAAATTAAAGTTTGCAAAGTTTTAGTTGATTTTAGCTTTTTTCATCAACATACAAAATCAGCAACTATAATTTTATTATATTATATCGTTTAATACAGAAATATGACCGGTAACACGGCCATAGGGGGCTGTGCCTGGATTGTCCCACATCCACCTCCCCCAAATGTTCATTTGGAAAAACTTTTTAATGCTGTCTAAAATCCAAGTAGTCCAGGATGTTATTTTATGTCAATACTTCTTTAATATGGGCAAACACTAAAGTGATATCGTCTTCTCCCCCTGATATTAGAGCCAAATTCATCAGGGCCTCTATTTTTTCCCCCAAGGTTGTTTTCAACTTCAGGATCTGGAGAATGTTTTGTTCCTTTACCATTTTGTACATGCCATCTGTTGACAGGATAATAAGATCGTTCTTTTTTACTCGGATACTGCCGGTTTCAGGGTCGCACATACCGTATCCCAGGCATTGATCCAGTATTTTACTTGAGTAATGCGTATCCGCATCTTCCGGCTTTAACCGTCCCTCTTCCACGAGAACTCTGGCCAAAGTGTGGTCTTGGGTTATCTGTAGCAGCTGATCGTCCCTTAGAATATAGAAACGGCTATCCCCTGCATTGAGCCAATGAATCATATCGGCTTTGAGAACAACACAAGCCAGGGTTGTTGCCATGTATGTCAAGCCGGAATCTGCCTTGGCTTTTTTATGAATAATCAGATCAAGATCTCTTGCAAAGGTATCAAGATCTTCAGCCTCCCTGCCTGGTTTTAAATATTTCAGGCCGGAAAGTCTGTTGTTCGTAATTTCAGCTGCAACATCACTGGAAACATTCCCACCCAGACCGTCTGTAACGGCTAAAAGGAGGGCGTTATCATCCATGGTCCTGACAAGATATCGATCTTCGTTCAAGGTTTTTACAAGCCCGATATGAGTGTGGGCAACAATGTCTATATTCCTTGTACCAAAGGATAATTGATCTTCTTCATACCTCAACTCTCTGACAGACTCCCCAATACCCTGATACCGTTCTTCGGGGTCGATTCTACATGCTTTAAGTATAAACTGTCTCAGATTTCTTGGTATATCAGGAATAATAATTTGAGGATCTGGTATTTCCTGAACACAACGCATTCGGGTAAACGCTGATTGATTTTCTTCCGGATATGGTCTTTTTCCTGCAACCATTTCAAACGCTGAAATACCCAGAGCATATATTTCACTTTTCAGGCTGGCCGGCTCTCCTTTGATCAATTCAGGTGCAAGGTAGGGGATGGCTCCGTCAAAAAGTTCATCATCTTCGAAAACAGAACAGGCAATGCCAAAATCAACCAGTTTGACCTTCCCATTATTTAAAACCATAAGATTTCCAGGATTAATATCCTTATGAAGAATATTTTTACTGTGGGCATATTCGATTGCCAAACAGGACTGTATTAGATAATTAATCGCAAGATGGGGAACTATTCTTTTATCCCGTTGAATTTTTTCCATGATGGATTCCCCCTCAAGATATTCCATGACAATGAATACCGTGCGATATCTCTCCACCATATCAAATACTTTTATGATGTTGTCATGGTTAAGCCTGCCAACAATTTCAGCCTCTTTTTTAAGTTGCTCGAGAAAATCAGAATCCATAACCATATTGTGTCGCATCATTTTTATCGCCACCGGTTGATTCGTGGAAATTTCTTTTCCTTTGTATACAATACTGTATCCACCCCGGCCGATGATATCGGTTGCTAAATAATTCCCAATCGTCCGATATGAGGTTGGTCTCTTGGAATCAAACCGATCAGCAACGATCTCGGTTAAAAACGCCCAGAGATCCGGATCATTTTCCGGAATGTTTTCAAAATCCGATTTTTGGATAACCCAGGCTTCAATTTCGGTTTCAGCTTCAACATTGGCCATGCTCGGTTCGCCTGTAAACAAAGCACTCATGTTTACAATATCTCCCTCACCCCTGTGATCCACCGGATGCAGGTTGCCGTTTTTTTCTACCAGCACAATACAAGATCCTTTACAGATAATGTATGCTTCACCAATTTCTTTTCCCTGAAAGACAAACCGTTCACCTGAACGAAAGGTTTTAAGACGCATGTTTTTTAAGATAGATTTTTCACCTTGAGGACTTCCCACAAATCTTAAAAATTTTGTCCTTAGGTTTTTGGTACCTTCTTCAGCGGACACCATATGAAAAAAATCACAATCATGGCATTGCTTTTGTTTGTCTGAAAAATTGCCCTGTTGTTCGCTGTTACAATGGGTCCCGGCTACAGCCCAGCAGAATCTTCCGGCATTAATACCTGAATTAATGCCGGAAAAAGAGGGATCTGAAGCTGCCGGGCACACCCCTTTTTGGGCACTCTTTTTTCCGCCTGGTTCTAATCCGCACCCCATATACTCCCAACAGTTTATCTTTTTTTTAATCATAGCGCTCCCAACCACATTTTTTTATATCCTGGATATCAATGCAGCCATGTCCTGAAGTCTTTTCTGATTTCTATGGATGATGCTTTCGCCATCCATAGCCGCCTCTTCCTGATCAAACTGATTTTGTAAAATTTCTCGTTCATTTTCAGATAATTCAGCTTCAGCCATTGGAAAAAACAATTGATCTTCTCTGTAAATGTGGCGCCTTAGAATAGAGATAAATGCGGCAAGATTCATTAAAAGTGTTGTAATTGCAATTTCACTTCCCATTCCATAACCGTTGATAGATTTTTCAATTTTAGCGATACACTCCCGGTTCAGTTCATGTTGATATCGAAGAGAACCCATTTCAAGATCAATTTCTCCTTGCTTATTCCTGGCAAGAAAGCTGAATAGAAGATACTCCTCTTTATAATGATGGAATTTGTCGGCATATTCCCTGAAAAACAGGACGGCAGATTCAAAGAATTTCTTTGAGGGGCACCTGTTTTTCTCAAGCGCATCCTTTGCCCTGGAAAGATAATCAAGGCCTTCAAGTATATGACCATGTTCTTTTGTCAATTTTGCTAACGGTTTCATTGCCCCTCATCATAATTTAATATTCCAAATAGAAAATCTAAATTGTCTTAATACCAAAATTCCGGATACCGGCGGTTTTTAGCCAGATTGTTTACGATCAGAGCAACGATTAACATAATGACGACACCCACACCAACCGGAACGAATATATACCAAAAACCAAGGGCATGAATCTTTTCACTTCCGATGACAGCTATCAGAGCTGTAGCTCCGCCAGGTGGATGCAGCGTTTTGGTGGCGTGCATTGCTGCGATTGCTGTGGCAACGGCAAATGAACATGCAAACCAGGGGAATGGATAAAATAATTTATAGGCAATCACACCAATAACCGCAGAAATAAGGTGACCACCGACAAGGTTTCTGGGTTGTGCCAAAGGGCTTCTTACGGCGCCGTATATTAATACGGCTGACGCACCAAAAGATCCAATAATGTACACCAGGTCATTACCGTAAAAAATAGTGTAATTTAAAAAAGCGACGGGTGCTATACCTAAAAAAGCACCAATCCATGACCACATAATCTCTGAAAAGCTCACTGCCGAAGGAGGTTTACTACCCCCCTTCATTTTTTTAAAAAATAATATCAAAGCACCTCTCCTGACTTATAGACACTTAACAATTCCATACAATCTGAACGAGTGATATCCAAATATCCGGGTATTTTTTTCTATCCTCGTAAATATCATCTTCTGTGATTGATTGCCTGAACTCATTGAGCGAACTGAATGTCATTTTGTCCTCCAAAAAAATATGCTGTGATTCAAATTCAACCTACATAATTCGAACCCTATCTTTAGCGATTCTTTCATTCACCAATAGGAAAATCTTCATGCCGGAGGAGAGAGGGGTTTAATCAGGTAGCTTGTCCAGAAAATATTTTCCCTAAAAGCGTTACCGGATGGTTTGCCGACAATTACCATGGAGTGTAATAGATCTTCTCGACGAAATCATTGATTTAGATCAAGTTTGTAAAACTTTCTATTTTGAAATATCATCGCCTATGGACTGCCAGACTTCCATGTGATGGCCTTCAGGATCAAAAAGATAAAAACTGAGGGGCCAAAATCCAGTCAAGACCTTTTCCTCTTCTGGCACAAAGCTTGCTAATTTCAATCACACAGCTCCGAAATAGGCTGGTAATAATAACTATTTTTTAGGAAAACGGAATGACATCGATTTCTCATGCATTTCCTGTCAGGGAAGGGCAGAAGCCTATATTTCCTGACAGAAAGGGCAGAGATACATTTTCCAGTACCTGGCGGATTGCAGAGGCAACATCCCTGCTCAAGCCCACGGCCCAGTATGGTCAATGGCAGGCCCTTCGTCAGAAAAATGACGATCTTGCCCTTGAGATGGCCGACATGGTTATTGAACGCCACGGATTGCTGGAAAATATTCGACAGGGTGAAGAAATCGACCGGGCGCATTTTGACGCCCTGACCCAAAATCTGAACAAGAAGGGAATCCACCTCTTTACTGCAGACCAGTTGGAATTGCCTAGCCAGACGCCTGCAGCGCCCGGGTTGCCGGAAATTCATGCCCAAACACCGGCAAGCAGCAGCCCCGGGTCTTTGACCCTTGAAACCGGGACCGATGCTGTGGTCCAGAGCTCTTCCCCTGGGCCATCACCCCCCACCAGCGGCAATCTCTCCCAGGAAGTCATTTTGAATGTCAGAACGGGAAATTATATACTGAGCCCGGCTTTCATGGGATATGACAAATCCGGAAACCTCTTTGTTCCCCTGGAAGAACTGGCCCGGATCATCGATTTTAATATCCATACCAACATGGAGCAGGGAGAATCCAAGGGATGGTTTTTATCCGAAGACCGCAGGTTTCATTTGAACATTTCATCCGGACAGGGAATGGTTGATGGACGGGAAGTTCAACTTGAACCGGGTCAGTTTATGGTGGGGGATGACGATGTTTTCGTGGATACCAAGATCTTGGAAAGCTGGTTTCCCATTGGATTTTCCTATGATTTCAGTGATCAATCCCTGAATCTTGACCCAAAAGAAGAACTGCCCTTTCAGGCTGGTCTTGCCAGGAAAGAGGGGTATCAGAGGGGGAAGGGGAAAACGCCCTATGACGCAAAACTGCCCCTAAAGCCACCGGAATACAGCTTTATGGATCCCATGTTTGTGGATTTTGGATTTTCCGGACGATATAAAGACACGGATTCAACCCAGAACAAGGAAACGGGAAACTATTACCTTCTGGGCAAAGGAGATCTTGGGTTTATGAACTCAGAACTCTATATTACCGGGGATGACAAAGAAAAATTCACCACCACCCGGCTGACCCTCCAGCGGGAAGATCCCAAAGGAGAACTTCTGGGCCCCTTAAAGGCAACCAGCATTGGCCTGGGAGATGTTCGTATCCCCAGTTTCCCCATTGTGGGTGGCGGGAAATTTGAGAGGGGAGCAACCCTGGGCAACCTTCCCCTCAATATCACCAGCGAATACGACACCACCTTTTTTGCAGGCAACTTGGCCCCGGGATGGGATGTTGAATTATACCGCAACAGAGTGCTCCTGGACAACCAGCGGGTGGGGACTGAAGGCCGGTATGATTTTGATGATGTCCCCCTCTATTACGGCAATAATGAATTTACCTTGAAATTTTACGGTCCCCAGGGCCAGGAAAGAGAAGAGGTCAAGCGTATCAATGTGGGAAGCAATATGATCAAGCCGGGTGAACATCAATACCAGTTCTCTGCCACCCAAAAGGATGAAAAGCTGTATGATCCGCGCCAATATGTTCCAGAGACAGCAGATAAGGAATCCCTCAGGCTGATAGGCAGGTATAGGTACGGCCTGAGCCAGAATCTGTCGTTACAGGGGGGAATCTTATCCCAGAAAATCAATGATGACCCCCACGATTATCTTAATATCGGTGCCCAAGGCCTTTTCAAAGAGATCTATATCAGCGGGGATTATATCCATGATTTGAACGGCGGGGATGCGATAGAGGCCTTGGGGCAGAAGAAAATCGGCCCAATGGATATTAAGATCAAACAACAATTTTATCACGATTTTACAAGAGAGGGGGAGACTGACAAATCAAATAAAATAAAATCACAAACCGATATTTCCGCTTTTGGTTCCATCGACGCCACCCAAAATACACCGGAAATTCCCTTTTCCTTAAATTTAAAAAATACCAAACGGGATACCTCTGACGAACAGATTTTCGGCGCACGGTTTTCCGCCAATGTTAAAGAGACCTATATCAACAACTACCTCCAATGGAGAGATGATACCAAAATATCTGAAGACTATCCCACACTGGAAGGGGGGATCCAGACCACCTCACAATTGGGCAAATTCCGGTTACGCACAAATTTGGATTATGATTTTTATCCTGAGGCAGAATTGTCTAAAGCCGGGGTTTCAGGGTTATATAATCTGAACCGGGAGCTTAGTTCGGAATTCACTCTTACCCATGATATGGGGAATAGCGATCTGACCACCGGAACCGTGGGGATGAACTGGAACAATGGGAAGTTTATCCTTTCTCCCAGTCTGTCATATAATTCAGATGATGACTACGGTGCGTTTCTCTCCTTTTCCACATCATTCGGCATGGAACCCAGATCCAAAACCCCTAAATTTTCTTCTGCCAGGGAAGCAGGTCTTGGAGCCGTCTCTGCCAAGGTTTTTCTGGATAACAACAACAACAAGGTCTTTGACCATGGGGATGAACCCCTGGAAGGGGCAGAGATCAAAGCGGTTCAAGCGTATAAGACCGCGGCCACCAACGCCGACGGAATTGCCTTTATTACCGGGCTGCGGAAAAATGTACCCACGGATATCACCTTAAAAACCCAAAGCCTGGAAGACCCCTTTTGGGAGCCCGGAAAGAAGGGGAATTCCATATTGCCCAGGCCCGGCCATGTGGAAACCATTGATATTCCGGTAATCACCACCGGCGAGATTGACGGCACCCTGTTCATGGAAAATAAAAAAGGAGGAAAAAAGAGCCTGAACCATGCACCTTTGCAGCTTTTAAACAGTTCAGGGGAAGTAATTCAACAAGTAAAATCAGAGTATGATGGGTTTTATCTGTTTATGAAAATTCCGCCTGGGGATTATTCTGTAAGGCTTGATCCTGACTTTGAAAAGAATCTGGGAACCAGTAAAATGGATCCCCTTTCTGTCACCATTGGGGATGACGGTACTGTGGTGAACGGTTTTGACCTGGTATTTATGCCAAAAATATCCATCCCCCTGGCTGTAGAGCCGGTACCTGCCCCCCCCCAGGTAGAAAAAGCCCCTGCCCCGGAAAAAATGAAACAAACCGGACATTCAGCCAGAATAGCTGAGAAAGGATCTGTGAAACAGCATTTTGGTCTTCATCTCTCCTCATACAGAACCCTTGACAAAGCCGTTGCCGGCATTGGGTTCCAGAAAAATAAGTATAAAGAATTACTGGGCCAGGCTGAATTCACCATTCAGAAAACAGGTCTGGGTCCGGAAAAAGGGACCTGGTACCGGGTCATTGCCGGTGCCACAGATGATAAAAATCTACTCGGCAGCATGCAACAGGCCATACAGTCCACAACCGGAACCACAAGGGTGTACGCAAAAAAGATAACCCTTGGGAAAACAACTGGGGTTCATTTAAGTTCCACACGGACAAAGGAAAATGCCCGGCTGAATATTCTAAAGCTGAAAGCCGATTACCCGGGGTTGCTTAAAAACCAGCCCTTTACCATCCGCACCACAGACCTGGGTCCCGGCAAGGGGATCTGGCACCGGGTGATCGCCGGTAAGTTTGCCACCCCGGCCCAGGCTGAAACCCTTTCCACACAGATTAAAAACAAGGTTCCCTATTGCCAGCCCCGCCCCATTGAAAAGGGAAGTCAGTTTGGGGTGCATACCGCCTCCTATAAGACTGTGTACGACGCGGTTCAGGGGTTGAAAAGTATCAGTACTGCCCTGGGTACTTTTGATGAACGCCTTTCCATCAGACGAAGCGACCTAGGGAAAAAAGGAATCTGGTACCGGGTGATTATGGGTCAGTTTGATGACCAATCCGATGCCCGAAATTTGGCCGCATCCCTTAGTCAGAAGGGGTTTTATGCCGAACCCATAAACTTTTCCTCTGCAGGATCACTCTAAATTAAAGGACCATGAGCCCATCATGGGCTTGTCCTTTGTTTCAAGATTCTGGATCCTGAGTTCAATGATACCGCCGAGATCCGGCAGGGTATTCAGGGGAATGTTCACAATCTGAAAAGTGTTGGGGGTATAAAAAGAGAGTCCCTTAAGTTCTCCTATCTTTACCGAGTCAGAGCCGGAAGGTTTATAGGCCAGAACATTAAAATAGGCTGAATGCAAGCCCTGCCGGGTCAGCCGACTTTCCAGTGAATAGGTATTTGTTTTGTCCAATTTTTTCAGGGATGGAGTGCCGGGAATAATTTTTACATCCCCTTGTCCCTGGCGGACAATAATCGGAATAGTGATACTGAATACCACATCCAGGTTGATACTTACCCCCTCGGAGTCTTTGGATTCACCGGGCTTGGATGATTGGTCCGGAATGGGCACCACCTTGAGATGAGCACGGTATTCTCCAGGCGCAAGGTCTGCCGGTTTTCTGACCATGAGCCGGACCGTCTGCCATTCCTTTGGTCCCAGGGTGGCCCGCCTGGGTGAAAACCGGATCATTTTCATGACAGATTGTTCCGCTTTACTGGGCTCCTTGACTTGAATTTTGCGCCCAAAATCATCCATGCGAATGGAAATCAGGCTTATCTTATAGGTATTGGCCTGGACATCCGGATTTATTATTTTGACAATGGCAGCCCGCTCTCTTCCTTCCATGACCACCCGGGTCGGGCTGAGCAGCACCCCCCGGGTAAGGGCGTAAAGGGGGGATGCCAGGAACCCCGGTAGAACTATCGCTAAAAGGATAAAACTAATTTTCATGGGACCTGTTTTCATGGCAACACCGACTCCTTATGATCATGGATTATCAAACTGGACTGTAATAGTGATATCAAAATTATAGCTGCTATCAGGCTGGCCACTTTTGATATGAAGCAATCCGCCAATGTGAAAATCCAAGAAGCCCACACCGTTGCTGATCACCGGGCTGGCTGTGGATCGTAGGGCAAACTGCTCAATGGTATGGGTGGCGCCTCCCCCGTTTACACCCACGCTGGCCGGATATATCAGGGTGATGGTTTCACCGGGGGTGTCTGAGAACACCCTAATTAATCCGCTGTTCCCTCCGTTTATAAAGGAAGCTCCCGACCCATAGACCCTGGGCAGAGCAACGCCTGCAGATGCATTAATTTCAATTAGATCTCCTGAAGGGGGATTGACGATATTGCCAAAGGACATGGGCACCACAGATGATACATTCCCGGCACTCACAAGTGTGGGCCAAGCAAAAACAAAGGCTGCGGCCAGGCAAAAAACATATTGGAATCCCTTTTTCCCGGCCATTATCCGCCTAACTACCTTAATACACTACGTTAACGGTAATAACGCCACCATAGGTTCCTGGCGTCTGACTGGCTCCGATTTGGAGGAGGCCACCAACATGAACATCTGCTGGTGTATTGGCGGTCAGGGCCAGGGTTCCGGGGATGGTTCCCCCGCCGGTTGAATAGGCCCGCATGTTTGCCGCAGTAAAGCCCATGGTGTTTGGTGTGCCGGCACTATCGTCAAGTACATCTGTACCGCCACTATCACCGACCACTGAATAGGTGATGTCTACAGTGGCATCCACAGGACTTGTCACCTGGACCAGCCCGCTTGTTCCGGCAACGGTAATAGAGGCCGTTCCCAAATTAACCGTGGAGGCAACAGGCGCCACGGCAGCGGAGGCATCAATGAGAATTTCGGAAATGCCTGTAACAACAATGGTACCAAAGTCCAGATCGGTCACCGCGTTTATGGTAAGAGTGGCTGTCGAAATCGTGGCGCTGGCATTAATAGTGACGGCCTGGGCGATTCCAGCCATTCCGACCCAGAAAGAGACAATTGCCGCAAGAAGATAACGTGTAGGTTTATAGCTCATTTTTTTTCCTTTCTCATTTTCAATACATCCTTTTATACCCTGATTCAACCGTCCTAGTCCACCTAAAATACAGGTGCATAAAAATCTTTTTCGACAGGGGGAAAGCCAAACTTTAATTGGGAATTGATTTTCCGCCATGTCCATGTGGATTTATCCTTGCATGCTATAAATAAACGTATTCATAATCCATCACTTCCTTTTTTTGGATATTTTACACAACCGGTTTCCGGGTCCAAAATGAATCAAATTCGGTTCGAATTCAGCCTTTGAACCGATTCTGACTCATAAACCATGATGTTTTTTCAATAGTTTTTTCTTAGCCATAGCAATAACCATCTGATTTTAAAAGAAATAATTTAGCATATCTCCAAGATATATCTGATAAAAGTTATTGGCATAGTAAATGCAATTCAGTGGATTGGTCTAAGGAAATCTTAACTCTTTTAAGGAGATGCAAATGAGTGACATCTATGGCGGTCACAGGGTTATTGATCCAAAGGGCGCTTTGCCCCAGGCAGCCACCCGCATTGATCCGGATCCAATTATATTTCCAAGCGAAATTCTGATAGATGTCATTGCCCTGCAGCCCACTTCTACTGCTTTCAACCAAATTCGCAAACAATGTAATGAGGAGATTGAGGGTATAAAGAAAGCGGTGATGATCTTGGTTAAAGACCAGGGTAAATTTCAAGATCCCGTCACAAAATCCGGGGGTATTTTGATCGGAACCGTAAAACAGATCGGCGGGAATCTGGTGGACCGGAATCTAAAGCCGGGAGATAAAATTGCAACCCTGGTATCCTTGTCTCTTACCCCGTTAAAACTCTCTAAAATTACAGATATTGATATGGACACCCATCAGATAAGCGTCCAGGGAACCGCCATATTGTTTGAAAGTGGCATCTACGCAAAACTGCCGTCGGATATTCCTGAAAAACTGGCCATGGCAGCCCTTGACGTGGCCGGCGCACCGGCCCAGGTCCGTATCAATGCAAAGCCCGGAGATATTGTTGTGGTCCTGGGTGGGGGCAAGGCAGGACTGTTGTGCCTTCAGGAAGCCCGGAACCGGGTTTTTCCCAATGGTCAGGTTGTCTGCATCGAATATTCCAAAACCCAATGTGATGCAATCCGGGGTCTGGGTCTTGCCCACAGGGTCATCCAGGCAGATGCACAAAATCCATTGGAAACCCTGGGTCGCTTTCAAGAGGTCATGGGAGAAAATTTGGCAGATTTCACCGTAAACTGTGTCAATGTTCCGGATACCGAAGTGACCACTGTGCTGCTGACAAAAGATGAGGGGCTGGTTTATTATTTCAGCATGAGCACCAATTTTGCCAAAGCCTCTTTGGGGGCCGAGGGCGTCAAAAAACATACCCGGATGCTCATTGGCAACGGATATTATCCAGGTCACACAGACATCACATTTCAGATTATCCGGGAGCATCCCAAACTCAGACAGTTTTTTGAAGACAAATTTTCGACATAGGCAGATATGCCTTCAAGCAAGGTATTTTTGCCAGGCTTTTAAACCTTAATTGTTTTTACACAGGAGACCGATGATGAAAAGATTTAGATTTTTTTTCCTACCCCTGGTGTGTATTTTTGGCATGGCATTAATTTTTACAACCCCATCCATGGCAGAGAAGAAGAAAGTTTACAAGCTCAGAATGCAGGTTCTCTTCGGCCCGGACATGATGTGGCAGTATAAACCCTTTGTTGATTTTTGTAAGGATGCCAGTGACGGCAGGCTGATCATTCAACCTTTTTCCGGTGGCCAGCTGGTTCCCGACGACCAGATGATGCAGGCCTGTTCCACAGGTACCATTGACATTGCCGGGGGAGCCGGCGGATATTGGTCCAACGCCATTCCCCTTGCCGCCACCGAAGGGGTGCTGCCCTTTGCCCTGCGAACCATCACCGATGTAAATACCTTTTATTACCAGCGGGGGTATCTGGAACTGTGCCGGGAAGCCTATGCAGAGCATAATGTCTATTACCTGGGACCCCAGATGGTTGATTTTGCCTATCTCATGGCCAAGGAACCGGTCAGGACAGTGAACGACTTAAAAAAACTTAAATTAAGAGCAGTTCCCAATATTGGAAAAGTTCTGGGAAAACTGGGAGTATCGGCCCAATATTTTCCTGCCGGTGAAGTTTATCTCATGATCTCTTCGGGTCAGTTGGACGGTGTTGTCTATGGCGGATCTGTTGCAGCCGAGTCCATGTCCTTTCAGGAAGTGGCCCCCTATTATATGACCCCAAGTTTTAACCCGGCCAACCAGAACCTGATCATGAGTCTTAAGAAATTCAACTCCCTGCCCAAGGATCTCCAGACCATTTTAGAGATGGCCACCCAGGTGGAAAACCTTTATCTCCAAACGGTTAATTGGAATCTTGAGTTTGCCAAAAGAAGATCCATGATGGAGAAAAACGGCCTCAAAGTTGTTGAAATGGACAAGGCCCTTGTGGATGCCATGGCTGAAAAAGCCAGGGAATTTTATAAGGATGTGTCAAAGCAGGGTCCCCATGCAAAAAAAGCGGTTGAAATGATGGAAGACTACATGAAAGAAGTTGGCTACCTAAAATAGGATTAACCACTAAGCATATTGTTGAAAGGGCGTTATGAACGGATTAAGGCTGCTTGTCAGAACCATAGATTCAGTGTCGGTTAATATCGGCCATTTAACCAGCTATACCATGCTGATATTATTGGTCACCTCATCCATTGAAATTGTCTGTCGGTATTTTTTTAATAATCCCACCACCTGGGCCTATGAATTCGGCCAAATGACCTTTGGATGCTATTTTCTTCTGGCCGGGGCAATGACCCTCAAAGACCGTGAACATGTGGGCATGGATATATTTATTGAAAAACTGTCCCCCCGGAACAGGGCCTGGGTGAATTCTGTGACCTTTGGTTTTACAGCGCTTTTTTGCATCATATTAATATGGAAGGGGTGGGAATTTGCCTCCCCTTCCATTCAAAAACTTGAACATTCCACAAGTGTATGGGGGCCCCCCATTTATCCCTACAAGTTCATGCTTCCCTTTGGCTGTTTTTTATTATTTGCCCAGGCATTCAGCAATTTTATCAAAGATAGTTACTTTGCCCTGTCCGGGAAACACCTGGACCATGGAGAGGAATAAATTATGAGTATGGGTTTGATCACCGTTCTGATGTTTGCGTTGTTACTTTTGATGCTGGCCACCGGCCTTCCTGTTGTATTTGTCATCGGCTCCATCGGCATTATATTTTCCTTTTTTCTCTGGGGTGCCGGTGGATTATCCATGATGATTTATCCCACCTACGGACTCATGAACGTCTTTATTTTATCGGCAATTCCCCTGTTTATTTTCATGGGACTGATTTTACAAAAATCCGGAATTGCAGATGAAATGTTTGAAGCCATTTATAAATGGGCAGGCGGACTTCGGGGAGGGTTGGGAGCCGGAACTGTCATCGTTTGTGCCATCATTGCCTCCATGGTGGGTATCAGCGGCGCTGCCACCGTCACCATGGGGCTTATTGCCCTGCCGGCCATGCTCAAACGAAATTATTCAAAACATTTGGCCACCGGAACCATACAGGCCGGCGGAGCCCTGGGGTTGTTGATCCCCCCCAGCATTCCTTTTCTTGTCTATGCCTTTGTGGCAAGGGAATCGGCGGCAAAACTATTTGCGTCTGGCCTCCTTCCCGGTCTCTTGCTTGCCAGCATGTATATTATTTATATTCTGGTGCGGGCCTATCTGCAACCGGAACTGGCCCCGGCCCTGCCCGTTGAGGAACGGGTCAGCCTGGGGGAAAAATTCAGGTGCCTGGGTGCTCTGATTCTACCGGCCCTGATAATTTTCAGCGTTATCGGGTGCGTGATCTTCGGTATTACCACCATCATAGAAGCATCGGTGATCGGTGCCATTGGTGCCCTTATTGCTGCGGCAACCCGAAGAAAATTAACCTGGACCATGGTGCGAGAATCATTGCACAAATCGGCTTCGGTCACGGCAATGGTCATGTGGATTGCACTGGCAGCCGTCTGTTTCGGAGCGATTTATACAGGATTAGGGGCATCGGATCTTGTCCAGTCTGCCCTGGCATCCATGGGTCTTGGAAAATGGGGGGTGTTGATCTTTATGCAACTCTCTTTTTTCTTTCTGGGCATGTTTTTGGATGATACCGCCATTATGTTTTTAACCATTCCCTTGTATCTGCCCATTGTTAAAGCATTTGGCTTTGACCCCATCTGGTTTGGCACCTTGTTTGTCATTAATATGCAAATGGCGTTTATTACCCCGCCCTACGGGTTGAATTTATTTTATATGAAAGGGGTGGTGCCTCCGGGTATTTCCATGGGAGATCTCTATCGATCTGTTATTCCTTTTATTGTGATCCAGGCCATTGGCCTTGCCATTGTCATGATATTTCCTGAAATCGCCCTCTGGCTGCCCCGGGTTCTTTTCAATTGATAATTTGGTCTGTGGATAAATTAGCTTGTGAATAATTTGATCTAACCGGATCCAATAGGGTCGAATGTTGTGCTGACAAATAATACTCTTGAATCAAGGAGAAAGAAATAAAATGGAAACAGTGATGATACGCGTGAGGATGAGTGCCAAAGACGCCCATTACGGCGGAGAACTTGTGGACGGCGCCCATATGCTGCATCTGTTCGGGGATGTGGCAACCGAGCTTTTAATCCGTCATGATGGTGATGAAGGATTGTTTGCCGGATATGAGGATATACAATTTTTGGCGCCAATCTATTCAGGCGATTATATTGAAGCCCGGGGAGAGATTATTAAATTGGGGAATACCTCCCGAAAAATGAAATTTTCAGCCAAAAAAGTGATCTGCCCAAGAAAGGATATCAGTGATTCCGCCGGAGATTTTCTCACGGCTCCAGTGATTGTCTGCACGGCAATCGGCACCTGCGTGACACCTTTAAAAAACCAGAGAACTAGGATTGAATCCTCCTAGGTTCCGACTCCTAAATAAAGGGTTGAATTATGGAAAAATTAATTGTAACTGCTGCCATCTGCGGAGCTGAAGTAACCAAAAGCCAAAATCCCAATATCCCCTACACCCTGGATGAAATTGCCAGGGAGGCACATTTGGCCTACCAGGCCGGTGCCAGTATCATTCACTTGCATGTCAGGGAAGATGACGGCAGGCCCACCCAGGATAAAGATCGGTTTAAGAAAAGCATGGATGCCATCCGCACCCTTTGTCCCGACATCATTATCCAACCCTCCACAGGGGGGGCCCTGGGTATGTCTGATATGGAAAGACTCCAAACCACTGAAGTGGCGGAACCGGCCGTAAATCTATTCCATCCGGAAATGGCTACCCTGGATTGCGGCAGTTGTAATTTTGGAGGGGATGAGGTGTTTATCAATTCAGATAATACCATTAAAACATTCGGCAAGACCATGATCCAGCGGGGGGTGAAACCCGAAATCGAAATTTTTGACAAGGGGATGATCGATATTGCCCTCAGGATGGCCGAACAGGGATTTATTCAGCATCCCATCCATTTTGATTTTGTTATGGGACTCCAGATCAATGCAACGGCAAGGGATTTATCCTATATGGTTCACAGTCTCCCTCTGGATGCCACCTGGACCGTGGCCGGCATAGGACGTTTCCAGATGACCATGGCAGCCCTGGGGATTCTCATGGGGGGACATGTTCGGGTGGGGTTTGAAGACAATTTGTATATCAAAAAGGGCATCCTTGCGAAAAGCAACGGAGAGCTGGTGGAAAAAGTTGTCCGAATTGCCCGGGAACTGGGCAGACCCATTGCCTCACCCATTGAGGCGCGAACTATATTGGGACTGCCTCCCCTGAAAAATTGATGTGGCCATGGCAAATTTTCCGTTGTCATCATTTTCTGTCATTGGCCTGTCATTGGCCTGTCATTGGCCTTTCATTGGCCTTTCATTGGCCTTTCTCCTTGACATGAAAATCCAATTTTACTAACCTTGCACCTCTTATGATCTGTATCCATTAAAAACCAGGTCTTACCTGGTTTTTATTATTTTGTGCAGGGAGGCCCATGTCTGATTTATTTCAATTTGGTTGCCATCGGGTGTTGGAACCGGCCAATTCATTTCCCCAACCTGCCTGGAAACTGGATAATACCATGTGTGTGTATGACAATGAAATGCTGGTGGATGTCCAGATCATCAATATCAACTCCACCAGTTTCAGCCAGATCCACAATGCTGTCAACGGCAATCCCCTTGACATTAAAAATCGAATTCTTGAAATCGTACGGTCAAGGGGAAAACTTCAAAATCCCGTCACCGGAACGGGAGGCATTCTCTATGGCCGGGTGGAGAAAATCGGCAACAACTATCCCAATCCCTTTGGATTGCGTCCGGGAGACATGATAATTACCCTGGCCTCCTTGTCCCTGACCCCACTGAGGATCGATGCCATACAGGATATGGACATTTTTTCCGGTCAACTCACCCTCCAGGGCAAAGCCATTGTGTTTGATCATATGCCCCTGGTAAAAGTGGATCCCAACCTTCAATCGAAAAAATATTCCCTTGAGCTTTTAATATCCGTGATGGATGAGGCAGGTGCTCCCAGACAGACCTGGAAACTGGCACGCCCCAATGACAATGTTCTGATCATGGGTGCAAACGGAAAATTGGGATTATTGTGTGCCCATGCAGCCAGGGAAAAAATGGGGTCCTTGGGAAATATTACCGGGGTCGTTAAAACCCAAACGAGCAAAAAAATATTAAAAAAAACAAATGTCTATGACGAGATTATCTGCTGTGATGCGTTTAATACGGTTGGGGCCATTGATTCTTTGTCCATTGAGAAAATCGGTTCCTTTGATCTGATCATCAATTGTATGACCGTTTCCGGCAGTGAAATGTTAAGCCTGGTCTTGACCCGAAACAAGGGGACCATCTTTTTTGCCAGCTTGGCCAACAGCCATAAAATTACCGCACTGACCTCGGAAAGCATGGGAAAGGACCTGGACATAATCGGTTACACAGGATTTGTGGAGGGTCATGCGGCCTTTACCACCCAATTACTGGACAACCATCCGGATTTGATCCGATTGCTTTCACAATTGTACAAGCACCAGAAAATTAAGTATGCCGACAAGACAAATCTTGTTTTCGGTTCCCGGGGAATTGAGCATATTCTCAAGGACAGCAGGGATGAATATGTGTTTGTGAGCAGCAAAATTCAACAAGTGCTGTCCAGTGCTGTCAATGTTGCCAAATATGATTGTACAACACTCATAACCGGGGAATCAGGCGTAGGAAAAGAAATTATAGCCGATATTATTCACAAGGCCAGTGAAAGAAACCCCTATCCTTTGATTAAAATTAATTGCGGGACCATACCGGCCAATCTTCTTGAATCCGAATTATTTGGTTATGAAAAGGGAGCATTCTCCGGTGCCAGCGAAAAAGGGAAAAAGGGGTTCTTTGAACTGGCCCATAATGGCACGCTTTTCCTGGATGAGGTGGGGGAGTTGAAAATGGAACTCCAGGTAAAAATTTTAAGGGCTATCCAGGAGCAACAAATTTACCGGGTGGGGGGTACGCGTCCCATCACGGTAAATGTAAGAATCATTACGGCCACCAACCGGTCTCTGGAAGAGATGATTAAAAATGGAGAATTCAGGGAGGATCTGTTCTATCGCCTCAATGTATTTCCCATTAAAATACCTTCCCTAAAACAGCGAAAAAAAGATATTATTCCCCTGGTGGAACATTTTATTAAAAAGTATAATACAAAATTCAAGCTCCATAAAACCATTGAACAGATGGCCCTTGAAAATCTTGTGGAGCATGACTGGCCAGGGAATATCCGGGAATTACAAAATATTGTCCAGCGAATACTCATCAATACAAAAGGGGATCACATCACCCTTGTGGACACTATCCGGGAATTGGCATCCACCCATTCACAAAAAGAAATCACCCCCCTTACGGGTGGACTGATTTCCTTGCTGAACCAAACAGAATGCAAGATATTAAAGGCCACCAAGGAAGAATACAAAACCACCCGGAAAATGGCTCATAATTTGGGGTTAAGCCAGACAACTCTGGTCAGAAAACTCAAAAAACATCAGCTCTGATACCCGGGTACCCTTAGTTTATATTCTGTGAATAAAAACTCATTTTTTATCTTTTCTTGACAAAGATCCCTTCTTATTTTAAATCCGGGACGCAAATTTACAAAAGAAGCGATAAAAAGGGAATAAGATAATGGAAAATTTATTTCAGACCATCTCCATACCAATGTTTATTTTCAATACTTCCCAGGGAAAAAGTGTTCTTGAAAACTGTAACCAGGCCTCGGAACAATTAGTTGTTTGTAAGGCGGGTCAGACAGCCAAAGAAATTTTTAAATCAGTTCCGCTAGTTGTATCTGATATTGACAATTGTGGTTCAGGGGAAAAAGACCTGCAGCGGGAACTTCTCTTTACCCAGGTCAACGGCAGAACCCAATATTTCAGGTTCACCTTTTCTCGGCTACCGGGAAACCTTGTGGTGATTCATGCCCGGGACATTGATGAATTCAGGCTTGTGGAGTCGGAACTCCGTGAAAGTAAGGAAAGGCTTGAACTTGCCATCTTTGCCACTGATGCAGGACTCTGGGACTGGCATGTAGTCACAGGAGAGTTGATGCTCAGTGAGGAATGGTGCGCCATCCTGGGTTATGAGCAAAATGAGGTGGAGTTTACCATTAACTTCTGGGAAGATCTGATCCACCCCGAAGACAGACCCCTGGTTATGAAAAAATTTTTAGACCATCTGGAAGGAAAGACCGAAAGATATCAGACCGAACACAGACTGAAGAGCAAAACAGGTCAATGGAAATGGGTGCTGGATACGGGCAGGGTTGTGGAAAGGGATGAAAATGGCCGGGCTGTTCGAATAATTGGCACCAAGGTTGACATTGCCCGGAGAAAAGAGATGGAACAGGAGATCCAGTATCTTAATCAAAAATTGGAAAAGCTTGTGGAAAAAAGAACCCTGAAACTCAAGCAGAAAGAGCTGTCCCTTATCGAATCCCAGCGGGAATTAAGAAAAAAATCCCTTCATCTGGAAGAGGTCAACAATGCGCTTCATGTTTTGATGGAGAAGAGTCATGCAGACAAAAAAGAGCTCCAGGAAAATCTTCTGACAAATATTGAGGCCCAGGTGCTTCCCTTTCTGGATAAGTTAGAAACCAGTCTTTTGAGCGACATTCAAAAAACCTACCTGGGCATTGTCCGGTCCAATCTGAAGGAAATTGCCGCGCCATTTTCCCGAAAATTAAAGTCCAGCCTCGTGAATCTCACCCCGGCCCAGATAAAGATCGCCAATTTTATCCGCCAGGGCAAGTCCAGCAAGGAGATGGCTGATCTTCTTTTCCTATCACCCAAAACCATTGAAACCCAGAGACGCAACATAAGAAAAAAACTGGACATTACCCGAAAGAACATAAACCTAAGAACCTACCTCGAATCCCTTTAGATGTCGTCGGGATTGCCGCCGTTCAGGAAGAATACCCAGGTAATTGAAATGATTTTCAACTAGTTATCCTGACTTGGGTAATCTTGGCTTAACAAAGGCTTGATTTTCATTGTGATGGGTATTAAAAATACCTGTTTTATACCCACAAATGAAGGGTTGTTTTTGGGTTGATTTATGTCCCATAATACCCGCAATAATATTGCGGCAAGCTGGGTCGTGGAATATGCCCTGATCGGTTTGCCTAACTTTTTTCCAATGGGTTGTGGAGTATGCATCTTCGGTCGAAAACACCAAACGATATAAATTGTTTTAAGCATAACGCGGGCTTCACCAGCCATTGGAAGCCCCCTGGGTTGTCAGGTTCTTTAACTAGTCTGGACCGCATTCCGGAAACCCAATTCGATCCAGAATCTTACCCGGGTTTCAGCCACAATTTTGCCACCGATTCTGCCCCGGGTTTTTCAAAAAATAGCGTGACCTTAATGGAAAGATGTCTCCAGGTATATGATAATGCACCGGTGGGATATTTTATGCTCTCTGAAAAGGGTATCATCTGTGAGACCAATACCACAGGTGCAAATCTTTTGAATATCAACATCAAGGCGGTTAAGGGAATAGAGTTTGCAGGATTTATTTTGCCTGATTTTAAATCTGACTTTGTCCGTCACTGCCAGGAAGTGGTTGAGAAAGGAACTCGTCAGACCTGTGTCTTGAAGCTTTTAGGGAGCAGAAAACAATGTTTTTTCGGTCGGCTGGAAAGTGTTTTGGAATCCGGATACACCAGGGGATCAAGACTGATTCGAACAACTTTGTCGGATATCACCCAAAAACGACGTACCGAATCTGCCCTTGAGATCAGTGAGGCTCAGCAGCGAACGGTTACCGAACTTGGGCATCTTGCCCTGGCTGGCACAGAACTTTCCGCTTTGTTTGATGCGGCCCTGATCCGGGTGACCGATACCCTGAGACTGGATTTAGGTGAACTTCTTGAATGGCAGCCTGGCTGCGAACAATTTTTAGTCAGGGCAACCCAGGGCTGGAAAAAAGGACTGACAAATTGTAAACAGATCAGGGGCGGCAGGGCATCCCAGTCAGGTTTCACAATGCTTTCAGGGAGGCCTGTGCTGGTTAAGGATATGGGTTCTGAAACCCGTTTTCAAAGCCCTTTGCCCGGGTTCAGTGATCATAAGGTGGTCAGCGGGATGACCGTAATTATAGGCAAGCCCGATAGCCCCTTTGGTGTTATCGGTGTACATTCATCAAAAAAACGCAAATTCAAAAAAAATGATATTATTTTTCTCCAGTCAGTGGCTCACATCCTTGCATCTGCTGTGAAGCAGGAAAACTCAAGAACCGTGCTGGAAAATTCCGAAAACCGGCTGCAAATCCTGTCTTCCCACCTTTTAACAGCACAGGAGGAGGAGCGCAAAAAAGTGGCCTATATGCTCCATGACGATCTTGGACAATCCCTGACGCTTTTGAAGCTGCAGATCAGGGCCATAGAGATGAAGATCTGCAAGGACAGTGATGGGGTAAAGTCTGACTGCAAACATGCCATGAAAAATATTTCAAGAACCATTGAAAATGTCAGGGAAATTTCCCATAGCCTGACCCCGTCGGTGCTTAAGGATTTAGGCCTGTCGGCAGCGCTGCAATGGCTCTTTGAGGATTTTGCCAAACATTTCAAGGTCCATATTCAGGCGAATATGGCAAAAATTGACAAACGGCTGGTCCAGGAGTCAAAGATCCTTGTTTTCCGGATTTTTCAGGAGGCATTTACAAATATTGTCAAGCATGCCGGGGCCGATCAGATATGGGTATGGGTTGTCAGACAGAAAGGCGGTTACCGGTTTACCATACAGGACAATGGAACCGGATTTGATGTCAATGATTTACAGGCGAATGGCATGACAGAGGCCGGTCTGGGGCTCACAGCCATGAATGAGCGTGTCAGGATGCTGGGGGGACAATTACAAATTGAAACTCCCAGACAGGGCGGGACCCGGCTTTGGTTTGAAATCCCTGATGCCAAGGGGAAACCTGACTCATGAGCCTTTGTAAGGTTGTGATTGCAGATGATCATACCATGCTTCGCAAAGGTATCTGCCAGGTCATTGAAACCCAAAATTTTTTTTCTGTAGTGGGAGAGGCTGGTGACGGGGTTGAGCTGCTAAACATTTTGAGCACCACGCCTGCTGAGGTTGTAATCCTGGATATCTCCATGCCGCGGATGAGGGGAATTGAAGCTGCCCGGGAGATAAGGTCTCTTTATCCGAATATCAAAATTCTGTTTCTGTCCATGCACAAAAGAAAAGAATATCTTTTTCACGCCTTTGCCGCCGGTGCCAACGGGTATCTCCTCAAGGAGGATACAGATGCCGAACTTTTGATTGCAATGGATACGATTCTTGGAGGCAAAGCATTTCTCTCTTCCATTCTTGTAAAGGATATGCCTGATATCCTGACCGATATTGTCAATAATGGCTTTAATCTACCGGAAGAAAAGCTTTCCTTGCGCGAGACAGAGGTGCTCAAGCTTCTGGCCGAGGGTGTTCCCAACAAGGGAATTGCCCAAATCCTGTGCATCAGTACCCGGACGGTTGAACACCACAGGGCCAGTATCATGAAAAAACTTGACCTGGGAACCCTTGCGGATCTGATCAAATATGCCATCCGGGAAGGCTATACCACGGAGGATTAAAATCCCGCCCCCGCCCCTCTTTAACCCCTCTTTTATAAAAATTGTCTGAACAGACTCTCTTCTTTCAATTTTTCATACCCGGTACTTCATACCTGGTACTTCATACCTGGTACTTAAAATTAAATGGGGAAAATATACCTGGTTTCAAAAAGGCTAAAAAGGATGTAGACACTAGTACCATAGCTTTTTCCAGCCCCACAACCAGACCGGCCTAGGTATAAATACCTAGGCTAAATTGGGTATTATCCTCAATTGTTTAACCCAGCTCCTCCTGTTAGGTAACATGCGCATAAAGGGAAAAAATCTTGCCATGGAGTAGAAAGATCTTTTGATAAACATCTGAAAGAGACCGAAGGAGGGTTTTAATGGAAAAAGAAAGGGACGAAAGCATGACGCCTGAATTGCCAGCCAAGGGCAGTACGCGTCGTGGATTTCTCAAAAAAGCGGTAGTTGCTGCTGCTGGTGGAGCTGTTACAGTTGCAACCATCGGCTGTGTGGCCACGCAAAAGACCAGTAATGCAGACCCCAGACTTAAAAAAATAGATGGAAAAACATTCAATAACACACTTAACCATATTGTTGTGGATTTGGAAAAATGTTCAGGCTGCAGACATTGTGAGCTGGCCTGTAGTGATCATCTTTTTGGTGTGTTCAATCCCAAGCTCAGCGCCATCCGTGTGGACCGGGAATACGGCGGAGCTGCTCCCTGGGTTGTGACCCATGCCTGCCGCCAATGTCATGAACCCTGGTGCCTGAGCGTATGCCCCAAGGATGCCCTGGAACGGGATGCAAAGACAGGGGCTGTGCTGATCATTGCAAAAAAATGTGACGGGTGTGGTGACTGTGTAAAAGCCTGCCCCTTTGAAATGATAAAAATCCGCAAGGAAACTAAAAAGGCCTTTAAGTGTGATCTGTGCGGGGGAGAACCCCAATGCGTAACAGAATGCCCCATGGATGCTTTGAGTTTAAAGGCGCCCATCTGGTATCAGGGAGAAACAGGAGGTGCAAACAATGGCTAGGGCATACACAGGAATTGGGTTAAGGGTAGATCTGACCACCGGTAAGATTACCAAGGAAAAATTTAGCAAAAGCGATGCAAAAGCCTATGTGGGCGGTTATCTTCTGGGCATGAAGCTCTTGTATGATAATTGTAAACCAGGCATAGATGCCTTTGATCCGGGAAATCCTCTGATTTTTTGTACCGGTCCCTTGACCGGCACCACAGCCCCCACAGGATCCAGTATCACCTGTCATACCAAGTCGCCTCTGAGCACCTTTGTGGCCAGCCGGGCCGGCGGCCACCTGGGCCCTGAGCTCAAGTTTGCCGGTTATGATTATATCGTAATTACAGGGCAGGCCAAAAAACCGGTATGGCTCTGGATAGATGATGATAAAGTTGAACTGAAAACGGCTGTCAACCTCTGGGGTCATCTGGTTCAGGAAGCTGACGAGGCCATCAAGGGTATTGTGAATGACAAGGATATCGAAACCATGATCATCGGTCCTGCCGGTGAAAAAAGGGTGAGGATTTCCACCATCAACTGCAATGTGGACCGGGTATTTGGCAGGGGCGGCCCCGGTGCTGTAATGGGGTCTAAAAATCTCAAGGCCATCGGTATAAGGGGTAGTCAAAGCCTCACGGTTGCCGATCCCAAACGGTTTAAGCGAGCTGTTGCCCAGCACCTGAAAGATCTTGAGGAAAGAGACGAATGGTCCTGGAACGGCATGCCCAAGGTGGGTACTGCAGGCTGGATGGGTGCGGTCAATTACTATAGCATGCTGCCCATTAAAAATTTCCAGGAAAACAACAACAATTCCATAGCAGGCGGGCTGGATGAAGCCTCCTATGTCAAAAAGCTCAAGCTTCGTCCCTATGCCTGCTTTAACTGCCAATTGTCCTGCTCCCACTATACGCCCACCATCCAGGAGGGCAAATATGCCGGAACCAGCAGCGGAACCATTGAATATGAAACAGCAGCAGGACTTGGCGCCAGGTGCGGCATCAGGGATATCCAGGCCGTTTCCAAGGCAACCGAGCTGTGTGCACAATACGGTATTGATACCATTTCATGCGGAAGCGTCATTGCCTGGGCCATGGAGTGTGCCGAGCGCAAACTGCTGACCCCAGAGGAAGCCCATGGCATGGATCTATTCTTTGGCAATACCGATGCCATGGTGGAACTTGTGGAGAAAATCGGACAGCGAGAAGGACTGGGAGATCTGCTGGCAGAAGGAACCATGCGGGCGGCGGAAAAGATCGGCCGTGGAACCGATAAATATGCCATGCACATAAAAGGGCTGGAAATCTCTGCAGGAAGCCCCCGGACCTCAAAGAGTAATGCCCTGAGTTTTTCCGTTAATGAGCGGGGAGGCCATCACATGGACCCCTATGCCGCAACCATTGATGCCTACGGCTATACCAACCCTGAAGCGGGTCTTTCCAAGCAGCTCAACCCCTATGAAGCAGGGGACACAGGGGATATTTTCCCCTTGAAAAAATACACCAAGCTTGCCGATATCCTGGGTACTTGTGCCTTTACTGTCATTAATCTCCAGACCCTTCCCTCTACCTACGGAGAATTGTTTTCAGCAGGCACGGGGATAGAATTGAACGGTCAGCAGCTCATGGAAAAAAGCGAGATGCTCATCACCCTGATGAGAGCCTTTAATGCGTTGAACGGTTTTACAGCCAAGGATGACACCCTGCCGGAACGCTTCACCAAGGATGCCATCTCCATCAAGGTGCCCAAGGAGTTGCGGCAATTCAGTAAGGGAAAATCAAAAATCACCCGGAAGGTGGATCACAAGAAAAATATTACCGACTATTATAAGGCTGCCGGTTATGACGCCAAGACCGGGCTTCCTTCTGAAAAACGTTTCAGAGAGCTGGGCCTGGGTACGATTGCAGATGACCTGAAAAAACAGGGGATTGTTCTGGCCTGATAGCCGAAAAATTTTAGTTTAAAGTAAATTAGGAGCGGCAATTTTGACCGGCAAAAAATGGTGATTGTTGTTTTAGGCGATTGCTGCTTTGGACAATTGCTGCTTTGTATGTGCGGCTGAAACCCGCTCCTGATAAAACGCTTAAAAGTCGCTGGAAACAGCCTTTTTTAAATCCGGAGGAAAACCAATGAGTAATAGAGACGACAATATCAGTCAAGAGGTTTTGGAAAAAAAGACGTCTCGCCGCAGTTTTTTAAAGCGTGTGGGAACTGCAGCAGCGGGTGTTGCCGTGGTTGCTGCAACAGCGACTATTCCAAGACCTGCAAAGGCTGACCAGAAACCGGCTGTTAAGCCGGCCATGAAATATCTTTTTGCAGAACGTCAAAATTGTACCGGCTGCAGGGCATGTGAATACGCCTGCAGCCTCCACCACGAAGGACTTGTCCGTCCCTCCATGTCCCGTATCCATGTACTCAAGTACAGAGGCGTCGTGGATGTGCCGGTGATTTGCTGGCATTGCGAGGACAGCCCCTGTATCAAAGCCTGTCCCACCACACCCAAAGCCCTTGTAAAGGATCCAAAAACCAATGGCATCAAGCTGGACCCGAAACTTTGTCTGGGAGGCAAGTGCAACAAATGCATGGAAGCCTGCCCAACCCAGTTTGTCCGGAGAAATCCAGACAATGGCATGCCGCTGATGTGCGACATGTGCGGAGGAGATCCTGAATGCGTAAAGGCCTGTAATGAACAGGCGGGTAATTCCCTGGGAGCCTGCCTGATAGCGGGAAACAGCGGATTTGGCGTAAATATGGCCTATCGGAATATCACGGCGGAAGATGCCGGTGCTGACATGATACAGAGTATGTTTTATCCAAATGAAGACGGAGAAAGGAAAGAATAGCCATGGCAACTCCAAAAGGCGGATATTTTGGGAAAATATTGGAAATCGACCTGACCCAGCAAAAATCCAGTGTATTAAAGATTGATACTAAAATCTGTGAACGCTATATGGGCGGCAGCGGTCTGGGTGCACATTTATTGTTTAACAGACTTGAGGCGAAACAGGATCCTTTTGCAGAAGCCAGCCCCCTGTTTATCGGGGCCGGTCCTCTTACAGGAACGGCCTGTCCTTCAACCCGGTGCAGCTTTGTCAACAAGAGTCCCTATACGGGATTGTTAAGTCATGCCGAGGCCGGCAGTTTCTTTGGCAACGAGATCAAATGGGCTGGGTGGGACGGCATTCTGATCACGGGAAAATCCAAAAAACCGGTTTACCTGTTCATCCAGGATGAGAAGGTGACCTTTAAAGATGCCGGTGCTGTTTGGGGAAAAGATACCCACGAGACCCAGGAGATGCTCATCGAAGACAGTCTCGCCCCCTACACCAAGGTGGCCTGCATAGGCCCGGCCGGTGAAAACCAAGTGCTGTGTGCAAGCGTATCAGTGGAACGATTCAAGGCGGCTGCCCGTACGGGGGCCGGTGCCCTCATGGGCAACAAAATGCTCAAAGCCATTGTAATCCGGGGGACAAAAGCGGTTCCTGTGGCGGATCCTGCAACCTTTCACAAGATGGCTGCAGCCAACAAAGCATTTGCCGCGAAAAGAGAAGGCTGGCAGGGTATCAAACGCTGGGGCACAGCAGGCATGCTTGAACGTAACCACCAGGTTACAGGTTCGTTGATCACAAATAATTACCAGACCACCTGGTATCCGGATATTGAAGAGATCGGTGCTGAAGAAGCCAATCGAAGATTCTGGAAGTCACACAATGCCTGTTATAACTGCCCTGTTCATTGCATGAAAACCGGGGTGATCCGGGGCGGGGATTATGAAGGACTCATCGCCGGGGGACCGGAATATGAAACAGCCGGCCTTTTGGGCTCTAATCTTGGTATTGCCGATTTTGATCTCATGATGGCTGCCATTGAGATGTGTGACGCCATGGGTCTGGATGCCATATCTGTTGGCGGATCCATTGGTTTTGCCATGGAACTTTTTGAGAGGGAAATCATTACTGCCAGGGAACTTGGGGGAATGACCCTTGAATGGGGGGATGGCGAGGCTGTTATTGAGGTGATCAAAAAGATTGCCTTTAAAGAGGGCAAGGTGGGTGAGCTGCTCTCCAAGGGTGTCAAAAGAATGGCCCAAGAGATTGGCAATGATGCCATGGACTATGCCTGTATTGTCAAGGGCAAGGAGATGGCGGCCCATGACCCCAGGGGAGATAAACCCTTTGGGGTAAGCTATGCCATGGGGAGCTGCGGCGGGGAAGATAATCAAGGAAACACCCCAAAGGAGCAGGCCAACCGGTGCATGCAAAATTCCCTTGCCATCTGTTCCTATGTCGGAGGGTATTGGTCTCCCAAGATGTTTATTGATCTTTTAAACCCCCTTTGCGGATGGAAGATGTCCGAGGCGGATTTCTGGACCACGGGCAAGCGGATTCAAACCCTGGAGCGTTGTTTTAATGTTCGCGAGGGTATCAGCCGCAAGGATGACACCCTGCCCAAGAGAATGCTCACCGAAGCGTTGCCCGAAGGTCCCAAAAAGGGCGCTGTTTTTTCTCCTGAAGAGATGAAAAAAATACAGGATGACTACTATGCCTATTTCGGGTGGGATGAAAACGGCATCCCCACCGAAACAACTCTCAAATCCCTTGGATTGGAGTTTACAATCGATGGGGTCAAAAAGGCAAACGCCTGATCAACACATTTAGATCTATTTCAAATATCAGAATCATGGTTCCGCCATTATCCATAAGGATGGTGGCGCAACCCTCTGAATTAGCCCGGAGAACCCCCTATGGAAAATTCCCGAAGGAATTTTATTCAGTTTTTAGCCGGTGCCCTCATATCAGGCTCAGCCTTTACCCTGATCAAGGCAGTTCCGGCAAAACCCCTTGTAAGACCGCCGGCAGCCCTGGTTGAGTCTGATTTTTTAAAGGCCTGCACAAGGTGCAATCAATGTATTGATGTGTGTGAGGCAAATGCGTTGCATCCTGCATCAATTCTGGACGGACTGACAAGTTTTGGCACACCTGTAATGGATGGGTCCAAGTGCATCATATGTATGGAGTGTGTACGAATCTGTCCCACCAATGCCATTAAAAAAGTTCCAAAACGAGAAATTATACTGGGCAAGGCTGTGATCAATGAGGACACCTGCCTTGCCTGGCAGAAGAAAAAACGTTGCAAGGACTGCTATAGGGCGTGCAAATCCAAAGCCATTAAAATGAAAAAACGAAGGTATCCCGAAATTGTGGCAGACAAATGTAATGGCTGCGGCCTTTGTTTACGCAGGTGCCCGGCCATATCCGGTACCCTTGAAATAAAATATGAACATGCCCTGCGCTATCCTGCCGGGGAGGATCATTTTGCAGTTCGGTTGGAAGACAGGGTTGCTCCCTATGAATTTGCCCAGGATGATCTGGTAACCTGGCTGAGAAAACGGGTTGAGAAAATCGGAAAAAACCATGGGATACCTAAGGATAAAAAGGAAAATTAATGATGTGTGCAGATCAACAATTTCCGGTAATCGTTGTGGGCGGCGGTGTGGCCGGTATTACTGCGGCCCTTGACCTTGCCGGTGCCAATTGCCCTGTGCATTTGGTTGAAAAGGATGCAGTGCTGGGAGGCCAGACTGCACGGCTTGATAAGCTCTACCCCACGGATCATTGCGCCTTTTGTCCTGTGTGGACCCAGTCCCGGCTCTGCCTGACGGACCCTCTGATCAGGGTTCATACCCATTCCGCCATTGATAATATTACCCGGATAAAAAACCCCAGCCAGGATCCAGGCCAGGACCAGGCACAAGAGCAAGAACTGATCCGTGTGACCATCAGCCGAACCCCCAACATGATTGATGAAACCCTTTGTATCTTCTGCGGCAAATGTGAAGAGATCTGCCCTGAAAATGCTGTTTTACCAACATTTACCCATGCCCTGCCCCGCTCTTTTCTTGTGGACACTGAGTTGTGCACCCGATGTGGCAAATGTGTGGAACTCTGTCCCACCAATGCCGTGGATATGACAAGAAAAGTAGAAAAAATAGAGATCACGGCCAAGAATATAATCTGGGCAACAGGTTTTGCCGATACAGACATTTCTGCCCTGCCGGAATTTGGTTATGGCAGCCATCCCAATATCATGACCTCCCTTGAGTTTGAATCATTAACGGCCGAGGCAGGACCCAACAGGGGTGAAATTCTCACTCCTGAAGGTAAGGTTCCCAGCCACATAGCCTTTGTCCAGTGTGCAGGTGCACGGGATCAAAGAAAATTTTCATTTTGTTCTGCAGTCTGCTGCATGCATGCCCTCAAGCAGGCCAGATGGGTCAAGCGCCGGAACCCTGGTATTGAAGTTGTTATCTTTTTCACTGACATGCGCACCGAGGGCCGTAATTACTATAATTATTATCTGGATGCCGTGGAAAAACAATCCATCAGCCTGGTCAGGAGCAGGCCGGGTCTTATCTGTCCCCTGCCGTCCAAGGATGGGATCGCAGTGCGATACGAAAACACCCTCACAGGAAAATTAAATACCCAACGCTTTGATATGGTGGTCCTGAACGGAGCCCTTGATCCTTGTTCCCAGAATAAAACAGGACCGAATAAAACAGGACCGGATAAAACAGGACCGGATAAGGCAGGACAGGATAAGGCAGGAACTGATTTCCAGCCATTGACAGATGATAATGGATTCATCAGTGGCAATGGGGGCAGTGGAGACAATGGGGACCAGACACTTTCCTGCGGATTCTGCAGGGCACCCGCAGATGTGGAAATGTCGGTGATTCAGGCATCTTGTGCAGCCATTCATGCATGTATGGGTAAAGGGACCCATTAAAATGAAGATATTTAAAAAGGATTCAATTAAAAAAGCCCAATCAAAAAGGATGAGCCAATGATATGCTTTTTATGCCGTTGCCACGGCCAGATTGATTTTGGCCCGGACAAATTAAATCAAAAAAAATTAAATCAAAAAAGTTCTATTCTTGAAAAATCTATTCAGAAAACAAGCAGGGTTAATCTTGAACTTGTAAAAGAGAAGATTGCCGGCAAATACCCCTTTGTCAAAAAGGTGAAAATCTGCGACTCAGCCTGCCTGGACCGGGATTTTTCCGGAATGGCAAATCAAATCCAAGAGTGTGACGCATCAAAGGTGTTGATCTGCTCTTGCTCGTCAAGAGCTGACAATATCAGGGTCGGCCTTAAAAAACAGGGGGTTGACGCAATTGTCGAGATTGCAGATATCCGTGAGGCATGCCTATGGATCCACCAGAAAAATCATGTTCTTGCCTCAAAAAAAGCCTGGCACCTGATCAAAATGGCTATTGTGGGACTGGCTGAACAAGAATCCTCCTCTTTTCCAAACTTAAAAACCGAAAATTCGGTTCTTATTGTGGGCGCAGGCCCTGCCGGCCTCAGCGCGGCAACTGCCCTGGCCAGATCAGGCATCAGGGTTCATCTGGTTGAAAAGAACGGTCAGCCGGGGGGAATGCTCAACCTGATCCAGAATACAGGCCCCTCCAATCAAACACCTGAAAATTTTCTTTTACCCTATTTGTCGGCAATCAAAACCAATCCTCTGATCACCATCCATCTGTCTGCAAAACTTATCTCCATTAAAGGGGATCTAGGTTCTTTTACAGCAGAAATGACCATTGGTGAAGCAAATGTCAGTGTGAATGCAGGCGCTGTGATTCTGGCCACAGGCGCCAGGGCTGTCCTGCCCCATGGGCTCTACAGATATAGACAACTGCCCGGGATGATATCTGCCATGGAGCTTGAAGCCAGGCTTAAGAAAGGTCTGCCCATGGAAGGTCCTGTGATTTTTATCCAATGCGTTGGCCTCAGGGATGAAAATCATCCCTATTGTTCTGGCATCTGCTGTCCTGTAACCCTGAAAAACGCCATCCAAATCAAAACAGACAATCCTCAAACAAAGGTAATCGTTTTTCACAGGGATATGATGTGCCCGGGGGCTGAACTGGAAAAATACTATCGCAGGGCAAGAAGCCTTGGCATAAACTTTATCAGGTTTGATGCCAACACCCCCCCTTCCCTCCTGGGCAAAGAAAAAATTGAGTCTCTGGAGTGTTTTGATGTCAGTCTGGGCCGAAAAATAAGTATTGAAGCCAAAATGGTGGTATTGAGCACCGGTCTTGCTCCCCATCCTGATACAAAAGGGGTGTTCGGCAATATACGTCTTAATACCGATTCCCAGCATGACCAACCCCAGGGATTTTTCAATGTAAAACCCCTCATGAACCCGGTACAGACCGATGTGCCCGGGGTGTATGTCTGCGGATCTGCAAGATGGCCGGTACTGGCTGACCAGGCTGTTGTCCAGGGACAAGCTGCTGCCATGAAGGCGTTATCACAGCTTTCAACCAATCCATCAGATCAAGGTAAGAGTCGGTTCAGACAATCAAAATTTGCCATTGCCAGGGTGACAAAAGGATGTTCAGGGTGTGGAAATTGTGTTGCAGCCTGCCCCTTTGAGGCGTGTAAACTTTTGTCCGAGGGCAACAAGCTTGAATCCAGGGTCAATCCCTTACGCTGTACTGGCTGCGGCACCTGTGTGTCCGTATGCCCCAACAATAGTATTCAATTACCCGAGCAGACATCCAGGGCCATTGGGGCCATGCTTTTGACCGCTTTTAAAGAGAATGATCTCAGCCACCAGACAAACCCGAACCTTTGAAACACCAAGAATGGTCTGCAGTCGTAACAGATTCCAGGGAAGTTGAAAAATGAGCCTACAAATATCAGAAGAAAAAACAAAAAAAACACCAGGCAATATCACACAAAAAAGGGTCGATCCAAAGGTGATCATCTTTGCCTGCCGGTATTGTCCTTTGATCGGAGCCGAAGAAGCTGGCAGGCAAAAAATTCAAATGCCTGAAAATTTCAGGGTAATTCCAGTTGAGTGCGCCGCAAGAGTCGAACCAGATGCGGTGATCAGGGCATTTTCCCTGGGGATTGACGGGGTTGCCGTTCTGGCCTGCCATCTGGATGGGTGCAGATATAATAATGCCAATCACAGAAGTGCAAAGCAGATGAGATTGCTTGCAACTCTTCTGGATACGGCGGGTATAGATTCAAGGCGGCTTTTAACCAGCTATGGCACGGCCCATGAGGCCCATCAATTTGCCGGCCTGATCCAAAATTTTGTAAATCTGCTGGAAAAATTGCCCCCCCTTAAATCCAAAGGACCGGACAGGACAACAGATCAAACAATTGAACCAGATGCCGGTAACGGTGCCAGTCACGCTCATGGCCAACCAGTCAAATCGGGTCAATCAGGTCAATAGGGGGTAAATATGCTCGAACAAGCAAAAAAGATTGTAAAAACAATTATTGAATCAGGCCAAAGCAATGGGGTCCTCGGACTGATCCGGCAGGAAAGCGGGGTTGCGCCCCATCTTTTCGAAAACCCGTTGGATGTGGATTTTCTCGTCCTCTCTCCCAAATGGCTTCTGGCAAAACTTGCATCCGCCATGGTCAGACAGCTGCCCGGGGACTATAAACTTTCGGTGATCTGCCGGGGCTGTGATGAACGGGCACTCAAAGAACTGATCAAACGCAACCAAATGGATGGAACAAGGCTGAATATCATTGGGATGGCCTGTGATCAGGACCAGGCAAATGCCTGTTTGTGTGAGACACCCACCCCCTTGTCCACGGATATCGGACCCATAGTCATCGGACCCCCTGTCAAGGGTGTTGATCCCCTGGAAGATCCTGGTGCAAGTGGTTTTATTTCAGGGGATATTCAGGTGCGAAAAAATCTTTGGCAGAGGGAATTTGAAAAATGCATCAAGTGCTATGGCTGCCGCAACGCCTGCCCTTTGTGTAATTGCTCTTCCTGTAAACTTGCAGACGATCTCTGGGTCAGCCAGGGCCAGCTAGGGGCAGATACCATTGGTTTTCACATGATCCGTGCCTTTCATCTTGCAGATATTTGCGTGGGGTGCGGTGCATGCCAGGATGCCTGTCCCGTGGGCATTCCGCTAACCCTGCTGCAATGGCCCATGCGCACCGCACTTGACAAGGATTACGGCTATCGGGCAGGTTCAGACACCTGGCAACGATCCCCACTTTTCTCTAACCTGACCAACGCGTCACCTGCGGGTTTAACCCTGCCTGCATGGACAGATTCCCTGGGAACAGACCATGAAAATTGATTTTATAAAAACCATTTGTCCATATTGCGGCTGCGGCTGCGGGATAATTCTTGAGGTTGTGGATGGAAATATTGTAAAAACCCTTCCGGACAAGGATCATCCTGTTTCCAGGGGCCAACTGTGTATCAAGGGCTGGAACGCCCATGAATTTGTCCATCACCCTGACCGACTTACCTCCCCCCTTTTAAAGGGTAAAAACGGGTTTCAAAAGATCCCATGGGAACAGGCCTTGGATATTGCCGCGGAAAAATTAAAGGCTGCGGCTGATAAATATGGCCCCGACGCTGTGGCAGGATTGAGTTCTGCAAGGGTCAGCAATGAGGAAAATTATCTTTTCCAAAAATTGATCAGAACAGGATTTTCCACCAACAATGTTGATCATTGCGCCCGTCTCTGCCACGGCCCCACAGCCGCAGCCATGGCCCGGGCCCTTGGAAGCGGTGCAATGACCAACTCCATTGATGATTTTGTCGGGGCTGATCTTATCATCATGTTTGGCTCCAATGCAGCAGAAACCCATCCCATCATCATGGGGAAAATTTATGAAGCCAGGGCAAAGGGTGCGACCCTTATCGTGGTGGACCCCAGGCGTACTGAGCCGGCAAAAAATGCAGATTTTTATCTGCCAATAAACTTTGGTGCTGATATTCCCCTGATCAACGGGATGATGGGCCATATCCTGGACAATGGCCTTGAAGACAGCTTTTTTGTCACAGAACGCACCCAAAATTTTGAGGCAGTAAAGAAAAATCTTGCATCATGGCCCATGGACAAGGCAGTTGAGATTTCCGGTATCGGGCCGAACATGATAGCAAAGGTGGCCCAGCTCTACGCAAAGGCCAAAAGCGCTTCCATCGTCTTTTGTATGGGAATCACCCAGCACAGCTGCGGCACCGCCAATGTCCATGCCATCTGCAACCTGGCCATGCTCTGCGGCCAGGTGGGCCGGCAAAACGCCGGAATCAACCCTTTGAGAGGCCAGAACAATGTCCAGGGATCCTGTGATATGGGAGCCCTGCCAAATCTTCTGCCGGGTTACCAGGATGTAACAGATCCCGGTGTCAGGTCAAAATTTGAAGCAAGCTGGAAAACCTGTCTGCCTTCAACCCCGGGGCTTACTGTCACCGAAATGACCGGCCAGGCAGGAGACAATGTAAAAGCCATTTATATTATGGCGGAAAATCCCATGATGAGTGATCCTGATATCAACCATGTGAGAGAACGGTTGAAAAAACTTGATTTTCTCATGGTTCAGGATATTTTTCTGACAGAAACAGCCCAACTTGCGGATCTGGTTCTGCCGGGGGCATGTTTTGCTGAAAAAACAGGAACCTTTACCAATACTGAACGCAGGGTACAGCTGTTGCGCAAGGCTGTCCTGCCACCGGGTGAAGCTGTGGATGATTTTACCATCCTGAACCGTCTGGCCCAAAAACTGAACCTTGATTTTGATTATAAAAACCCAGAAGAGGTGATGGATGAGCTGGCAACGCTTGTGCCTATTTACGGGGGGATCAATTTTACCCGGCTTGAATCCGCTGGACTACAGTGGCCCTGTCCCAGCCATGATCATCAGGGTACAAGCTTTCTGCACAAAGATAATTTTTCCCGGGGCAAAGGACTTTTTGTGGTGCCCGATTATACCCCCCCAAGGGAGATGCCTGATCCTGAGTATCCCCTGGTCCTGGTGACAGGGCGGATGTTCTGCCATTACCATACAGGAACCATGACCCGCCGTTCAAAAACATTGAGCCAAGAGGCAGCCCACCCCTTTGCTCAAATTCATCCCGATGATGCACTGGCGCTGAACATATCCCAACAAGATTCTGTCCGGGTATCCACAAGAAGGGGGAGCATTGTTTTGTCTGCAAGACTCACCCGGGATGTCAGGCCAGGATCTTTGTTTATACCCTTTCACTTTGCCGAAGCCCCGGCCAATGCCCTGACCCACGAAGCATTGGATCCTGTTTCAAAGATTCCGGAGTTCAAGGCCTGTGCTGCAAAACTTGCAAAGGAAGAAAGCAAGGAAGACAGAAAGCACGACAGCAGAAAAGGACAAGACATATGATAAACAAGGTACTTGAACAATCAGGGGCAATGCTTTGTGTTGACTGCGGAAAATGTGTGGCAGTATGTCCCATGGCTGAAATGTATGAAGATTTTTCCATGGATATTTCACCCCGGGGAATCATCCAAAAAGCGCTTTCCCAAAATTTCACCTCTGGGGATATTTTTGGCGATATCCTTGAAGATGCTGGACTTTGGCGCTGTACCGGGTGCGATGCAGGAACAAGAATCTGTCCTGAAGGTGTAAGCTGCCGGGATCTGGTCAAGGGGCTGCAAACGCTTTCAAAGGAAAAACAACCTGACCAAAACATTCTCTTGTGCACCCGCTGTGGCCTGGGTGTGACCAGTCTGCCCATTGCCAATTATATTCAAAAACAGGTGAACAGGAAAAAACTTGATTATCTGAGCCTTTGTCCGGCCTGCCGACAGCAGGTTTACATGGAAAGAAACACAATGGAATAGTACGGGTATTTTGTTTTGCCCCCCATATGAATTACCAGGTTAATTACCAGGGCAGCAAAACAATAAATGATATCCCATTAATATAAGAAACCTTGAATTGGAATTTGAGATGCCAGAATCTATTCAGCTTAATATAGACGATATACGACCCTTGCCAGACAAGGTAAAATCAATGAAACGTCCTGGAACCATAGTCTTTAACCCTTCTTTGTGCACGGGTTGCGGCACCTGCGAAATGGTCTGTTCAACCCGCCAGGTGCTTGCCATTGCCCCCTCATCAACCGGAATCAGAACCCTTCGGTCCGAGGATCAGGGCAATAATTTTACCCTGGTATGTCTCCATTGCAAAGATCCCCTTTGCATTCCGGCCTGTCCCAGCCGAGCCATACAAAAGGATGTGGACGGGATTGTCAGGATAAACCAAAAATTGTGTACAAACTGCGGCATCTGTGCCCTGGCCTGTCCGGAAGCCGCTCCAATGATTACCCCCAATGGGTCCATCATAAAATGCGATCTGTGTGAAGGTGACCCTGCCTGTGTCAAGCAATGCCCGGAACAAGCCCTTGTTTTTACCAGGGGTAAAAGGCTTGGCTGGATTCGGCTGATCCGGTGGCCTGTCCAGGCCTTGGCATTTTTTATGCTGGTGATGGTGCTGGTGGGCTCCTTTTGTTATTTTACGGCCGGATCTGTCTCCCTTGCATGCCCCACAGGCTTTTTGCAAAACCTTGCCTCAACAAAGGTTCTGCTGCTGACAGGTCTTGGTTCGGCATCTATTCTCATGGTGCTGACCCTTTTTCTGGGCCGGGCCTTCTGCGGGTTTATCTGTCCCTTTGGGTTTGTCCTGGATCTTGTGGGAAAGATCACACCCAAATTTGGGTTGCCCAAATTTTTAAGGGGACGCCTGATCAAATACGGCATCCTGGCCGGTGCTGTAGGCACAAGCGCAGGCATAGGCTGTCAGGCTTTCTGCACTGTCTGCCCCATTGGAAGTCTTTGCAGGTCCTACGGACCAAACGGGGTACTCAAGGGGTTTCAAATGGGGATATTCCCTGTTGTGGCAGCTCTTGAGATGGGAGAAAAAAGGTCCTGGTGCAGATACTTTTGTCCGGTTGGCGCTGTTCTGGCCCTGGCGGCAAAACTAGGATTTATCAAGATTGTGATCGGTGCAAATCAATGCAAAAAATTTTCATGCATGCAGTGCGCTGATATCTGCCCCATGGGGATCATCGACAAAGATGCTCTTTTGCAGGGGATCTCACCTCAAATTCCCATGTCCGAGTGCATCATGTGCATGCGCTGTATTGACGCCTGCGGATATGGCGGTGCAAAAATCAGATTCAAGTGGCAAAAAAGCATTCCAGCAAAGGGGAAGATATGAGAAGTTCAGGTAAAAACAATAAAATTGCTGTGGTGGATCTTGAAACTGGATCCATCCTATATAAAGAACTTACAATGGACATGGCTCAACACATTGGCGGGGCTGCTGTCAATACGCTTTTGCTAAAAGAATACAGCCATCAGACTCCCCTGGTTCTCGGGACAGGTCCCCTTACCGGAGGTTTTGCACCTGGATCCTGCCTCATGGTTGCCTCATTTTATTCAGATGACAAAAAAATCTGCCATTTGCCTGTTGTGGTAAAATCAGGAGTCATGTTAAAACTTTCAGAAATTGATTTTGCCCTGTTTCTGGGCAGGTCTCAAAAAGACTGTGTGGTGGTGGTTGAAAAGGGAAGGATCTGTATCGAGCCTGCAGATGATCTTGCAGGGCTGAGCATTCCCCAGACAGTCAAACAATTAAACTCAAGGGGTATCCAGGAAATTGCTCTGATGGCAGGTCCCAATTCTACCGACCCCCATGGTGCAGCTGGTACCGCTGTATTTGGCGGATTTGACCGGTGCGGTCTTGCAGGATTTATGAAGTCCAAAAATATTTGCGCCATTGTTCTCAAGGGCGGAGGCAAGATTCCCTTTGCTGCCAAGGATCTTCAAGAGGACCGACATCTGACTGCCCAGATCAAAAAACAATTGCCCAAACAAAAATCCATGTCAGTTCTGGAAAAAATGGTGGACTGCAATCTTGCAAAAGATCTGGTGAAAAAGTATTTTCGTCATTCCCATGCCTGTTTCCATTGCCCTGTTGGGTGTATAAATTTTCTGCAATATCCTAAAAAACATAGAGAAAGCAGCAACAACGAAGATACTGCCAAAGGCGTTTTTATCCTTGACCACCAGGGCTTTGCAGCGCTTTGTAAAAAACGCCCCCAGGATGCCCATATTTTCATGGGCAGAGCCATGGCCCTGGGATTGGATCCACAGGCTTTGTCAGAAAAGCTTGACCCAGGGACAGGTTTTGACCAGGCAATTGCGCAGATGGAAAACGTTGCCACGGCACAGAGAAAAGAGCAAAATAATGTTATGGATAATATTCCCCATGGCATATCTGGTGATGTTTATCATCGATTTGGCGGAGCCCTTCCCCAAATACGTCCCCAAAACAGCAAAGAACCCTTTGGCACCTGGGAGGAGAGGGTGGCCTTTGCCATGATCGTCGGGGTATGCCCCATCCCGCTTCTGCTGCAACTTATTTCACCCACAGCGTTGATACCCTTTATCACCCGGGATCAAAGCCAGGCAAAAATTTACCACAGCAATCTTGAAAAAAGCATTAAAATGGTTCTCAACTGATGCACCTTACCCAAAGGCCTGATTTGTTTTTCAGATAAGATTTACCACGGGATAGGAGGCCCCACTGAGGTTGGGCTCCAGGGCCCGCCCTAAAGGATCTTTCAAACCTGTTGGTAAACGATTTACTTGATCGCCTGGAGAAGGTCATCCAGCCCAATGCGGGCAACCATGTGGCCGGCCCGTTCTTCCTTTTTGGCATTATCACAATAGTAACCAAGACATTTTTCTGCCAGGAGGATCACCTGCTCAGCGCTCAGTTTGTCGGCGATCACATCGCCTATTCGCGGTCTGCCCGCTGCGTTTCCTCCGAAGATAAGGGTCCAGCCGGATTTTTTAGCAAAAATCCCCAAATCTCTGACATACCCTTCACAGCAGTTGGAGATGCACCCTGAAACAGCCACCTTGACTTTTCCAGGAAAAACACGATTTACAAATGCTTTTTGGAGAAGCATCCCCATTTCCCGGGTATCTGCCGTTGCAAAGCTGCAAAAGGGAGACCCTACACAAGCCTGGAGGTTACGGAGTCCAATTTTCAAATGGGGGGTCCCGGGAAGACTGCCCCCCAGTTCTTCCATTATCATGGGAATATCCTCCTGGTCTGCCCCGAGCATTTTCAGATGCTGGCCAGTGGTGATTTTTAACGTTTCAATCTTGTATTTTCTGGCAACCCTGACCATCTTTTCAAGCTGATCAGGTGTTACGATCCCCATGGGGGTTCCGGGAAGGTTTGGTGTGTTTTTTTTCAATCTATTTTCTCCGATGGTCAAATTGTATCTGTTATATTTTCCAAAAGGTCTGATATATCACAAAAAACCGAACCGATCACCATGATATATTTTGGGGGCCTAGGGTTTCGGCAACTCCTGCCCGGGATCCAATCCTCTTAAATCAGATAACCGGGATCTTTCCCGTAAGGTGTGGATGAGAAGCAAAGCAGCCCCAAGGCCTGTGCCCAGGAAGAGAACGCCCCCGGCAACCAATGCCCCGGGAAGCCCGGCCCGGTCGGCCTGCCAGCCCAGCAGAGGTCCCAGCATGGCAAAGGACAGCCGGATGATGAGACTCCGGATGGAGAGTACCGTGGCCCGGATATCAGAGGGGGTGATTTCGTTGATCTGGTTTTTCAAAATTGGGGTGGCAAGCCCCCGGATGATATAGAAAAAAAACATGAAGCCAAGCGCTCCCATGCTCTGAAAAGTCCCCAGAAAAAAATACCCGGCTGCAATACCAAGGGCAATGAACAAAATTACGGCCTCCCGGCCAAGCCATTTTTCCACCCGGTAGGCCTGAATGGAGATAACGCCTGTGGTCAGGTTTAAAAGGGGAATAACAATACCGTAAAAGGCCAGGGGAAGTGATAAAAAAACAAAGTAGGGCTGTACAAACCAGGCCATGGTCAGTGTGGCCGTGCCAATCACCGCGGAATAGATAATGGTGGTCTGCAATCCTTTGTGCTCCACCATGGCAAATTTCAGGATCTTAAAGATCTGCTGGAAGCCAGCTTTTTCCACGGTGCCCCTTTGGGCAGGTTCAATCAGGGTCAGGGCAGCCGGAATGGCGGCAAAGGCAACAGCCGTCTGAAAATAAAAGGGGGTGCGAAGCCCCATGACGGCGATGAGAACCCCGATGGGGGCTGCCACAGCTTCGGCAAAATTCCCGGCCGAAATGAGCCTGCCCTCAATCTTCAGATACTCTTTTTCTTTTTTTGCCTCCTGAAGGGTATCATACAGCAGGGCTGAATCAGAACCGGATATAAAACTCTGGCCAATGCCCAGGATAACCTCACAGATCAGAAACCCCCAAAACCCTGTGGAGACACAATACAGGGCAAATCCGACAAATCCAAGGAAACTTCCCAGTACCAGGGAAGATTTTCTACCCCAGATATCGCCAAAATATCCCGACGGCACTTCAAACACCACAATGGAAATGGAATAGATCGCTTTGAGCAGGAAAAGATCCTGGGTGGAAAGCCCATTTGCCTGGTAAAACAAAAACACAATGGGCATGGTCAGCATGAGCCACTTGGACAACTTTATGATATAAAGCCTTAGAATGTTGGATTGAACGCTGGGTACCATGGAATTTTCCCGTCTACAAAAAAAACCGGAGAATAACAGATCCAAAGAGACAGGTCCATACCCTGGTAAAATTTCCCGGCAGGAATCCAGATTATAGGAACCAAAATTATTTGATTTTAATCTGTGCTGGTCAAAAATAGGGTATTCTGTACCTATTAACCTTTATTTTTCAATGGTATTTAATGGGGTTGGCAAATCCCATAGAATGGAGATCAACTTGTGTCTACAGATATCAAAAGACTACCTTTTTTTTACGGCTATATCATTATTGTTGCGGGGTTTTTTATCCAGGCAGTTGTTTGGGGTGTCAGTAACAGCTTTGGTGTATTTTTTGACCCGCTGATAAACGAATTTGGCTGGTCAAGGGCAACCATTTCCGGGGCTGCCTCATTGTGTTTTCTGGTGCATGGCTCTTCCAGTATTGTTCTGGGAAATCTGAACGACAGATTCGGGCCCCGGCTCATCATGAGCGGGTGCGGCATTTTTCTCGGTCTGGGATTTCTTCTGATGGCAACCATTCATTCTCCATGGCAGTTGTATCTGTTCTATGGTTTTATTGTCGCAATCGGCCTTGGCGGCATAGATGTTATCCCGCTGTCAACGGTGTCCCGGTGGTTCAAGAAAAAACGGGGCATGATGAGCGGCATCATTAAGGTCGGAACGGGGGTTGGCATGTTTATCATGCCTTTTTTTATCAACTGGCTTATCAATCGCTACGGATGGCGGACCTCCTTTGTTGTATTGGCATTTATGATCATCGTCTCTGTTTTATGTCTTGCCCAGTTTTTGGTCCGTGATCCTATCCAAAAAGACCAATTCATTGACAATGGGATCAGCCACACATCAAAAACCAATGAATCCGAAGAGGGGTTGGATTTTAAGCAGGCAATTCGCACCCGGCAATTGTGGACAATTTGCATTGTCTATTTTATTATTCTTTTTTGTGTGTATACGATTATTATTCATATTGTACAGCATGCCATTGATCTTGGCATTCCGTCCGCCATATCCGCCGGTATCTTAGCAACCATCGGTGGGGTGAGTATTACCGGCAGATTTCTAATGGGCGGTGCAGCGGATAAATTTGGTGAAAAGCCTGCCTTGTTAATCTGTCTTTTCTGTTTATTTGTGTCATTGTGCTGGCTCCAGGTGGTGCAAAGTTTATGGATGTTCTACCTATTTGCAGCTGTATACGGGTTTGCCCATGGTGGTTTTTTTTCCCTGGTGTCACCCTTGATCGCAAAATTTTTCGGAACAAAATCCCATGGACTTCTCTTTGGCATCGTCATATTCTGCAGCACCATAGGCGGGGCCATTGGCCCATTCATGGCAGGATACATTTTTGATATATCCGCAAGCTATAAAATCGTTTTTTTAATTCTGGCAGTTTTGTGTACCATTGCCATGGCATTGACAGCCTCGCTTAAACCCCTGCGGCAACTTGAAACAGATCCCATAAAATGATAGTAAAAAACACCAGGTTTAAATAACCATAGAGGAAATCAAACAAGGATTAATATCCCATGAATAAAACCATTGATCTATTATCTGCCCACAGGTCTGTCCGCAAATTTACAGACAAACCCATTGACGACAACCTGCTTCATGGCATTGTCAGAACAGCCCAGTCTGCAGCCACCTCAAGCCATGTCCAGGCCTATACCATTATCCGGGTCAGGAACAAAGAGAACAGACAACAGATTGCCAAATTGGCAGGACCCCAGCCCTGGGTAGACCAGGCCCCTGTTTTCCTTATTTTCTGTGCCGATCTTACCCGGCTTGAATCTGCCTGCCACTACCATGGAGTTGAGGCCGAAACCGGTTGGGCAGAACAATTTGTCGTGGCCACCGTGGATACGGCCCTTGTGGCCCAAAATTTAATGATAGCCGCAGAGTCAATGGGACTTGGCGGGGTCTTTATAGGAGGAATTAGAAATGACCCGGAAAAGGTTTGTGAATTACTAAATATTCCGGACAATGCCTATCCTCTCTTTGGTATGTGCCTGGGATATCCCGATCAAACCCCAGCCATCAAACCCCGACTTCCCCTTGACCTGGTATTAAAGGAAGATTATTTTTTTGGCACTGATTTAAAAAAAGAGCAGACAGAGCACCAGGAGATGGCCTCGGAAAAAAGTTTGGAAAGTTATGACCAAACCTGTAGAAACTATTATTTATCCAGGGACAGCAACCTGAGGGATCAAACCTGGAGACAACAGATGGCCGATTTCATGGGCAAAAAAAACCGACCCCACATGAAATTATTCCTTGAAAAAAGAGGACTATTTCTCAAATAAGCCGACATTTTTAGGCGTTTCCCTGTCACCCGGCAAACAATCAAGAAAACCACCAAACAAACAAAGAATGATTAAAATTACCAGCGAACAAAAAGAAATTATCAATGCCGACCTGTTGCCCGGAGATACCCTCAAAATAATGGCCTTTGCCGGCACCGGCAAAACCACCACCCTGGTGGAATATACAAAGAAGCGGCCCAAAATGCGGTTTTTATACATCGCCTTCAACAAAAGTGTCCAATTGGAGGCCACCCAAAAATTTCCGAACAATGTCACCGCGAGAACTACCCATGCCCTGGCTTTTGGAGTTAAGGGATTTAAATACAAAGACCGACTGGTAAAAGGCTTCAGAGCCAACCAGGTCATGGCAGCCTTGAATCTTAAAAAATATGAGGATGCCAGGTTTTCCATGGACACCCTGTACAACTACCTGGTCTCGGCAGATCCCAAGGTTTCCCACCATCACATCCCGCCGGCGGCAAGGGGATTTTATAAAAAAAACAAAAGCCCCATTCCCCCCCTGGTTGACCATGCAAATTGTCTGGGCAGGCTTATGTGTGACGGCTCCAACGACAGTATCGGCATGATACATGACGGATATTTAAAACTATATCAATTGTCAAACCCCTTTCTGAACTATGATTGTATCCTTCTGGATGAGGCACAGGACATCAACCCTGTGACCGCTGCCATTGTTTTTGCCCAGGCCCGGCCCCGGCAGAATCAAGATTGCGGTCAAAACCAGACCCGAAAACCTGCCGCCATAATCCTGGTGGGGGACGGTCATCAGCAAATCTATAGTTTCAGAGGGGCAAAGGATACCCTGAAAAGTTTTTCAGCTGTCAAAACCAAATATCTGACCCAAAGTTTCCGGTTTGACAATAATGTTGCAAAGGTAGCCAACATGGTCCTGAAAAGATTTAAAAACGAAAACCAGCAGATTGTCGGCACCCCCGTGCCGGTAAAACCGCCATGGGACCCAGGGCACCATACCCTTATCGCACGGACCAATGCCACCCTCTTTGACAGGGCGGTCCGGCTATACAAAAAAAACAAAATAGGATTTGTGGGCGGGGTGGCCAACTATCGGCTGACCATTCTCAAGGATGTCTATTACCTGTACAAGGATGATCATTCCCGGATTAAAGATGTCTATGTCAAAAGCTTTGCCAGCTTCGGCCAGTTAAAATCCTATGCCAGAACCGTGGAAGATTTTGAACTCTCCTCTGTGTGCAAAATGGTTGAAAAATATACCACACAAATTCCCACCCATGTGAACCGGATCATGGAACAGGCTGTGGAGGGGGATAGGGCCGGGATACTTCTGACCACAGCCCATAAATCAAAGGGATTGGAATGGGCCAATGTTCTGCTTCTGGAGGATTTTCATCCCCTGCTCAAGGAGGGGGAAATCATCAACCCTGCCGGAGTTGACCCGGATGAGTTCAACCTGATCTATGTGGCCATGACCCGGGCCATGGTCAACCTGAGATTTGACCGGAAAAGTGACATCCCCGAATTTATCCGGCTGTGTTTGAAAACAAGATAAAAAGATCTAACTTCTAACAAAATAGAAAGCCATAAAATAATGGGCTCACAAGGATATTACCCGGCGACCGGGATAAAATATTATACCAGTGCACCGGGTTGTTGGATCTTTATTTACCCAGTATTTTTTCAAGAAAATCAATCCGTTTCTGGTTATCCGCCCCCTGCCGGAAAGAGATAACCAAAGGCTTGTCTACCAGAGTTTTGGGCAGCGGCTCCACATTGGAAATACCTTCTTTGCCCGCCAGGTACATCATGACATTGGGGTCGGTCAGCGCAACCTGGAAACGCCCCCCGGACAATTTTTTCAACAAAGAGACCTCATCTGTGCTCTTATCCGTGTTTTTGGGATAGGCCTTCATTGCCGCCTGTACCGATGCCGGATACACATAGGTGGATACGATACCCACCTTGTAATTTTCAAACAGTCCTTCCACCGTGTTAAAATCAATCTTTTCGTCTTTTCGTTTTATATAGCCGATGACCGAGGTATCCACGGCCGGAGAGGCTGTAAATCCTTTGCCCACCTCTTCGGGCCAGGCCGGAAAATACCCGACATACTCATTTTTAGCGGCCAGGTGCTGGGCTCTTTTCCAGGGATAAAACTCAACAACCAGGGTGATACCGTGTTCCTCCAGCAACAGCCGCAATTTCTGGATGGAATTGCCCTGACTGGCCATTTCAGCCCCTGAATAAGGCTGCCAGTTCAGGGAAGTCATCTTCCATGTTTCGGCCTTGGCCGGGCCGGCACAGACAAGTGCTATACCCAGCAATACACAGATGGCCAAATGTTTAACAGATACCATAATACGCCTCCTTATATCGAGTTAGAGTTACGAAAATCGTAAAACAGGCAAGGTTAAAAAAATATCATTTCAAGGGGGTGATACCTTGAATGATACCAGGAATCCCCATAATGTCAAGGAGTCGGCGAAAAAGACGGTTGTCTGTTATTTTATCGGTATCACAACCTCCTTCATCTTAAAATAGGGGGGCCTGGGTCGGGTCTGAGCGCAACGTTTGTTCGATGGCCAGGAAGGGAAAGGGGGATGAATCCGGCCACACCATGCCCGACGGTGATGCGGCCGCTTGGCTTCTATTTTTTATCCCAGAGGGGGGGCACCTGGGCCCGGGTGATCTCTATTTTTTCCCAAACCTTTCCCAGCACATAGGGCTCACTATCCAACCACTGGCTTTCCAGAGCCTGTCTGGAATCAAATTCGCAGATAATCAAGGAGCCTGTCATTTTTCCCTCATCATTCAACATGGCCGCCGCATGGAGCCATCTACCGTTTTCAACCATTTTCTTTGCCGTGGCCAGGTGGGCTTCACGGGCAGCCATCCGGCGGTCCAGGGCACCGTCATCCTTACCGTCATGGCCTGTTACAATAAATTGCACCTTATCTTCTCCCTTCTTGCAAAATTTATATTACAGCCCTTTCATGGAAGGAAGGACCACTTTATCTCCTATAAATGCGATGGTGATATGTTTCGCATCATTTCCCCATATACATTTTTTTGTTCCCAGGGCAGCATCACAATTTTCCGGATTGCCGAGAATACCGACCACTTGTTCATATTCCATGCCCATTTCTATCTTTTTATAATTTTCCTGGGTTAATTTGCTGCACCCCACAAAAATCATACCAAACATCAGGGTCAGAACCATCAACAGTTTAATCTGTTTCATTTTAATCTCCATTTTATGGTTTGTTTTGATAAAGATTATATCCTAGTTTTTCCCGGCGATCAACAACTCCCGCAAGGCTGTCTGGCGCCGGCTGATATCCTGATTTTGAACTGCCATGCCAAGAGCCCTTCTGGTTCCCACAAACACAGCCATTTTTTTTGCCCGGGTAAGGCCGGTGTAAACCAGATTTCTGAACAACATCTTAAAATGCTGGGTCAGTACCGGTATAATCGTAACTTCAAACTCAGACCCCTGGGATTTATGAATGGTGATGGCATAGGCCAGGTCCAGTTCCATGATATCGGTCTGTTTATACTGCACCACCCTGTTATCGGGGAAGAACTTTACTGCGCAGGTTAAATCGATGTTGTTGATATCAAGAATGATACCAATATCTCCGTTAAAAACCCCCAGGTCGTAGTTGTTTTTCCTGTGGATCACCCGATCCCCGGTCCGAAATATCCGCTGGCCCACGGTAATTTGCTGTTTCCCCTGGCAAAAGGGGTTGGCCGTCTCCTGGATCACCCGGTTCAAATTGACGGTTCCCAGACTACCCCGGGTCATGGGCGACAAAATCTGAACTTCAGATTCCCTCCCCACATACTTGGGAATCCACTCCATATAGAGTTTTTTAACCACCTCAAGAGCTGTAAGGCCATAGTGGAGGGAAGACCAGGGATGGACCTTTTTCAAAACACTCATCAGCTCCTCAATCTTGTTTCCGGTCCGGGCCAGCTGGTCCAGGTTGACATGGGCAAATTTTTTAGGAATGGTGATTTCGGTTTCATAGGGGGAACCCGGGTCATTTACCCTAAATTCATAGGGGCTCTCCTGTTTCCTATCCCTCATATCGGCCGGACGGGCAGAGATGTCAACGGACTCACTCGCCTCGTAAAGCTGCTTAACCTTTCCCACAAAACGGATCTGCTCCTTGGTGGCCTCATCTGAATCCAAAAAAAGACAATCGATATTATTTTTCCATACGCCTGGATCCTTGAAGGGGGATTCAATCCAGGGCATCTTACCTGAATTGATTTGATGGGCATATTGAATAATCCTAGACTTGCTGCCCTGACGAAAAATTTGGGTAAGGCGAAAACACACCACCCGTTGGGATGCAATGATATCTTTGAGCACATTCCCCGCCCCCACCGAAGGCAGCTGGTCATAATCACCGATAAAAACCACCTGGCAATTTTCAGGAACCGCTTTCAAAAGGGAGGCCGTAAGATTAATATCCAGCATGGAGCATTCATCCACCACCAAAAAATCCATTTTAAGCGGTGTCTGCTCATTTTTCTTGAACTTTCCCCCCTGCCATCCCAAAAGCCTGTGGATGGTTTTGGCTTCCCTGCCGATTACCTCCCCCATGCGCTGGGCTGCACGCCCCGTGGGAGCGGCCAGCATCACCCGCAGCCCCATGGCTTCCAACAACTTAACAATGACCCGGGTGGTGGTGGTTTTTCCGCATCCGGGTCCGCCGGTAAGAATAGAAAAATTTTCCCCCACAATTCCCGCCACTGCCCCGGCCTGTTCCCGGCTTAATTCCATATTTTTTGTACTGCAAAACAATTGGATCCATCGCTGTGTCCGTGCTGAATCAACCTTTGGAGCGGGACTCTGCTCCAGAATACGCCGGGCCACATATTGTTCATCAAAATATAGGGATTTTGAATAATAACAAAACTGGATCTCCCCGGTCGGGCTGACAAGTTCCCGTTTCATCAACTGTCTTTCTTTTTCCATTGATGCCAACAGCGATCCAAGCCTGTCAAAAAGATCCAGGTCAAGCAGTTCTTTCACCTGCTCATTAATCTGGGAACCGGTAAGATAACAATGGCCAAAATTACGGGCAGCGGCCAGAACATGGCGAATCCCGGCCATTATCCTCTGGGAACTGTCAGGGGCAAGACCAATACTCAAGGCAACCTTGTCTGCAGAAAAAAATCCGATCCCGTAAAAATCATTGGCAAGACGGTAGGGGTCCTGGGTCACATGGGAAATGGCATTGTCCCCGTATTCCTTGTAGATTCTAACGGCAAAAAGCGTGGAGATACCATGGGACTGCAAAAACATCATCACATCCCTGATGGCCCTATGCTCGGACCAGGCCGATGAAATCATCTCTAATTTTTTAAAGGCGATTCCCGGCACTTCCGTAAGACGCTGGATCTCCTGTTCAAAAACATCCAGGGTCTGATCCTTAAAATGCCGGACAATTTTTTGGGCGGTCTTGGGGCCCACCCCCTTGATAAGCCCTGATCCTATATATTTTTCAAGGGCCGAGGCCGTGGCCGGCCTTTTCTCTTTGGCAAGGGTTGCCTGAAACTGGCGGCCATATTTGGGATGATGGGTCCATCCCCCACAGAACTCCATGGTGGCACCGGCAAAAACCTTTGTCTGGTGGACCACCACGGTTTCTTGTTGCCCAAAATTATCAAAGGGCTGAACCCTTAAAATTGACCACCCGTTATCCGGATTGTGAAAGGTTACCCTGTCCACCACCCCCCTGAGGGTTTCCGTGATAACCCCTGGTTTATAGCTACCCTTTTGGATTTGCCTTTGTTGAATTTGTCGAATTTGTTTCATTTACACCATAAATTCCATCATCATATGCCAGGGCCACCCTATAACACCCCACCTAGTTGCACAACTAAATTTTCCTAGGTGACTAGGGGAGGCCACCATACATCTTGACAGAATTTCCCGGGAAATGGTACTTGTCAAATTAAAAACATCATTTTCGCGAAAGGGAGCCAAAATGGACCTCACCTCTATGAAACAAAAGAACCTGATCTCCCAGTGGGCCTTTGATACCCGTCCCATCCTGGGAAGACTTCACCTGTGGCTGGAAGATATCACCATCGAATGGATCAAGGGCAAACCAAAGGATGAAATGATTGATTCCATCTCATTTGTGGACAACAGAACTGAAAAAATGCTGGCCATGACCTCGGCTGTCACCGCCCTGGGAACCAAACTTTTCGGGTGCTACGGCAAGGGGGCCGGGATGGACAAAACAGCACTCAACCTGGTCAAAAAAGATGCCGATGCCATATCTGCCTATGCCATGAGTGAAAGCCTCTGGTATTTATCCCGGACCCTGCCTGAAAACCATGCCATCATGGTCTGCCTGGGGGAGGGACTCATGCCGAAAGCAGGCGAAACCGCGGAAATGGGGGCCAACCCCCTGCTGGGATTTGGACGGGTCTATGCCAGGCCCGAGGTGGCCAAATTTTTAGACAACTGCATATTAAAACTGATCAATGACCCGACCTATCAGTGGGAAGATTTTAAACGGGCCATCGCCATGCGAGATATCACGGTCTGGGGAGCGGCCATTGACACCCTTGAAAACACCTCCCGTTTTGCAAAAGGTAACGCGACTGGCCCCCTAACAATTCTCCACCTATTTGACCAGCCTTTGGCCATCACCGACCAGTATGAAGGATATATGGGAACCCTTGTTCTGCCGAAAAAAGTGGTGGAGAAAGCGGCAGACGATTCCTTGCTGGTCAATTATTTTACCCCCAGAGGTCGTGTGGTAGAGGCCATCACCATGACCTATCCGGGCATTAAACCCGAACATATCCATGTCTGGACCCTCCAGGGGAAAAGCCGGGAACCCAGGATCGGAAAGCTTTGGAAAGAATGGGAAACTGCAGGCGCCCACCTGGTGGGAGAAAGCTGGACATTGCCCACGGGATTTTCACCCTTCACAGATTCCGGCACCTATGCGCCAACCTTTGCCGTAAAAACCTGGGAGGATGACATTGGCAACATACATCTGTTCCTGGTGGACGGGTATGCGGCTTCGGCCGAGGCCATACAGGCGGCAAGCCTGTCTTCCATCCTGGATCTGGATGTTTCCCTGGCAGTTTTTTCCTCCAGGTTCCAGCTGGCCTATGACAAAGATGCCGCCAGCATGAAACTGGACCCCGAGGCCAATGATTTTTCCCTTCGATTGCAGCAGAAGATCTTTAACAGGGAAATAGGGGAAGAGATAATAGAAATTTATCAAAACAGCATTCGACAGGCAAGGGATGCCGGAATCCCCCTGGAAAAGAAAACCATTACCGCCGATGATCTTATTGCTGAAAAAAAATGGAAAACCCTCGCCACTGGCGGCTATATGCTCCCTGATCCCTACACCGGTGCGCCGGGAGTGACCCAAATATCCGAAGACACCTATGAGGTCACGGTGCGGATGACCTCTGAGAAGGGAGACAAAAGAATTAGATTTGCCCTGCGGCTCCTTGAACCCTTTGAACAAAGCAAGCTGGTTTTCACCCCCCTGCTGAACCGGTTTCTCAAGGGGGAGGATTTCTTGACCCGGCCGGTAAAAATTTCCGATTCAGGACGGATCAGAAATGAACTTCAAACCCTTTGTACCGATGCATTGGAGCATTTTTCCGATAAGGTGCTTCTTCGATTTGAAAAAATCTCCAGGGCTGTCATTCCCTTGGAAGAACAGGCAACCCTGCGTGCCATACTCACCTGGTACAAAAAAAATCATCCCATCTGGTTTGAATGGCTTGAACTGGAGTGATGCAACCCAACCAGGACGGGTTGTATGAACCTCTCCCTGGAATAGCCGGTCAAATGGAATGGGAGGTCAAATACTTTTGATTTTTTTTTCCCGGTTCATGCGTTCTATACTCAAGATGGCATGTTGCTTAACATTTGAAATATGCTGACCCAGAACTTTTTGGGCCTGATTGATATTGCCGGCATCAATATGATCGTACAATTGAATATGTTCTGCATCCACTGTTTCCATGGGGGTGACAAATAAAATATTGCCCCGGTATTTTAAATACAGAAGATCAAACAAGGATTTTAGGGTATTGATCTGAAGTTGGCTTCCGGATAAATTTGCCAGGGCCAGGTGAAACTCCATATCCTTTAGAAGCCGGTCCTTCAGATAAATGTCCCGGACCGCATCCAGATGGTTATCCAGGGCTTTTTTCAAGGTATTGCGCCCTTTTTTGGTGATGGATGAGATTGTTTTGGGAAGCAGGGAAACCTCAATCAACTCCCTGAACTCATAAATTTCCGTGATCTCTTCCAGGCTGATCTTTTCCGTATAATATCCCCGATTGGGTTCATGGCGGACCAGTCCCTGAAATTCCAGCCGCTTCAACGCCTGGATCACCGGAGTGGTACTCATCTTCAAACGCTCTGCCAGATCCCCATAGGAAATTTTCTGGCCCGGAATGATCTCATTCAGGAAGAACATACGCCGGATGCCCATGTAGGCTTCCTTGGTGAAATCTTCCTTTGTTTTTTTCTTTTTAGCTCCCATGGAGCCGTAAGTTATACCAAGCCCATTACAAAATCAATTAAAATATTCATAAAAATTATGATATAAAGATTATGATATAAAAGATTTATATCTGATTGAATTTCATTCATTAATTGCTTGACAAGCCCAAGCACAGACTATAATAAGATGGGAAATTTAATCAGATTTTTAATCAGATTAACAACAAACATTTAAACGGGCACGGGATAGAAAAGAGAATAATTCAAGGAGAATAAAAATGGGTTTATCATTTATGGAAGGCAATGAAGCCGTTGCCAGGGGGGCCATGGCAGCTGGATGTAATTTTTTTGCCGGTTACCCCATCACACCGGCTACCACCATATTCAACAATATGCTCAAAATGCTGCCCCCCACCGGGGGAACCTGTATCCAGGGAGAGGATGAAATCGCCTCCATGGGATATTGCATCGGTGCCGCCATGGCCGGCAAAAAAGTATTAACCGCCACATCGGGACCGGGTATCAGCCTCTATTCCGAACAGATCTCCTTTGCCATTGGCAGCGAAATCCCCCTGGTCATTGCAGATGTCCAGCGGTTAGGCCCTTCCACGGGGTCTGCCACAAGGGGAGCGGATGCTGACATCCAATTTCTGAGATGGGGATCAACCTCCGGGGTACCCGTCATCGTATTGGTTCCCAAGGATGCCCTGGACTGCTATGTTTTGACCATCCAGGCCTTTAACTTTGCCGAGGAATTCAGATGCCCTGTATTCATCGCCTCCAACAAGGAGATCGGCATGACCAAGGAAAGCTTTGACCTGAATTCTGTCACCCTGCCCCCCATCGTTGAGCGAACCCTGTATACCGGAGATAATTATCTCCCCTTTAAAGCAGACCCGGATAAAGCCCCTCCTTTTCTTCCCATTGGCGGGAAGACCCTGGTCCGTCAAACCTCCTCCACCCACGGACCCGACGGATATATCACCATTGATCCTGGTGTGATCACTGACAATCAACAACGCTTAAGAACCAAACTCCATGCCGCAAGGGAACGGATTTCTCTCTATGAACAAGATATTAAACCGGACACCGATACCCTGGTCATCAGCTATGGAATCACCTCCCGGGCCGTTGAAGATGCAGCCAAGGCACTGGGGCAAAAAGGACGCCCCGTGTCCACCCTTTCCCTGAAAACCGTATGGCCCGTTCCAGAGCAGGCAATTATAGCGGCAGCCGCCAATTTTAAGCGGGTGGTGGTAATTGAGATGAACCTGGGACAATATGTCAATGAAATCAGACGGATTCTCAGCGGCAAAAAAATTGATTTTTACGGCCAGATGGATGGGGTGATGATTACACCGGCCAAGATTATGGAGGTCATCGAAAATGACTAGTTTTTTAAATACAAACCGTCCCCTGGTTTTCTGTCCGGGATGTACCCATGAACGTATTACCAAGGGGTTGGACAAAACCCTGATCGACATGGGCCTTGAACCAGATAAAACCGTTATCGTAACCGACATAGGATGCTCCGGTCTCTTTGACACATTTTTTAACGTCCATGCCCTCCACGGTGTCCACGGCAGGGCCCTTACCTATGCCGCAGGCCTTAAGCTGGCCGATCCTTCCCTCACGGTAATCGTTACCATGGGAGACGGAGGACTTGGGATCGGCGGCGCCCATGTGCTGGCGGCCTGCCGGAAAAACCTGGATCTCACCCTGATTATTCTCAACAACTTCAATTTTGGCATGACCGGCGGCCAGTATTCCGCCACCACCCCCATGGATGCTGTGGTGGGATCTGAATTTCTCAACCAGGCGGAAATGCCCATTAATATCTGCGAAATAGCCAAAAGCGCCGGCGCCACCTATGTGTCCAAGTGTTCCGGCCTTGACCCGGCCCTTCCCGAAGAACTGGCAAAGGCCATTCATCACGAGGGATTTTCCATTGTGGAAACCCTGGGGATGTGCACGGGTCGTTACACCAAGAAAAACAGTCTGACCCCCAAGGTGATCGACCAGATGATTCAGGACCAGCCGGTTGAAGGCGGAGTGGTTGAAAAAAACCAGCGCCCCGAATATGGCCAATTATACCGAAAACTGGCCAGGGAAAAAACTCAATTTCCCCAGGCACTGACCATTGAAAAATCCTTTGACCTTGTTGATTCCCAACGCCAGGAAGTTGTTATCCTGGGAAGTGCCGGCATGCGAATCGTCACGGCCGGGGAGATTGTCTGCTATGCCGGCATCTCCGCCGGTATGAATGTATCCATTAAAAATGACTACAACATCACCGTTCTCAGGGGGCAGTCGGTTTCGGAAATTCTCTTGTCCCCTGAAAAAATCGGGTACACGGGAATCGAATCTCCCACAGTGGTCATGGCCTTGAGTGAAGAGGGAGTACAGCGGCGATCCAAAATTTTCAAAAGTCTGAAACCCGCCACCATTGTTCTCAAGGAGAAAAGCGTGGGTATTCCGGAAACAGCAGCCCGGGTGATCGAGGTTGATTTTAAAGAATTAAAGATCAAAAAACAGGACTGGGCACTGGCATCCCTTGGCCTTCTGGCCAAAGAAAAGATCCTTTTTTCAAAGGAGATGGTGGCCTTTGCCCTCAAATCCAGGTTCAATAAAAAGGTCTATGCCCTGGCCATGGAAACCATTGAAAAGATGTATTAACCCATAATAGCACAAACAAATCATTCTGCCTGTGCTCTGATGTGATGATTGACGCCTTCATTGATGGGATGGCTGATAAAATGGCTGACGGGACAACAGGCAGAATGTATCGTTGCAACATTCATTTTTTAGACTAAAGGAAATTCAATCATACACGGATGGAGAGAAAAACTTCTCAGGGTCAATCTGAGTACGGGTAAAATTTCAACGGATCCCCTGGATCCACGGAAAAACCCTTACCCAAAAACATCTGGTTTCCAACTCTGCCTGTTTTTCCTGCCCCATTGGCGGTTCCCACATGCGCGGCGACCCAGCCTATTTTGAACTGCTGGGGGTCCCCAAAAACATTGACCGCTTGGAATGGAAGGGCAAAGCCAACCGGGTCAAACTTTGGCAGGATTTTTGTGTGTCATAGATTTGGCGGGACTATTACATGAAAAAAGTGAAGAGTTTTGTCTTTTACTTCTAAAATCTTGGATTTAATTACAAACAAATCTCCTGGGATTGCTTTAAATTTATATTTTGTAATTTGCTCTAAAGCCGCCATTCCTCTTTGATTATCATAAATGTATTTGTTGGTAATGCCAACAGTTGAAAATAAATGCCATGTTGCCTCATCAAACTGTGAAGTATACCACTGCATATTCATATGCTCCATACAATCTATTTGATTTGGGTAAACTACGCCTCTATATGTTTCAATCATAGATTCTCCTCACTGCAGCTTGCACATAACAATGCCCCTCATCAGCGACAAAATGAGCGCGCATCGGGCACTTTACCCGACGGCATGTGCTTGTTATGCTTAAACTGCAGGATCTTGGCTCTATGATGGATTATTCGCACCATATTAGTTCGAGATAAAACGTTCACTTGGGATAACAGCTACAGCCGTTAACGCCACTAATAATTCAGGATCAAATAGGGATGCCACTTTCACGCCAGTAACAGCAGGACCTGTAGTCTTGTCGAATCGTCAAATTCTTTCACTCTGGATAGCCGCAAGGTCTTCATCTCTGACGTAGTACATTGTTAACGATACTATGTCGGCAATCATACCACAAAGTTCGGCGAGAATTTTTGTAATATTGTCGATGGCGCACTCGGTTTGTTTCTTTGCGTCATTACGACCAATGACTTCACCATTACGATCCCAGGCTACCTGTCCTGTGAGATGAATACGCCTGTCTTCGGGTTCGACAACCGCTTGGTTAAAGGAAAATTCATCATCAGACCATACATTTTCTGGGTTGATTCGAATCGCTCTCATCTTTTGTCCCCCTAAAGATGTTTAGACGTAAATATTTTTCCAAATATATAATCTTGAACATCTGCGGCATGCCCGTTGTTGGGTTTTTCGATCATCAAGGGTCAAATGGAAATCTGATCCCTTTCTCTACCAACCAGAACCGAGTTAGCTCAAGTATTTCTCCTTTTTCAACCACGATTTTTCCCATTTCAGCATATCTACTCACTACACCATTAGGATGTTCCATCAGAACGTAATAGCTTGTGTTCCAATAAGGAATCAAATCTGGCGAAGTAAATATACCAATCTCAATCACTTTGCCCCTTTCGATTGAAATCACTTTACTTCTAATAGGAGCATAAATGTCTATGCCACAGTGATGCCGATCTCTGCGATATTGCCAAAATGCCCCCGCCGCTTCTTTTTCAGGCAAAACCATCGAATAGCTATCTGGAACAGGCCATTTCTTCAAAATGTTCAAATCTGCAGCCACCGTTTCATTTATTGTTCGATGCTGCGGCCAAGTTGATCTCCGCATCGGTCCTGAAAATCAGTATCATTGTTTCAATTTTATGGAAAAAAATAAAATCTTGAGTTACTCACGATTCTATTCTTTGGTATTAAATATTTATATTCGAACAGCTAAAACATAGTTTAAAATACCAATAGAAAAGGAGGGGAACCCCATGAAAAAACGAAACATTTATCGGAACCAAAGTCAAAAATTCATTGGAAGGCAAAAATTATCTGGTGGACCAGGTTAAAAAATCCTGCCGGCGTCGTGGTATTAAACTTCCGCATGTCTTTTCGAAGGTGAAGACTGCGGCGCCTCTGCTGATAATTTTATTGCCGCTTTAGGTTCAGGGTTGTTGCCCGAGTAAATGCCTGTGACGCAAAGAAGTATCGTGACAACAAACAGGCAAGCACGGATATCCTGGATTTACTGGGGATCTGTAAAATGCTACTCAGTTGCAAAGGCTGGTGTTTGTGCTGAGATTGGTGATCCTGATAGGGATAAAAGGCCCTGAAGAGCTAAGCGACGAGGTGCGCAAGGGCAAGCAGGCGATACCTGCGGATGGCAATGTGCTTGATACGAACGTCTCAAACCTATCTTCCTAAAGGTCTGCGATATACAGGCACCTCTATGAAAGAAAGGGCTCAATATTATCTATTAACCTGGCCCAGGTTACGTAAAAAATGGAATTTAAAGGATTACCATTTGATGATATCTCAGGTTCATATAGTTTAACGACGAGCTAAGCGGTTCGGCGTAGCGGAACCCCGCCGAATCCTCTTGAGCGCCGGGTTATGCCTTCTATTTTAATGGCATACTTCTTTTTTCGATATCCCGTTTTTTCGTCCGGTTCAGGGTATACTGTCAGTGAAGGTATTTCTTCAGCACAGTGTCATACGTTCCGTCCTTTTTTATCTTATCGAAAGCCTGTCTGAGTTTTTCAACAAGAATGCCGTCTGTTTTATTGTTTACTGCAAAATAGAAATCCCTTCCTCCTTCTTTTGTAATATCAAAGACTTTTTCAACTTCATTCAGGCTGTGACCTTCCTTTCTCAAATTATATGAAAGAACCATTTCGTTGTTCGGAAGCAGGTCGAAACGATTTGCGTATAATTTCCTGATATTCATGGTTTCATTTGAAGCCACGTCAAGATTTTTTTCAGGAACTCCGATTTTGATCACTTCATTTACAGATGCATAACCTCTCACAACGCCTATCCTGTAACCCAGGACATCATCTATACCATTTATCTGGATGTCGGAACGTGTTTTAAGTTTGTATAATGAAAGCGTCCGGGGATATACAGGACCTATCCATTCATACAGCTTTTCACGTCTCGCGATCCGGGCGCAGAATACAAGTGAGTTTTTATTCTCATTGAGCATTGTCTCTGCACGTTTCCATGGGAAGGCTATTATTTCTGCTTTGATTCCGGCTTTCTGAAACATAGCCTGAAGAATATCAATTGAAAATCCTGCTGATATTCCATCCTCGGTATAGGTGAAGGGCGGATATTCGGTGTACATAAAAGTAACCGTGTCAGCGTTGACTGTCTCAGCATTGAAAGACGAAGCCATAATGAAAACAAAGACAATAACCAGAGTCAGTTTGTTCATAACAATCTCCTTTCAATAAATCTGATTTATCACTTATTGAATTTTTAAACGGATCGGGTACCGGCATGAGAATGCCGGGTTTGGTCACACGATGTATCGCTGCTCCAAACAGCCAATACCGTGACTTCGTGTCCCACCATAACATCTGCGGTTTACCCGTCAGCATGTTTTGTTTATATTTTTCATCATATTGTTGTATTTTTTTCAACAAATGTTTTATCCTCTATTCCCAGGTCGTAATTTCCAAACAGACATTCACGAGACATTTATCATTTTCTTCGATTTTGCTATGGCCCAGCAACATATAATCTTGATGTTTACCAGCCGCGCAATCCTAAGGCAAGTGCATATTACAAGTGCGTCGAAAATCACGTTGAAGAAATGGAGCGGGCATGGGATGATATGTATGCATCCCGGTATGGTTTCTGGCGGACATACGTAATGACCGTAATTTATAGATATCTCGACCTCGGTGATCTCCATATGGGTTTTACACGGGTCCGCTGTGAAGAATGCGGGCCATGAATACCTTTTGGCATACTCTTGAAAAAGGATGTTTTTATCCTACCCAGTAAGCCCTTTTTGATCTATCTACTTATCAGCCCTCTATTTTCATCTCTTTCACTGCCTGTTGCGGACTTAACCGGGATGAAAAACACGTCAGTCCATGGCTGTTATCATTCTGTAAAGCCGGGAGGAAGTCCACTCTCATCAGCCCCATTTAAGGGATAGATTTCAGTTTCTTTGGTCCGGGTCTTTTCTATTTTCAGGGACAGCCCCATTTGCCTTGCTTTTTCTCGATGAGAGCCTGTTCCAATCCTCACGGCCCCCATGGGTTCCACGACAATGGCCGCGGTTGCATGTACAGGGCAAAAATGTTCGCAAAATCCGCACCCGCTGCATTTGTTTTCATTGACAAAGGGAACGGCAACGGAACTTTTGGGGGTTACTTGAAATTCAATGGCATTATACGGACAGACTTCATCACAGACCATGCATTTTTTATTAAACTCCCAGGCAAGGCACTTGTGTCTTAAAATATGGGCCGTGCCCATTTTGGCCCATATTTTTTCTTCAACCGGCAACGGCCGTATGGCGCCTGTTGGACAGACATGCCCGCACACATTACAAAGGGTTTGGCAGGGACTTTTTGCGGGGGTGATTTTTGGACTGAAAAACCCCGAAAAACCAGCGGCAAGCCCCAGGGGCTGCAAGGTATTTGACGGACACGCCTTCATGCATTCACCGCACCGGATACATCTGGCAAGAAAATCCTTTTCAGGCAATGCACCGGGGGGACGAATCAATTCGGGAGGGATAATATTTCCCAGGGCATTGTCCTGGTGAAGGCTTTTCATGTCCGTAAGGGAAACGATTCCCGCTCCCAGGCCTGAGACACCGGCCCCGATAAACTTGCGGCGGTCTTCTGAAAACGGTTTGGAATGACTTGTTTTTTTAAAGCCGATTGAAGAAAAAGAGACCGCGTTCACGGGACAGACCCTTACGCAGGTCTCACATACAATGCATTCACTATGTGCTGTTTCAAAAGGATTTTCCCCGATGGCGGACATGGGACACTCTTTTTGGCAGCGTCCGCATTGGATGCACTCTTCGGAAACCTGTCTTTTCCAGAACGGATTAACGGAAAAAAGGGCAAAGACCGCGCCTGATGGACAAAGATAACGGCACCAGAAACGAGGCGTCCATAGAGCACAGGCAAATATCAGGATGAAAAGGATGACACTAAACCACTGGAGGGCAAAATTGGGAACAGATACCTGGGCGTAGGCAAAACTTGTGATATCAAAATAATCGGCAACCGGACGTGCGATAATAAGAAATCTGTCTGCAATAAGACAGAGCGCAGGATGGATAATAAGTCCGTAAAAATGGGTAATTAAAGAGAGAGGAGAGGCAATAAACACAAGAGAGACGCCCATAAGCGCACTTCCCATTATAAAAACCAAAATTTGATATTTGAGATATTTCAACGACCTTGAACCGACGGGCAGTTGAAATGATTTTTTTTGTCCGGATCGAATGAGCCGGTCTGTGACATCAATGGTCGCTCCCATGGGACATATGGTGCTGCAGAAGAACCGGCCGATAAAAACAGTAAATGCCAGTACAATCAGGCTTAACCAAATCAGGGATGCAAAAGAGCGTGTGCTCAGGAAGGTTCCCAGAAGAATAACCGGGTCCAGCCCCAGGAAGGTTTCAACAGGAATGGGAGAAACCAGAGGAAACCCAGCCAGCCACAGGAGTACTATAAAAAAACTAAAACTGATGAATTGAACCACCCGTTGAAACCGCATCAGACGTTAACCCTTTTTACGGAAAGATTTTCAACATCCATACGGCCCAGGCCCTGTTCATGGGCATAACGAATATGTTTAATCTGCCTGGGCTCAAAACGCTGTTCATACCACGGGAACATCTGAACAGTCTTTGCATCTGCCGCAACCATGTCTTTGGAAGCGATAATTGTATCCATTTTCACAACCTTGCCAGGCCCATAAGGGCCATTCGTGGTCAACACCCTGGTGGCATCAACAACCGCAAGCTGGGGCGTGAGAAGGCTGGCCAGATCGACTATTGCCTGGCTCAGATCATAGTCTCTGTGCATGGTGTCCCGATTCCATATAAGTCCCATCATGCCTTTGATGGAAAGACTGACCCCGGTGGAAGAATGGGATTTCGCAACAGGTGCTGCAATAAGTACATCAGCTTCAAGAACATCCCGCATGACATCGGTGTTTTTAAACCTAAGTCCCGTGGTGATTTCAGCGGGTTTATAAAAATTGCTGTCCACAAGTGCGTGAACCATGCCATTTTTAAGGACGTTACAGGCTTCTTTCGTGTTTTCTACTGCCAGGGTCTGGGTGAAAGGATTATCAAGGACTCTTATTCGGGAAGCCCCTGCTTCCAGGCACATGGCAACCAGTTCT
>JADGEQ010000064.1 GCA_016744295.1 Desulfobacteraceae bacterium | reverse complement strand
GAAAAAGTTAAGTCTGGCCGAAATGGGCCCCCGCCAAGAAAAAAACTCCCCGATTTTTCTTTGGACGGGTCTGCACAAAATTAGGCGGTGGATTTGGGAACACTAACATGCTTGATAAATTGAATGTTCTGTGTATTAATATGAAACCATCCGTTGATAAAAGGGTTTTTCAAAGCCAGTCGGTTTTTTGTTTTTCAAAGGTGAGGTGTTCAAGATGGCCAATATATTAATCGTTGATGATGATCCTATCTTTTGTGCCCCCTTTGTGAACTATATGAAGAAGTTGGGCCACCAGTGCCAAGTGGCGGAAAACTTTTCAGATGGGCTTGGCCTTGCAATAGATTCCTATTTTGATGTTATTTTTCTGGATGTTATTTTACCCGATGCCAATGGGCTTGAGGGAATAAACAACTTTATTGATGCCCACTCATCTCCTGAAATCATCATCATAACAGGACAATCTGAAATTTCCGGGGCTGAGATGGCATTAAACAACGGGGCCTGGGATTATTTGGAAAAACCGCCTTCCTACGATGACATTCAGTTGACTCTCAAACGGGCATTACAATTCAGGAAGAATAAAATTATCTTTGAGGCCCAGAATGGTCTGAACACCGATTTTATTATCGGGCAGAATGTAAAATTAAAAAAATGTATCGATATTGTTGCAAAGGCCATAAAAACCAAAGGAAACCTCTTTATTTCCGGAGAAACCGGCACGGGGAAAGATCTGATCGCAAAAGCCGTACATGTTAACAGTAAAAGGGCGAACGCAAACTTTGTAACCGTCGATTGCACAAATCTTCCGGACAACCTTGTTGAAAGCCTTTTGTTCGGCCATTTGAAAGGCTCATTTACCGGTGCTGTCAACCAGAGTGACGGCTTGCTAAAGCAGGCGGACAAGGGCACTCTCTTCTTGGATGAGGTGGGAGATCTTTCAAAAAACGCACAAAAATCAATTTTGCGGGTATTACAAAATAAAAAATATCGCCCCCTCGGATTGAAAACCGAGGTGGATTGTGACTTCAGATTAATATCAGCCACCAACCGAAACTTGAAAGAAATGGTGGAAAAAGGGGTTTTTAGAAAGGATCTCTATTACAGACTTGTGACATACCATGTCCACCTGCCACCTTTAAGGAAACGCGTGGACGATATTAAATTATTGACAAACCATTATATTAAAAAAATCTGTGACCAATTCGGGATAAATACAAAGGCTATTTCCAAGGATTTTGTAGAAACACTGATCCTGTATGACTGGAAGGGAAATATTCGGGAGTTGATCAATGTTTTGCATTCGTCCATTGCCAATGCCATGAATGAACATCAACTCAATCCCCATCACCTGCCGGTGGAATTACGAATTCATTGCCGACAAAAAAATCTGGCTGAAAAAAGCCGTCTGGGCCAGGGTGTCCGGGAAAAACTTGAGGTGGATGATCTCAAATTCCCATGCCTGAAAGACTTCAGACGGGTCAATGAATCTCAGTATCTTGATTCCCTGATCAAACTGTCAAAAGGAGGGATTGAAAAGGCCTGTCATATTTCAGGCGTATCAAGATCCGGGCTCTATAACCTGCTTGAAAAACACGGCAAAAAAATAAATTCATAACCTGTCTTCATTTATAACAGAACATTGCCCTGATCTGTATCAAGGATGTATTCCTGAAGTTCGTCAATTATCTGCTCGACCTGAATATTTAAAGATGGGATCATTTTGAGAGTTGTTTGCCCCTGTTTTTTATTTCCTGACTGTTCAATGACAAAGGCAATTTCTGACATTTTTAGGGCACCAACGCTTTTGGCTGCCGTTTTAATGGAGTGGGCCACACGGGCCACACGCTGGTGGTCTCGTTTTGAAACAGCCTGGTTCAGCTCGGTCATTTTTATGGGCAGATATTTTACAATGGCGTTACAGGCGGTTAGCAAGAGTTCTGTGTCATTGCCCACCAGCTTTAATGCATAGTCCAGGTTGGTAGAGCGAGGAGAGAGAGACTTTTTAATGGATATTGTTTCATCGCCCTGCTGCCCTAACAACTTTGAAATGACCCTCAATAACCCTTCGCTATGGACAGGTTTTGACAGATATTCATCCATGCCAGCCTCAAGAAACCGTTCCCTGTCTCCTTTTAAAGCATGGGCTGTCAATGCGAGAATGGGCGTGGAAGCCTTGAACGGATCTTCAAGGCTTCTTATTTTTTTTGTCGCCTCAAGCCCGTCCATCACAGGCATTTGAACATCCATAAGAATCAAGTCGTAGTTTTTTTCTTGAACCGCCTTTATCGCTTCTTGGCCATTCACAACAATTGTCACTATAAATCCGTGTTTTTCAAGAACAGGGGTAATCACTTCCCGGTTGACCTCAAAATCTTCAGCAAGCAGGAGATGATATTTTTTTAAGGGACTTTTACGTATCGGGTTTGTACGATTTCTGGGTGCTAGGGATGCCAGATATTCAAGTTCCCTGACATCATCCGGTGTTGCAAGATTCAAACGAACCGTGAAAAAGAATGTACTGCCCTTGGATACCTCACTCTCCACCCAGATATTGCCACCCATCAGGGTGACCAACCTTTTACAAATAGCAAGACCTAAACCCGTGCCCCCATAGGTTCTTGACAGAGAACTTTCCAGTTGAGTGAATTCTTCAAAAATTGAATCAAACTTGTGTTTTGGTATTCCAATACCTGTATCGGATATGGAAAAAAAAAGATTGATTTTTTCTTGCCCCAAAGAATCAGAGATGTTCTTTAGGGGGGAAGGATCTCGAATAACCTTAATCTGTATGGTTCCCTTTTTAGTGAATTTTATGGCATTATTAATCAGATTTACCATTATCTGGCGAAGTCTTGAAGCATCTCCATTTAAATAAACAGGCACATCCTGGATCTTGTATCGTAATTTTACATTCTTCTGGTCTACTTTGTTTAGCAGCATACTCACCACACCCTTTAGCAATGTATCAAGATCAAAGGGACGGGTTTCAAAATCAATCTTTTGGGCCTCAATGGTAGAAATATCCAGTATGTCATCAATCAGTGCAAGCAGATGCTCTGATGACTGATGAACCACTTCAAGATATTTTTTTTGATCTGTGGTCAAGGCGGTTTTTAGTACCATGTCCGTCATTCCGATCACCGCATTCATGGGGGTTCTGATTTCATGGCTCATGGTTGCGAGAAACTGACTTTTTGCACGGTTGGCCTCCTCTGCAATTTCAGATGCTTTTTTAATCGCGTCTTCGGCCTGTTTTCGCTCTGTTATATCTTCACTTGAGCCCAGGATATAAAGCAACCTCCCGTTTCTATCCATAACCGCCCGGGCACTCAGGGAAGTCCAGATAATGGAGTTGTCTTTTTTATAACACTGCACCTCATACCCGGATATGGTTTTGTTTTTTTCTATAATCCGAATGAATTTTTTGCGTTCTTCAGGATATACATAAATTTTTTCAACATTCTTCACCAACCCAAGCATTTCCGTGGGAGAGTCATATCCAAAAATTCTGGCCATGGCCGGGTTGGCGCTTAGAAGTTTATTGGCCGATGTTGATTGGAATATTCCTTCCACCGAGTTTTCAAAAATATCACGATATTTTGCCTGGGATTCTGAAAGCTCCCTTTGAATTTCATTCCGGTCCCTGGATTCTTTTTCGAGCAATGCCAAGGTGTGGGACTGCTCTTTATTTTTTTGAAAAATCTCATGGGTTCGTTCCTCTACTTTCTGTTCAAGGGTTTTTGTATACTCCTTCTCCCGGATACTTAATTTACGCAACTCTGCAACCATATTGTTGAATGTCCGGATCAAAAGCCCCATTTCGTCCTTTCTGGTGCGGTTCAAATGAACCGTCAAATCCCCCTCTTTTACCCGTATGGCGCCAAGAATCAAACTGTTCAGGGGAATAATCAGCTGCCGGCTTAAAAAAAGCACAATAATAATAACGCAAAGCACCAGAAATATAATGGCCACCCCTTTAAACCGATAATTCATTTTTTTAACAACGGAATCTATGGCACTGCGGGTTTCGTTCACCGACGAAAGTATGAAGGATTCGGGTATCACAATACAAAGATACCATCCGGTTGACGGCATGATTTGGGATGAAATCAAAATGGGATTGTTGTTGAGTTCAATCATGCTGGTCTGTTTGTCTTTTGATGCAATCAGATCTTTAATGACCCGGACTTGATCATATTTTGAATCCCCAAGGTTTTGTTCAAGAATATCCCCATATCCAACACTCTTCTCTTCTCGGCTGAGTCCGAACATGTCAAGAAAATCGTCAGGAAACGCCACAATTCCACCCTGGGCATCCACAATAAACGAAAACATCCCGGTCACCTTGCCACGATCTCCGGCCAGGGTATTTTTTTTAAGAATTTCCTTTATGAGCTTATTCAAGGTAATGTCTATTCCGGCAACGCCCAGAAAGGTTCCGGAAATTGAATAGATCGGTGTTACAGCTGTTGTCATAAATCCCTGACCCGCCTCGTCCTGATAAATCTGTGTCCATAGGGTTTTACGCTCTTTGTTATTTTCAGGTCTTGCAAGTTGATACCAGATGCCATTTTTAAGATCATCTTCCTGCACGGGTTTTAATTTTTCGACAAAATGACGATTCGGATAATAGAAGGTAAAACTGGACTCAACAACAATATAACTGGCCACGGCTTCAGGACTATTTTCATTGACCTTGACAAGAAGCGGGCCAATGTTTGACAAAACATCCAGCTCTGCCCCTATTTCCGGTGAAATCACCTTGTTGCCCCAATAAAGGAGTTCAATTTTATTTGAGGCCAGATTAGAGAAAAAATTATTTTCAGGATAAAAGGAAAGATGATGCGAAATTTGTTTCTGATCGGCAAATCCTTTTTTTTGATCATACAGCATGGCTGCCTGCTGGGCAATGACAGCAGATGAAAGCGCCACCTTGCTAAAAGTGTTTTCATGTCTCATGGCCTGTTCATCCATTATTCTGGACAAAAGCAGGGTTGTTTTTTCTTTAATATTCTTTTCATTAATGGAGGCTGAATATTCACCGAATTCGGTAACAAGATTGGTTGCTAAAAAAATAAGCAACCCCATGGAAAGTATAAACACAACCAAAACAAGGAAAATCAACTTAAAACCGATCTTGGAAAACAGGGTTTTAAGCTGATCAGGAATAGACTGAAAGATGGATTGGAAACAGGGTGTCCTCATCTTATTCAACATCCCGAACCGCCTTTTATTGCCAGATAAGCAAGTCACAATCCATCCTCTGACAATCGGGTAGAATCATGCGAGTGTTAATCCATTTAAGTTTGAACCGGTTATTTTTAGTAATAAAAGTCTTTTACGATGTCAAGGAATGATTTTAACTGGCCATAACCTCTTGGTTGTCGGAAATACCTGGAAACCAAATCAATTAATTTCCAGGAATTGCAAAACAACAAATACTGTGGTATTGGTGCATAGAAACAAAACTTACCCGACTTGTCTATCCCTGTTGCAACATCTAAAATGGCACCAGACAAGGCAATATTGACATCAACCTAAACCCATCACAAGGAAATGAAAATGGGAAAAAAAATTGTATACCTATTAGCGATGGTCATTGCCCTCACCATGCCAGGACTCCTGTTTGCCGGGGCAAACAACCACTATGTAAACGGTTTGGAAGGGATAAAAGGGGCAAGCGTTCCGCCGCCGGGATTTTATTACAAAATGTACAATGTGTTTTATACGGCTGATGAAACCATGGATCAGAACGGCAATGAACAGAACATCGGATTTGATCTGACGGTCTACGCCATGGCCAATAGATTCATCTGGGTAACAAATACAAAATTTTTGGGAGCGGATTTTTTTATGGATGCCACCATCCCCCTGCTCTACACCGATGTCAGCATTACAGCTGCCGGGGTGAATGATAATGAATTCGGCCTGGGTGACATCTGCATTGAACCCCTGGGTCTTTCATGGCACGGCCCCCGATTTGATGCCGCAATTGCCCTTGCTGCCTATCTTCCAACAGGCAGCTATGACCCGAAAGAGGCCGCATCCCCGGGAAAAGGATATTGGACCGGTATGGCCACCTTTGGGGGAACCCTGTATCTTGATAGAACAAAAAGTTGGTCCTTCTCTCTTCTAGGACGATATGAAATACATTCGGACCAGGAAGACAGGGATTTCACCCCGGGAGATGATTTTCATTTTGAATGGGGAGTTGGAAAAACCTTTGCAAAAACGTGGGAAGCCGGAATTGCAGGCTATTGCCAATGGCAGGTATCGGATGACAGCGGAAATAACGCTACCAATCCGAATGTCCACGACCAGGTATATGGCATAGGACCTGAGGTCAGTGTCTTTATCCCCCAGGTAAAAATGTTTTTATCATTGCGCAGTCTGTTTGAATTTGAGGCTGAAGACCGGCCCCAGGGCAATACAACGGTTCTGACCCTCACAAAAATTTTCTAAACTAAAATTACGGCAGTCCGGGCGTGTACAAAAGCCCGGACTTTTTGCTGCAACCGGTATTTTAAGTCCGTTGAAATCCGGCAGTGGTGGCAGGGTCAGCTAAAAACTAATCATTTCACCGGGGTGATCCGGTCCTGCCACGTACAGGGAAACCCCGGATCCATTAAGACCCTTGGCCACTTCAATGGCGGCTTTTTTGGGGCAATTGTTCTCCTCGCTCAGATGGGCAAGGATCACATGTTCCAGGGCAGGTATAAATTCAGCGCTAGGATCCTGGTCAAGAATTTCCGCCAAAAGATCCCGGGTATCCATGTTGGACAGATGTCCGGTTCTGGACTTGACCCGTTGTTTTAAAAACCAGGGATAGCCCCCGTTGATGAGCATTTCTGGGTCATGGTTGGATTCTATATACAGCACATGACAATGTTTCAAATGCTCTTTCACAAGCCCTGTTGCAATGCCAAGATCCGTGGCAATTCCGATTTTTCTTTCCCCATAGGCGAGGGTGAGACCGGCGGGATCTGTAGCATCGTGGGAAATGGAAAAAGGATTTACCAGCAACTCATCAATGGAAAACGGTGTACCGCATTCAAAAAAATTAACCAGGTCTATTTTGCCCAGATTCTTGCAGGCCGCAAAGGTTTGGGGGGTAATATAGACAGGGATATTAAACCTTCGGCTCAATATCCCTGCTCCCCTTATATGATCGGAGTGCTCATGGGTAATGATGATGCCAGCGAGATGTTCAGGTGTTTGCCCCACACAGGCAAGTCGTCGTTGGATTTCAACACCTGAAAGCCCTGCATCAACCAGTACCGCAGTTTTTGGAGTAGAAACAAATACAGAATTCCCCTTGCTGCCACTGGCAAGGGGACAGATATTAAATTTTTTATTTGTCTTCATCTTTTTGAGTTGCTTTGTAACTCAACTTGACTTTTCCATCCCGTGTAATGTCCAGAACCTTTACGGAAATAATTTCGCCTTCCTTGACCACGTCGGTGACTTTTTTGACCCGATGTTCAGCCAGTTCCGAAATATGCACCAACCCGTCAGTTCCTGGCTTGATGTTGACAAATGCACCAAAATCAGTGATTTTAACAACTTCACCCTGGTAGATGGCTCCGATTTCTGGATCCATGGCAATATCAGTGACCATTTTTACGGCTGCGTCAGAATCTTCCTGATTTTCAGCGGCAATCTTTACAAGACCGGAATCATCCACTTCAAGAACGGTGTTGGTTTCGCTCTGAATCGCACGGATCACCTTTCCGCCAGGTCCTATGATGTCCCGGATCTTGTCTTTGTTAATCTGAACGGTCACAATTTTCGGGGCCAGAGGAGACAGGCTGTCCCTTGTTTTATCAAGGGTTTTCATCATTTCATCCAAAATGTGAAGCCGTCCGCCACGGGCCTGGTTCAGGGCTGTTTCCATGATATCCTTGGACAGCTCTTTGATCTTGATATCCATCTGGAGAGCAGTGATGCCTTCGGTGGTGCCGGCTACCTTGAAATCCATATCACCAAAATGATCTTCGTCCCCGAGGATATCTGACAAAATGCAGGTTTTATCACCATCTTTTACAAGACCCATGGCAATACCAGAGACAGGCGCCTTAATCGGAACCCCGCCATCCATGAGGGCAAGCGTGCCGGAGCAAACCGTTCCCATGGAAGAACTACCATTGGATTCCATGACTTCTCCCACCAGACGGATGGTATACTCAAACTCTTCGGCGGAGGGCAAAATTCTTGAAAGTGCGCGGTGTGCCAGGTCACCATGGCCTATATCCCTGCGGCTTGGGCCGCCGGCACGTCTTACTTCACCCACCGAAAAGGGAGGGAAGTTGTAGTGGAGCATAAAGGCCCGGGTAGTATCCCCATTGTTCAGGGTTTCAATACGCTGCTCGTCCCTGCCTGAACCAAGGGTCAGAACGCCCAGCACCTGGGTTTCCCCCCGGGTAAAGAGAGCTGATCCATGAAGTCTGGGCAGACAACCGGCTTCACAGTCAATGCGACGAATTTCGTCAAAGGCCCGGCCGTCAATACGTTTGTCTTCCGTAAGAACAATCTTGCGGCTAACAGATTTAACATTCTTGCTGAAGGCGTCTTTGATCTCCTGTTTCCCTTCGGGATATTCCTCGGAAAAATGTGCCACCACCTCTTCTTTCAAAATACTCAAGGCATTGGCACGCGCTATCTTTGTTTTGATCTGTACTGTTTCGTGGATCTTATCTGCGGAAAAAGCAATTACCTTTTCTGCTAAAATTTCGTCTTTTGCAGGGGGGACAAAGACTCTTTTTTCCTTTCCAAGGGTGTTCTTCAATTCCACCTGAAGATCGATAAGGGGCTGCATGGCTTCATGGCCAAAAAAGATGGCATCCAGCATATCTTTTTCAGATACAACCTCTGCTCCGCCTTCTACCATGACAACACCGGTTTTGGAACCGGCAACAGTCAGGTCGATATCACTGAGCTCCATCTGCTCCGGAGTGGGGTTGGCGATAAACTCTCCGTCAACCCGGCCCACTTTAATACCGGCAATGGGGCCGTTAAAGGGAATATCAGATATTTCAAGGGCAGTGGAAGCACCCACCATGGCAAGAACCCCGGGATCACAAAGTTTATCCGTTGACAAAACCGTGGCAATCACCTGGGTTTCAAAATTATACCCTGGTTCAAACAAAGGTCTGATGGGCCGATCAATCATCCGGGCCCGTAATGTTTCGTTTTCCGAAGGCCGGCCGATTTCCCGTCGAAAATAATTTCCCGGGATCCTACCAGCGGCATAGATCCGTTCCTGATATTCTACAGTCAAGGGTAAAAAACTGACTTCCCTGGGGTCTTTGGATGCCACGGCGGTTACGATAACCCTGGTTTCTCCGTACTGGACAATGACCGATCCCGATGCCTGTTTGGCGATTTTACCGGTGGTGATGGAAAATTCTTTTCCGCCGATGATTGCTGTTCTAGTTTGTTCCATAATTTCTCCTAATAATAAAAAAGACGGAGACCTTAAGGTACCTTAAAAATAATAAACCCGCATCTTTGCAATCAAACATCTGCTTGATGGCAAACATGCGAACTTATTTAAAAGCACCCAAATCGACCCCCGCCCCCAATTGAAAATAACGCTTGTAAAAATAAACCTGCTGAAAATAATGTTGCTAACGCTTAAAAGGGTTAAAAACAAAAAACCGGTTTTTGACCAGCAAACAGTCAAAAACCGGTTCATAGCCATTCTACCTTCTAAGTCCTAGTCTTTCAATCAAAGACCGGTATCTGTTTATATCTTTTTTCTTCACATAGTCCAGAAGGCTTCTGCGCCTTCCAACCAGAATCAAAAGACCTCTTCTTGAATGATGGTCTTTTTTATGAATTTTAAGATGCTCAGTAAGATAACTGATGCGGTGGGTCAAAATTGCCACCTGTACTTCCGGCGATCCGGTATCAGACTCGTGAAGCTTGAAACCTTCAATCATTTCTTCTTTGTTCTCAGCTAATAAAACCACTTCGGTACTCCTTTGTTTGGAATAAATAAAACATGGCATAAAATCTGATCCATTACTACCTGCCTTTTATCCGATATTCCATTCAGAAAAAAAGGGTAACACAGACACTTTTGCCATTACAAATATATATAACCTATGCTAAATACCAGTTAACCGGTAAAAACGCAACAATAATTATAGAGGGGAAGATCCTTGTCCGGCTCAACAAGGGCCAGCAATTGGTTGGAAGAATCCACCACTCGGATAATGGATTCACGGCCGGAACCTACCGTAAGAAACGGGGGCATATCTTCCGGGGATAATTTCTGGCCATGGGATATTTTCTTTTCAAGTGCTTGATCAGCCAGGACACTTGGCAAGAAAGAAATACAATCTGACATGGGAAGGATATAGGGCTCAATTTCTTTGGGCGCCATGTTTTCCAAGTCTGCAAGCGAGATGGCAGTCTTAATATCAAAGGCGGAAGATTTTGTCCTGCACAATCCTGACAAATGCGCCCCGCATCCAAGCGCTTTCCCGATATCATAGGCCAAGCTGCGAATATAGGTGCCCCCCGTGCAATGGACATCCATTTCAAATTCAGGTAGCTCCATGCGTTGAACTAGGATACTAAAAATCTCGATATTCCGGGGAGGTTTTTTGATCATCTCACCCTTACGGGCCAATTTGTACAAAGGTTGTCCATTATGTTTTAATGCGGAAAAGCTTGGGGGCACTTGCTCCTGGGTACCTGAAAACAGGTCGACAGCCCTGCGTACATCTTCCGGAGATATGGTGCTTAAGAAGTCGGGTTCGGCTTCAAATACAGTCTTCCCTGTACAATCATAGGTATCCGTCTCAATTCCTAGGGTTACTTTAGCTGTATATTTTTTGCTTCCGCTGAGGAAAAACCGGGATATTCGGGTGGCCTTTTGAACTGCAACGAGTAAAAGTCCGGATGCAAAGGGATCCAAAGTGCCGGTATGCCCTATTTTCTTAACACCCAACACCCGCTTTACCCGTCCCACCACACCTGCCGAGGAGATCCCCTCGGGCTTGTTGATCGCTAGAATACCATCTTTCATTAAAATTTAACCCTAAACCGGCTAGCGGTCCTCTGCGGAGTCGATACCAGACAAATCCTCTGAAGAATCAACCGATTCTTCTGGAGTTTTGAGATCCGATTCCGAAGCGGCCTTGATCAGGGCGTCCATTTTTGCGGCTTTATCAAAGGAATCATCGTAAAAAAATCGCAATTCAGGCATAAATCTAAGACCTAATTTCGGGGCAATGCTCTTTTTAATAAACCCCTTGGATTCCTTAAATCCCTCCATGGCATCGGCAATCTTCTTTTTACCTCCGAATACCGTAATATATACATCTGCGATCATAAGGTCGGCGGTAAGCTTGACGCCTGTAATCGTTGCCATTTCAACCTTGGGATTTTGCATCTTTTTTCTCAGTAGCTCGGTAATGGCCACCTGAATCATGCCGCTTATTCTGTCTGCTCTCGCATAGGGTTTCATTTGTTTGTTTTACTCACCCTTATATTTTCTTTCTTCGACTTCATAGCACTCAATGGCATCGCCGACTTTAATATCATTATATTTCTGAAGGCCAATACCACACTCGAAGCCCTGATCCACTTCCTTGACATCATCTTTAAACCGTCGCAGGGAGGAGAGCTGGGTATCACATTTAATGATACCATCCCGGAGAAGGCGAACCTTTTTACCCCGGACCATTTTGCCCTCGGTAATGTGAGAGCCTGCAATGGTACCCATCTTCGGCACAACAAATGTTTCCCTGACTTCAGCACGACCAATAATGATTTCATGGAAGGTGGAGGGCATCATACCATCCAGGGCTGCCTTGATATCATTAATAACGTTATAAATGATATCATAGAACCGCATATCTACATTTTCATCCTTGGCCATCTTACGGATCTGGGGAGAGGGACGAACATTAAACCCGATAATAATGGCATCGGATACAGCAGCAAGGGCCACATCGGATTCATTGATGGTACCGGCACCGGAATGGACAATTTTAACGTCCACCTCTTCCTTGGCAAGATCCTTCAAAGAATCGTTCAAGGCTTCAATGGAACCCTGAACATCCGCCTTAACAATAATTTTAAGCTCTTTGACCTCAGCAGATCCCAGATTTTCAAACATCTTTTCAAGGTTGACCCGGCTCTTTTTTGCCAGCTCCTTGGCCCGCTGTTTCTGCATCCTGTGACTGGCTATCTGCTTGGCTTCCTTGTCGGAATCCACGGCGGTAAATTCATCACCGGCATCGGGCACACCGGTAAGCCCAACAATTTCAACTGGCATACTGGGCCCGGCAGCATCAATCCTAACACCGGAGTCATCAATCATGGCCCGGATACGACCGGAATGCAGACCACATACGACGGGGTCACCATCTTTCAGCGTTCCCTGTTTCACCAGAACCGTTGCAACAGATCCCCTGCCAACATCAAGCCTTGATTCCACCACATACCCTGTGGCCTTTCGATTGGGATTGGCCTTAAGTTCAAGAACCTCGGATTGAAGAATAACCATTTCAAGCAGGTCATCAATACCCTCACCTGTTTTGGCGGAAACCTTTACAAAAATAACAGTTCCGCCCCATTCTTCAGCCAGCAAATCCAGCTCGGACAATTCCCGCATAATCCGGTCCGGATCTGCACCCACCAGGTCCATCTTGTTCACCGCCACAATCACCGGCACACCGGCAGCCTTGGAGTGATTAATGGCCTCTATGGTCTGGGGCATAACACCGTCATCTGCTGCAACAACAAGGATTACAATATCCGTCACCTTGGCACCCCTGGACCGCATGGAAGTAAAAGCTGCATGGCCTGGTGTATCAAGAAAGGTAATCTGACGACCATTTGGAGTTTCCACATTGTAGGCACCTATATGCTGGGTAATACCTCCGGCCTCACCACTGGTAATCTTTGAGGTACGGATGACATCCAACAAGGAGGTTTTCCCATGGTCAACATGCCCCATAATGGTAACAACCGGCGGACTTTCTATCAGGTCCTCCTCGGCATCTTCGGCGGTTTTAATCTGGAGAAGCTCTTCTTCCTGGGAGTTTGCCTTTTCCACTTCAAAATCGAATTCAGTGGCAACCAGGGTGGCAGTTTCGAAATCAATGGTCTGATTCACCGTGGCCATGACGCCCATGCCCATCAATTTTACAATCATCTCATTGGCCTTGATCCCCATCCGTTTCGCAAGCTCTGAAAGCTCTATGGCCTCATCAATCTTAATCCGACGTTTAATGGCCTTGGGCGTTGTAATCTGAGTTTTCTGGAAATTGCCTTTTTTCCCGCCACGGAGATCTTTCTTACCCTTTTTTTTCCGTCCCCGGCCCTGGTACAATGCGTCGCCCTCAACAACTGATTTTTGCTTTCGCTTTTTGCGCTTCCCGGCAAATTCCGACGTTACCGCTGGCACATCCTTTCGCCTGTCTTTCTTCCTGAGGCTTGGATCCGCAGCCGGCATACCCATATCCGGTAATGTTGCACCGGGTACAGAATTCGGGCGACCTGGGGCTGAAGGTCTCTGATGGCCAGGTCTTTGCTGTGCGGGTCTTTGTGCAGAAGGTCTTTGCCCAGCCGGCCTTTGGCCAGCAGGTCTTTGCGTAGAAGGTCTTTGCCCAGCAGATCTTTGGTCTTGCAAAGGCTTTTTGTCACCATAATTCGAGCGTTCATTACCCCTGGTAGCCGGCCGTTTTTTCTCATCCGGTGATCTTAATTTCCTTAAATTTTCAAGGACTGCCGGGTCCGCAATTTTAACTATTTTGGCAGGCGTAGACTTACGCTTTTTCTTTTTTAATTTGTCAGCCGCTTTTGCATTTTCTAATTCAGCGTCTTTTGATTCAGTCAATTGTTCAGGCATTTCACCCTCTTCAGGTTTTTCAGGAGCAGAGGATTTTAAATTATCCTCGGCAGACGTTTCCAATTTGGATTCTTCCTTTATTTCCTCAACCATTTTATCCTTAGGCTCCTGACCCTTATTATCAACCGAAGCGTCTTCCATATTTTTCTCTTCGATTTGTACTTCTGTGGGAACAGGCTCCCCGGCTTTTTCAATTTTTACCTCAGGCTCTGGCTCAGGCTCTGGCTCCTTGGCCACCTGAACCGGCTTGACTATCTTTGCAGGCGCTGATTTTTTCAACTTTGGTTTAGGAATTTCTTTTTCCGGAGCAACAACTTGGGGCTCAGCCGTTTTTTCCAAGGGCTTGCCCATCTCTTTTTCACCAGATTGCTCATCAACATTTTCTTTTATGGGGACTGCTGCACTTGTCTCGATCCCAGCAGGCACTTCTTCGATTATATCATCAGGGACATCATCTTGAGAATCGCTATCAAAATCATCCTCGTGGGATTGTTTACGTCGACGGATGACAGAGGGCTTTACCTTCAAATCATTTTTCTGTTTCTTTTGGCCAAACAGGCTTTTTTTAATCGCAGTGATCGCACTATTTTCCAGAGAACTCATATGGCTTTTAACTTCGATTTTCAATTCCTTCATTTTATTAAGAAGCGCTCTGTTTGTCATGTTCAGATCTTTAGCTAACTCATATACTCTGACCTTCCCCATTCGTTGCCCCCAGTAATCCTCTTTTAATATTCTTTTTTCTTACCTGCTGCCTGCTTCGTTTACGGCCTACTATTCAGCCTCTTCCTTGTCATCGTCCACCAAAGCCACCTTTGTATCCGCATCTATCTCTCCTGCGGCCTGCTCTGTAGCCAAGCGTTCTTGCTCTATAGCCAGGCGTGCCTGTTCTTTCAGCAGACGCTCTTCTGACAAGGACTTACGCTCCTGTTCGAGTATCTGCTTTGCTTCTTCAATGGTGGCCTGGGCATCCTCGATTGGGATATCCATCACCGAGACAAGATCTTCATCCCTTGTTTCGGAAATATCCAATAGCGACGCATAGCCCGCTTTGAACAAGACCTCAGCCATGGACAATCCAACATTGTTCAATTTCATAAGATTGTCATACCCCTGCTTGACCTCGCGGCTATACTCCTCTTCACTGGTCACTTCCAGATGCCAGCCTGTAATCTCACAGGCCAGGGAAACGTTTTGCCCCCCCTTGCCGATGGCAATGGACAGGTATTCATCGTTGACAATCACTTCCATGGATCTATTATCTTCATCAATGATCACCCGGGCGATCTCAGCCGGAGAAAGTGCATTACAAACAAATCTGGCAATATCAGGGCTCCACTGAACAATATCGATCTTCTCTCCCCTGAGTTCCTGGACAATACTCTGGACCCGATTGCCTTTCATTCCGACACAGGCACCCACAGGATCCACGTCGGAATCAATTGAAGATACGGCTATTTTTGCCCTCAGCCCCGGCACCCTTGCTGATGCCCGAATACTAACAATCCCTTCGGCCACTTCCGGAACCTCGGTTTTAAACAATTCTGCCAAAAAATCCGGATGGGTTCTGGAAAGAAGGATCTGAGCTCCTTTTGACTCTTCAAGAACATCCTGGACATAAGCACGGATTCGATCACCCCGTTTATAATTTTCCTTGGGCATTTGATCCCTGGGCCTTAAAATAGCTTCGGCCTGACCCAGATTAACAACGAGATTGCCACGGTCAAACCGCTGTACAATTCCGTTTATGATGCTGCCCTTTTTGTGGATAAAATTGTCATAGACAGCATTTCTCTCAGCTTCCCGCATTTTCTGGATAATGACCTGCTTGGCTGACTGAGCAGCGATCCTGCCAAAGTCTTCCGTATCAATACGGATACCGAGACTGTCACCAATTTCACATTCAGGATCATATTCATACCCTTCCTCAATGGTCAGCTCACTGTCTGTATACTCGACTTCTGCAACAACCTCTTTAAAATGGAACACTTCAACATCGCCGCTCTTTTCATCATAATGGACCTCAACATCCGCCCGGGGCCCGATTTTCTTGCGCGCAGCAGAAACAATGGCCTCTTTGATTGTGGTGATGAGTATTTCAGAATCAATGCCCTTTTCACGACTTACTTGGTCAATTACTCTCTTTATATCTGTGATAAACATGTTAAGCGTTCTCCATATTACTGACCTGCAAGCATTGCTTTGCTGATCATAAGGTCTGCTATTTCAACTTTTTTACCATCAACTGCAATTACAACAGAATCATCATTTATCTGCTCAAGTATCCCAGTAAACTTTTTCTGCCCCTCAACCGCTTCGTAGGTTTCAATCTTGATTTTTTCACCCGCAAATCGATGAAAATCTTTTTTTTCATTCAGGGGCCTATTCGGACCAGGGGAGGAAACCTCAAGCCGGTAACTGCCAATCCGCTCTATATGAATATCAATCAAATCCCCAAGCTGCCGACTGATGGACACACAATCATCCATGGTAATACCGCCGGGCTTATCAATATATATCCGAACCATTTTTTCATTGCTGCCAGGACCAAATTCTACATGCACAAGCTCAATATTTTCGGATTGGCACAGGGGCAAGGCAACTGCCTTGATTTTCCCTACCAATGTTCCGGCATCTTCCTGATTCCCAAAACCCATACAGCAACTATTGCCCCTTTAAATTTGAACTTCCCCAAATACAAAAACGGGCAAATGCCCGTCCCTAGTAATACAACCTTTACAAAATCCTACCCCGTGATATTATCGGCTCAGATCATATCTAATCCTCACTAAATGGAGAGACATCAAAATCTCTCCAAAAAAATTGGAGCGGGCAACGAGACTCGAACTCGCGACATCAAGCTTGGGAAGCTTGCACTCTACCAGCTGAGTTATGCCCGCATTAGCTCTGTAACATATCAACCCACACCCATCTTGTCAATACCCATTTTATTCTGGCAAATTGGCTTTAAATTTATCCAGAATAGTTTTTGACAGATTGGTATGGATTTTTTTAATATTTTTTTCAGTCAAGGTCTTGGTTCCTGACCTGTAAACAACCCGGAAAGATAAAGATTTTTTCCCCTGCCCAATGGCTTCGCCTTCAAAAAGATCAAAAAGAAATAAATCTTCAATAAGGGATTGTTTTTTTGCAAAGATCTTCATCTGCCCAAGAATGGCAGCCACTTCAATCCCGCTGTCCACAATAAGGGTCATGTCCCTGGAAACCGATGGGAATCTGGGCAGAGGCTCTGCCTGAATTGCACCGGGAATCAAACTCAACAGTACCGCCAAGTCAAAATCAAAGACATAGGCATCCTGTTTTAATCCGTAATTTTTCAGCACCTGCCCGTCTATTTTTCCAAGGGAACCCACCATTGTATCAGATACGCTCACAATAGCCCCAAAACCCGACTCAAAGTATGGACACACACCCCCATCAATTTTTGCAAAGCTGACATTTTTGATCATCAGGCCCCTGAACAACCCTTCCACAACACCCTTAAGATCAAAGAAATCAACCCCGGCCTTTTTGGAAAACCAGGACTGTTCAGTACGGTTTCCGCTTATCAGCCCCGAAACCATCTCTTTTTCTTCGGGCAGTTCTCCTTTTTGCCTGGCAAAGAAAACCTTACCGATTTCAAAAATCTTTATGGAATCGGATTGCTGGGAATTGTTCCGCTTCATGGTTTCAAGGAGTCCAGGAACAAGAGATGTTCTCAATACCGACATCTGATCTGAAATGGGATTCAAAATTGTTTCTACCGCCCGCCTATTATCTGTTTCAGACAATTTCAAACGGTCACATGATTCCCAATGGATAAAATTATAATTAATGGCTTCATAAAAAGAGAACCCAGGCAGAATCTGTCGAATTTGCTCTCTGAGCAATAACACAGGCGCCAGAACTCTTCCCGTGGCAGGCACCAGGGGATAACTGGTTTTGATATTATTATATCCCCACAACCGGGCCACCTCTTCGGAAAGGTCCTCGGGACGGGCCACATCCACCCTAAAGGAGGGAACAAAAATATTCAACAGATTTTTATCTGTTTTTTCAACACCAAATTCTACTGATTTTAAAATTTGCCCAATGGCTTCACAGGAAAAATCAGTTCCCAGACGGGTATTCAGCGCTTCTGTATCAAGGCAGATCACTATTGGTTCTGATTTTAATGGGCGTTCATCTATGATATCCTTGGCAATGGAGGCACCACAGATATCAGCAATCAAAGAAACCGCACGCTTCATCGCATAGACGGTTCCCTCGGGGTCAACGCCCCTCTCAAATCGATGGGAAGCATCTGTTGCAATTCCGGTCCTCTTGGCGGTCCTTCGAATGGAAACCGGATTAAAGTACGCACTTTCAATCAAAACACAGGCAGTGGTATCAGAAATCTCTGAATTTTCACCCCCCATAACCCCGGCCAAAGCAACAGAACGTTCTCCATCACAAATCATGAGCATTTCCGCCTCAAGCTTGTGCTCCTTGCTGTCCAGGGTAGTAAAATCAGTGGCCGCACCGGCTTTTTGGACAATAATCTGCCCCTTGGCCAAATTATCAAAATCAAATGCATGGAGGGGTTGTCCGGTTTCAAGCATGACAAAGTTGGTTACGTCAACCACATTATTTATGGGCGTTAAACCAACAGACTCCAATTTTTGCCGAAGCCAGAAAGGAGACGGCCCTACCTTAACATCAAACAGCATTCCGGCAGAATACCGAGGGCAAAGGTCCCCATCCAGAATCTTAACGCTTGCAAAATCATGGATGGACTTGTTGATCATTTTCTCTTCGGGCAGAATAACTTCGGGCAATTTTACCCGCCCCATGGGTTCGGTGAATGCACCTATTTCCCTGGCCACACCAATCACACTCAGGCAGTCCGGCCTATTGGGCGTCAAATCAATTTCAAAGAGAACATCAGAAAGATCAAGGGCTTTTTCCAAGGTTGTTCCAGGCAAAACACCCTCTCCAAGGTCCATTATCCCCGAAGCATCTTCAGCAAGCCTTAATTCTGACCCGCTACAAAGCATCCCCGCAGATTTTTCCCCCCGAAGCTTGCTTTTCTTGATCTTTAAGTCTCCTGGCAACACTGCCCCCGGAAGAGCACAGGCAACATACATACCCTGTCTTACATTGGGTGCGCCGCAAACGATCTGTACCGGCTCCCCCCCCCCGACATCGACGGTGCAGCAGGAAAGTGTATCCGCATTGGGATGTTTTCTGACCTCGTCCACCCGCCCCACAACAACCTTGTTCAGGCAAGCGTAGAGAGGTTCAACAGAATCAACTTCCAGCCCCGCCATGGTGAGCCGATCAGCAATTTGTTGGGAATCAAGATCAACGGGAATGTATTCTTTTAACCAGCTTAAACTGACTTTCATATTAAAACTGCCCTAAAAAACGAAGATCGTTTTCATAATATTTTCTGATATCATCAATACCATACTTGAGCATGGCCATCCGCTCTATACCCACACCAAAGGCAAATCCGGTATATTTATCCGTGTCATATCCAACATTTTCAAATACCGCAGGATGAACCATACCAGACCCCAGAACTTCAAGCCATCCCGTCTTGGAACAAACACGACACCCACTCCCTTTGCACATAACACATCGGATATCCACTTCAGCACTGGGTTCGGTAAAGGGAAAAAAACTGGGCCTGAACCGCAGGGAAGTTTCCTTGTCAAAAAACTGATGAACGAAGGTGGTCAATATCCCCTTAAGATCCCCAAAGGAGATGTTTTTATCCACCATCAACCCTTCGATCTGGTGGAACATGGGGGTATGGGTAAGATCAGAGTCACATCGAAACACCTTGCCAGCAGAGATAATACGCACCGGCGGGTCTGTTTTTTCCATGGCCCTGGGTTGAGACGGGGAGGTATGGGTTCTCAAAACATTATTATCAGACACATAAAAGGTATCCTGCATATCCCTGGCAGGGTGATATTTCGGGATATTCAAGGCTTCGAAATTATAATAATCTGTTTCAACCTCAGGACCCTCTGCAATATCAAACCCCAGCCGCATAAATATGCCGCTGATCTCATTTAATACCTGGGTAATAGGATGAAGTGAACCCCTGACAGCCGCACGGCCGGGCAGCGTCACATCAATACCTGAAACCTCATTTTCATTCCGGGAGGCAAGAGCCGAAAACGCCTTTTGAATCAACGCTTCCATCTTCACCTTTAACAGATTCGCATCTTTTCCAGCCCCGGGACGATCCACCTCGGGAAGGGATGAAATATTTCTCAGAAAACCAGTGAGTTCTCCCTTCCTGCCCAGATACCGAATGGAGACCGCTTCAAGCTCCTCACTGGACTGAGCGCGTTCAATATCTCCAAGGGCCTCATTTTCAATATCAGCAATACTGTTTTGCAAAATACCCCCAGTGTCGTCTAATTTAATCGGGCAGTCGCCTGGGATGCCAACTGGGAGAAACCAGCAGGATCACAAATAGCAAGATCTGCTAATACCTTACGGTCCAGTTCACAGCCAACCAGCTTGAGACCATTCATAAATCTGGAATAGGAAAGGTCATTCATTCTGGCACCGGCATTAATTCTGACGATCCACAATTTCCTAAACTCTCTTTTCCGGACACGCCTGTCTCGGTAAGCATACATCAATGCTTTATCAACCGCATCCGCAGCTGTTCTGTATAATTTGCTCCTACCACCTCTAAAGCCCTTTGCAAGCTTTAGAACTTTATTCCTGCGCCTATTTGCTTTAAACCCTCTTTTAACTCTCATATCCCTAACTCCTCACGATAACTATCTCTTGGATTCCGAATCAATCATCCCCTTTACGGGCAATCCGGACATTAATTAGCCATTCGGCAACAAACGTCTGACTTCTTTCATATTTGTACTATCAACCATCTGATCCAGGCGCAAAGACCGTTTTCTCTTGGTGCTTTTTTTTGTCAGAATATGACTGGCATGGGATTTACGGAACTTGTACTTTCCGGATCCTGTTTTTTTAAACCGTTTTGCCGCGGCCCTGCATGTTTTAATTTTAGGCATTTTAACCTCTCCTGTGTTGCAATTTACTAAAAAAATAGAAGGTGGTATAAAATATATACCACCATTATTACGTTATGTATTTCAAACAGTCTGCTAACATTGAACCCAAAAATATAGACTAATTCTTTGGCCCCAACATCATTGTCATAACCCGACCTTCAAATTTAGGGTGCTGCTCAACCACTGTAAATTCCTGGGTCAAGTTGACAATTTTCTCCAAAACAGCATGGGCTTGCTCTCTGAGCATAAACTCCCGCCCACGGAAAACCAGCGTAATCTTAACTTTATCATTGTTGTTGATAAATTTTTCAATGTGTCGAACCTTGGTTTCAAGATCGTGACTATCTGTTTTGGGGCGCACCTTAATTTCTTTAATCTGGGAGGCTTTTTGCTTTTTCCTGGCCTCCTGCTTTTTTTTGGTAAGCTCGTACTTATACTTTCCATGATCCATAATCTTACACACAGGCGGATTAGCATCCGGTGACACCTCAACCAAATCCATATTCCCATCTGCCGCTATCTGCAAGGCCTCCGCAATGGGCAAAACGCCTATCTGTTCGCCGTCAGAACCGATCACACGAACTTCACTGGCTCTGATCCCCTTGTTCACGATTGTCTGATCCTGTCGTCCTCGTTTATTAGATATTTTCACACTTCCCGCTTAAGCACGCCTCCCTATTATTCATCAATAATATAAGTAAGTATAACCTTGTGATTATAACGGCTTGCTATAAGAATTGCAAGCGTTATTTATTTCCTTGTTGATGACCCTCTTTGTTCCAGGGTATATTCTTCTAAAAAACTGCCTTTCCAATAGAGGTTTGTTTCTTTATTAAAAAAATTATAAAAAAGATCAAGACTTTTTTCCCGCAACACCCCTGGAACAATCTCCATTTTTGCATCCCTATATAGAGGTGACAATGACGACAAACAGCAGTTGGTGCCCCCGCCCATGGCATCCTCATAGGCATAAACAATTTTTTTTATCCCCGCAAGAATAATTGCAGCATAACACATTAAACAGGGTTCCATTGTACAAAAAAGAACAGCTTCTTCGGGCCTAAACTCGGATTCACTCGCTTCAAGTAACTTTAAGGCTCTTATTTCCGCATGGTCGATTTCGCTGAAAAAATGCCCCCCCCCGGCTGTTCCCTGGCGGGTCCCGGTTGCAATCACCTTTTTTCCCTGGACAATCACGCATCCCACGGGAAACTCTCCTTTAGAATAAGCAATCCCGGCCTGGTCCAGGGCCAATTGCATAAAATATTCATTTGCCAAAATATGCTAAAATTCCTTTGATATAAACTAACTTTAAAAAATAGACTTCACTGCATCCCAGGAGAGCAACACCTCTAATAAAGGGAGCCACTTGCTTTTTTTGATAATTATTGTATGGTATTTGGATCTTAACAAATATTCAATAATGAATTTATGAAATTATTAAAAAAAAAAGATGATCCCCCTGAAAAGGATCTTTGCATCAGGGAAAAATTTCAAGAACGAGAACAAAATTTTCTTTCTGAGTATGGAACACCCAGCTCCGAGACATCCCGGAGATACGAGGAAAAGACCACCTGTAATATCCGAACCCCCTTTCAACTGGACCGGGACAGGATTGTTTATTCCAATTCTTTCAGGCGGTTGAAATACAAGACCCAGGTATTTTTATCCCCCCTGGGCGACCATTATAGAACCCGGCTTACCCACACCCTTGAGGTTTCTGAAATTGCTAGAAATATTGCCAGGGCCATGCGCTTGAACGAAGACCTTGCCGAGGCCATTGCCCTGGGCCACGACCTGGGCCATACCCCCTTTGGCCATGGAGGAGAGACGGCATTGATCGAAATCCATTCCCTCCATTTTTCACACTCAGACCAAAGTTTAAGGGTGGTGGATGTGTTAGAAAACAGAGGCCAGGGACTGAACCTTACCAAACAGGTGAGGGATGGAATTCTCAAACATTCAAAGGGATTTGGCAACATCATTCCCGCCACCCCCGGTGAAACAGCCATCACAATAGAAGGAAGGATCGTCAGGATTGCCGATATTATTGCCTACCTGAACCACGACCTGGATGACGCCCTTCGGGGAAAAGTCATCTCAATTGATGATGTACCCCCCATCTGCCTTCGAATCCTTGGGGAAACCCATTCCACAAGGGCTAGCACAATGATCGAGCACCTGGTTTACAACTCTGGCCCCCAGGATGATAAATTTGTCCTTGATATGGGTAAAGAGGCTTTACACGCCATGACAATTTTACGCAAGTTCCTGTATGACAGGGTTTATCGCTCCCCTGCTGTTCACAATGAATTTCTAAAGGCCAAAAAAATCATCATCGGTATTTACCAATATTTTATTGCCCACCCGGAACTGATGCAAACCGAATTGGAAAAAATGGAGATGGCCCCCTGGGACTCGAATAAAAATAAACTCAAACGATCTGTTTGTGATTTAATTGCCAGCATGACAGACCGGTATGCCCTTGATCTGTATACAAAATTATTTTTCCCCAACCCCTTGGTGTGAACCGTAAATCAAATATGCACTCATCCTTAATTTATACAAAAAAACGAGTAACCCCATGACAACAGAACTATTTAACCTGCTTTCCGATATTTACTTCACCATGGATAAAGCCTGGGACGCTGCCGCCGCCCGATATAATTTTCGATGTGAAGGATGTGAGGACAATTGCTGTACCTCCCTGTTTTTCCACCACTCTTTTATTGAAAAAGCCTTTCTCCTCCATGGATTTGAGCAAATAGCCCCGGCTATAAAAGAAAAGGCTATTTCCAGGGCCGGAACCTATTATACCAAAACCTTTGCCCATGGGAACACCGCCTCCAAAAAGATGATGTGCCCCCTTAACCAGGAAGGCAAATGTTTGATCTACGCCCATCGCCCCATGATATGCCGGCTGCATGGCCTTCCCCACGAACTTCACAAACCCGGGTCTGTCCCCTTTAAGGGGCCGGGATGCCATGCTGGTTTTTTTGAGGCGCACCCCTATTTCCCCCTTGACCGAACCCCTTTTTACAAAAAAATGGCAGCAATTGAAATCCAATTTCGAAGAGAAACCGGCAAAACTGGAAAAATTAAGGAAACCGTGGCCCAGATGCTTCTCTTTTAAAACTGACCAGGGTCAAATCATCACCTTGTCCCCGGCCCTGGGAAAAATGATCCACCGAATCGACTACCTGGCGGACCAGCACACTAGGATCTGCCGGACAAGCCTCCACAAGCCTCCTAAGGCGGCTTACCCCATACAGCTCCTGATCCTGATTTTTTGCCTCAATGATGCCGTCAGTATAGACAAGAACCCTGCCATTGCTTCTCAATTGGAAGCGGTCCTGGCCGTATTCAGCTTCAGGCAGTATCCCCAGGGGAGGGCCCTTGGACTGATAACTGCCAAGCAGTTGGACACCCACTTCATCCGCATAAACAGGAGAAGGGTGTCCTGCATTGGAAAAACAGATCTTCCCTGTTTTAAGATCCAGAAGGACATAGACCAAGGTGACAAACATCCCCTGTTTTGCCCTATTACAAAGCAATCTGTTAATTTTTGAAAAAAGTTTTCCAGGATCTGAGTAAAGAGAAGAATAGTATTGGAGATCACTGCTGAACCTGGCCATAAAAAGAGAGGCAGCAATCCCCTTCCCGGACACATCCCCAATTGCCACCCCAAGTTTTCCCTGGGGCAGCTTAAAAAACTGATAAAAATCCCCGCCCACTTCAAGGGCAGGCCGATTCACAGCGGCAAACGAGAACCCTTTAATTCCCGGAACCCGGGCTGGCAAAAAACTTTTCTGAACGGCTCTTGCCAGCTTAAGATCCCGCTCCATGGCCTTTTCACGAAGATGATTCAACTCATCTAATTTAATGTACAGCTGCGCACTCTCAATGGCCAGGGCCATATGATTTGCGGCAACCTGCACAATTTCAATGGATTCCTGGCTAAAATAATTGGGAAGGGGGTGCATCAGGGTGACAATACCAAACAGAGCGTTTTGCTTAATAATGGGAACAGCCAGGGCTGATCTGACCGTGTAAGGTTCCCCGGGCAAGGACAGCCACCGGCCATCGGTTTGGGTATCCTTTATTATCCCCACCTCAAGATGGGCACAAACCCAGCCGGCAAGCCCCTTGTCCAGAACAGACCCCACAAGTTGAGACCGCAGATCCGGATTAACCTCACCCCGGGTAAGAAGACTGTCTGTCACAACTCCCTCACGGTTCAATAGAAAAAGACTGCCCATTTTGGCCCTTGACAACCGGGCCGTCACCTCAAGTGTCTTCTGCATGGAGAGCTTGAGCATTTTTTGTTCCACCGGGGAACCTGCCATTTCAATCAATATTTCAAACAGACGACCCTGGGCCTTCAAAGCGCTGTTTTCCTGATTGAGTAACCTATTTTTTTTTTTCAACACCGCTACTAAATCCATGGACCACCCTAGTTGAATATCAACATTTTCCAACAATTATTCCCTATTTCAAACAACCGCACAATCCTTTTGTTCAGTTGCCGGGCCTTCAACAGCACCTAAGGTCTGGCAAAATAAACAGATGCCGGTAAAAAGAATTGATATTTTGCCGGTATTCTTATATCATCACTGCGGGCGTGGGGCTTTGCCTGCCTGGTGTTCCGGCCTGTCCCTCCATTAATTTTTCAAACAGATATCCATACAATAAAAAACACCGTTTTATTTTGATCAGGAGGAAATTAGAAATGGCCAACGGCCTTTATATAACTGCCACAGAGCCTGGCAGCGGGAAATCAGCTGTTGCTTTGGGCGTAATGGAAATGCTTTGCAGGAAACTGGACTGCGTTGGTTTTTTTCGACCCATTATCATTCCGGATCCCAAGAAAACCAAGGACCCGGATATTTTGTTAATGGCAGCTCAATTCAACCTAAACCTGCCCTATGAAAAAATGTACGGCATCACCCAGACCGAGGCTGAGCGTTTAATGGCTCTTGGAAAAAAAGGGGAGGTCATTGAACGAATCATTGAAAAGTACAATGAGGCACAAAAGCATTGCAACTTTATCCTTTGTGAAGGAACCGATTTTGTGTCCTCGGTAGCCGGTGTTGAATTTGATATCAATGCCAGCATCATTAAAAATTTGTCATGCCCGGTACTCCTGGTTGCAAATGCCTATCAAAAACCTCTGGAAGATGTCTCCAGGCTCATCAGCCTGACACTGGAATCCCTCGTAGCCAAAGGGTGTAAGATTGTCGGCACCATCATAAACCGGGTTACCTCTTCAACAGAGGATGACATCATTCACCGTATCCAGGCCGCAGGATTTGTTCGGAAACAATTAATCTATGCCATACCCGATGAAATGGTTCTGGCAAAACCGACCCTGACCGAAGTTGCCAAAGCCCTTAATGCAGATATTTTATGCGGCCATAAACAAATGTACCGGCATGCCAGAAGCTTTACTGTGGCGGCCATGCAATTGAGAAATCTGCTGCCCAGGATTGTCCACGGCACACTGATCATCACCCCCGGCGACAGGGCGGACATCATTGTTGCCTGCCTGGCCGCACTTTCTTCTTCTTCCATGGAAAAAATCTCCGGAATTATTCTCACCGGCGGACTAAAGCCGGAAAAACCCATTTGGGATCTTATCCAGGGATTTTCAGACATGGTTCCGGTTCTCAGCGTGGAAGCAGACACCTTCCAGACAACCGTTCAGGTTGAAAAAATCCAGGCCGATATCTCCCCCAAGGATCAGCGGAAAATTACCCGGGCCATGGCCTTGTTTGAACAGCACATCAACATTGAAAAACTGGGTGAGAAGGTTATCACAACCCAAAGCACCATTATGACGCCGAAGATGTTCGAATTCAAAGTAATTCAAAGGGCAAAATCCCACAGAAAAAGAATCGTCCTGCCCGAAGGGTCAGAGGACAGGATTCTTATGGCGGCGGAAACCCTTGTCCGCCGAGAAATAGTGGACATAACCCTTCTTGGAAATAAAAAAAAGATCCGGCAAAAAATTGCCAAACTGGGATTGCGCATGGGCGAACTTGAGATCATAGAGCCTTTAACCTCCCCCAACCTGGATCTGTATACCGATACCTATTTTGAATTAAGAAAACATAAGGGAATAACAAGGGAAAATGCCAGGGATCTGGTCTGCGATGTCAACTTTTTCGGCACCATGATGGTCCACCACGGACATGTGGACGGGATGGTCTCAGGTGCTGTGCACAGCACGGCCGCCACCATCAAGCCGGCATTTGAAATCATCAAGGCAAAGCAAAAATCCACCCCGGTTTCCAGCCTGTTTTTCATGTGCCTGTGGGACCGGGTGCTGGCCTATGGAGACTGCGCCGTCAATCCGGACCCGGATGCCGGTCAACTGGCTGAAATCGCTATCACCTCGGCCGAGACAGCGGCCATGTTCGGCGTTGAACCCCGAATAGCCATGCTCTCCTACTCCACCGGGTCTTCGGGAAAAGGAAAGGATGTTGAAAAAGTTAGGGAAGCCACGGAACTGGTCAGAAAAAAACAACCGGATCTGCTGGTGGAAGGCCCCATCCAGTATGATGCCGCCATTGAACCCAATGTTGCCAAAACCAAAATGCCCAACAGCCAGGTTGCAGGAAAAGCAACGGTATTTATTTTTCCAGATCTGAACACCGGAAACAACACCTATAAGGCCGTCCAGCGTTCTTCTGGTGCCGTTGCCATCGGCCCGGTCCTCCAGGGATTGAACAAACCGGTCAACGACCTGAGCCGGGGCTGCATGGTGGCAGATATTGTGAATACGGTTGCCATCACGGCAGTACAGGCCCAGGGTTCAGAGAAATAAATATCAGTGCAGCCACATACACATAGCTCCTGCCACCTATCCTTTGGCCAATATCAAGAGATAGCGCATGGCTTATCATTGCTCTTGCTGGTTGGAATGCTGGGTAGCTGGATGGATGGATGTCGACAATTTCAGGCTCCGGGTCGGTAACCCAGGGCGTCTGATTGATCTGTTTTCAAGAGGGTCTAAATTTGTTCCGATAGGGGCCGTGAACTCCAGTCCAGTGGATCATCAAACAGCATGGCTCCTCACGCTCCGCTGCATTAAGACCCTCTAAAAAACAGGAAAACTAATGTTTCCCCCGATTGACAGGGAGCTTTGATTTTACTAAAGAATTACTCGTAAGGAAATACAGGCGTTTTTTTAAACCAGCTATTTAAAAAATAGGAATATCGTATTCGGTCACGGGGTATTAATGAGTAATTATTGATCAGATCCATGATAGATCAGGTTCTTGCGCCTTGAAATATGAATCCAGTAGATCAACCAATAGTGGAAAAGAATTCACGGACCTGATTGAACATGTTTGTTTGAAGGACAATATCCGTTCGACCCAAC
>JADGEQ010000021.1 GCA_016744295.1 Desulfobacteraceae bacterium | reverse complement strand
AGACAGGTGAATAACAGCAGGGAAATATCAGATGGGCAAACAGGTATGTGTTCATTCGCAGGTTGAACGAAAATTGGTAGCGTTCAAAAAAAAAGCAAAAAATTCTTTCATTGTTGCAGACAGAGCCAGACGTATCATTGATGCTCTGATTCAGGGATTGCCCTTTGCCAGCGCCGGACTTCTGAAAAGGAAAACCGATAAACGGGTGAAAAACTGTTTTAAGTTTGATCTTGGCCGGGGGTTTCGGCTTCTTTGCATCAAAGAAGGGAATACTATTTATGTTTTGTTTGTAGGCAGCCATGACCATTGTGATAACTGGCTGGACAGCTACCCCCATAAAAAATATTACAGGGATGAACCGGAAATACGTTCTTACGGTTCTTCTATTGTTGAAAAAATACCGGATTCTTTGCCAAAAGAACCCATGCCCATGGTGGTTCCCCTTGATGATCCCTGTTTTTGTCAGATCAGTCAGAAGGATTTGCGACGGGTTTTTAAGGGACTGATCGGATAATGAACCTGCCATTGCAAATTTGATTCATAATTTTTATCGTGATCATCAAAAAAATTGATAAATGCCTTGATATAGTTCTGGCCGCGGTCTAAACTCCAGAATAAACAGATATTGTTTGTTCTTATTAATAAAAAGAAAGAATAGGAGTTTATCGTTGATGACATTACGGCAGCTTGAATTGTTTATCGCCTTGGTTAAAAATCCCCATCTGGGTCAGGTGGCCAAGGAAAACAGGTTGACCCAATCTGCCGTATCCATGGCCATTAAATCCCTGGAAGACAGGCTGGAGAATAAACTTTTTGACCGAATCAACAAAAAATTGGCGCTCAATGAGAATGGCCGATTTTTTTATCGGATGGTTGAGCCCTTGGTGTTTGGCCTTAATGAGAGTGAAGCCATGTTCAGGGATCAGGATCTTCGGGGAGATCTCAAAATTGCTGCCAGCTCCTCCATTGCCAATTATATCCTTCCCCAGATTATTTATGATTTTCTCGAGCAATATAAAGGGGTCAGGATTCAAAAAATTACGGGTAACACCAGGGAAGTGGCCCAGCTAATTGAAAATGGTGAAGTGGATATCGGGTTTGTGGAAGGGGAATACATCGGTTCGGAAATTAAGAGAGAAGTTCTGGGTATAGACGAATTGTATCTGGTCACAGGGGACAAAAAGTTGGTCGGTCATTCTGAATATGAGATGGAAGAATTGCTGTCAAAGCGCTGGATACTCAGGGAGAAAGGTTCGGGTACCCGGGAAGCATTTTTGAATCACCTGGGAGAACACAAAAAACGATTAAAGCCTTTTCTGGAGCTGGATCATACCGAGGCTGTGAAGTCTGTATTGCACAACAAGGATTCTTTAAGCTGCCTTTCCCGTGTCAGTGTCAGGAAAGAACTGGCAGCAGCACAGCTGTTCAGATTGAAAATTCAAGGGATTAATTTTACCCGGTCCTTTTATACGATTTGGCACAAAAATAAATATTTCAGTTCCGTACTTCAGGAATTTGTCTATTTCACCAAGGAGGCCTACAAAACGATGTGACTAGTTGCAACTCGGTAGATGGGTCAAAAGGCAAGCGATTTGGTTCAAGTTATACTAGGGTCTGGCTTTAAGAACCTTGGCCGCATCCCGGACACGGGTTTGTGCCAGCATCCTTTTGGCATAGGTGGTTGCCTTTTTCATGGATAGGGCTGATATGATCTTCTGGACAGAGGGCAAAAACTGGGGGTCCACGCTCAGGGTGCGGATGCCCACCCCCAAAAGAAAGGGAATGTAGTCTGGGTCATGGGCCATTTCCCCGCAGATTGAAACATCAACCCCATGGCGATTGGCGGTTTTTACAATCGTCTCAATGCCCCGGTTTACAGCTGGATGATAGGGAATGTAATGATTTGCCACCAGCTTGTTGGCCCGGTCCGCTCCCATCATATACTGAACAAAATCATTGGTGCCAATGGCAAAAAAGTCTGCTATTTCCGCAAATTCATCCATGGTGCACAAAACCGATGGCAGCTCGATCATCATGCCGATGGCAAGTCTATTGTTGTGGGCAATGGATTCATGTTCAAGATCTCGGCTGCAGTCCGATACAACTTGCCGTGCTTCAATAAATTCATCAATGGAGGAGATCAAAGGAAACATAAGGCGAATATTTTCTTTTCCATGGGCAGCCCGTAAAATTGCCCGGATCTGGGTTTCAAATATCTCTTTGTGTTTGAGTGAAAAGCGAATGGAGCGAAGGCCAAGCTCCGGGTTTGCTTCCCTTGTATACCCGGAATATGACAGGGTCTTTTCACCACCTGCATCCAGGGTTCTCACCGTTGTCAGGGTACCGTCCATTTGGTCGAATAATTGTTTGTAGATCAGAAATTGTTCCGCTTCAGAGGGAAAACCGGTCCGTATTAAAAAGGGAAATTCAGTTCGATAGAGACCCACCCCTTCGGCCTTCAGTTCTTTGGCCAGGCCGATTTCCCCCAGCAGATTGATGTTGGCCAGCAGGGTGACCCGTTGCTTGTCCAGGCTGAATGTCTGGCTTTCCATGGCCTGTCTTTTGACCTGCTTTTCAGTCTGGTGTCTGGTGTTAAACAGCTCAAGGGTTTCCCTGTCCGGGTTGAAATAAATATTTCCCTGGGTTGCATCCACAAGCAGAATAGTTTCCTGGGGAAGGTTCAGCAATCTTGGGTCGTCTGCAATGATTAAAGGAATCTGGAGGGACCGGGACAGGATGGTCACATGGGAGGTGACCCCGCCGCCCACAAGGATAATTCCTTTAATTCCGTCTGCCACAAGTTTCAGGATATCCGAGGGGTAAATTTCGGTTGCAACGGCAATGCTGCCTTTGCCCATCGTTTTCCGGGTTTGTGCGTCCTGAAAGTTGGAGAGGATGCGTATGCTTAAATCTTCCACATCCACGGCTTTTTCCTGCAGATAGGCCTGGGGGCTGGATGAGAACAGATTAATATATTTTTGGGCAATTTGTTTTACGGCTTCAATGGGGTGGTGGCCCTGGTCAATGAGTTGTTCCATCCGGCCGGTAAAATTTTTATCCTTTAAAATCATAAAATGGGCGGTGAAAATCAGGGAAGCGCTTTCCGGAAGCCGTCGGGTAAACCTTTCCTGGAGGGATTTCAGTTCCTGGGTGGTCCTGTCAACGGCTGTTTTAAAATCTGCTTTTGTGAAAATGGTTTTTGAGGGATAAGATCCGTATAGCATTGATTTTCTGTCCTGGCTGGAAATAAGAACCCGGCCTGAGGCAGAACCGATTCCGCCGGGTTTTCCCTTGATAAACAACGGCAATCCAGACTGATATTCAAGGGTCTTTTCCGGGCCAAGTTCCATCAGGAACCGTGCATTCTCAATGGCACCGGCCAGTTGGGTCATGGCAGTTCTCAATGCCCTTTCATCAAACAGGGTAAAATGATCCAGCTCCCTGTGCTGGACAACTAAGACGCCTATTTTTTCCATTCCGCTGCAGATGGGCACACAGAGAAAGGAATTAAAGGGATCTTCCCCGGCATTGTCAAAATATTTAAACCTGGGGTTTTGGGTTGCATTGCCCTCCCGGACGAAGGTGCTACTTTCAAAACACTGGCCCACCAGGCCCTCTCCCGGTTTCATTGTCAGAATATTGACCGCTTCGGGGTTTAGTCCCTGGGTGGCCCTCAGAACCAGGCGATTTTCCATTGCTTCAAACAGGTAAATGGAGCAGACATGGGCTTTGAGGTGCTGGGCAACAAGGGTAGCAGTGCACGCAAGAAAGGTTTCAATATCTGAGTTTCCCGTGACAACGGTGGTCAGTTCTCCCATATCGCACAACAGATTTAAGTGGTCTGGTTCTCTTGTATTCATGGGGTTGGATCCTGTTGATTCCAGGGTTGATATGGAGCGGATTTCATGGGGTTATTGGTTTTTAAATTGAACCGACTGCCCTGGGGCAGTATTGACGGTCAGATTAAAAACATCGGGTCTTGCATAATGGCCGATTACATCAAAATCAAGTTTGGCTTTTGTCAGATCATCCCGGTTCAGGTCGGCATATAAAATACCCTCCCGCCCGAACAGAGGGCCGGCCAGGATTTCCCCCATGGGGGAGAGGATGACACTGCCGCCCTGGCACATGATATCCGGTTCCGAGTCAAGTTCTTCAATGGTGGCAAGGTGGGCCGGATAATCTTTTTTTTCCACATATTGGTTGCATCCCATTACAAAGCAACGGCCCTCAAGGGCAATGTGCTGCAGTGTGGACTGCCAACTTTCCCGGGAATCTGCAGTGGGGGCAAGATAAAATTCAATTCCCTGGCCATACATGGCCATGCGGGCCAGGGGCATATAATTTTCCCAGCAGATCAACCCGCCTATTTTACCCATGGAAGTGTTAAATACCGGCAGGGTGCTGCCGTCACCTTCTCCCCATATAAGGCGCTCGGATGCGGTGGGCTTCAATTTTCTGTGTTTGCCGAGAAATTGGCCGTCGGGTCCGAAGTAGAGCATGGAGCAATAAAGGGTGCCGGTATCCAGATACCCGTCCCGCTCAATTACACCAATACACACATGGGCCTTGGCATCCTTTGCGGCTTTTCCAAGGGTGTCCACATCCGGACCCGGAACCTGAATGGCATTGTCAGAATAACGTTTCCACAACTTTCGTCCCTCATCATTCCGGCTGCCAACCTTCATGCCGAAGCCAAATCCTCTGGGGTAGGCCGGGATAAAGGCCTCGGGCAGCAGAATCAGATCGGCTTTGGCTGCACTCCTGATCAGATCGCAGGCTTTTTCAATTGTTTTTGCAAGATCAAACAGGACAGGGGTTGCCTGAACAACAGCAGCGGTTACAATATTCATGATCCCTCCACATTCGGATTTGGGTTGATTTTAAAAATCAGAATGTAATCACAAACAGGCAGATGTTCAATAGACATTTATTGTTTTTTGGCTTGTTTTGTTGGGGGACATTGGCTTTCCGAAACCGGATGTTGTCAAAAGCTCAAAAATATGACGTCGGGGAAAGTTGTAAACAAGATATGGCAAGACAGGAACAGATATGCAAGAGCAGATAATAAAAAGGGCTGCCGGTAAACAGATCACCGACAGCCCCATAAAAGCAAGAAGCTGATTCTTTAACTTTTAGTCTGATGCAAAAAGGCCCTTTGTCCCTCTGGGTCTCTTTGCCTTTGTATTGTTTAGCTGGGGAACATGGTATCGTCAATGTCCACGGCCGCGGAGCTTGTGTTCATTAGGGCTGCAAATCTGCCCAGGGTGATGGGCAGCTGGGCATCGGCATAGAATTCAAGGGATTTGATAATTCCCTGGTAAAAAGGGATATCTTTCTTTTTGGCCTTTGCCAGTTTCTGGGCAGCCACGGTGGCTCTCCAGAGAAGCATCCAGGCCATGGTGGTATCTCCAGTGGCTTCCAGGAAGGGGTGGGCATTGGCAAAGGCTGCCATTGCCTTTGGTGACATGGCGGTCTGGCCCATGTGGATGGCAACTTCGGCCAGTTTGTTCATCGCCTCTTCCACCTTGAAGGCCTGCTTTTCAAGTTCGGGTATCTCCTTGGCCGTGGCAACGGTTTTCTGCATTTCACCGAACAGGTCCATGATGGGCTTGCCCTTGTTTAACCCCAGTTTCCGGCCCAGCAGGTCCATGGCCTGGATCCCGTTGGTTCCTTCGTAGATGAGGGTGATCCTGCAGTCCCGGAGCAATTGTGCCATGGGATATTCTTCGATGAAACCATATCCGCCATATATCTGCATGCCGTGGCTGCAGACCTCAAAGGCCCGGTCCGTGACATAACCTTTGGCAATGGGGGTTAAAACCTCAACAATACCCTGGTATTTATCTTTTTCCTCCTGGGTTTCTGCAACAACGGCCATGTCTGAACAATACATGGCATAGTAGAGAAGAGATCTGATGCCTTCCACATTGACCTTCATCATCATCAGCTGTCTTCTGACGTCGGGATGACGGAGGATGGAGACAGATTTAGCCTCGGGGTTCATGAATTCCAGCAGATCCTTGCCCTGGACTCTGTTCTTGGCGTAGTCAAGGGCGTACATGTAGGCGGTGGTTGCACAGCCAAATCCCTGGAATCCCACCAAAAGCCGGGCGGCATTCATCATCAGGAACATGGCTTTCATACCCTTGTTCTCTTCGCCCAAAAGGGTGCCGATGCAATTGTTTTTAGACCCAAGGGAAAGGGAGCAGGTGCTGTTGCCATGGATTCCCATCTTGTGTTCAATTCCGGTGCAGGTGACATCATTGAATTCACCTGGGGTGCCGTCGGCATTCACTCTGAATTTGGGAACAAGAAACAGGGAGATTCCCTTGGTGCCGGCGGGTGCGCCTTCGATCCTTGCCAGTACCGGATGGATAATATTTTCCGTCAGATCATGTTCCCCGCCGGAAATAAATATTTTATCACCGGTGATGGAATAGGTGCCGTCCCCGTTGGGAACTGCTCGGGTGGTCAACGCACCTACATCTGAGCCTGCACCCGGTTCGGTCAAAAGCATGGTGCCGGTCCATTTGCCCGTGTACATATTTTTCAGATAGATGTCTTTTTGTTCCTGGGTGCCAAAATGTTCAACCAGGTGGCCTGCTCCCTGGGTGAGGCCAGGGTACATCATAAAGGGATAGTTGGCCCCATTGAAATATTCAGCCGCTGCCGAGGCAACGGTTCTGGGCATTCCCTGGCCGCCCCATTCAGGGGATTCTGTCGGTGCCAGCCATTCGCCTTCGTTGAACAGATCAAACAATCGTTTAAAGGACTCCGGCGTTGTCACCTGGCCGTCTTTGAGGGTACATCCCTGCTCGTCTCCTTCTTTACTGGTGGGAAGCAACTCTTTGACAGCAAAGTTTTTTGCCTCTGAAATGATCAGGTCAATGGTTTTTTTATTGAAATCTGCAAAACCCTCATGGATTTTTGACAGGTTCTCTGCCTCAAGCTGCTCGTGCAGCACAAATTCGATATCCCTTCGGTCGGAAATTACCTGGGCCATTTTAAATTCTCCTCCTGGTGACGTTGTTGCAATCTTGTTTTGGGTATATTGTGTTTGCTGTATCTTTCTCAATCGTCTTTTAAATGAATAATGCCTCATTCGAAAATTATAAAATAGAGCGGGCTTATTCTAATAAATTTTACCGCATGTAAACCATGTTAAGCCAATTAATTAAAATGGTTGAAATTCATTCAATCCTTTAACTTTTTCTTTTATCCTCCCACTAAAAAAAATGAACGTCAATTCATTACATTAAAATTTTGAATAGTCAACGATTATTTTTACAAACCGGATATAGTGCTGTATACATTGTTTATGGAAAAAATATTGATATCAGCCTGTCTCATGGGTGAGATTGTCCGTTATGACGGAAAACAAAAAAAAATCAGCCACTTCCTGATTGAAAAATGGGCGGCTCAGGGGCGGCTTGTGCCGTTTTGCCCCGAGGTGGCAGGTGGCTTAAACACCCCTCGGCCTTCTGCTGAAATTGTAAATGGGGACGGGTGGGATGTGCTTGAACAAAGGGCATGGCTCAAGACATCCAGGGGGGGAGATGTTACCCAATTTTTTATAGAAGGGGCGTTGCTTGCCCTCGAGCTGGTGCGGCGTCATGCCATAAAAATTGCGATTTTAAAGGAAAAGAGTCCTTCCTGCGCAAGCAATTTTATCTATGACGGGAGTTTTGAAAAGAGATTGGTTCCGGGAATAGGGGTGGCAGCAGCTGTTTTGAGGGGGGAGAAACTTTTGGTTTTTTCCGAAAATGAGCTTGAAAAGGTTGCCCTGGCACTGGAGGCAACCTTCTAAACCTTTAACAAAATTTTTCCGCATGGTGGCAGGATACCATTCTTTCTCCGACCGATCTGAGTTCCGGAGCTGCTTCCTTACAGATATCTGTATGATGGGTACACCTTTGATGAAATGTGCAACCCGGCGGTGGGTTTAAAGGAGATGGGATTTCACCTGTCAGTCTGATATGGTGTTTTCTGGCATTTTTATCCACATGGGGGGTTGCGGCAAGCAGTGCCATTGTATAGGGATGGAGCGGATTCTCAAAAATAATATTTTTGTCACCCTGCTCCACGGGTCTGCCCAGGTACATTACCATGACCTCATCGGAGATCAGCCGCACCACACTCAAATCGTGGGAGATAAACAGGTACGCAAGATTCATCTCCTCCTGAAGGTCCATGAGCAGGTTCAGGGCCTGGGCCTGGACCGAGACATCAAGGGCAGACACCGGTTCATCCGCCACGACCAGGGCAGGATTCAGCATCAATGCCCTGGCAACGGCAATCCGCTGTCTTTGTCCCCCGGAAAACATGTGGGGATACCGTGAATATTGTTCTTTGCTTAAGCCTACTTTTTCCATCATGGACAAAGATTTTTCCAGCCGTTGCCCCTTTGTCAGATCTGTATTGATTTTAAGGGGTTCTTCTAAAATAGAGCCCACTTTTTTTCTGGGATTTAGAGAGCCGTAGGGATCCTGAAACACGATCTGAACTTTTGATCTCAAGGCTTTCATGGCTTGTGGATCCGAGGTAACTGCATTGATTCCGTCTACTTCGAAATCGCCGGATGTGGGTTGTTCAATCATGGTAATCAGCCGGGCAAGGGTGGATTTCCCACAACCGGATTCTCCAACCACAGAAAATGTTTTTCCCGGTTTTATGCTGAAGGAGGCACCATCCAGTGCTTTCAAGGTTGTGGAAGTTTTAAAAAACATCCCCTCTTGAACCGTGTAATATTTTTTAAGATTTCGGGCTGTTATAATTGTTTTTTCAATCATACTGGGGAACTCCGTTTAACAATGGAAAGTGACACCTGAAAGCGCTATCGCCTTCTTTGGTATATGCAGGGACTGTGGTTGCGCATTTTTCCTTGGCAAATTTGCACCTGGGGTGGAAAAGACATCCTGTTGGTCTGTCGTATTTTCCAGGGACAAGACCGGGGATGGTGGGAAGTCTTTTCGAATCAACATTCCGTTCGGGCAAAGAGCTTAGCAATGCATCTGTGTAGGGGTGTCTGGGGGCTGTAAAAATATGGTCCGCCGTGTTTTTTTCCACCACCTGGCCGGCATACATAACCACCACATCTTCAACAGTTTCAGCTATTACCGCCATGTCATGGGTGATAAGGATCAATGCCATATTATTCTTTTTTTGAAGATCGATGAGCAGGTCGAGGATCTGTGCCTGGATGGTCACGTCCAGGGCGGTTGTGGGTTCGTCTGCAATGAGGAGGGTCGGGTTGCAGGCAATGGCCATGGCAATCATGACCCGTTGGCTGATCCCCCCTGACAATTGGTGGGGAAAGCTTTTTAACCGCTCTTCCGGAGCGGGAATGCCCACCTGCTGCAGCAATTCAACGGCCCGCTGGCGTTGCTGTTTTCTGGACCCGCCTTCGTGTATTTTGATGGCTTCGGTCAACTGGAACTCGACGGTAAAACAGGGGTTGAGGCTTGTCATGGGTTCCTGGAAAATCATGGCAATCTCTTTGCCGGTGATTTTTCGTTTCTTTTGCTTGGACAGGCTCAACAAATCATGGTTGTTGAAACAAAGCGTATCCGCTTTAATAATGCCGGGGTAGGGGATTAATCCCATCAGCGCCAATTGGGTTACACTCTTGCCGGACCCTGATTCTCCAACAATTCCCAGAATTTTTCCTCGGTCCAGGGATAGATCAACATCAACCACGGCCTTGAATCCATCAAAATCAACGGAAAGGTTTTTTATATCTAATACTTGATTCATAAGTTTTTCTCAAAAGGTAATGTTATCGCTTCATTTTTGGATCAAGGGCATCCCGAAGACCATCTCCTGCCAGGTTAAAAGCCAGCACTGTCAGCAGAATGGCAAGTCCCGGAAAGGTTACTACCCACCAGGCCCGTTGAACAAATTGCAGGGAATTGGCAAGCATTGCTCCCCACTCAGGAGTTGGCGGCTGGGCACCCATGCCTAAGAATCCTAAAGCTGCCGCATCCAGAATGGCGGTTGAAAAGCCCAGGGTTGCCTGGACAATCAAAGGTGCCATACAATTGGGCAGCAGGACTGAAAACATCATTCGAAAGGGGCCGGATCCACAGACCCTTGATGCAGTCACATAATCTTTGCTTTTTTCTGCAATTACCGATGCCCTGGTTAATCTCACATAGTGGGGCAATACAACAACGGCAATGGCCAGGATTGCGTTTTGCAGGCTGGGACCCAGGATGGCAACGATGGCAAGGGCCAGCAACAGACTGGGCAGGGCAAGAATGATATCCATGAGCCGCATGACGGCAATTTCATAAAACCCGCCAAAATATCCCGATGTCACGCCGAGGACAATGCCGATTGCAAGGGAAATCGTCACAACAATAACCCCCACAAAAAGGCTTAATCGTGCGCCATGGATTAGTCTTGACATGATATCTCTTCCCACGTCATCGGTGCCGAGAATGAATTTTGTTGATCCGCCATCCATCCAGAAAGGCGGCTGGAGCAGCGCATCCCGATATTGTTCAAAGGGATTGTGGGGGGCAAGAAAATCTGCAAAAATTGCAACGATAATCGCAAATATAATAAAATATAACCCGACCACTGCGCCCTTGTTCTCGCTGAAATAATTCCAGAACTCTTGTAACGGGTGGGGCGGTGCAGCATTGTTGTGGGTTATGATTGTAGTTTCACTCATCATATAATTCCTAACTGTTGTGACGAATACGGGGATTGATAACTCCATACAGAAGATCCACCCCTAGATTTACAAAAATAATTAAGGTGGAAATAATGAGAATTCCGCCCTGAATGGACGGGTAATCCCGCCGTCTTATGGATTCAAGAATCCATTTGCCCACTCCGGGCCAGGCAAAAATTGTTTCGGTCAGTATGGCGCCTGCAAGAAGAACGCCTGTTTGAAGACCAATGACCGTAATGACAGGGATCATTGCATTTCTTAGGGCATGAATAAATATAACCCGTTTTGGGGACAACCCTTTTGCCTTGGCAGTCCTGACATAATCTTCTTTTAAGACTTCCAGCATTGAGGAGCGTGTCATTCTGGCAAATACCGCCAGGGGAATGGTTCCAAGAACAATGGAGGGCAGGATCAAATGACTTACGGCTGATTTAAAGGCGCCGGGTTCATCGGAACGCAGGGCATCTATGAGCATGAAACCTGTGTCCGTATCGATCCAGAGAAGGGCGGATATCCGGCCTGAAACAGGTGTCCACCCCAGATTAACAGAAAAAAACAAAATCATTAAAAGCCCCCACCAGAAAATCGGCATGGAATAGCCTGTCAGGGAGACTCCCATGACCGTATGGTCAAAGACAGTTCCCCTTTTGACCCCCGCAAGAATTCCGGCGGGAATTCCGAAGATCACCGCAAAAATCATGGCGCACAAGGAAAGCTCAAGAGTGGCGGGAAAAAGGGCGAAAAATTCTTCAAAAACGGGTTTTTTTGTTACAAAGGATTTGCCTAAATCCCCTTTTAAAACATTGCTGATATAGTTGAAATATTGCAAATACAGCGGTTTATCCAGGCCCATTTCAGCCTTCATGGCTGCATGTCTTGCCGGATCTATTCCCCGCTCTCCTGCACGCATCTCAACCGGATCACCGGGAATTAAATGGATCAGAGAAAATGTCAGCAGGGTTACACCGATAAAGGCGGGGAAAATGTGGGAAAAACGTCTGAAAAAAAATTGAATCATGATGGCATCGCATTTTTAATATAAATGGGGGAGCGGTACAGCAACGCGCTGCTGTACCGCTGTAATCATCAAACTTGGGGACACTGACTATTTCAGATCAACACCGTAGAAAATATGTCCGCCAAAGGGATCAATTTTATAACCAACAACATTTTTGCTCATGGGCTCATATACAACTGAATGGGCAATTGTTACCCAGGGCGCCTCCTTTTTAAAGATAACCTGTGCTTCTTCGTAGAGTCTTGTCCGCTCTTTGGGATCGGCAGACAATTTTGCCTTGCGGAGAAGTTCACTAAATTCTTCGTTGCACCATCTGGATCTATTTCCCGAGCCAACTGCTTCACAGCTTAGAAGAACAGAAAGGAAGTTGTCTGGGTCGCCATTATCACCGGTCCATCCCAATAGGACAGTTGAGTGTTCACCGGCCATTGAGCGTTTGAGGTATTCTCCCCATTCATAGGAAATAATTTTTGCCTTAACGCCAACTTTTGCCCAGTCTGCCTGGATAACTTCAGCCATTCTTCTTGCATTGGGGTTGTAGGGACGTTGCACAGGCATTGCCCAGATGTCAGTTTCAAACCCGTTTGGATAACCCGCATCAGCAAGAAGCTTTTTTGCTGCGGCAACATCATAGGCATAATCTTTTATCTTGTCATTATAAGACCAGATAGTCGGGGGGATAGGGTTTTTTGCTATTTTACCGGAACCCTGGAAAACTGCATCCATGATGGCCTGTTTGTTCATGGCCATACTCAATGCCTGGCGAACCCTGACATCCTGAAATTCTTTTTTTTCTACATTAAAGGCAAGATAGCCAACATTCAATCCTTCTTTTTCCATCAGGTTGATGCCGGCATCTTTTTTCATTGTTGCAAGGTCCGCGGGGTTCGGATATGGCATCAGGTGGGCTTCACCAGCTTTAAGCTTGGCATATCGGACAGATGCATCGGGTGTAATTGAGAACACAAGTTTGTCTATTTTTGCCCGGCCTTTCCAATATGAGTCATGTGCTATGTACCGGATGGTCGAGTCTTTTTGATAGGAAACAAAGACAAAGGGGCCGGTTCCGACAGGTTTTTGGTCAAAATCGTCAAGGGTGCCGGCTTTGATCATATTGTCAGCATACTCTGCAGAATGAATGGAGCCAAGGTCCATTGCCAGGTTGGCAATGAAAGGAGATTCAGGTCTGGTTAAATTAAATACAACCGTATAGTCATCTTTTTTTTCAATGCTGGAGATGAGAGCACCCATATCCATGGCTTCGAAGTATTCATAAGATCCCCCTGAAACTTTATTATAGGGGTGATTTTTATCCTTCTGGCGCATGAATGAAAAAATAACATCGTCTGCATTAAACTGACGGGTGGGTTTAAAAAAGGAAGTTGTGTGAAAATCAACACCCTTTCTTAAATGGAAGGTATAGGTTTTTCCATCTTCAGATACATCCCAGGATGTTGCAAGACCCGGCTCGATACTTGTTTCGCCGGTCACAAACATTGCCAACTTATCAAAAAGCTGTCTGGATGAAGCATCAAAGGTTGTTCCTGATGTGTACAGTGCAGGCGTAAACCCTTCGGGGCTTCCTTCTGAACAGTATACAAAGGTTTTGGCCTGAACCGATACGGCAAGCATGCTGCAGATAACTGCCAAACTTGCAATGGATAAAAGATTACGCCATTTCATATTTTTCTCCTATTAAAGTAAAAAATTAGATTGAAAGTGAGGACAACACTTTATAACTCATAAAACATCTATTTTTATTAATACTGGCCGAACAAGTCAAGTAAAAAGGAAGATTCTGTTATTTTTGCAGATACTTGTCCTCATAGCCCCTATGCTGGAAAAAATTCAACCTCTTTTTCTGTTAATAATTTGAGAAATAAGGTAAGAATAGGGGGCATGGGTCATCCAAAAATTGTTTCCGGTTCATTTCCCAGGCCCAGGCAATAGACTTATTAACAATTTAAATTGTCAGGAGGATACATATGAAAATCAGCATTAAATTTAAATTTCTTGTCCCAACGGTTCTGCTTATTTTTACTGCCATGGGCGCATCCTCTTTTGTTTCATATTATCAGTCGAAAAATGCATTAAACTCCCTGATCATCGATCAAATAACCAAGCAGGCAGACTCGATTTCCATTATGATGGAGTCCTGGATCACTGAACGGAAAATTAATGTTAAGAATTGGACAAAGGAAACAGAATTTCCAAATGCCGTTGATACCGGATGGGTTGACGGGTTTTCAAGAAAAAAATCCAGCGAGAAACTAGGCGTTTTTAAAAAAGACTATAATAGTTTTGAAAGCATTAGCCTGGCGGATAATACCGGTATGGTGACGGCTTCTTCCGATCCTGAGTTGATCGGCAAATACCAGGTTGACGGCCAGGCGTTTTTCCAAACTGCCTTGAAAGGTCAGATGATTGTCAGCTCTATTTTTAGAAGCACCAGAACAGGGCAAGCGGTTTTTGCCATTGCAGCCCCCATCCTTCTTGCCGAAGAAATTACAGGCGTTCTTTTCGGTATAATTGATTTTACCATATTTTCCGATAAATTTATCTCTTCGGTTAAAATCGGGCAGAAAGGATTTGCCTTTGCGGCGGACCATGGCGGCCAGGTGATTGTTTACCCCGATAAAACCCAAGCGTTTAAACTTAATTTGTCCGAACTTGGTATCTGGGCATCCGTCAAGGGTAAAAAGAACGGGCTTGTCAATACAAAATTAAACAATAACCAGAGTGTTATGGCATTTAAACAGATAGAGGAACCGTTTATCTATATCAGTGCCGCAGCGGACAGCGGAGAAATTTTCTCGCCTGTGACGCTTCTTGCCCAGGTCAGTGCCCTCACTGTGGTCATATCCATTATTGTTGCCGTTCTGGTTATTCTCTTTATTGCCAATTCCATCGTAAAACCCTTGAATGAGGTGGTAACCAATCTGAAGGATGCGGCAGAAGGTGATGGTGATCTGACCACACGAATTGAAGTCGCTTCCAAGGATGAAGTGGGTGATCTGGCAGATAGTTTTAATGTGTTTATCGGGAAAATTCAGAACATTATAAAGGAAGTTGCCCAAAATTCCAATGACCTGACCTCATCTGCAGAGAATCTGGCCGGCATCTCCATTGGGATGAACAAGGCATCGGATCATACCTCCGCCATCTCTACAAAGGTAGCCAGCTCCAGTGAAGAAATGAAAAACACTATCGCTTCGGTTGCCCAGGTGTTGGATACCACCTCCGCTAGCATTAATACGGTGGCGGCAGCAGCCGATGAGATGAGTGCCACCATTAATGAAATTGCATCAAACACCTCAAATGCCAGCCAGATAACCCAGGCTGCGGTCACAAGGGCTGGAGTAGTTACCGAACAGATGAGTGAACTGGGTGGGTCTGCATCACAGATTAACCAGGTCATCGGGACAATTTCAGATATTTCAGCTCAGGTTAATCTTTTGGCTTTAAATGCCACCATTGAAGCGGCAAGGGCTGGAGAAGCCGGCAGAGGCTTTGCCGTTGTTGCCAATGAGATCAAAAATCTGGCAAGGCAGACCGCCGAAGCCACCGATGAAATACGGTCAAAAATTGAGGGTATCCAGACCTCAACAACCAACACGATCTCAGGGATTAAAAATATCACTGACACTGTTACTGAAACAAATGATATTGTCATAACAATCGCCTCGGCAATTGAGGAACAATCTGCTGCAACCCAGGAGATTGCCGGAAATATTTCCCATGTTTCATCCGGGGTGGGCGAAGTCAACTCCTCCATGTCCACCACATCGGATGTGGCAACCAGCATTGTCACTGAAATAGCAGAGGTGAAAATTTCAACACAGGAGCTTTCCGGAAACAGCGATCAGGTCAATATCAAAGCAGAAGAACTTTCTGCCCTTGCAAGCAAGCTGGATACATTGGTCAACCAGTTTAAAGTATAAATCAGTTTAAAGAATAAGTTGGTTTAAAGAATAAAGAAAAGGGAGTAGGGCTAATGGGCCTTGAATTATGGCGCTTGACTGGTTAACCGAGTGGATGGCCTCGCACAAGATTAGCCTATGGGGTGGGGCAGATCTGAGGGGATTTTCCACCCCCCTGGATAAAACTGGGCAAGGATTTTCCCGTGCCATTTCATGGGCTACTCCAATGGTCCCGGCAATAATGGCCGACATCAAGAATGGTCCCACCCAGGCCTATGCCGATGAATATGCCAGGGTAAATTATCAGATCAATGGATTCTCCCTTGCACTGGCAGCTGAGATTAAAGACAGGGGGTTTCGATCTAAAGCCCTGGCGGCTTCGGAGCGTTCAGATACCCTTCATATCAAAGGCGATTTTCCCCACAAAACAGCGGCAACACGAGCGGGACTGGGCTGGATTGGCCGTCACTGCCAGTTGATCACCCGCCCGTTCGGATCCTGGGTTCGACTGGGAACGGTTTTCACCGATATGGAGATGCCCTGTGGGCCGTCCATGGAGAAAAATTTCTGCGGCAGTTGTCGGCGTTGTGTGGATGCCTGTCCTGGAAAGGCATTGACAGGTATGGCATGGTATCCTGGACTACCCCGTGAATCTATTCTGGATGTGCGGGCCTGTGATCAATGGAAGAAGGAACATTATTTTCAGTACCACAGGGGGCACACTTGTGGTATCTGTTCAGCTGTCTGTCCCTTTGGATTAAAGGTTTTGAAAAAGAGCGGGGGAAATTAGAGAGAATGCATTTCCGGGAGGAATAATGAAGCGGGTCGTGAAAAGAAGTTGGGTCGGATTGGGAACCCTCCTTGGGATAATCGCCCTTTTGGGGGGTGCCGTTCTGGTGAAGGTTTATCTGGAAACCAGACAACTGTCCGCATTGGAGAGCCGGGAGATTGTTGACGGCGTGTATGGGGTGAAAGACAGCTATGTGAACCTGTTTCTTTTTAAAACAAAGGATGGGTATATTGCCATTGACGCTGGCAATAATAAAAAACAGGTTCAACAGGAACTCACCCGGATGGGAATAGATCCCAAAAAGGTGTCAGCGGTTTTTTTAACCCATTCAGATCCCGATCATATCGGGGGTTGCAGTCTTTTTAAGAATGCCGTAATCTATCTTTCAAAAGCAGAAGAACAAATGGTCAACGGGCAAACCCATCGATTTTTATTTATGAGAAATAAATTGGGTCTGTCCCATGAACTGCTGGAAAATAATCAGATTCTCACTATTTCCGGTGTAAGAATCAAAGCTATTTTAACCCCCGGCCATACACCGGGTTCAATGAGTTTTCTGATCAATGATACCTATCTATTTACGGGTGATTCAATGGGGTTAAAAAATGGTAAGGTTACAGGATTTAATGATATTTTTAATATGGATTCTCAACTCCAGCGAAGATCCATCACTCAATTGGCTGATTTGCCCGGTGTGAAATATGTGTTTACGGCACACCACGGATTTGTTGATTCCCATGAAACCGCTTTTAAAAATTGGACAGAATAACCCTGGACCGGTTTACCCAGACCAGCCCCGGGTTTGTTTTCAAATAAATTTTGAAGAATCTGTTCGTTCTATGGTCGCGGGTGGGGCAATCATCTCTTTGACTCTTAGATCAAAATTTTCAGTGGAGATCCCGACCATTGAAATTTTATCAAATAGTTTCATCAGTTCGTCGGAATGCTGAATGGTTTTTTTGTTTGCCAGATCAAAATGGGTGAATTTGATCCAAATGATCGATTTTATATGGTGACGGTTCTTGTCTCGCATTACCCCTTCCATCAGAAGGGAGCCACTCGTATGGGCAATTAATTTTGTTTGGATTGAAACGGTTTCCCTGAAAAAAACAGGGGATATATAAGCAATTTTTGTGTTTGAAACAACCCAGTTGGTATTTAACCGTTTTTGTCTTTCATAAATATCAAGGTTGTACTGCTCGGCCAAATGATCTTCACGAACGTTTATAAAATAATCCATATATCTGGCATTATTCAAATGCCCAAATGGATCGCAGTCCTGGAATCGAATGGCAACATCGGTTATCGGCTCTTTGTTCATCCTTTGACTGTTTATCTCCTTACCGGTAAGCCCCCTTTCCTGTGCCATATTCATTTAGGTTTCAGCGGTATTGGCAGGAGTGGCATATTGTTCCGATTTTTCTTTTGCCATGGGAGTGATCGCGTTAACTTCACACCTCGAATCAGGTATTCATATACGACCATGTTTTTTCCCTTATTGAGTTACATTTTTATCCACTAAAATTTTGTTTCAAATTTTATCTACCAGTCTGAAATTACTTTTTCATCACCCATCTGGGGGGTTTTAAAAATTTGTCCTTGTGTTTTTTTATTCGAATGAATAATGAAACCTTAGATAACCATAAGATAAAGGCATCCAATGTTTATAAAAAAATATTCTGAATTTCGATGTATCATACCAACGTTTCTCAATGCATTATCGGATGTAGACACTCCCGAATCAAACATCTGGTCCGCTTCATTTCGGTTGGATCAGGATATGCGTCCATTATTTCCGTATATAAATTCGGCCTTGGATGAAGCGGTATACTATGAAAAACCGGAACATATCCGTTTTCTTTTTGAGGGATACCGCTGTTTTTTGTATTCCGAGGTGATTGCGGCCCATTTTTTTGAGAGTAAACTGGCGGCAAAAGAGTTTATTGCAAGTTTCATGGATTTTTTGAACGATATTTACAATCAAAAAGAAACTATCCGGCCCAATTACGATCAAATAAAGCAAGTTCCAATAATCGAGATATTAAAAATACTCCCAAAAACAAATTGTCAAAAATGCGGGTATTTAACCTGCATGGCCTTTGCCGCTGCTGTTACCCACGGCAGGGTGATGGTAGACAACTGCCCTTGTCTTATTTCCCCCATCAGCGAAACTGCCGTTTATCCTATTCTTGACAACAATGGTAAGGTGGTCAATTCAGTCTCTTTGAAGCTCGATACCGCTGGATTAAAAAAGCAAATTCAGGAACAGAATGAACAAATTCTTCTGTTGGAAGCATCCCTCAGGGAGAATACCCAAAATGAAAACCAGCAAAAGGTTCACATGGGTTCCGGGAAAAGTGATTTTGGTCTCACCGACAGAGAAATTGAAGTGCTTCAGCTTATCGCTCAAGGATATACCAACAATGAAATATCCGGTTTTTTATTTATCAGCCCCCACACCGTTAAGAGCCATATGATCAATATTTTCAATAAATTAAATGTGAACGATAGAACCCAGGCGGCGGTGTTGGCCACCCAAAAGGGGATTATCTAAGTTCTCAGTTGTCCATGATGCGGAATCTAAGCGATTAGAAACATAAGGTTCAACTCAAAATTTGAAAATTGTTTGACAGCCCCAAGGTGAATTTTGCCTCTTGGGGCTGTTTCTTTTGGAGATACTTGACACTGGAATTGTGAATGGTTAAACTGTAGGACAATTAGACAATTATTTTGGGTTTAGCCGCTATAACCTAAAAAGAGGGACAACTTAACAAGGATATCCATGAATCTGAATTTTACAAAAATGGTGCCCCAGAAATCTTACCAGCATGTGGTAGAACAGATCCAGACAGCCATTGTTGACGGAGATCTGAAACAGGGGGACCGCCTTCCCTCGGAGATGAAATTAAAGGATGCCTTTGATACCAGCAGGGGAACCGTTCGGGAGGCCCTCAGGGTATTGGAGCAAAAGGGTCTGATCAGTATCCGAACCGGGGTAAAGGGGGGGGCTGTCATCAAGGAGGCCAACACCGAAGCCATGCGTGACAGTATGGGACTGCTGATTCGCCACGGGAAGGTTTCTTTGCCGCATCTGGCCGACTTCAGGGAGTTGCTGGAGGGTCATGTGGCACAACAGGCTGCCATGCTTGCCAGCAAAGAAGATATTCGGAAGTTAAAAGATATCCTGCTGGAAATTGAAGCCGAGATTCAGACAGACCCCACAGGGTGGGAAAACTTCCATCGTCTGGATGCCAGTTTCCACCAGGAACTGGCCAGGGTGGGGCAAAACCCGCTTCTCCAGGCAAATTTGACCACCATCCATGAGAATGTTCATACTTATTTTCACCAATATCTACCCTTTAGCCGGGACTTACTCGGAGAGGATTATCAGGATTTGTGCAAAATCATGTCGGCTGTGGAGAAACGGGACGGGGATGAAGCAAAAAGGGTTGCCCGGCATCATGTGGCCCGGTTCTCCCAACTCATGGCGGAACAGCAATCCAAGTCCCCAGTGAAATAAAAGAAGTGAAATAAAAGAAGGGAAATAAAGGAAGGGAAAACAAAGGAAGCGAATGAACCCCATGATTGATATCACCCCCTATATATTTAAAATCCAGCGTTTCTCCATCCATGACGGACCGGGTATCCGGACCACTTTGTTTTTCCAGGGATGTCCTTTAACCTGCCGCTGGTGTCATAATCCGGAAAGCCAGGCAATGGGCCTGGCCCCTGGGAAATCCTCTGGGAAATCCTCTGGGAAATTCCCTGGAACAAGCCCGGGGCAACTGGTTGAAATTCTGGTGAAAGAAATTGAAAAGGATCGTATTTTTTACGACGACTCCGGCGGAGGGGTTACCTTTTCCGGGGGGGAGCCACTTGCTTGTCCTGAACTGCTCCTGCCTTTGATCGAGGCCTGCAGGGACAGAGAAATACACACCTGCCTGGATACCTCGGGTTTTGCTCCCTTTGAAATTTTGAAAGCCGCGGCAGCAAAGGCCGATCTGGTGCTTTTTGATATTAAGATCATAAAAGACAGGGATCACCTGGCCTTTACCGGTAAACCTGTGAGCCGGATTCTTGAAAATCTTAAAGCCCTCTCCACTCTGAAGGTAAACCTTAAACTGCGGTTTCCCCTGATCCCTAATATGACAGATAGACGGGAAAATATCGGGCAAATCATTGATTTTTTGACCCGGGAGACCCGGTACAGGGATATTCATATTCTGCCCTTCCACACAATTGCGGAGGGCAAGTACGAGATGTTGAAAATGAAAAATGAACTAAAACATATAAGCCCTCCCACCCGAGAACATGTGGACAAGGTCCGGCAGACGTTTGAGTCGGCGGGGTTTAAGACAACTATTGGGGGATAAAATGAATCCAAGGGTAGCGCAATTAAGAAAAAAAAGTCTTGAAAAAAAAGTGACCATCTCCCATGAACGGGCAGGTCTGGTGACCCAGTTTTATAAACATCACGTAAACCCGTCCCATTCCGTTCCGGTTCAGCGGGCCCTGTGTTTGAAGCATATTCTTACCCATAAGCAGATTTTTATTGATGCGAATGAATTGATTGTCGGGGAAAGGGGGCCGGAACCCAAAGCGGTTCCCACCTATCCGGAGGTTTGTCTGCATTCTCTCCAAGATCTTGAAATCTTGGATTCCCGTCCCAGGGTTGCCTATGGGGTTTCAGAGGAAACAAAACAGGTGTACGAACAGACCATTATCCCTTTTTGGAAGGGCAAAACCATCCGGGAAAAAATCTTTGCCGCCATGGAAGAAGACTGGAAAAATGCCTTTGAGGCTGGTATTTTTACGGAGTTTCAGGAGCAGCGTTCCCCGGGGCATACGGCCGGCGGTGATTTGATCTATACCAATGGATTTGATGATCTGAAAGATAGGATCCAGTCAGCCATTGGCGGGCTTGATTTTTTTACAGATACGACTGCCCTTGATCAGCAAGAGGTGCTGACTGCTCTTGATATTGCCGCCGATGCCCTGATCCTTTTTGGTAACCGGTATGCCCATGACCTGGAGAAATTGTCAGCGGATCAGCCAGATCCAAAAAGAAAACAGGAGCTGATAGATCTTGCGGCAATCTGCAGAAAGGTGCCGGGAAAAAGGCCGGAAACATTCCACGAGGCCCTCCAGTATTATTGGTTCCTCCATGTGGGGGTGATTACCGAACTTAACCCCTGGGATGCCTATAATCCCGGGCGGCTGGACCAGAACCTCTACCCTTTCTATAAAAGAGATATCCAGGCCGGTCGTCTCACCAAGGATGCGGCCAAAGAACTTCTCTCCTGTTTCTGGATAAAATTTCACAATCACCCGGCACCGCCCAAGGTAGGGGTGACCGCCAAGGAGAGCAACACCTATGTGGACTTTTGCCTCATAAACTTAGGGGGGGTGACACCGGACAACAAGGACGGGGTCAATGAACTGACCTATCTGATTCTGGATGTCATTGAAGAGATGCGTCTGCTCCAGCCAAGTTCCATGGTCCAGGTATCCCGGAAAAATCCAGATCGGTTTGTGAAAAAAGCATTGAAGATCATTGGTACGGGTTTTGGCCAGCCCTCAGTCTTTAACACCGACGCCATTATCCAACAGATGGTTCTCCATGGCAAATCAATGGAAGATGCCAGGAAGGCCGGGGCATCCGGGTGTGTGGAGGCAGGTGTGTTTGGCAAGGAAGCCTATCTCCTGACCGGGTATTTCAATCTGCCCAAAATTTTGGAAATTACCCTGCACAATGGCTGGGATCCGAGAAGTCAAAAGCAGATTGGCCTCAAAACCGGGGATCCCATAAGTTTTGAAAGTTATGACCAGCTTTTTTCCGCCTACACCCGGCAGGTGGAATTTTTTGCCCGAATCAAGATCCGGGGTTCGAACATTATTGAGCAGATAAATGCCCGCTATATGCCCGTGCCTTTGTTGTCCCTTGTGACCGAAGATTGTATAAAAAACGGGATGGATTATAACCAGGGCGGGGCAAGGTATAACACCTCCTATATCCAGGGCGTTGGAATGGGCACCATCACCGATTGTCTGTCCGCCATACAATATACGGTTTATGATAACAAAAGCATTAGCATGGAAACGCTTTTGTCTGCCCTGGAAAATGATTTTCAAGCCAGTGATCTTCTTCGCCACACGCTTTTAAAGGCGCCCAAATACGGCAATGACGATGACTATGCAGATAGGGTTCTCACCGATGTTTTTGAGGCCTACCACGGTGCTGTCACCGGCAAACCCAATGCCAGGGGAGGGGTGTACCGGATCAATCTTTTGCCCACCACCTGCCATGTTTATTTTGGAGAAATCACCGGGGCCCTGCCCGACGGACGTAAATCAGGCCTCCCTTTTTCCGAAGGAATATCCCCGGTCCAGGGAGCGGATCGATGCGGACCCACGGCTGTGTTAAAATCTGCTGCTAAAATTGACCATTTAAGGACCGGGGGCACCCTGCTCAACCAGAAGTTCATGCCAAGTTTTTTGGAAACGGATACCGGCCTGACGTCGTTGGTGACCTTGATCCGATCCTATTTTAAGATGGACGGCCACCATATCCAATTCAACGTGGTGGATGGGGAAACGCTCAGGAAGGCCCAACAATGCCCGGAAAATTACCGGGATCTCATTGTCCGGGTGGCGGGTTATTCCGATTATTTTGTGGATCTGACCCCGGCCCTTCAGGAGGAGATAATTTGCCGGACAGCCCATGAAACTTTTTAATCTTTTTTTATCTGCCTGATGGGCTCGGGCGGTCCTTATCCAGGCAAATCACTTGGATGCTGCCGTTAATCACCCTCCATTTCAGGTCAAAATCAAAGAGGCGGATGCCGTAGACCTTGTCTGGTTCGTCCTTGTTTTTGGAACAATACCCGGGTCTGGGGTCATTCTCAAGCACCTGGGTGATGATGGATCTGATCTCTGGGATTTCATCTTTCATCTGGCTACATTGTTCCATGGCCTTGTCGGAAAAATTGATTATAAAGTTTGATTTTTGGGGGCCGGGGGCAAAGCCGCCCGTTGCCTGGGGAATGATATCGGAATAGGGCAGATAGGGCTTGATATCCACCACTGGAGTCTTATCCAGAATATCCACCCCCATGAGATGGAGAACAGGCCCCCTGTCTGTTATCTCAATGGATTCAAGTTTCACCGCAGACATGCCAAGGGGATTGGGTCTGAAGGGGGAGCGGGAGGCAAACACCCCAACTTTTTTATTGCCCCCAAGGCGGGGGGGGCGTACCATGACCGGCCAGTTCTTGGTGATGGCCCGGTGGAAGACAAACAGCAGCCAGATGTGGGAAAATCCAGAGAGTTCTCTTATCGCCTCTTCCCTGGCAAATTCCGGGTCAAAGACCAGGGTGGCCGGTGCATCTTTAACCAGGTTCATCTGCCTGGGAATTCCAAATTTTTCTTTGAAACAGGTGTGCAGGGTGCCTAAGGTTTTAAATGGGTATTCCATAACGTGTCCAGGGTATTGATTTGATGTTTAAAATAGTTGATTGTTTCCATAATCGGCTCGGCAGCGGACATGTCCACCCCGGCCGTTTTCAGCTGGTCAATGGGAAACATGCTTCCCCCAAGTTTTAGAAAGGCAAGGTAGTCGTCCACGGCTGTCTGACCTAGTGTTTGGATTCTTTTGGCGATGGCCAGGGCAGCCGAGATGCCCGTTGCATATTTGTACACATAAAAAGAGGAATAAAAATGGGGGATGCGCAGGCATTCCAGGCAGAGAGCCTCATCTATCACCATGTGATCGCCAAAATATCTTTCCAGCAGTTTTTTGTATTCTCCCGTAAGGGTTTCCAGGGTCAAGGCCTTGTTTTGGGCGGCAAGTTCATGGATGCATTTTTCAAATTCGGCAAACATGGTCTGTCGGAAAAAGGTGGCCCGGATATTCTCGATTTCCCGGTTTAGGACATAGGCCTTCATGATTGGGTCATCTTCATATTTTTTCAGCAGGTATTGGCCCAGAAGATTCTCATTCAAGGTGGAGGCCACCTCTGCCACAAAAATAGTGTAGTCGTGGCTTGCATAGGGCTGGTGCTTTTTCGAATAATAGGAGTGCATCGAATGGCCGGCCTCGTGGATCAGGGTAAAGAGGCTGTTGATTGATTTTTCCTCATAATTCATCAGAATATAGGGGGGGGAGTCATAACACCCGGAGGAATAGGCACCGCTTCGCTTGCCTTTGTTTTCATACCGGTCCACCCAGCCCTGTCTCATTCCCTGTTCAAGTGTTTTGCAATAGTCCTCTCCCAGGGGAGCCAGGGCCGCAATACAGGTGGTGACCGCCTCTTCATAGTCCATGTGAAATTTTACATCCCCCATAAGGGGAACATAGGTATCGTAGATATGCAGTTCACCTAGGTTTAAAACTTTTTTTCTGAAATCAAGGTAGGCGTGCAGGGGCCTAAGATTTTCATTGACCCTTGAGATCAAATTGTCGTAGACCAAAATTTCCACATTGTCCTTGAAAAGGGCAGCCTGCCTTGATTCGTTAAATTGCTTGACCCGGGCAACAAACAGATCTTTTTTAACAGAAGATGACAGGGTAGCGGCAATGGTATGCTTATGGCTTTCATAAACCCCGTAGTATTGGGCAAACACTTTTCTCCTGAAGTCACGGTTCGTGTCACTCAAAAGAAGGGTGAAATTACCATGGCTTAAGGGTCGACTTGTTTCCTGGGGATCAATGATATTTCCAAAATCAAGGTCTGCATTGTCCAGTTGACCGAAAATCTGCCGGGATGCACCGAGGGATTCCCCTGCCATGGCAATAACTTGTTCCACCTCTGCATTGCGGGTGTGGGGAATATTTCGGATGATTTTTTCAAGATAAAAATGATAGTCTGAAATACTCTTGTTTGTGAGAAATAGGTCCATCGTTTTTTTGGGGATGGCCTGGATCTGGGGGATAATAAAGCTGGCGGCATCGCTCATCCGGGTGTACAGGTTTACGGCCCGCTGGAACAGATCATCTGCCGCTGCATTGGTCTTGTCCTCATCATTTTTTAAATGGGCATAGGTATATATTTTTTCCAGATTTCTTGCCATTTCATGGTCAAAATCCAGGCAATTTTTGAAGGTCTCAAATGACCCATGGATTTGATCCCGGAATTGTTCATACTCTTGGATACGGCTTTCTAACTTCTTATAAAGGGTTTCCCAGTCTTTTTGAGATGAAAACAGCGGGGTAAGATCCCAGCAGTTTTTTGTTTGTACTTCTTGTCTGGTTCGAAGTGTATCTTTCATGGCAACTCCTTTATTTTTTCCTGCAGACTTGTGTCCTGTCTGGCAGTACCCTGGATAATTCTTGTTTATCTGTTTCTTCTAGGCAGAAAGGCTTGTTTTGTCAAGGAACAGATAAAAAAAGGATGATTGCATCCCTGGTTTGGGGTATGGTGGATATTAAAAAAAGGAGGGATGAAAATGAAATTTGTAGTGGCGGCGTTACTGGCCGGGTTAATCATCCTTGGGGGGCTTAAACTTTTTTCAAGAAAATTATTATATTTCCCCACCCGGGTGAGCCGCCCAAGGCTTGCTTACCTTAAAACCAGTTTTGACCAGGTTGGGGAAATTAGCATTCCAATTGGAGAAAAAGGGCATCTCCATGGCTGGCTGATTCAAAAGGATATGAAAAATCTGCCCACTCTCTTCTATTTTGGGGGCAATGCCGAAGAGGTGTCCCTGAATATTGAGGATTTTGTCCAAAAAATTAATGCCAATGTGGTCATGGTCAATTATAGGGGGTTTGGACTAAGCCATGGATCTGCCCATGAAGCCGCTTTAAAATCAGATGCATTGGTTATCTATGATTTCATGGCGGATAAATATAAGATATCTCCGGACAATGCGGTTGCCTGGGGTCGATCCATCGGCTCATCCATGGCCAGTTATCTGGCGCTTGAGCGGAAACTATCCAGGCTGATCCTTACCTGTCCCTTTGACAGTATCGAGGCTGTGGCGGCACATTATTATCCGGAGTGGCTTGTGAAAATGGTATTAAAGGATAAACATAGGACCATTGATTTTTCTTCCCGCATCAAAGGATCAACCCTGGTGTTGGCATCCAAAGCAGATGAGGTGATCCCGTCCAAAAATACCCTGGCCTTGTATGAAAGTCTGACCTGTACCAAAAAATTGGTGTATATCGACGGGGCAGGGCACAATACCATTTCCGAGTTTGATGCCTACCATGGGGCTGTGAATGATTTTTTGGCCAGATAAAATAAAAGCGGGGAAAAATAAAAGAGGTGAAAATCAAAAACCATCGGACAAGTCGGCAATTTTAAAATCCATAAACGGATCTATTTAACGAGATCTGAATATAAAATCTTCAAGCCTGTTCATTGATCAGCTTTGCTATGATCTTCATAGCAAATTCAATTTGGTCGGTGGATGCCACGGCATAGTTTAAACGAATATAATTTTTAAACCGGCCCGATGGGGAACAAATTTCCCCAGGTGTTAACGAGATCCCTTCTTTAATGCCACTTTGATACAGTGCAAGCCCATTGATTCTGTCTGGTAATTTTAACCAGCACAAAAAACCACCCTGGGGTTGAGTGGCCCTTGTTTCATTTGGAAGATTGCGTTTAATTGATGATAGTAATCTATCTTGTTTTTTTTGATAATCGGATACCATTGATCGAATATGCCGTTCAAATTTATTGGTTGATAAAAAATCAGCCAATGCAAATTGTGGGTGACATGGTGCGCACAGGGTAGAGATAAATTTAAGATTCCTGGCTTTTTCAGCATATTTTCCTGCGATCATCCAGCCAATTCTCAAATCCGGGCATATGGTCTTTGATATAGAGCCGCATAAAATAACCCTGCCATCCTGGTCATATGACTGAATTGTACGCGGGCGGTCACTTACAAACCTCAGATCTGTAAAAACATCATCTTCAATTAAGGGAATATCATATTCCGAGATCAGCCTTACAATTTCTTGTTTTTTTGAATTTGAACACAAATATCCTGATGGATTACTGAAAGATGGATTAAGAAGAATGCCCTTTACCGGCCAGGCTTTAAGGACAAATTCCAATATTTGAGTATCAAGACCATTCGTCGGTGAGGTTGGTATCTCTATGGCCTTTAATTCCAAAAGCTCCATGGCCTGAAGCGCACCATAGTAACAAGGGGATTCCACTGCAATTATATCCCCTGGTTTAGTAATACATCTCAATGCAATGGTGAGTGCTTCCTGACACCCGGCCGTGATTATGATTTCATCCGGGTGAAAGGATTTTCCTGTGTTATACGATCTTCGGGCCAATTGTCGCCGAAGCGGTAGGTATCCCAAGGGATCCTCTTCGTAGTTCAGTATCTTGTGGGAATGACGTTTCAAGGCCTGGTGTAGTTGAACAACCGCTTCCCCCTGCACATTCGGTACAGCACTGCCCAATTGTACAAGATTCTTTTGGGCAGCGGACCGCATCACGGAGATAGCTGTTTCAAGAACAGTGACCTCGGAAGGCGAAGGTGTGGAACATTCTGCTTTTTTAGATAATATAGACGATGATTTAAATACTCTTACATAATATCCTGACCGTTTTTTTGGCAGGACCAAACCTTGATCCTCAAGGTCAGCATATGCCTGTTGAACTGTGCCAATGCTTACCTTCAATTGTTGACTAATTCGTCTTTGAGAAGGCAACCGATCTCCGGGCAGCAAAACTTTGTTTTGAATTTGATCGGATATTATTTTTGCTACTTTTTTATAGAGAAATCCTGCTGGCATCGTTTTTTTATCTGCACCATATGAATTATCACTTATCTGCATCTGTTCTCATTTGTACAATCCATCTATTATTATGCACAAAAAATATTACCCTAACAAATTAAACAATTTTGACAAGGAGTTTGTGTGATGACAATTGAATTTGTATTTGTATTTTTAGCTTTCTCCATTCCATTAGTCTGTACCCCTGGCCCGGGTAATATAATTCTGGCAATGTCCGGTGCAAGATGGGGGGTAATGAAAACCATCCCATTAATCATCGGTATTGATGTGAGCTATATTATTTTTACACTTATGATCGGATTTGGATTGGGAGAATTGTTTGTACAATTTCCGATTATCTATTTATTTTTAAAATATGCTGGAGGTCTTTATCTGTTCTATATATCCTATAAAATATGGAATCTTAAACCTGATTTTGATAAAAGTTTATCAAACAGCCTTGGGTTTAAGGATGGTGTAATCTTAACATTGTTTAATCCTAAAGCTCACTTATTAATGGTCTTAATGTTCAGTCAATTTATGGAACCCAATGACAAAGTGGTTGGACAAGTATTTATTTTAACGATTGCCTTAGCCTTGGTAAATGTTCCAAATCATTTTGTTTGGAGTTATCTAGGACAATTTCTTGGCGGCCGAATCAATTCGAATCAAAATGAACAAAAAATTAACAGAATATTTTCATTCATGCTGGTAAGCGTAGCTGTATACATATTGATTTGATGGTAATCAAAAAAGAGACGGATAAAATGAAAAATTCATGAAGTAATGATGACATTGGAGTCAATCCAATGGGTTTACAGCTCTTTTTATGGGTTTGCTCCGGTCAATCCGAATGGGTCAATTTCAATGGGATTGGCCGGATGCTTTTTGGTTCATCGCAATTTTTATAGCAGGGTTAAAAGGTAGAACAAAACAATGGCATTTACCAGCCAGAAAATTGCTTTGACAGAACCCAGGTTCAGGCTGTCTGCATCAATATTAAAGGAGATAAATCCTTGGTCAATCTGTCGCTCGGAATCTTCCGGAGTGAAAAAGTAAATCAGTATAGCCCATATTTTTTTGAATATTTTTTTCATTTTGCTGCCTCCAAACTATTGGTTCTGACCAGGGGTCTCTAAAAACCAGATAAATACGTTCCGATTGATATCTTTTTCTAATGTTGAGATTATATGAAAAGTTTGTTATTAAGTAAAATTAAAACAATTAACTCTTTGATTAAGAAATACTAATGCTTCCCGATTTGAACCGCATCAAGGTATTTTATTTTATATTTGCCTTTAAAAGTGTTGCCCTGGCTGCCAGGGAATTAAATATAACAGCTTCCGCCGTGAGCCAGTCCCTGACAAAACTGGAGGCGGAACTTAAGGTTGTGCTGTTCACACGGCTCCACAAAAAGCTGGTTCCCACCTCTGCCGGGGAGGCACTCTTCCAGATCGTTTCTCCCTTTATCCGGGATTTGGAAGCGGGTATTGGAAAAATTATCCAGGCAAAACAAGTGCCCTCGGGCATGCTGCGCATCGGCTCCCCCATTGAGTTCGGCAAATCCTATTTCCCGGGTATCTTTGCCGCTTTTCGGGAACACTATCCCGAGGTGGTCTTTACCTTAAAATTGGGAGATCCATCCGAGATTCTTTCCATGATCACCAGCGGAGAATTGGATTTTGGCCTGGTGGATGTTTTCTTGACCCGGGACCAGGAACTAGGTGATGTCGGTATCTACAGCAGTGAACACCTGATTGAGGAACGGGTGGTGCTTGCCTGCTCCAAAGTTTATTATGATCGGGAAATCAAGGGGGATCATTCCTTTGAAAATCTTGCCGCCAAAGAGTTTATTTCCTATCAAAAAACATCCCTGACCCTGCGAAACTGGTTTAAGTACCATTTTAACAGGTTCCCCATCGGGTTGAACCGGGTGATGACCGTGGACAGCCACCAGGCCGTCATTAACGGGATCAGAAATCATCTGGGCATGGGGGCTATTGCGGCCCATATCGTTGTGGATGCCATTGAAAAAGCGGAGATCATACCCGTACCCACACCCAAAAAGGATGTTATCAACAAAATATCCCTGGTCCAGCTCCAGGACAAGGTGCCAAGCCTTACGGAAAAAACTTTTATCCGTTTTTTAAAACAGGATATTGAGGACTCGGGCTGGTCCATCAAATATCTTGATCAGGTTTGATTTTTCTTGACAAAATTTTAGTAGTTACTACAATAGTCACTAGTTGATCCGATATCGATTATGGTATTGATTATCGTCTTAATTATAATATTATTTGTGGAGTAGTTTGAATGGAAAAACAAGATGTTCAGGATGCGGTAAAAGCCGGTATCCCCATTTTTATCGGTTATTTTCCCGCTGCCGTTGCCTTCGGGATCCTGTCCAAAACAACCGGGGTGTCCCTGTTGGAATCCTTTTTATTTTCCGCCGTGGTTTTTGCCGGTGCCAGCCAGTTTATTGCTCTGAACCTTCTGGCTGCGGGTATGGGGCCCACCGGGATCATTCTGACAACCCTGCTGGTTAATTTCAGACATTTTTTAATGAGTGCCTATTTGTCCACCCGGATAAAGGAAAAAATCAAAAAATATTATTTTTTCCTGGCATTTGGGGTGACCGACGAGGTTTTTTCAGTTCTCTCCTTTAAAAAAGGTCCTCTGTCCAGAAGTTTTGTTCTTGCACTTCAGATGTCTGCCTATTCCGGCTGGGTATCCGGCACCCTCTGTGGTTATCTGCTGGGGGGATTTATGCCGCAGATTTTAAGCCAAAGCATGGGGGTTGCCCTTTATGCCTTGCTTCTGGCCATTTTAATGCCCGAGTTAAAAGCCTCCCGCCTCGCCCTGTTTCTGGCCCTGGCATCGGGTTTGCTCAATTGGCTGCTGACCTATCTGGATTTTTTGCCAAAGGGCTGGAGCATCATCGTCTGTATTCTTGTCATTGCCACGGCCGGTGCCTTTTTAACCCTGAACGGAACCTCTAAGGAGGAGATCTGTGGATAATAATCTGATTTTCTTGATTTTTGGAATGGCCGGGGTAACCTATGTCCCCAGATTGCTGCCCTTTTTATTTTTCAGTAATACCCAAATTCCCAGAAAGGTGGATGCCTTTTTAAAATGCATCCCCGTGGCTGCCATTGGGGCTCTGATCATCCCCGGCGTCGTGACAGCCACCCCGGACATGCCCGAGGCCGCCCTGCTGGGGCTCGGTTTTACGGCAATCTACTCTTTTTTCAGGGGTGGCATCATCGTGCCGGTACTGGGATCGGTGGGGGTTACCTATCTAATTCTTGGGGGGCTTGGATAATGGAAAAAGCACTCCGGATGATGACAGATATGAAAACCCTGGGGTTTTCCGAGTATGAATGCAAAGCCTATCTGAAGCTGCTGGAAGAGTTCCCCCTGAACGGGTATGCCTTGAGTAAAGCCTCGGGGATCCCACGGTCCCGGATTTACGAGGTGTTGAAAAATCTCATAGACAAGCAGATGGTTTTTGAACAGGCCGAGAAAAAAACCAAGGTTTATTATCCCATGGAACCCCGGATCTTCATTAAAAAACTCAAGAGTCATTATGCAAAACTTTTTGAAGATCTGTCGGAATATGCCGGTGCCCTCTACCAGGAACCCAAGCAGGATGACAAGCTTGTGGTCATCTCAGGCCGGGAAAATATCATCAGTTTTTTAAAATTATTGATCCAGGGTGCCCAAAAACGGGTGGCCCTCTCCATCTGGGAAGAAGAGATAAAAGAGCTGACGGGTGAACTGGATGATGCCCTGGACAGGGGGGTAAAGCTCAGGGGGATCTATTTTGGAAAGAACTCCGCCTATCCGTCTTTGGTTCCCCACCGAAGAATAGACCGGTATATGGCCGAGAAAAAGGAGCGGTATTTGTCCATTATCATTGACAGCACCCATGCCATCTCCGGTATTATGTCCCGGGGGGCTGCTGCCAAGGTGACCTGGACACGGGATGAGGGGTTTATCGAGGTCAGTGAGGACTATATTGCCCATGACCTGGTCGTCAATCTCTATTCTGCATCTCTGGACCCGGAAACCTATAAAAAATTTGAAAACTTTGCAGACAATGTCCACGACCATTATTTCCATTATTTGAAAAAAGATCTGGCGGTTTATAAACGCCTCATGGAGTGAGGGGTGACCCAATTATTATTCTTTTGTCCAAAATCCCCCAAATGGGTGATGAAATTAATTTCTGTCCATGTTCATATGGGGTGTGATATTCAAACCGAATCAATAACGATCCTTTAAATAGCGGAAAGCTTTGGGAGACAAAAATGGTTGCCAAAATATTTGACGAAAATTACCAGCAGTATTGTGATCAGATTGCAACAATTGATTTTTCAGGCATAAAAGACAGACTCGGCATTGAACTGGATGGCGACACGCTCTTGATACCCTTCAATGGCAGGGATTATCATGTTTCAAAAAAGGGTATTTTCGATGCTTCTGGCAGCAGGCCCGATTACGGGGTCTGCGTCATTCTTGCCAAGTATGTTCTGCTGTGTCCCGACAAAACGTATACAGATAAGCGGTGGGTCTCTTTTCGGGATTTTAAACGCGCTTCCCATTTTACCAATACAAATTTTTTCAGCAGCGATACCGAACAAGCCATTGTGAAAACGTTTTCCGGCAAAAAGGATAACCTTTTCCAGGCCGGTAAAGCCCTGGGAGGGGTTGACCATGAACTGTCAGCCTCCTATGACCTGGCCCTGGAATTTGCTGCACTCCCCAGAATATCATTACTTCTGCTTTTTAATGATAAAGAAGATTCATTTCCCGCCCATTGCAGCGTTCTTTTTCAGAAGCATTCAGAGTTTTACCTTGATCCGGAGTCCCTGGCCATGACAAGCGCCTCCCTTGCCAAACGCTTGAAAGACGGGTTAAAAGAAAGGAGAAAGACGGGTTGAATGACAAGAGCGACAAAATAAACAAATTGGTTCAGGGTGCACACTTATCAGGTGCAAGCGAGGTGGTCATTGTTTCAGCAAAGGATATTCTGGCCGAAGATCATCTTGCGGACTATTGCCGTAAACCCCGGTGTGAAAATTACGGGTTGTCAAAAAGCTGCCCCCCCCATGTTCCTGGCCCCTTGGCATTCAGAAAACAGCTTGAAGCCTTTGATCAGGGACTTTTTTTTAAGATTGATGTTCCTTCAGAACTTTTGTTTTCCAGTGAACGCCGGGAGTTTTTTCAATTGCTCCATGAAATAGCGGCCAATATAGAGCAATCTGCCATAAAAATGGGGTTTACCCGTGCCCAGGCCTATGCCGGCGGTTCCTGTAAAAACATATTTTGCTTTGATTTCCTTGATTGCCCTGGGCTTTTAGATCCGGGCAATTGCAGAAATCCTCAACGGGCAAGACCCTCCATGTCGGGATTCGGGATTAATGTGGCCAAGCTTGTCAAAACAGCGGGATGGACCGGCACCCATGGTCCGGATTCAATAGGCGGAGTATCGCCGGGCGGAGTATTGCCGGGCGGAGTATCGCCGGGCAGTGCCGGGAGTGATGCTGCACCCGGCGAGGCAGAAAATTTAATCCCAGCCCCAATATCACCTATTTATGGGTTGGTATTAATCAATTAACCCGATATCCAATAATAAGATATCCTTTCCCTATTTGGGTGACCAGAGAACCAAGCGCGGTTTTTTCTGTTCTGTGGTTATAAAAAATTATAGACAAATAATGTTTAAATTTTAAAAGTTCTGTATACAGAACATGATTCTGAATATTAGGCCAAACAGAAGATCACCTGCCAAGAAAAAAACAAAGTCAAAACAACCCCAAAATTAATCTTGGCAAAGTGAAACCGATTTACAATATTCAGGAATACTGGTAGACTCCGATACTTTTGGTCGCCATGGCTCTGTGTGTATAGGCATCCAAACCCTTTGCAAAAAAAACAGGAGATAGATGATTTGGGCTTCCGGGAAATAAGTCTTCAACTCCCCACCGACTACATTGACCAAGTGTTGAATGATGCCATTGCAAAACAACTGGGAATCCGGGATTTCACCTGGCAGATCCAGGGCAAAAGTTTGGATGCACGGAAAAAATCAAATATCCACTGGTTGATGCGGGTTGGTGTTCTGTCCGATGAACTCACCGGCGGCGAACCTTTTGCCTATCCAGAGTTGGAAATCCCCCATAAAAAGAGAACCGCCCGGGCCCTGGTGGTGGGAAGCGGACCGGCCGGGTTTTTTGCCGCCCTGGTTTTGCAGAAAGCCGGATTTCAAACCCTGCTCATCGAACGGGGGTCCAATGTGGCAACCCGTTCGGACAGTATCCAAACTTTTGAATCCGCCGGCACCTTTGACCCCATCAACAATTATGCCTTTGGCGAAGGTGGAGCCGGCACCTTTTCAGATGGAAAGCTCACCTCTCGAACCAAGAAGGTCGTCCGGGAAAAACAATTTATCCTGTCCAGCTATATCCGGGCAGGCGCCCCCAAAGAAATCGAATACCTGGCCCATCCTCATTTGGGCACGGATCATCTCAGACGCATTGTGGTGGGGTTGAGAAAAGAATTCGAAGCGCTGGGGGGACAGATGCAGTTTGAAACCCTGCTCACGGACCTGATCATCAAAAACAAAAATGTTGTGGCTGCTGTCACCTCAACAGGCGAGATCCCGGCTGATGTGGTGGTCATTGCTCCGGGGCATTCCGCCCATGAAACCTACCGGATGCTCATCAAAAACCATGTCATTTTCCAGACAAAAAATTTTGCAATCGGCTGTCGGGTGGAGCATCCCCAGGAACTCATTAACACGGCCCAGTGGGGACGTGCTGCCCTTTCCGGGGTCAAGGCGGCAGAATACCGGCTTACCGCAAAGGGAGACGACACTCTTCCGGTTTACACCTTCTGCATGTGCCCCGGCGGCATGGTGGTTCCGGCCACAGCCTATGAAGCCGCCAATATTGTTAACGGCATGAGCCGGTATAAACGAAACGGCAGTTTTGCCAACGCCGCCTGTGTGGCCGGCATAAACCTTGACTCTCTGTTGGGAAAAAAGGTGGACCCCCTGGAAGCCCTGGACTGGCTGGGCAATCTGGAACATAGTTTCTATCAATATTCCAAGGGGTATAAGGCCCCCTTTGCCTCCATAGACGGGTTTATTAAAAAAAAGGCCCCTTCCCGGATCGTTGATACAAGTTATCCTTTGGGCCTTGCCCCGGCCCCTTTGTGGGAACTGCTCCCCAAAGAAATCAGCCGATCCATTGCCCACGGGTTGACCCAGTTCAACCGGAAGCTTAAGGGGTTTGATTCCGGCATTATCCTGGGACTGGAGAGCAAAACTTCGTCTCCGATCCAGGCCCTAAGAGATCCTGACAGACGCTGCCAGGGATTTTCCAACCTTTATCTTGCAGGGGAGGGGTCTGGCTGGTCCGGGGGGATTATTTCCAGCGGCGTGGACGGGATAAAGACCGCCATGTCCATCATTCACCAGGACTCTGTTCTGGTATAATTTGTCTGGCAATAATCTTATTCAGATCCCAATCTGAATAAGCACCGCTTTTATCTGGTTTTTCCCGGGTTTATCCCTCAACCCTCAATTGGATAATCTCCCTGGTGTTTTTTGCCTATATGATGAAGACGGCACCAATATAGAAATTAACTTTGTATAAAATGCATAGCTCTTACTTAAACCTTGGTAACCATAATTAGAACGATTTATTTTAACCAAATTAAATGGAGGCGCTAATGGATTCCGCTCATGAATACGATTATATCGTCATTGGTTCAGGTTTTGGCGGCAGTGTATCTGCATTAAGACTTGCTGAAAAAGGGTATAAGGTTGCCGTGCTGGAAAAGGGAAAGCAATGGGCCAATAAAGATTTTCCAAAAACCAACTGGAACACGAGAAAGTATATGTGGCTACCGCAATTGGGCTGTTATGGCTTTCAAATGCTCACACAGTTAAAACACGTTTTGATTTTCCACGGTGGCGGGGTTGGCGGCGGCAGCCTGGTGTATGCCAATCAATTGCTTGTTCCTCCGGACGAGGTGTTTGAAAAACCGGAGTGGGGAATGGATAATTGCAAGGAACAAATGATGCCCCATTATGAGCAAGCAAAAAAAATGCTGGGTGCAAATCCCAGCCCTCAGATCGGTGCTGCGGATAACTGTTTAAGGGAAGTTGGGAAAGAAATTTGTGGAAAAGACACCTTTCATAAAAACGATGTGGGTATTTTTTTTGGAACCCCAAAAGAGAAAACAGCAGATCCGTACTTTGATGGAAAAGGGCCTGAGAGGACAGGATGCGACTTTTGCGGGTCCTGCATGGTGGGGTGTCCCAGCGGTGCAAAAAATACCCTTGATAAAAATTATCTTTACCTGGCCGAAGGACTCGGGGTTGATATAATTCCTGAAACCGAAGTAACGGGTGTTATCCCCTGTAGTGGCGGTTATGAAATTACCACAAAAAAAACGACTGGGATTTTTAAATCCAAAAAAACGTTCAGAACAAAAGGTGCCATATTCAGTGGCGGGGTTATGGGGTCTGTCAAACTTTTAATGAGATGCAAACAGGAAGGGCTGCTACCGAAAATATCAAACTGTCTGGGTGATTTTGTAAGAACCAATTCCGAGGCGTTGCTGGGCGTAAAATCCAATGATAAAAAAACAGACTGGAATGATCAAATTGCCATTACATCCGGTATCTATCCAGATGAAACCACCCATGTTGAAATGGTGCGATACAACAAGGGGTCCGACGTGCTGCTCAATTTATTGACCTTGATGACAGGCGGCGGCGGAAATGTTCCGCGCTTTGTAAGATATATGGGCAATATTATAAAGCATCCCATTAAATTTTTACAACTATTATGGCCCTTTGGCATGGCCGCTTCAACAACAGTGGTTCTGGTTATGCAGACAGACTCCAACTATCTGCAATTTGATTATAAGCCGCGGTGGTGGCGATTTGGCGGATACAGCATGAATTCGAAATTACCCGAAGGGAAAAAAGCCAACCCAGCCTATATCCCCATTGCCAATAAGGTGACTGAAAAACTGGCAAAAAAAATGGATGGAACCCCCCTTAGTTTTTTTGGAGAAGCTGTTTTTAATGCACCTGGCACCGCACATATTTTAGGTGGGTGCTGTATGGGAGACTCTCCGGAAAAAGGGGTGGTGGGGAAAAATGGGGAAATCTTTGGATACCGAAATCTTTTTGTTGCGGACGGCTCTGTTGTTCCAGTGAATCTGGGAGTGAATCCCAGCTTGACGATTACGGCATTATCAGAACATATCATGTCGCAAATAGAAGATAAAAGTGTATGATTGAGATTGGAGATGGAGAATCAGTTGATTTTTTATTTCATATTTTGTGAGAAAAAAATCTGCTAAACAATGTACAAAATTTACTGAGCACTTCCTTTCCTGTTTAGATCATATTTTTTTTAAAAAATTCCAACCACTATATCTGGTATGCGCCAGGCGTTTATTCCAAAAGTACAACAAAGAGTTTAAACATGGCTGCTGGAACATGCGGTGGTGGTGAGGCCGATCGGCAAGGTTTTCGCCATTCATCTCATATAAGTTCTTGACAAAATTATCCCTTAATCTGATAACTTGTCCCATGGATCAGAACGATGATAATCAGAAGATCATTCAGCAGCCCATGTTTAGGCCTACCCCTTTTGATTATCACACCAAGGGCGGATTCGTCCTTCCTGAAAAGCTGACCGTGGACCATGGGGTTTATTCTTGTATGGAAGCCAGAGCCCTTGATATTTTTTCTAATATCCACGCCCCTGAGCGGGCCCATCTGATTTATGAGGGGTTTGAAGGAATCACGCGCCAAGAATTCTTGAACACAGGCAAATGGCTGACCGCTGATGCTGCTGCCCGGCTGATCACCAATTTTCGGGTAAAGGTGCTGCCGGACTTTGTGCTTGCAGACGGGTTTCAGATCGGGTTGCGGGCCATGGAATACGGGGCATTTGGTATCTACGGTGTGGGAATGAGGATGTTGGGCATCCGGTCAATTATGCGGTTTGTTCCCTTTTTCTCCAGACAGTTTTCCAATGTGGATACGGTAAAAACCATTGATATCACCGGAAGTGACGCTATTTTCAGTCACCAGACCGTGGAATTGTATGCAGATACCTTTGGGGATTCATCCTTCCATGAAAATTTTGCCGGCCTCGTGGCAGGAGCTCCCCTGGTCCACGGAGCACCGCCTTCAAAAACCATCATTGCTGTGAGCGGTACCACCCTGGCCCAAAGGCTCCGTGAAAATTTGGACCAGAAACTTCATTACGAGATTTCAGCAGGAAAAGATCTGATTCTGAAAGGCCTCCACCTGAAGGGAAAATTTGGAAAAAAGGGCCCCATAGAAGCTTTTAAACAAGATATTGACCCAAGAATTGTGGATCGGAAGCAGGGGTTGGAGGGAGTTTTTATCGATCGGGCCATTACCGGGGTATCACAGAATGGAAAACCTTATGTGATGGTGCACCCCGGCACTTTTCTTCCAGACCGGAGAACCTCGGCAATTGTCCATACCTGGTATGATGAGGTGCCCAGGTGGAAAAGGATCACCAATTTTCTGACAGCATTCACAGGCTATGCAAAAAAAATCAACACAGACAAAGAGACCTTGATACGGACCACTGATCAACTGGCTTATCAGGTAGATTCCCTCAACCAGAAACTGAACCGTCAGCAACGACAGAGCATTGAAGCGGACATTACCCTGAAAAACGATACCTGGAGGTCGGTGGTTGAAACCCTGAAAATTATTTCCGGTAAACTGCATGACCTGAACAATCTTGAGTCAGGCGTTGTCTGCTATACAGATCTTGCACTCATGGCCGTTGAAGCTGTCCGCAATAGAAATACGGGAATACAGCCAGAAGAGATCGCAGCCATCCACGAATTTTTGGTACAGGGCAAATCCTCCAGAGAGGCGGTTACAGCATCCACTGGCCAGCTTCAGGATATCCTGAGAGATGCCAGGGATGAAAAACGGCGGGTCATGAACATTAGACCATTTATCCACAGTATGATGCACAACCAGATTCTGAATTTGAAACAGTATCACAAGATAAAGGATCACCTGACCATTGTGGTGGATGTAACAGATAGAGGCATATTCGGAAATGAAGAAAGCCTGGAGGGTGCATTGCTGAACCTGACAAGCAATTCTTTTGATGCCATGCTGGCAAAGGGAGGCATGGTTGAAATCCGGATCAGTCTTGATGAAAATTTTGACTATCATATTCTCAAGTACCGGGATTCAGGGCTGGGTATGACTGCGGATCAGAAAGCAGCTTTTTTTTCAGACCGCAGGTACACCTCCAAACAACAGGGTCACGGCACTGGCTATGGATCAGAAAATATCAAACAGGCTGCTGAAATTCATGAGGGGTTCATTGAAATATCATCCCAAACCGGTATTGACTCCTATACAGAATTTCAGCTGAATATCCGTAAAGTGGCACCGGAGCATCGGCTGATCAGGCAGTTGAAAAAATTGGAAAAAAATATATGACTTAGCCTGTGCATTTTCTGCAGCATCTGCCTAATTCCAACAACACTAGGAACTGGGTTTGAAAGCAGTCATTGGAAAACAGATATGCACTCAAAAAATTTGCAATTGAAGTTGCCATAATTTTAGGCAAGAAAATAAAACAAGGACATTCCCACATGGACACCCGGCCAATATTATATGATAAACAGGACAAGATTGGTATCATCACCCTAAATCGACCGGACAACCGGAACAGCATGGATCTTGAAACCATGCCTGCCTTTCAAAAGGTTCTGGACCGGGTAAGACAGGATTCTGAATTGCGCTGTCTGGTCATCACCGGGAGCGGCAATACCTTTTGCAGCGGTGCTGATTTTAAGAGCGGGGTGATACAAAGGGGCCAGCCGCTTTTGAATGAGGCGCTTTTAAAGTTATATCAACCATTTTTGGATATAGGTACCCTTAAAATACCGGTTATTGGCGCAATAAACGGGCATACCATTGGTGGGGGCCTGGGCCTTGCTTTGATGTGTGATATCCGTGTTGTCAACAACAGGGCAAAGATGGGGGCGAATTTTGCCCGGCTGGGTATCCATTCGGGCATGGCAATTTCTTATATATTACCCCGGCTGGTGGGGCTGGCAAAGGCCAATGAACTGCTGTTTACCGGCAGGATCATCACAGGTGATGAGGCTTGTTCCATGGGGCTTGTAAATTATGCAGTGGACAGGGAGGATGTCATGGAAAAAGCCTTGGATCTGGCAGCTGAGATTGCCCTTTGTGCACCTATTGCGATTCAGATGATGAAACATTCCATATACCAGGGGCTTGACTGGAATGCCATGAAAGCCGCCGAGATGGAAGCCCATGTCCAGTCCCGGACCTTTGAAATGGAAGATGCCGGGGAAGGGATCGGCGCAATGCTTGAAAAACGGGTGCCAAATTTTCAGGGAAAATAACCCTAAAATTGTCCGTAAAATTGTCCGTAAAATTGTCCTTGAAATTGTTCGTGACTGGTTTCGTGGTGGTTCAGATTTTTGGCTGGGATCTGCCGAAACTAAATCAAAGTTGGCCGAAGTAATGCTGAAGTATTCATATATTCTTCGACCAACTCTAAAATTTCACTGCTCAGCTTTCTATGGATCCTGAACGTACGCCTTTGAGATAGGCCATACAAAAGGGATCATTACCCAGCAGCATGTCGGCTGTTTTGATAGTTGCCATAATCTTTTTATCCAAGGGATCCATGATGGCAGAATCCATGCCGGCATCCATCATCAGGGATACAAAGGTCCGGTTGATAATATGGCGCTGGGGCAACCCATAAGAGATGTTGGAAAGGCCGCCGGTGATGTGGACTTGGGGGAATTCTGCTTTGATGGCCCGCACTGCATCCAGAACCATGGTACCCTTATTGGAATCCGTGGAAATGGGCTGTATCAAGGGATCCACATAAATGTCGGCCGTGGATATGTCGATGCGGGCGCCGGCGTTTACATCTATAAAACTGAGCCCTGCTGCCTGTTGTTTGTTTACATCGTCGATGATATATTCGGCGTTTCTTTCGGCCACTTTAAGCCAGGATGGGTCAACTTTTTTCCCCAATTCCGGCGCTTTTTAAAAGACGACTTTATGCTGGACAATATACGACGGACCTGAAAAGTCAATTCTTTTTATTTCCTTTCTCCTGTATGCACTTGGTCACCCAAATGGAATATGCCAGGGAAGGGATCAGCGCAATGCTTGAAAAACGGGTGCCCAATTTCCAGGGGAAGTAGCCGAGAGCTTGTGGATTGTGGTTCAGCCTTTTGGCCGTCTTTGGGGGGATGTTCAATATTTGCTTGCCCTGGGGCCTGGGAACTGATAATCACCCAAGTCGTATGTTGATGATTTGTGTTTTTGCTCGCAGCCAAAGGAATCTCTGAATGAAAATAGCCCTGATTGCTCCCCCCTACCCCCTGGAAGAGGCCCCGTCACCGCCCTTGGGATTGACCTATATTGCCGCTGCCTGTGAAGCGGCCGGTGCCCAAGTGACCATTCTGGACTATATTGTCCGGGGATATTCACAAGCAAAACTCAAACAAGAGCTGAAGGCCTTTGGCCCGGATATTGTGGGAACCAATTGTGTCACCATGAATTTCAAGCAGGCCGCCGGTATCCTTCGCACGGTGCGGCATGCCTTCCCAGAGGTTGTCACCCTTATAGGAGGTCCCCATGTTTCCTTTGATGCTGAAAATACCCTGGCCCTTTATCCGGAAATCGATATTGTTGTCAGGGGGGAAGGAGAGGCCACGGTTACCGAACTGCTGGCAGTCATTCACACCCCGGAAAAATGGCAGTCCATCCCGGGAATTGTTTTCAAGGATAAGGATCAGATCCGAACCACGTCCCAGCGTCCTTTTATTCAGGATCTGGATGCACTGCCCCTGCCGGCAAGGCATTTGCTGCCCATGGCCCGTTATCAGGCCCTTGGATATCCTGTCAGCATCATCACCAGCCGGGGCTGTCCCAATCATTGCATCTTTTGTCTGGGGCGGCGCATGGTGGGCCAAAAGGTCCGTTTTCGCTCTGCCGACAAGATTGCCGATGAAATTGAACAATTGTGCGCCCTTGGAATTTTTACCATTAATATTGCCGATGACCTGTTCACTGCCAGCAAACGCCGGGTAAAAGCGTTGTGCAAGGAAATTATAAAAAGGAACCTTAAAATTTCCTGGAGTGTCTTTTCCCGGGTGAATACCGTGGATACTCAGACCCTTAAGCTGATGAAAAGCGCCGGCTGTCATTCGGTCAGTTTTGGTATTGAATCGGGCAACCCTGAGATGCTCAAGCGGGTCAAGAAAGGGATCACCATTGGCCAGGCCAAAAAGGCTGTCATTGCCTGCCGGGAGGCCGGAATAAAGGGGCATGCTTCATTCATGGTCGGGCTTCCCGGCGAAACTATGGAAACCATGAAGGATTCCCTGAAACTCAAGCGAGAACTGGAAATAGAATCGGATTTTCATTTTTTGTCTCCCTTTCCCGGAACCGCTGTCAGGGAGGATATTGCCAGCTATGACCTTGAAATTCTCACCCATGACTGGGATCAGTACAATGCCAAGAGATCCATTGTCCAAACCGCTGCCCTGTCCCCGGAACAGATGGATGCATTTATCCATGATTCAAGGGCCCAGAATCGGGCGGAGTGGGAAGTTCTGAACATCAAATATGCGAATAAAACCGCAACCCCCTACGAACAGATGCAGGTGGGGGGATATTATCGCATGGTGATGATTTTTAAGCTTTTGACCCAGGATTTTCTTGAACAGCATTCCGAATTTGGTCCAGATTTCGACGGGGCACTCACCGCCCTTTCAACCCGGATTTCCGCCATGGCTGGCCTTGATGTGGCCTTCACTGAATTCACCATGAATGACCTTATCACAAAAGGGTATATCCTGGTGGATCATTTCTCTGAAAAAACCCGGTTTTTCTGGGCCAATTCGTTAGATAAGGCAAGTTCCGGCAAATAAAGCAAGTCCCGGCAGATTGAACCGGGGCTTACAAGCTCTTTTTCCGGGGGGCTTTTCCCCATTATTTTTTACCGGGGATTTTGGATTGCTTTATTTTTGTTCAGATCCCCTGGGTCGCCAAAATAAACGAATCCCGCCCACCAGAAAGGATGTCCGCTAGCGCGGTGATCTCGGGCCTGATGAAGCGCTGCAAGTTGTGCTTGATGAAATGATGCATAGCGGTCCTGTTTGTCCTTAAGCCAGGCATTGAGGAAGTGCGTAAGCAACCCCATTGTTTCGTTTAGGGGAACCGACCACATACTCATGATGATTGAGTTTGCGCCAGCGATGGAAAAAGCCTGCCTCAACCCCGATACGACCTCTCCGCTTGGCTGCCTCAAACCTTTGGATGAGGTGTTTCCTGTCTGGACAACACCGAGTCCTGTTTCGCATGCGATCAAGGCCACAAGTTCCGTGCCGTGAAGGTCCAGTCCCCAGGCCTCATAAGCGGTGAGTAGCCCATCGTCGAAGTAACCGTCATCTGTGGCCGGTTCGGAGTGGTCGGCACCAGCGCCGGCCAGGGCGAGCATGCTTCGGAATAAGGGATCTGCTGATAGCATTTCTTCCTCTGAAAATCCTTTCATTGATGAGCCGGTAGAACTGATGTTTAGCGAGGTGATAGTAAACCTTATTTGCGGCGCGGACTCCAGGAACTTACCATGGGTTGCGAACACCGCAAGGCGGGGTGCATGCATCTTTCTCAGATTTGATTCTGAAGCCGCTGCACCGGTCAATATTTGCGGGGTCAACCCCGCTTTGCTGGCAATATTGGCAATGTTTTTGATCGGCCCGAGCGTATTTTCAAGTCGGGGCCAGTTGCCTAGATCATCTCCACCTGGTGAGCTCATGAATCCAACATCTGCAATTACCGTTTTCGGCGCTGGGACAAAGGTAGTCGTCGGCACTGTCCTCGTTGTCCTGCCCAGTGCTCTGACCACCTCACCAGGTTCAGATTGGTAGTTTGGGTCTCCGATCAACCATGCTTCGGAAGATGTGGAAGGGTTTGTTTTATTTGAGAATCGAATCAGATCGCGACCGGTTGTAAGATATACCACTTGGCAGTCTTCGACGAGATAGCGTGGTTTGCTGTCAGATATTTGAATAGGGATTGCTTCGAATGGTACCAGGCTGATCTGCCCTTCAGCCGCTACATAGATGCGGCGAATGCGACCCAGATCGTTGATAAGAGGGTCGAATATCAGGCGGCGCATTGGCTCGATGGCCTTGGCGAGTTCTTTTTCATCCAAATTAAATGTGCGTGGATCTGTTTGGCGCTGCTGGACGTAGCGAAATGCTAACAAAATATCATCAATGTGTTGCTGGGCACCAAGGTCAATTGCCGTAATTCGGCCAGTGGCACCCGAAATTACAAAAACACCATAGCGCCAATTCGCGTCATCGGCTGGGGCCAGTGATTTAACCTCAAGTTGCTGAACGGCTGCAATGTCCAGCGGCAGGTAACGAACAAACTCCAAAAGTGCCTCATCTTTTCCCAGTGTATTAGAAATCCGGCCTGATAGCCCACTGAGTTGAGAAACCAATCCGGTGCTGTTGTACAAAGGTTGTAATATCGAACCTTCCAAGCGCTTCATCTGTTTGAAAAGTGATTCGACAATCTCAGACTCCACGCCTTTATCCCCATCCCCACGTTGCCAATCTAATACATGTCGCGCAATATGGCTACGCAGTTCAATGTATTTTTGTACCTTCGCTTGGTTTCCTGACACTTGCTGTAAGGCTTCACGCTGCAGGCGGCTGACTTCACTGAATAGATTCTTGTTTGAAACGGCTTCTTCATAGGCAAGCGCGATGTTCGTATCCTTGCGTGCAAAAGCAAGTGATACAGCAACTTGGCCAGCAACTATCTGGCTTTGTCTCGACTCGATACGCCGGTAACGCTCAATCGTTCCCAATGTCATTAGTGAGTTTAAATATATATCGCGATCTATATTTGAAGCAGCAACGAGATGCTTGGTTGCCTCGCGATTTTGGCCATCCATTAGTAAAGAGAATCCAAGTCCGGTAAGGACTGCCCATCGATATTTTTTGCCGGTAGGATTTTCGCTCATGGTTCCAGATAGCATTGAGACCGGCTGTGCTGGGCCTAATCGGTTTAATGCGTCAGTGAAACTGGCAACAGCGTCTGTGGTTTTCCCGGATTGTAGTTGGTTGCGTCCGATATCCACCAGGCACGAAACGGCCTGGCGCATCGTTTCAGGGTCGTTGTTTTGTGCTGCGATGATGTTTTTACAGGCATTCAGGTCCGCTTGGCGGCTGCCGGAACCTTTGTTGTTTACTGCAGAGAGTTGTCGTTGCAGCCGGGCAGCAATAAGCTCGTTGCCAGAGATACCTTTAATCGTAGCTAGTCCTGCTTTGATTGCGGCAAGTGCTTCACCTGGTTTTTGCAGTCTGGATAGTGCTAGGGCCAGATCGATATGGTATTCAGCACGTTGCAGTTCCGTTCCCGGATGTTCTTCGAGCAGTTTGATCGCGGTGCTAAAGCGTTCGAAGGCCTCGGCATGAAAACCGTTGGCGCTGTGAATGACGCCCATATTTGCGTGGACGCGAACTCGGTCCTTCAATGGAATGGCATTCCTTTGGGTGATTAGGGCTAGGGCGGCAAACTCATTTTTAACAGCGCTATAGTTACCTAACTCCTTGTAAACCAACATCAGATTACTGTGTGCCGTGTATTCACGGTCCGGATTTTCTGCATTTTTTGCAAGGGTTGCTTGTTGTCGCAGAACGTTTTCGGCTTCGGGGAATCTTTCCAACACGTACAAGGATACAAACAACCTATCAAGGGCCTTAAGATGACCTCCTTCTTGGTTGTCAAGCATGGAAAAACGTGCTGAAGCGTCGGAAAGTTTGCGAACCGCATCTGCATGGCGACCATTGCCTTGTAGAACATATCCAGAGATTGTGAGTATTTCGGCATGGACAGCTGGTGCGGCTGGATCCTTTTCAACCGCTGCCTTTGTAATGGTGTCAAGCGCCTGATTGACCAGGCGGAGGGCTTTGTTGGGGCGGCTGTTGTTTGCCATCAGGACGGCAATGTCAGACATCACCTGAGCGGATAGTCGGGTTGCATGCGGGATAGTCGGGTGTCGGTCAATTAATGACAGCTTTTGTTGAAACGCACGGTGTGACTCGTCCACTTTCCCAAGTTTGTTGAGGAAGGATGCTTTGTATTGCAGATATTCCAAGGCCTTTTGGAACTGACCTAGCTGTTCACTTATTTGGGCTTGGTAGTCCAACAGGGTCGCAAGATTGGAGCCAGCATGTTCGTAGTTGCTTTCCGGTCGCGAGGCCTGGCGCCAAAAATCAGCATCTCCCTTATAAAAAATGTCGAAGGAAGCCATTGCTGTGGCCCACACATTCATTGCCTCATTGTGCTGACCCGAGTTGGCCAAGAGGAGACCGAGCAGCGTATATGTCTGGCCGAGCATGTATTGCCGCATTGTTAGTTCGGCGAGGCTTGTTATCCCCTTCAATATTCGGGCTGCATCCCGGGCCGTATTGAATGCTTTTTGATGATCACCATCCTGCATAAACTGATTGGCTTGGTGCAGCATTTTGGCTGCTCGACCTATTGTCGCCCGGACTTCTTTGACAGCTTTGTCTTGAGCATGAACCGTTTGGATCAAGGATAGCTGACCGAAGGGTTCCGTCAGAATCCATATGATGAGCAGGAGCGCTATTGAACTGAAAACGCGATATTTTGTTGACCTCGCATTTCGTATCGGGCGGTTAACCTGGAATTGATTAATCATCAACCACCCCTTTTGCAAAAAAATAAGCAAGTGCGGCGCCGATCAAAAAGGTGCCCGCCCCCGCCACAGTATCAATGTAATTGAGCAACGACATGATTGAATCGTTGTCAACAATAGCAAATGTTAAAGATCTAAACACGAGCAATACATTCCATAAAATTGAAAGTGCAATAGCTGTCCACAGCGTTGAGCTTGGTGCCCGTTTCTTCGATTTTGCAGTGCCTCCGAAGATTCCTCCCAGGATAATGCCGATGGGTACTGAATATATGGAGAGAATGTGAACGGCAAGGGTCTGCACGTCTTCGACATACACGGCACCGGCTATAAACGTGTATGCAAACAACACAAGGTGTAATAGCAAACTTGCAAGGAACATCGCCAACAAAGTGATTTGGGCATGTTGGATCCTCATCTTTTCACCACCCCACCACGTTCAAGGGCGTTTATCACATTTGTGATAAAAATTTTCACCGCAGACTTGGAATTTTCTTCGAGTTCACTGCGCCACGCACTGTGGCTGCGTCGTTCTCTCGCCTTAAATTGCAATTTGAAGGCGAGGTTGTTGGGGGGGGCATCTGCGGGTAAAGTAACCAAAACGGCAACTTGTGCACGCAGGCGTTTTGTCTGGTTCGGTAAATCCGAGAACGCGGTAAGAAATTGCTGGCGGTTTTGTTTTTGATATGCGAGATAGCCGGACGGGAAAAAGTGATCGAGAACCAACAGCACAATGTTGCTGAACAGCATTGTGCCTTTCCAGCTACCTTGACGGTATGATTCAGGGAAGTCTGACTCACGGGGTATATCATCATCACTGCTGCCCATCAATCTTACGAAATCCTTAATCACGGTGCCGTAAAGCGGCTGACCTTCGAATTGGTCACGTATTTGAATCGAATCGCTTGATGTCAGGTAAGAAAGCTTTCCTGTGGCCAGGACAGTCCCAATGCCATCAATGAACACGGTGCTCCGTGATGGAAAACTGTATTGATAATTCACTCGATATAAGGTGCCTTGGCGCTGTGGGATCGCAATGGTAGTATCCATGCTGAATAAGGCTTTTGCTGAAGGAGATTGAACCAGCACTAATGACGATATGATTATCGTAACTAGCATCAAGAAGGCTTTTGCCTTTCGCTGAAATAGAGTCTTGGAAGATCGAAATTCCTTTGTGGGAGAAAAATGCTTCATTTGTTTGTCCCTTTGATTGAATTTTCGAGCTGCTTTTTTTTTGTGATGTATAGATTACGCTATGGTTTTTTTTCCCCAATAGGTCTAAATATTCTATGGAATAGTTCGATATCTGTCAAGCAAGTTGTCGATTTTTCAGTCCTGGCCAAATGGTTTAGAAAGCATGTGTACTGATTTCGTTGGATCTTTAAGTTCATATTACCGAAAGTTTAAAAAAAATACCAGATTCCAACCCCGGTAAATGACCAGGATTTTGATATGGTCCGGCAGATCGAACCAGGGCTGCGGACCATATCATTTAGACAATCGGATATCTGGATTATTCCCTGATTTGGCCGCTGCCCCATCCCACAAATTTGGTGGTGGTCAGCTCTTTGATGCCCATGGGACCGTAGGCATGGAGTTTTGATGTGGAAATCCCCATCTCCGCTCCCAGCCCCAACTCGCCGCCGTCGTTGAACCGGGTGGAGGCATTGACAATGACCAGGGAGGCGTCCACTTCCCGGACAAATCTGCGGGCGCGGTTGTAGTCTGTGGTGATAATGGCCTCGGTGTGGTTGGAGCCGTGGACTGCAATGTGACCCATGGCATCTTCCATGTTTTTTACTATCTTGACGGCCAGGATGAGATCCAGGTATTCCGCATCCCAGTCTTCGGGGGTGGCTGGATCAATCTGGGGAAGCAGGGCGCAGGTTTTTTCACAGCCCCTCAGTCTCACATTTGCTCGGGTCATCGCCTGGTATGCGATGGGTAGAAATTTGGGGGCAATAGCCTCATGGACCAGCAGGGTTTCAAGAGCGTTGCAGACGCCGGGGCGCTGGGCCTTGGCATTGACAGCTATGCTGGCTCCCATTTCAAGATCGGCCTTGTCATCCACATAGGCATGGCAGACCCCCTTGTAATGCTTTAGTACAGGAATGGTGGACAGGGCCACCACGTGGCGGATGAGACCTTCCCCGCCTCTGGGGATGATCAGATCAATGGATTCTTCCTGTTTTAAAAGGATGTCCACGGCTGCCCGATCGGTAACCGGTACCACCTGGACGGCAGTGGCGGGCAGGCCAGCTTGTTTAATGCCTTCTTCTATTACCGCAGCCAGGGCCATGTTGGAATGGATGGCCTCGGATCCTCCCCGCAAAATCACCGCATTTCCCGCCTTAAGGCAAAGCCCTGCAGCATCCACGGTGACATTGGGCCGAGATTCATAGATAATGCCGATGACCCCCAAGGGAATCCGCATCTTTGCTATTTCAAGTTTGTTGGGCCGGATCGAAGAATCTGACAAAGATCCAACCGGATCTTCAAGGCCAGCCACAAACAAGAGACCCTCGGCCATGCCCTCTATGCCAGCGTCGGTGATGGTGAGCCGGTCGATCATGGCCGGGGTCAAGCCGTTTTTTATTGCCTGCTCAATATCTTTTTTATTCTCTGCCTGGATGGCAGGACCCTTTTTTTTGATCAGTCCGGCAATGGTGACAAGGGCCTGGTTCTTTTGGTTGCTGGACACGGCCGCCATTGTTCTGGCCGCTTTTCTGGCATCTTGTGCAATTTGGATAATAGTGGTTTCCAAAGACATAGTCTCCTTTTGAAGGGGGGTGTTCGTTTTAAAAAGTTATTCCTGGTCTTCGGTGATCACCAGATTATCCCGGTGGATCACCTCATCATAGGACCTGAATCCCAGCCGTTCCTTGATCTGGCTGGTTTTGCATCCCATGATCTTGAGAATATCCGAGGCATTGTAGTTGACCAACCCCATGCCCAATATTTTTTTGTCTTCATTTAAAAACTGGACGGGATCGCCCACCTCAAAATAATTTTCCACCCGGGTGATGCCCGATGGAAGAAGGCTTTTTCCCCGGTTGAGCACGGCTTTTTGGGCGCCGGCATCAATGGTGAGCTTGCCCTTGGGCTGGAGGGTGAGGCCGATCCAGTTTTTTCGGGAATTGCGTTTTTCTTTTTTGGGAACAAAATAGGTGCCCACATAGTCATTATCAAAAATGTTCACCAATATATTGGGTGTAAGCCCCGAGGCGATGATCATGGGAATTCCGGCTGCGGTCAGCTTTTTGGCCGCTGTGATTTTCGTGCCCATGCCGCCGGTGCCCAGGGGGCCTGCAATCTTTCCGGCCATGGCCTCGATGTGTTTTCCCATGGAGGTGACCTCGGAGAGGAGTTGGGCATCTTCATGGACCCGGGGATCCTTGTCGTACAGTCCGCCGATATCTGTTAGATTGATCATGAGGTCCGCCCCGAGAAGCAGGGTGATCATGGCGCCCAGGTTGTCATTGTCCCCAAATTGCAGGGATTTGACGGCCACGGTATCGTTTTCATTGATAATGGGCAGCACATTCCATTCCAGCAGGGTATTGATGGTGTTTCTGGCATTAAGATACCGAACCCTGTCACACAGATCCCCCCGGGTCAGCAGAATCTGGGCCACTTTCCGGCCGCAGTGCTCCAGGGCTTTTTCCCATTCCTGGATCAGATCGGCCTGGCCAATGGCCGATACGGCCTGGCGCTTGGGGGTTTCCACAGGCCGGCAGGCCAGGCCGAGTTTGGTGACCCCGGCTGCCATGGCCCCGGAGGAGACGAGGATGACCTGGATTCCACGGTCATATAGGGCACAAATCTGGCCTGTGATGTCGTTGATGATCTTTATGTTTAATCGATTATCTTTGGTCAGCACCCCGCTGCCAACCTTGATCACAATCCGTTTGCCCTCTGAAAGGGGGATAAAATTTCTTGGTGTGTCCATTTTCATTTCTTTTATGTTCATCTCTCTTGGGTTTATTCCTGTCTGGTTGTCTGTTTGACCGAAAGGGCAATAAAGCCAATGGGTCAGGAGAATTTCCTATGCCCAATTGTCTAAAAAGTCAATCAAAATCCCGGCAGCTTGAATTTCATGGTGACTTGTCCGGTGTGTTGGTCTATTTTAATCATTTTCTCCTGGGTTTGGGATTTTTCCATTTTTTGACCCGTGGCCATCTCCATGAGGCCTGCAATAAAGTCCATGCCTGAATTTAAAACTGCCTCAATTTTTTCCGGTGGCTGGCTTGCCAGAATGTTTTCAGAAGACCCAGGCCTTTCTGGTTGAAGCCTGTCCTGATAAGAATTGTCCAGATAAGACTTTTCCCGGGGCTCTTCAGAAGCATCGGTTCCCCATTTGATAAGGCTGTCATCATTTTCCGCCTCGTCCTGATTTATATTTGGGTTTGAATTCTGGGTTAATTCCGGGTTCAGAACCGTTGGGTTCAGAAAGAAGGGGGTGTTCTCGGGGATCTCTTCGGCTTTACCCGCCCCATGGGGTATGGGTTCAGTCTCTTCGCCCATCATTTCCCTGAGCCTATTGAGCATTTCATTGCGTTTTTCCCTGGAAAATTCAACCGTGTCCGGTCCCTCTTCAAACACCCCTTTGAACAGATCTGTTTTCAGCTGGATGCCTGCCAGTATCCGTTCCTCAATGCTGTTTCGGGCAATGAGGTTGATCACATTGATGCACTGACTCGCCTGGCCGATGCGGCTGACCCGGCCGATGCGCTGGTTCATCTTTGCCGGGTTCCAGGGCAGTTCAAAATTTACCACGCAGTCGGCGGCCTGGAGGTTTAAGCCCGTGCCCCCGGCATCGGTGGATAAAAAGACCAGACAGTCTTTGTTCTGGGTGAATTCATCAATGAGCTTCTGGCGTTTTTTGACAGCCACCTTTCCCGATAATTCAACAAAGGGGATGCCCATGTCGGACAAATGCCTGGCAATCAAAAAGGTCATGGTGGTCCATTCGCTGAAGATGACTATTTTTCGCCGGTTCTGGATAACAATTTCCTCAATGATGCTTTCCAGTTCCGTAAGCTTCGGGGAGATGTGGGTGTCCCGGTCCACAAGATAGGTGGAATCACAGACCATTCGCATTCGCAGCATAAGGATCTGGATTCTTCTCATATCCATGGGGGTTAAAAATTTTTTATTGAGCAGGGGCATAAGGGATCTGCCATATCCTGCGTGTATCTCCAGTTGTTCCTGGGAAAGATCGATATAATAATTATTCACCACCTCCCCGGGCAGTTCCGTGAGCACCTCCTCTTTTTTTCTTCTGATCAGGATGGGGGCTAATTTTTCTTTGAGCATGGCCAGGTTTTTATACCCGGCAATACTTGTTTTTTTCTTTCTGGGGATCATAAAATGATCTGCGGCAAATTTCCACAGGGGGGTCAGCAGATAGGGCTCTAAAAACTGAACAATGGAATAGACATCCTCGAGTTTGTTTTCCAAAGGGGTGCCCGTAAGGACAATGGCGTGTTTTTTGGGCAGCCGTTTGACAGCTTCTGCGGTTTTTGTAGAGAAATTTTTAATGCGCTGGGCCTCATCTAAAATGATGATATCCGGGTTGAACCGGGACAGGATCGTTACATCCCGCAACACAGCCTCGTAGTTCGTAATTTTGAATAAATTGGGATCACTCTGGTACATGGCCCTGCGCTGTAAGGGACTGCCTTGGATGATACTGCCCTTTTCATTGGAAAATTTTTCGATTTCCCGCTTCCATTGTTCTTTTAAGGAGGCCAGGGTAACCACTAATATCCGGGAAAACCCGAAGATCTCTTTTTTTAATATTCCCAGGGAAATGGCCTGGAGGGTTTTGCCAAGACCCATTTCATCCCCGATCAGCACCCCGGTTTTCAGCACCCCAAAATTTACCCCCTCCCTTTGATAGGGGTATAGTTGGGTATTGAGGGAAAGGGTTGGGATGGGCTGGCCCTGGATTTTGTTTAATTGAAGGATCTGGAGGCGGTGGTCCACCCGCTTGAGCAGATTTTGTCTGATGATCACCCGTTTGTCACCGTGGAGCTTTGCCATCATCCCCATGATCAGGGCAATGTCCTTTGCAATGAAATCCCCCTGTCCGTTAAAATATTTTTTCAGTACTGGCTGTAAATCCTGGCTTTCTGTATCAAGACGCTGGGAAAATAATCTGGGCCCTTCGGACAATGAGTCCCAGTAAATATCAGTAAAGGGGAAAACTTCCCCGGACATTTGCCGTTTATACCCCGGCTCTTTTTTTAAAAAATCGGCCATGAACTGGATATGTTTGCAGGTTCCAAGACCATTGGTCAGATAGTCCGGACAGGAGCAGTGGCCACTGGCTTTTTCCGGATCATGGAGGGTGACGGTATAGTGGCGGCCGGCCTTGTTGACAACCAGGTGGTCCCCCTTGAACATGTCCCCCCGCATGGGGGTGAAGGCTTCGGACCGGGCTCTTTTTTTCCGGTCTGCCAGTGCCTGCTCCTTGATATCCGTTTCTGTGAGATAGGGTTCTGTGAGATAGGGTTCTGTGATAGAGGGTTCTGTGATAGAGGGTTCTGTTTTGTCCGGGAATAATGTTTCCGGAATATTTGTTCTGGTCAAAAGATCCCCGGCATTGAGGCAGGCTGCAACCACATGGCGGCACCCTTGCCTTGGATAGGGGCAATTGCAGCTGGTCTTTACCTGATCTGTCCTAATCTGGATGAGGGTGGTGTAGTCGCCCAGGGTGCCGTTAAACTCATAGACAAACGATGTTTGGGCCGGATTTTTTTGTGCCAGAAAATAGGACCCGTGCTGGTAGGTATTCAACCCTCTGTAGAAAATAAGCTGGGTGTCGGCAATCTTGTGTTTAATATGCTCTTTGGACAAGAGTGGCATTTTTAGTATTCCTTTGATTCTCCCTATGTTTTAATTCAACTATCGGCTAGTCTAATCTAGCTTTTCCTGTGTGACAATGGTTTTTTCCAAAAATTTATATCAGAAGACAAAACAGGCAAATACAAAGTAGATAAAAGGTAATTGTCATGATATGCTTTCCGGCTGATTCACGGGTGAAAATATCCGGCTGGAAATTTTGATTCAGGCTTCTGATTCAGCTTCTGGTCGGTCCGGGCAAAGGAGGGAAAAATGGCGGAAAAATTTTGTTGTTGCAACAGCGGACGAACAGAAGACACTTGCTGTGGGCCCTATCTGGCGGGTCAGGCGATTCCAAAAACACCCAAACAGCTGATGCGATCCAGGTATGCCGCCTTTTTCCACAAAAATAGTGATTACCTCATTGCCACCCGTGATCCTGATTTCCGGGAGGTAAATGACCGGCAGGCTCTGGCCACAACCTTTGACAATACCCGATGGTTGGGCCTTGTGGTGATTCAAACAGATGATTCCCAGCTGGAGCAGGGAATCGGATCTGTGGAGTTTGCAGCCTTTTATGATGGGGGCCATCTCCATGAAAAATCCCTTTTTGTGAACCGGGAGGGGCGTTGGTATTATTGCGAGGGCCAGATGCTTCCCCCCTTGGTATGGGGTCGGAATCAGCTTTGTTGGTGCAACAGTCAAAAAAAATACAAAAAATGCCACGGGAAATAAGGCCTTTATATGGCAGGCTGACCCGGGGAGATATTAGTCTTTATTCAGGATTGAATTGAAATGAAAAAATGTGCATTTTTAACCATGGAAAATCTTAAAGGGTATAAGTGTGATGACCCCCTGGTATACAGCCCCCTGGCCGACAAGGGATGGCAGGTGAATACCGTGCCCTGGCGTGGGGCAACAATAGACTGGTCTGCCTATGATGCCGTGGTGATCCGGTCCACCTGGGATTACCAATTCCATTCAGAAGCATTTTTAGATTTACTTGAGAAAATTGCCGCAACCGGTGTGAGGCTTGAAAATGAGATTGACCTGGTGAAATGGAATATGAATAAATCCTATCTCAGAGATCTTGAGGAAAAAGGGATTTCCATTGTCCCAACCCTCTGGGGCCATGGGCTGGATGTCCAGCAATTTTCCGGAATCTTCAGGGAAATCAGGGAATGGGATACGGGGTCAGAAGATCTTGTGATCAAGCCCCGGGTCAGTGCCTCTGCCAAGGATACCTTTCGGATATCCGGTGCCCATGAACAAAATCTCCAGGAAATTGCCTCTCGATTTGAAAATCGGGAGTGGATGGTTCAGCCCTTCATGGAGAATATTGTTGCAGAGGGGGAATTCTCCCTTTTTTATTTTGGGGGACAATTGAGTCACACCATTTTAAAGCAACCCAAAAAGAATGATTTTAGGGTCCAGGAGGAGTATGGGGGGCAGAATCGGTTCATAAAAAGACCGGAGAAAAAACTGCGAGACAGTTCAGAACAGGTCATCTCAGCCCTGGGTTCAATCCCTTTGTATGCCCGGGTGGACATGGTTCGGTTTCAACAAAATTTTTATCTCATGGAATTAGAATTGATCGAACCCTCCTTGTTCTTTTCCATGGACCCCCTTTCCCCCCAACGGTTTGCGGCGGCCTTTGAAAGGCAGGTATCATGATCCATTTTCTTGTCATGGGCAGTTTGCTGGGACTTTCAGCCGGGATCGCCCCGGGTCCTTTGCTGACCCTTGTGGTCTCGGAAACCCTTACCCATGACATCCGGTCTGGTATCCGGGTGGCCCTTGCCCCTGTCTTTACCGACCTGCCCATTGTTTTGACATCCCTGTTCATTTTGTCAAAATTGTCGGATTTCCACGCTGTGCTGGGGGGGATCTCCCTTGCGGGGGGCGGGGTGATTTTCTACATGGGGGTTCAGGGGATTCGCAATTCGGGTGTGGTGCTGGATATGGGGCAAACGGCTCCCCGCTCCCTGGCAAAGGGAATATTGGTGAATTTTTTAAGTCCCCATCCCTATCTGTTCTGGATCAGCGTGGGAGCCCCGGCCATGACGCGGGCCATGGCGATAAATACAGGGGCAGCCCTTCTCTTTGTAACCAGCTTTTATCTGTTGTTGGTGGGATCAAAGGTGGGGCTTGCAGTGCTCGTGGGCCGGTCCAAATTATTTTTAAAGGGGCGGTTCTATGTGTACACCATGAAATCCCTTGGAATCGCACTCTGTATACTGGCACTCCTTTTGTTTAGAGAGGGGCTGGGATTGCTGGGTTTTTTCTAGGTATCCCAGATAAAGAAACCGGCCCGCAGTTAAACGTTGAATTTGTGCATTGACTCTGCCAAATAAATTGGTATCCTAATGGGAATCACAGTTTATTAAATTTGGAGAAGATGTATTGAAGGGACAAATCGCTCAATCAAATGATTTGATTGACAAGTTTACAAAAAAAAAACCGTTATCCAATTCCCTTAGAATTCTCATCCCCCTGTATGCCACCTATATCATTTTCGTATTGAGTATTTTTTTAATCTTTATTCCCCAGCAAAAAAAACAATTTTTGGATCAAAAAAAGGCAAGTATCCGTCAGTTGACCGATGGTGCCTTAAGTTTATTGTCAGAATTAGATGAAAAAATAAAACAGGGTAAAATCACACCAGAAAATGCACGTAAAGAAGCGGTAGGTCATCTTCGCAACCTGAGATACGGTCCGGAAGGCAATGAGTATTTTTGGATTAATGATATGAATCCTTTTATGGTCATGCATCCTTATCGTCCTGATCTTGAAGGGAAAGACCTGACATTTTTTAAGGATGCTGCCGGAAATTATCCCTTTGTCGCAATGGTGGAAATGGTGATGCAAAACCAGGGCGGCTATGTGAATTATTATTGGCAATGGAAAAACTTGCCGCAAAAAATAGTGCCGAAAATTTCCTATGTTAAGGGGTTTTCTCCCTGGGGTTGGATTATAGGAACCGGTGCTTATATGGAAGATATTCAGCAGGAAATAAAATTGATTCGCCAAAAATTTTTACAGATTTTGGGGGGCATTCTAATTGCTATCATTATTATATCCTTTTATATCACCAAACAGGTGTTCCGAATTGAGCAACAGAAAAAAGTGGCTGAACAGGCACGGGATTTGGAAACGTTGAGATTGAAAAAGTTGTTTGAATTAAACCAAATGACCAAAAAATCAATGAAAGCCCTGACAGAGTTTGCCCTTGAGGAAGTGATCCATTTAACCCAGAGTCAAATTGGATACCTGGCATTTTTAAATGAAGACGAATCCCAGTTAACCATGCACACCTGGTCAAAGCAGACCATGAAAGAATGTGAAATAGATGATACGGTAATGATCTATAATGTGGCGGATACAGGCCTGTGGGCTGAAGCCATCCGGTCCGGAAAACCGCTCATCATCAATGACTATCCAAATTTTTCTTCGTCGGGGAAAAAAGGATATCCACAGGGGCATGTCAATATTATACGGGTAATGAATGTTCCCATATTTGATGGTGACAAGATTGTCGCCCTCACCGGCGTTGGCAACAAAGATACGGATTATGATGGATCGGACGCCCGTCAATTGGAATTGATGATGGACGGGATGTGGAAAATTCTTCAAAGAAAGAAGGCTGTGGTTGAGTTGCGTGAAAGTGAGAAACGCTATCGTTTGCTGGCAGAAAATGCAACGGATGCAATCTGGATTTTACAGCTTTCCGATTTCACCTTCTCCTATGTCAGCCCTGCCATAGAAAGTTTTTCAGGGTATATCCCTAGTGAGTTTGTCGGACTGGAATTGGGGGCTCGTATGAGCGAAGATTATTTGAAAACAATATCCGCCATGATATCTGAAGAGCTGGACCGGGAATCTGAGGAAGGGGTGGATGCAGATCGCTTCAGGGTGATCGAATTGGAGATGATTCAAAAATCCGGTTCAATCATGTGGGCCGAAGTTACCGGTCGGTTTTTGAGAAATAACAAAGGGGTTCCCGATAGAATATTGGGCGTCACAAGAGATATTACCCAACGCAAGAAGTTGGAACAACAACTTGTAAAAACCAATACGGACCTGCGGCTTGCCCAGCAAATCGCCTGTATTGGAAATTGGTCCTTTGATCCTGAAACAGATGTTCGTGTCTGGTCAGATGTGCTTTACCAGATCTTTGAACGTGATCCTGAACTGGGTCCCCCCCCTTTTGCGGACATCCAAAAAATAATGGTTGGGAAATGGTGGGAAAAATATATATCTGCTGTTCAAACGGCTATCCGCAACGGTATTCCCTTTGATATCGAGTTGAAGCTTGTGCTGTCTTCGGGCAAGGCGAAATGGGTGAATATTATCTGTGAACCGGAGTCAGGAGCCAGCAGCCACTACCTCCGGGGAACAATTCAGGACATTACCGAGCGTAAAAAAATGGAAGTCCGTATTCAGCAAACCCAGAAAATGGAAGCACTCGGTACCCTTGCCGGGGGGGTTGCCCACGATTTCAATAATATCCTTTCCTCCATTTTCGGGTTTACAGAATTGGCAAAACTAAATTCAAACGGAGATGAGGAGACCATAAACAATTTGAATCAGGTTTTGTCTGCAGGTTTAAGAGCCAGGGAACTGGTGAAGCATATATTGGCATTCAGCCGTAAATCCGACGCCCAAAAATATCGGGTGCAAATTGTTTCTTTGGTTAAAGAATGTTTGAATTTTATAAAAGCCTCCATATCCCCAAATATTGAGATAAAAGCAGATTTCCCCCAATCAGATTGTATTATCCTGGCAGATCCGACTCAATTGCATCAAATTTTCATGAACCTTTTTACCAATGCGGCCCATGCCATGAGAGAATGCGGCGGGGTGCTCACTGTGAGGCTTAAATCCATTGACAGGCTGGCCGATGATATTTTCCAGTTGAAGGAATTAGCGCCGGGAAAATATGTTCAGATAACAATTTCAGACACAGGGTGCGGTATTCCAAAAAATGTGATCGGAAAAATTTTTGAACCTTTTTTTACAACAAAAGTTAAGGGAGAAGGGACTGGAATGGGACTTGCTTTGGTTTATGGGATCATCAAGGAGTTGAAAGGCGATGTTTCAGTTTACAGCGAGTCTGGAGTGGGCTCGGCCTTTCAGATCCTGATTCCGGAACAGACGATCAAACCGGGAAAGGATGAAAACATGGATACTGAACTTTTTATGACGGGGAAGGGCAGGGTAATGATCGTAGATGATGAACCTTCGGTTGTTGAGTGGATATCCCATCTTCTGATCAAACTTGGGTACGAAGTTGTCGGTGTAGACAATGGGGTGGATGCATTGGAAACATTTAGGCAGGACCCCACGGGGTTTGACCTCATCCTCACCGACCTGACCATGCCCGGCATGACTGGCCTTGAGTTGTCAAACTTCATAAAAACAGAAAGGCCCGATATACCGATTATTCTCTGTACGGGTTTCAGTGAAGGGATAACGTCTGAAATAATGAAAGCGCACGGTATCTGTGATATGATCATGAAACCCATGATTGCAAGTGAACTATCGTACAGTATAAATGATTCATTGAACAAAAGAAGATAACAGGATTAAGCGATGAGCAAGGTATTAATAATTGATGATGATTTAAAAATATGTCTTTTTTTCAGTAAACTGCTCAAACAGATGGGGTTTAGCTTTGAGATAGCCCACACTCTCAAAGGGGGACGTGCTCTTTTTGAAAATCAAAAATTTGACCTGGTCCTTCTTGACCTGGAACTTCCCGACGGGAATGGATTGGAGCTATTGCCTGTATTTACGGACGCATATTCTTCTCCGGAGGTGATTATCATTACCGGAACCGGGGATGCCAGAGGTGCGGAATTGGCATTTAAATACGGGGCATGGGATTATGTTCAAAAGCCTTTTCTCCTTGATGAAGTATCCCTGCCAATTACAAGAGCCCTTCAATATCGAAAAGAAAAACTTGCCGCCCCCCATTTGATTCCACTGGTTCGACCCGCTATTGTCGGAGAGTCCGATGCAATCCGGAAATGCCTGGAAGAGGTTGGAAAGGCTTCTGCAACGGACGCCAGCGTATTGATCACAGGCGAAACCGGAACGGGTAAGGAGTTATTCGCAAAGGCGATCCACGAGAACAGCAAAAGAGCTGGCAAACCCTTTATCGCAGTTGATTGCGGTGCTCTGCCCGAAACATTGATAGAAAGTACCCTGTTCGGCCATGAGAAAGGGGCTTTTACCGGTGCGGGGAAAAAACAGGAAGGCCTTCTGGTTCAGGCCGATGGCGGCACATTGATGCTGGATGAAGTTGGAGATTTGCCCCTGACCGCTCAAAAATCTTTTTTGAGAACCCTCCAGGAAAGATCTGTCCGCCCCATTGGCGGGAATAGGGAACTCCAGCTTGATATCCGGTTGGTTGCGGCAACAAACCTGGATTTAGATCAGATGGTAACAAAAAATTTGTTCCGCCAGGACCTGTTATATCGGATTCGCGCCATGGAAATAAAACTGCCCCCTCTCAGGGATAGACAAAAGGACATTGAGGAAATCGTCGTCAAAAAACTCCATGAGCTTTCAAACAAATACCGGATGGAAACAAAGGCGATTTCCCCTGAATTTTTCCAAGTATTGTCCAAACACAATTGGCCCGGGAATGTGCGTGAACTTGTCAATGTGTTGGAATATGCGCTGGCATCGGCAAGCAACTATCCAACGCTTTTTCCCAAACATCTGCCGCCGGAATACAGGATGTCGGAATTATCATTTGATCCGGTCTTGAAAAAAGATCTCAAACCCTCCCCCATGGGTATTGAAAAGAATAATCAACTTCCCACCTTTAATGTCTACCGAGCCAAGCTTGAAAAAAACTATTTGAAAGAGTTGATCAATCGTTCAACGGGTGATCGCAAAGCTGCCTGCAAGATCTCCGGTATTTCCCAGTCCCGCTTATATGGGCTTTTAAATAAACACGGCCTCCCCGGTTTTGGGTCTGCCGATGCTGCAAACCCTTCCCGTTTATCCCTAAACAAATTTGTTCCGGATTCCCATAAACAGGAATGATCTCATTCCTGTTTATGGGAATCCCCAGCATTTGCAGGTTATGAAATCCTCCCGGTTATAGTTGTAACTGTTTGTTATTAAATAAAAAAATAAAATATCGTCTTTCTGGCACGCATCCTGCTCAGTATTCAACAATAAAGGCAATCGTAAGCTGGAATGAGAGGGGGGTGAGAATCCAAAAAAAAATGAAAATAATATTATGCGCAGATGATAGCGAACCATTGGGGAAAAATCTTGAACGATTGATTCAAAAGCAACTTTCAAAAATCCAAATGGATACCGTGAGTTCAATCAGTGATTTATCCCGGAAGCTTTGCAGGCCGTTGAACCGGATATCGGTTATCGTAATTTTTGTGAGATGTGAAAATGATATCCGAAAATTACTCACCCTGAAATTGTTGTTCGACAATATCCGTTTGATTCTGGTTTTGCCCGATAGAACAAGGCAGATGATGGGTCTGGGGCTTCAATTAAACCCCTGTTTTATCAGTTTTTTAGAGAATGACCTTTTAGATATCACCTCTGTTTTAGAAAAAATCCATTCAGGGCAAAGGAAGCAGTGGAATGGCCGGGAATGAAGAATGATCTGGGCAAGGGTACAACACAAAACAAAGATAACGTCAAAGATGTATACAATAATACTAAATCAAGGATGGGAAAAATGAAACAAAGATCTTTAAAGTTTAAACTTATTGTCGGGGGCATTCTGGCTGCGATCATACCCTTAACGGTTGTCGGGCTTTTTTCAATTAGTAAATCATCAACGGCGCTTGATTCACTTGCAAAGGGTCAGGTCCAGATGATGGCTAAAAACATGTCCGCCATGGTGGATGTCGCCATGACCCAGGAAATCAAGTTTGCAAAGGGGATGGCTATTGATTCACGGATAACGGATGCCGTCGCTAAAGTGGCCCAGGCTGGGGTGGACAACGCCATGGTTGAATTAACGGTCCTGGATCGTTTTCTGGGAGATGCGTTTAATGAAGTTGGAAAAGATTATAATATTTTCTTTGTCACGGATGCCCAGGGAATCTTCATTTCCGACAGCAAGGGGGGCGTCAATCGAACAAAAAAAATATCTTTAAAAGACAGGGATTATTTTGCTTCAGTTCAAAAAAGCGGAGCCGTTGTCATTGGCTCTCCAGCCATATCCAAGGCGACCGGGCTTCCAATTACCGTGGTGGCCGTACCGCTCAAAACAGCTTCCGGACAGTTCCTAGGGGTGTTCGGGATATCGGTTAAACTGGATACCATGTCAAAGAAAATTACCCGGGTAAAATTGGGTAAAACAGGTTACCCCTTTATGGCAGCCAAAAACGGGATGATCATTGCCCATCCAAACCAGGACCATATTCTGAAACTGGATCTTAAAACACTCAATGGTATGGAGACGATTGTGGCTGACATGCTGGCTCAAAAATCCGGCGTTAACACCTATACCTTCAAGGGGATTGATAAAATAGCCGGGTTTGCACCGGTACCCGCAACCGGTTGGAGCATTTGTGTGACCCAGGAGGAGGCTGAATTTATGGCGCCGGTTGTTGAGATTCGAAATATTGTTCTGTTGGTCGGGGGTATTTTTCTGGTCCTCACACTTTTGGGTGTTCTCTGGTTTGTCCGGGGCATCATGGCTCAACTGGGGCAGGATCCTTCAGAAATCGCCAGGATCGCTGACAGCATTGCCAAGGGAGACCTGACCGTTGAATTTGATACAGGCGGTAAAGAAATTACGGGTGTCTATGGCAACATGAAAGAGATGGCAGAAAACCTGAATCGTATGTTCACCGACATTACAGGGGGGGTTCAAACATTGACCTCTTCTTCCACGGAACTTTCCGCCATTTCGCAACAGATGGCCTCGGGTTCGGAGCAATCCTCTCAAAAAGCAAATAATGTTGCTTCGGCAGCCGAAGAAATGGCGACAAGCATGAATAGCGTTGCTGCGGCCACAGAACAAACAACAGCCAGTCTTCAAATGATAGTGGCGGCAGCTGAAGAAATGTCCGCTACCATCAATGAAATTGCAAGCAATACAGCCAAGGGTAGCCAGACAACTTCAGAGGCAGTGAACAAAGCGGAACATATTTCCCAAAAAGTGGATGATCTGGGCAAGGCTGCTTTGGAAATTTCCAAGGTTACGGAAACCATTTCAGATATTTCCGAACAGACAAACCTGCTGGCACTCAACGCCACCATAGAGGCAGCAAGGGCGGGGGAAGCCGGGAAAGGATTTGCCGTGGTTGCTGCGGAAATCAAGGCCCTTGCCCAGCAGACGGCAGAAGCCACCCAGGAAATCGGTTCACGGATTGGCGATGTACAGTCAAGCACCCAGGAGTCTGTATCAGCCATCGGATCCATTGTTGACATCATCAATGAGATCAATATGATTGTCACCACTGTGGCAACCGCCATTGAAGAACAATCGGCCACCACCCAGGAAATTTCCAACAACGTCAGCCAGGCTGCTGCCGGTGTTCAGGAGGTAAATGAAAATGTCAACCAGACATCTGCCGTGGCTGGAGAGGTTACCGAGGATGTCCACAAGGTGAGTCAGGCTGCAGATGAAATGAACGCAGGAAGCCTTCAGGTGAGTTCAAGTGCGGTGGAATTGTCTCAGTTGGCTGAAAATCTCAATGAAATGGTCAGCAGGTTTAAGCTGAAGTAAAAGAAAAGGGCAGGGGCCTTCCGGCTGGAATATCCGGGGGGCCTTCGAAAATTGAAGGATAAACGCAATGATTGAAATGAGTGCAGATATAAAAAATAAACCTGAAGATGCCGGTGATAAAGGGAATGCATCCATAAGAGTCAATGTGGGACTTTTAGATACCCTGATGACCCTTGCAGGGGAGCTTGTTTTAAGCCGGAATCAGTTGCTCCAGGGTGTCACCACGGACAATATCAAAGCCACAGAGGTCTCCAGCCAGCGGATTGATATGATTACCTCGGAACTCCAGGAAACTATCATGAGAACCCGGATGCAGCCCATGGCAAATATTTTCAATAAATTTAACAGGGTTGTCAGGGACTTATCCGGGCAATTGGGGAAATCCATTGATCTTGTCATTGAAGGCAAAGAGGTGGAGTTGGACAAAACCATCCTGGAATCCATCAGTGATCCCCTAACCCATTTGGTGAGAAATTGTGTTGACCATGGGATTGAAACTCCCGGGGAAAGGGAGAAGGAAGGCAAGAATGCCATTGGTAAAATTATACTGCGGGCATTCCATGATGCAGGCCAGATAAATATCCACATTTCCGATGACGGAAAAGGATTAGATCCTGAAAAAATTTCAGCCCTTGCTGTTTCAAAAGGACTGATTACCGAACAACAGGTCCCTGGCATGTCCGAAAAACAAAAAATGGAACTGATTTTTCTGCCGTCTTTTTCAACGGCGGAAAAAATTACCGATGTTTCCGGTCGGGGTGTCGGCATGGATGTTGTTGTTACAAATATTGAAAATCTCGGGGGTATTCTGGAGCTGGATTCTAAAAAAGGGGTGGGCACCAGCATTCAAATCAAGCTGCCGTTAACCCTTGCCATCATCCCCAGTCAGATCACCTCGGTGGGCCGTGACCGCTATGCAGTACCACAGGTTAATCTGGATGAACTTCTCAGAATTCCTGTTGGCCAGATCAAAGAAAAGATTGAAAAAGTGGGGGATGCCGAGGTTGTCCGATTAAGAGGAGAATTGTTACCCCTGCTGGACCTTTCAAAAATGCTCGACATTGAAAAAAAATATATTGATCTTGAAAGCGGAATGGAATTGTCGGACAGGAGGGAAGATATTGCTGACAGGCGGTCAAAACAGCACCTCACCACTGGTGAAGCCATTGGTGAAACCATTATTGAAAAATCAATTGATTCTGTTTCAGACTGGCAGGCAAGAAAAACAAAGGACCGAAGATCTAATCAAAACAATGCCATAAATATTGCTGTGGTTTCTTCGGGTGCCTATAAATACGGGCTTATTGTCGATCAATTGCATGATTCCGAAGAGATAGTGGTAAAGCCGGTGGGCAGGCACCTTAAAAAATGCACTGCCTTTGCCGGTGCAACCATCATGGGGGATGGAAAGGTTGCCCTGATTATAGATATTACCAACCTTGCCCAAATGGCCTGTTTGTCAACCATGTCCGAGGTAAAGCAATTTACATCATCCAAGGAAGGCGCAGTGCAGACCGGGAAAGAAAAGACAGCACTCTTAACCTTTAAAAACTCAGACAAGGATTTTTTTGCAGTTCCCCTGGACTGTGTGGACCGAATTGAAAGGGTTCAAACATCTGAAATTGAACAGATCGGTGAAAGCAAAGTGGTTCAATACAGGGGGGGCGCACTTCCTCTATGCGAGTTGTCACAGGTTGTAAATATAGATGCCATTCCGGTAAGGGAGCAGCAGGAAATCATTGTTTTACGAGTCGGCACCAGGGAATTTGGGCTTTTGGTAATCCCTCCTTTGGATGCTTTTGAGGTTGTTTTGGACATTGATGACAACACTTTGAAACAGCATGGTATCAGCGGGTCAATGATTATTAAGGGGCATACAACTCTAATCATAGATGTGCCTGGGCTAGCCCGGGTGATAAAGCCTGAATGGGTCTAATGAATTTGAGAGTGTAACTTATTTTCAGAACAAGGAAAAAGATATGGTAGAAGATGGGATGGAAAATGTAATAGAGGGGGTTGAATTTTCAACTTTTTATGTGGGCACTACCCTTTGCGGTATTAATATTCTGGATATTCAAGAAATTAACAAAAATTTTGAGATAACCAGTGTCCCCCAGTCCTCCGGCTATATCAAGGGTATTTTAAATCTAAGGGGCAGAATTGTCACCATTATTGATTTGGGTAAAAAACTGGGGTTGGGTCCTGTTAAAAAAAACAGAGAAAATAAAAATATTATTGTTAATTCCGAAAATGAGCATATTGGCCTGCTGGTTGATGCCATCGGTGATGTGGTTCATGCCGGAAACCGTGATATTGAGCCGGCACCCGCAAATATCGGCATAATAAAAGGCAAATATTTTCAAGGTGTTCTCAAAAACAAAACCCAGCTGATTGGTATTTTGAATATTCCTGAAGTGTTGAAGGCGTAACACAAACTATGAACCTTCTTAAAAGCACCCGGGTATGAATCATTGAAAGGACGGAATTGGTGATGGTGCCTCCCATGGCAACTGCTGCTCTATTTTTCAGATGTTATTCCTTTGTGTTCCCCGGGAGCTGTAAGGCACGAACTTTACCGGACCCTCTGCGGCACATCTCCCCTTTATATCAAGCCCTCCCTGGATAACCTGTTCATCGCAACCGGCCACAGCATGCTGGTGCTGACCCCTGCAACGGGAACTGGGAAAATAGTAACAGATATGGTCTAGGACAAGACCCCTGATATTAATATTCGCCCCTTTGGGATCAACCAACACTTGCTGTAGATGTGTTTGAATTGGCCAGGTGATAAGTCCTGAATAGCGCCCCGCGTTCAAAGAGAGGTTGTGTTTACCGGGTTCTTTTTGAGCTTGACAGAAGTTGCCTGCTTGGCTAAAAAGCATCAGCGAAAAATCATTCTGTGAATAAGACGGTTGTGCAATAAAAAGGGACCCGCAATGAAGCAATATACAATTTACCAAATAGATGCGTTCACAGAATCAAAGTTCAAGGGCAATCCTGCCGGTGTTGTCGTTAATGCAGACGGTATGTCGGAAAATCAGATGCAGATAATTGCAAGGGAATTGAATAATTCGGAAACAGCATTTTTGTTTCGTCCCGACGATGACAGCTGTGATGGAATCATTCGGTATTTTACGCCAACTACAGAAGTGCCTATTTGTGGCCACGCAACAATAGCGGCCATGTACGCCCGAGCACTTGAAGAAGATCTGTGTTCTTGTGTTCTTAATATAAAGACAAGGATTGGTGTTCTACCTTTTGAAATAGACAGATCCGATGATCATATAAAAATATGGATGACCCAGGGACGTATCGAAATTGAACCGCCTTTGTCTGAAGATATTCAAAAAAAATTATTGGAATATATGGGGATTTCGTCTGGGGAAATAGACAATAGATGTCCAATCCAAATCGCATCAACAGGGCACTCCAAGGTGATGATCGGCATTACCGGGAGGGACAGGCTGAATCATTTAAGCCCGAATTTGTCTAAGCTAAAGGCGCTTAGCAAAATCATCAATTGCAATGGGTATTTTGTTTTTACCCTCAACCCGATCGATTCCGACATTTTAAGTTATGGAAGAATGTTTGCGCCTGGGATTGGAATTGATGAAGACCCTGTAACCGGAAATGCAAATGGGCCGCTTGGCGCTTATCTGGTCCGCAACAGGGTGGTGGATACGAAACTGGATACATTTTCCTTTAAAGGCGCCCAGGGTGAGGCCATGGGAAGAGAAGGGGTTGTTGAGGTGGTTGTGTCAATTCAAAATCAAATACCCTGCCTCGTAAAAATAGCGGGAGCAGCAACCATAATATTCAAAACATCCATTGAATTTTAATATGATGAAACAATATAGGGATAAAGCAAATGAATGAATTGGAAATACCGGAAGGAATAAAAGATGACCCAAATGCCATGGAAATGATTCGGGTTTGGATCGGAAACAAAGATATTCAGGTGTCCATGTTATTGGGCATGTGGGAAGAGGCATCAAACTTTGAAATGGATGAAAGAGATGCCTGGGGAGAGTTGCTGGCTGATTTGATCCGCCATATTGCAAATGGATTAACCCAAAGTCATGATTATCAAAAAGATGCATCTGAAATGAGAATTGCCAATTCACTCATCCAGCATCTGGGATACGGGCAAAATACGATTGAGGGTACAGTTCAGGATTGATTCATGATCTGTCATTGGGCCCGGCCGGAAGACCTTTATTGGTTTTCCTCTAATCGTGCCGATTATCCGCCCCGGATGGTGGGGCGGATACGGCGATTTTAAAATGATTGATTTTCAATGGGTTGTTTCATCATTTATGCGATTGCTCTGGAGAATCAGAGGCAGGCATTTACAGTTCAAATTCCCGGGAGGTAACCGTATGTTCCATTCGCTGGATCCTGCGGTCAATGTTGTCAAATTTTCGCTTGACCCGTTGGATAGCAGATTCCCTGGAGTTTGTATAGGATTGATAAAACTCCTGATCTCTTTCGTTTTCAAGGGGGATGACCGGTCCCATCTTCAGGATCAGCCCTGCAACAATGTATAATACCCCCACAGGCCAGAATCCCGTGAACAAAAAGAGGAGGAAAATAATTATTCTCAGCCAGAATACGCTGAAATTAAAGTGCTCTGCAATCCCCCGGCAGACTCCCATGAAGATACCCTGCCGCGAGCGGTATATTCCGCTGGTGGAGGTGATGACGTCCACCTGATCCCGGAGGCGTCCGTATTGGTGCCGGCACTGATCAAATCCTGCCCTGCCTTTGCGCTTATATCGGTAGTTCATTCGTATAAATTCCTTTCTTTCCTAGGCGTTTATTTTTTATGTCGCCTTATCTTTTTTGGCGTTCAATCAAAATGGTTTCAAGTGCTTCAATCCGTTCTTCCATCTTCGACAGTCCATTGAAAATATCCTGAATCATTTTGGTCTCATCGGAATGGGCCTGCTTGTTTTTCTTTGAAATGCCGCCGGTTTTGGCGGCCCGGATAATTCCGATGAGCACCAATCCAAATGTGGCAATCAGGAGGATGGCCCCTCCAATAAAAACTCCTACGAACATTGCGCCATGCATGATAGTTTAACTCCTCTTTGATGGGTTCGGCCCTTTTTATGAATCGGGTTATGAATCGGGCTGTAAATCGGTTTATAAATCGTGTTCACCATCGGATTTATACCTCGGTTGTACCATCATTTTTTGAGGATTGGGAGGATTTTAAATCATGGAGCTGTTGTTCAATGTCATCGTCGGCTGCCAGTCCTTCGAATTCTTCTTCAAGGGTGGTTTTGCGACCGAAATTGACCAGATCGGCCTCGGCTTCCATTCGTTCAATCTGGGTTTCGATTTCGTCAAATTTTTGCATTACTTCGGCAGAGTCCACCCTTCGGATCTCCTGTTGGGTTTTCTTTTTCCGTTTGGCCCGGATGTGTCGCTGGACCAGCATGCGTTGTTTATCCCTGGCAGATTTAAGCTTGTTTTCAAGCTCCTGGATGTCGTCCCTGTATTGCTCAATAATCACGCCTAATTCTGTGTATTCTTCGTCAACAGCATCCACTCGCTGGGTGAACCGTCTTTTTTCCATAAGGGCCTGGCGGGCCAGATCATCTTTTCCCTTGGTCACTGCCAGTTCTGCTTTTTCTTCCCAGAATAATTCTTTTTCCCTTGTTTCTTCCAGGAGGCGCGAAACTTTTTTATGACTTGCAATGGTGTTGGCACAGGATGACTTGATTTCGATGAGGGTGTCTTCCATTTCCCGGATCATTAGTTTGATGAGTTTTTCTGGATCTTCTGCTTGGTCCAGCATGGAATTGATGTTTGATGAAACAATATCTCTAAAGCGTGTAAAAATTCCCATAATATTTCTCCTTGTGTGGTTGTTTTGTTGTGCAAGATGATATCATAATAACCGAAAGATTAGCAGAAAGTGTGCCAGTCTGAAATTATGCATATAATATCCATTATTTCAAATGGTTATAAAAGTTGACTCGGAAATGCTCCTGTGGTAATATTGGCTAATATATGGTTTAAATTGCTATTTTATGGTTAAAGTGATCAGGATGTGTAGAGGGAGAATATGGATTTTTCAAGTCAGAATGGTGGAGAAGGGGGGCATGTTTCCATGTCCGAGGCCCTGGGCCAGTCCGAGGCCTTTATTGAATTTCAGGAGCAGATTTCCCAGGTGGCGCCCATAGACAGGCCGGTTTTGATCCTGGGTGAACGGGGAACAGGGAAAGAACTGGCCGCGGCCCGGGTTCATTTTTTATCCAAACGTTGGCAAAAACCCATGGTTACCTTAAATTGTGCCGCCCTGACCCCCACCCTTATCGGATCTGAGTTGTTCGGGTATGAAAAAGGGGCCTTTACCGGTGCAACAGTCCGCCAGGTGGGGCGGTTTGAACAGGCGGCAGAAGGAACTCTTTTTCTGGATGAAATAGGGACCATTCCCATGGAGGTTCAGGAAAAAATTCTTCGGGTGGTGGAATACGGGGTGTTTGAACGGGTGGGATCATCCCGGCCAATACATGTGGATGTCAGAATTGTTGCCGCCACCAATGTGGATCTGTCCGGGTTGGCAGCCACAGGCAGGTTTAAGCAGGATCTTTTAGACCGGCTCTCCTTTGAGGTGATTTATGCACCGCCCCTGAGATATCGAAAAGAGGATATCCTTTTACTGACCAAACATTTTGCTGGAAGAATGGCCTATGAACTGGGCTGGGAAAAGATTCCCCATCTTACTTCAGAGGCGGTTAAAACCCTTGAGGCTTATCCCTGGCCAGGTAATATTCGTGAACTGAAGAATGTTATAGAACGGGCCGTGTACAAGTCGTTCTCCCATAGAATTGAGAAAATTTCCTTTGACCCCTTTCAGTCCCGGTATGGAGAGGGACTGGGTACAGGATCGAAAGGCTCTGTTTCCGGGGGATCTGTTAGAGAGTCCGAGGTTACACCTCCGGTTGTTGGAAGCGGGACTGAAGGGTCCAAGGAGAACTACCCAAACAGTCTGATGGCGGATCTTTTTGAAAAACCCCTGAAGGAGGCCATCCGTAACCTGGAATACCACAGGCTTTGTGCGGCCCTGGCATCCTCGCAGTTTAATCAGAAAAAAGCGGCTGCTCTGTTGGGGATCTCCTATGACCAGTTCCGGGGGCTCAAGAAAAAGCACGGCCCTGATTTTTGATGGGGTCTGTAATTGGGTGTTTCATTTGCGGTCCTTAGATCTGAAAATTTTGGTGGCTGCTGACAAGGGGGTATAAAATTTTTTCCAGGGGCTGGAGTTTGTTAAAATCCATGGTCGGGTTATATTTTTTCAGCAACCACATGGGAATCTCCAACTCATTGAAGCACAGGGACCAGATGGTGTCTCCATTTTTTATTTCGTAGGTGTCCACACCTGCTATGGAATAAGATTCGAAAAAATCTTCCTCCATCTCCTTGTGATACTCATACCTGAGCTCCTCAAATTTGTCCCTGTCTTTTTGGGCCAGGGGGATCTTGATTTCTTGGTCAATGGAAATGGTTTTTCCGTAGGCAAACCGGTTCATGTCGCGGATTTTCTGGGTGGGAATTTGAAGCCAGTCTGCATAGTGCCCCAGGGTTTCTTCCGGAGCAACCCGGATAACCCCTACCAATAGGTTCGACTGGGTAAAGGTTTTTTTAATTTTCAGATCGCTGGTGACAATCTCAAGGTTGACCATTGGCTCTTTCGGGAAGGGTTTTGCCACGGCCCCGGGGCTGTCCGCAAGGGTAGGGGCAACCGCAATTTTTATATCTGATATTGCCTGGGGCAAAGGGGCTTTTTCCGGAGGTGCTGGCGTCATCGGCTCAACTATCTTAATTGGCTCAACTGGCTCAACTGGCGCTTCTATGGGCAGGGGTTTTGGCTTGGCAGACAGTGGTGGTGTTTCCGATTCTTTGGGCTTGCCAGGTTTTTTGGCTTTTATCGACTTCTTTGGTTTTAGGGCCAGTTTTTTAGGGAGAATTATCTCGTCCTTGACCGGAATTCTTAGATTCTGGCCGATATAGATTGTGGCCCTACGGCCCAGGTTGTTTGCCATGATCAGGTCATTTAGAAATACCGTGTGGGTTCTGGCAATACCACCTGCGGTGTCCCCCTTTTGGACCACATGGAATTTGCTGGGTTTTTGTTTGGCCTGGTACAAACCTGCTGTCACCCGGGCAATGGTTGTATGGGGAATCTGTTCCGGGAGGCGGAGTTCAAACCCCTTGGGAATGTGTTTGCGACCGGTGAATACCGGGGGTCTCAAGGAGGGGTTCAGGGCCTGTATTGTCGTGGGATTCAGATTAAGTCCCAGAGCCAGGCCCTTGACCGGAAGGTATCCCCTGGTGGTGTACCGGGTGAATTTAGCTGGCTTTTGAAGGGAAATATTGCCAAAATAGTGTTTATGATTTTTGGCCACCTGTCGGGCAGCCAGAAATTCGGAATAAAAATTTCTTGAGGCAAATTTAAAGGAGGGGCCCTTGTAAGTGTTGAAGATTTTTTCATAGCCGCCTTTTTTCTTCTGGGCCCGGAGCATGCCATTTACCCCGTGGTTATAAGCTGTCAGGGCCAGGGGCCATCCCCCTAATTTGGCATAATTTCTTTTTAACAGCCGGGCGGCCGCCTGGGTTGAGATATAGGGATCTCTTCGCTGGTCAACCACATACCCTATTTCCATGTACATCCTTCCGGTTCCCCGGGTAAATTGCCAGATGCCTGCGGCCCCGAATTTTGAATAGGCTTTAAAATCAAAGGAGGATTCAACACAGGGTAGATAGGCCAGGTCAACCGGGAGACCATGGGATTTGAATATTTTTTTAAATTTTTCAATCACGGCACCGGACCGTATCAGTCCCTCCTTAAACTGCTGACTCAGTCCGGTCTGGCATCGAATCCTGCGGGCTGCCAGTTTAAATTCTCTGGGACCGGCCTTTCTGTCAAATAGTGCTGCTACCTGTTTTTCTTTTGAGGTGGCTGCTGGTTTGCCCGTGGCAAGGGACAACAGTATTTTTTCGTACTTCTTAAGAACATCTTTTTTTATTCGTTTATTTTTTTGGGCTGCATTTCTTGTCCGGGATGGGTCCAACCGGACCACTTCATATATACGGCCAAGATTTAGGTCATCGTGAATCACTCCCTGGGATCGGGTGTAACGGGTAAATATATCTGTCCAGAATGTTACATTGGGTTCAATGGAGGGAAAGACGGGAAATATTTCAATCTCTGGTTTGGCGGGTTGCTCTGTCGCTCCCTGGGACAGAGAATTTGTGATCAGAAAGATTCCCATTGCCATGCCGATGATCATGCCTTTTCTTAATAAGCGCTTTATGGATATAGTCATGCCTTCCCCTGGATTATGTGTTTTTCAGTCTTTCCCCAATACTTTGATTTCTGCCGTTTTTCTTTGCTTCATACATTGCTTTGTCAGCATGGGCAATCAGTTTTTCGGCAGAGTTGTCACGCCCCGGGGTGGTCGTGGCAATGCCAAGACTCAGGGTTACATATCTATCCACCGTTGATTTATCATGTTCAATTTTAAGGTTTCTCACTGAAACTCGAATTCGTTCTGCTATCATTTTTGCACCTTTAAGGTTTGTATTGGGAAGGATGACAGCAAACTCTTCGCCGCCATACCGGGCAGTCAGGTCGCTGGAACGTTGGGGGCAGTCATGGATGGTGTGTGCAATTTTTTTGAGACATTCATCCCCTGCCTGGTGTCCGTAATTGTCATTAAAAAATTTAAAAAAATCTATATCACAGAGAATCATTGACAATTGTTTTTTTTTCGGATGTGCCGGCCCCATTCAGAAGCAAGGTATTCATCAAACTTTCTTCGGTTGGGTATTTGGGTCAACCCGTCTATTACAGAAATAAGCTTTAGTTTTTCATTGGCTTTTTTTAATGCATTTTCGGTGCGAACCATGGTGCTGATATCAATTGAGAATCCGTTAAATCCGTCTGGTCGGCCAGATTTGTTTTGGGTGGTTTTTGCATAGCAGAATGCCCAGATATAGGAATTATCCCTTCGTTTCAATCGGCACCTGAACCTGATGATTTGATCTGCTTCAAGAATGTTGAACATAAATTCCCGGGCTTTTTCCTGGTCAAAAAAAACCTGGGTCGAAAAATCTGTAATCTGATCCACAACCACATCGGATGATTCATACCCAAGCATCCATGCATACTCGGAATTTGCCATGGTTATTTTGCCCTTTAGATTAACATGGTAAATACCAATGGGCGCATATTCGTATATTTCTTCAATATATTGTTTTATTTCCATGGGCAACCTGAAAAATTAGGGTGAGCATGGACTCGATTCTATGAAGTATTCGGTTTTTTAACAAGGAAAATTTTGCAGTGCGCCAACAAACGAATGATTATTTCCTACTAAAATTGGCAATGAAATAGTATGGTTCATTCAAATTTATAGGGAGGATTTTAATGTTGAACACGCGAAGAGCCTTTATAAAAAAAAGTATTCTGGCCGCAACTGCCTTGTCTGTCACGCCTTTGCCCTCCTGTGTGACCATCGGCACCATCCAGGCCAATATTCCCATGCGATCAACCCGGGTGGAAAGGGCTCTTGTCCTTTGGTATAGCCAGACAGGCCATACCAGGCGGTGCGGGATGGTTCTGGCCAAAACACTGGCCCAACAAGGGGTGAGGGTTGAAACCTCCGATATAAGAGGATTTCAAAAGGAAACCCTTGTTGATTTTGATCTGCTGGTTATAGGTTCTCCTGTTTTTTACTATGATACCCCCGGTTATGTGCAAACGGTTATAAAATCTTGGCCGGATTTAAAGGGGATTCCCGTTGCATCCTATGTGACCTTTGGGGGGCCAGAGGGTAACCAGGACAATGCAAACTATACAATTCTTCAGTTGTTGTCCGAAAAAAACGGGGTGCCCGTGGCAAGCAATTCATTCAGGAGTCTCAGCTCTTTCCCCCTGGCCTGGGCCGGGGGAAAGGTGGATGAAAAAACATGGAATGCCAGGCATCTGCCCGATGAAACAAGTTTTCAATCGGTTCGGGATTATGCCGTACATATCATGGCCCAAATAAAAGAGAACCAGCCGGAGTTGTTTGTTAAAAAACTCACTCTAAGGGAGTTTTCTACTATTTTTGCACCCGAGTGGTGGACAAAACAATTGGTTAAAAACCATTCCATTATCCAGAAAAATTGTGTTCAATGCGGGGCCTGTTCTGAAAAATGCCCGGTCAATGCCATTGATCCTGCCCAATACCATGTGGACACGGCTGCCTGTGTCCTGTGTTTCGGCTGTATCAATACCTGTGAATACCAGGCCGTCCATATGGAATACAGCAAAAAAACGATGATAGGGTTTAAACAATTTCTGGAACAGCATAATTTAAAATTGTACCTGCCCCCGGAGTTGAGCACCTGATATTACACTCTGGTATTACCCAGAGTGTTATTTTTTGTACTGCTTTAAGTTTTCCGGGTTACTCCTTATTTTTGTAATGCCCGGATGGAGGCGGTCAGTTTTTCAATCCCCAGTTCAATGGTGGCTTCATCGGCCATGGTATAGTTCAGGCGCATGGTCTCAAGACCTTCTTCCGGGTTGGTATAAAAAAACTGTCCTGGTACAAAGGCGACTCCGTTTTCAATGGCCTTGTCATAGAGGGACAGGGCACTAAACCCCTTGGGGCCTGCTACCCATAAAAACATCCCCCCCTGGGAAGGGGCACAGGAAAATTCCGGGGGCAGCATACGGGTCAAGGCATCCACCATGGCTTTTTGCCGGGGTTTGTATATGTCGATGATCCGGGGCAGATGATTTAAAAGATGACCGCCTTCAAGATATTCGGCTGCCAGGGCCTGGTTAAAGGTGGAGGTGTGAAGGTCCACCCCCTGTTTGACCAGGACAAGCCATTCCCGTAAAAATTTGGGGGCAGCATAAAAGCCGATGCGCAGACCCGGGGCAAACACCTTGGACAGGGTGGAGATATAGATGACATGGTCCGGGGCCAGGGTCTTGATGGGGGGGACCGGATCTCCCTCGTAGCGAAGGGCGGAATAGGGATCATCTTCCACCAGCAGTACATTGTACTGCTGGATGATCTCGGCAATCCGGATTCTTCGTTCCAGAGTCAGGCTCCTTCCCGTGGGATTTTGAAAGGTGGGAACCAGGTAGATGAATTTGATCTTATGATTTTTCAGCGTATGTTCCAGAGATTCTGGAATCAAGCCCTCGTCGTCCATTTCCATTGGGATATAGCAGGGTTCATAGGGGTTGAATGCAGACAGGGCTCCCAGATAGGTGGGGGCTTCCAATGCGATTTTATCCCCCTTGGAGATGGTAAGCTTGGCAATGGCATCCAGAACCCCCTGGGAACCCGAGGTGATATTGACGGCATCGGGCGGGGTTTTGATTCCCCTGGATTCAAGGAGGATGGATACCTGCTCCCGCAGGGGCAAAAATCCTTCGGTTAGATCATATTGAAATCCCCGGGATTCATATTTATCCAGTACGATCCGGGTAAGTTCCTGAATAATATCCATGGGAAAGCTGTCCGGGGAGGGGATGCCGCCTGCCAGAGAAATGATGTCCGGGTTGGAAACCACTTTCAAAATTTCCCGGATGGCATTGGCCTGCATTAAAGTTGTTCTGTCTGCCAGAAGGTGCTGATAGTCCATGTGTTCCTCCCTTTTTCCCTGTAATGTGTTTTTAATTAGTGTTGCAGGATCAAATTAACAGGGGAAAAGGGTCAAAAACAGATACAGATTAAAAAAAAGTAACCATAACAGATCTCAGCAATACCTAAGCATTATAAGCGGTCAATGGGCACATTGGCAAGTTGCTCCTCAAGATAGTCATCCATGATTTCTCGGGTTTTGTCTTCAGGGTATGTTTTGCCGCAGGACCTGCAGCAGAGACTTACCTTTGTTCAGGTGCGTTTGATATACAGTTTTCCACTACAATAGGGGCAGGGTTTGTTTGAATAGTTCATAATATTTTTCCTTGGTCTCTTTTCTTTTGGTGCCAGATAAAATAAAACAGGTAGGTGAAAGGTCAACATAAAATTAACAAACTCATTTAAATCACTTTAACGTATATGAACATGGGAGAGATGTATATTATGGGTAAAAATCAGGATCGGTATAAAAGGAGCTATCCCATTCCCTGGGATCAGCTTCACAGGGATGCCAAGGCATTGTCATGGCGGCTCCATGACCGGGAAACGCCGTGGAAGGGGATTGTTGCCATCACCCGGGGAGGCCTTGTGCCTGCTGCCATCATCGCACGGGAGCTTGGAATCCACCACATTGATACGGTTTGTATCAAAAGCTATGACTGGCAAAATCAAGGTGAGCCCACCGTCCTCAAGGGGGTAGAAGGGGATGGGGAGGGGTTGCTCATTATTGATGACCTTGTGGACACAGGCTCCACGGCAAGGTTGGTCAGGAAACTGTTGCCCAAAGCTTATTTTGCAACGGTCTATGCAAAACCGGCCGGAAAACCCCTGGTGGATACCTTCGTGACCGAGGTCAGCCAGGATACCTGGATTCTGTTTCCCTGGGATTCAGAAGCCCAATTTGTTGAGCCCATAGCCGGAAATTAGTCACAGATTCGGCCCGATCCACCATGAAGGGCATGAAGAAAAAAGAATTATTTCCTCATGTCCTTCATGGCCAAAATTCATCAATTATTTTTTGTCCAGAATCTTTCTGTGGGCCATGAGCCGGATGGCATTGATCCGGATGAACCCTTCGGCGTCTTCCTGGTTGTAACCGCCTTCAATATCCATTGAGGAAAGCTCCTGGTCATACAATGAAGAGGGGCTTGTCCTGGCAATGGGGTATGCCACGCCCTTGTAGAGTTTTAGGGTGACTTCACCGTCAATAACCTCCTGGCTTTTGTCCATGGCCGCCATGAGAAATTCCATTTCCGGGCTGAACCAGAAACCGTTGTAGACAAGCTCTGCATATTTGGCCGCCAGCATGTCCCGAATCCGCATAACCTCCCGGTCCATGGCAATCCCCTCAATATCCATATGGGCTTCATGGAGGATGGTGCCGCCGGGTGTTTCATAAACTCCCCGGGATTTGATGCCCACAAAGCGGTTTTCCACCATGTCCAAACGGCCGATGCCATTTTCACGTCCCAGTTGGTTTAAATATTCAAATAATTCCAGGGCATCGGTTTTTATCGTATTGTCTTCCAGATTGGTGACTTTTACGGGAATACCGTCCTTGAATTCAATGATGATGCGGGTGGGTTTGTCCGGGGCATTTTCCGGTGAAACGGTGTGGGAATAAATGCTTTCATCACACACATGGCCGGGATCTTCCAGGATACCGGCTTCATGGGAAATATGGAGAAGATTGTCATCCTCGCTATAGGGTTTGGAAGCGGTCTGCTTGGTGGGAATTTTGTGTTTTTCCGCATAGGCCAGCAGATCTGTCCGGCCCTTGAATGCGTTGAGAAAATCCTTGTTTTTCCAGGGGGCAATGACCTTGATCTGGGGGTTCAGGGCATAATAGGACAGCTCAAACCGAACCTGGTCATTGCCTTTTCCCGTGGCGCCGTGGGAAACAAACTGGGCACCTACTTGTTTGGCGATTTCAATTTGTCTTTTGGCAATGATGGGCCGGGCAATGGCAGTTCCCAGAAGGTATCGGCCCTCATAGACCGTATTGGCCTTGTACACCGGAAAAATATAATCCGTGACAAATTCTTTTTTCATGTCTTCGATAAATACCTGGGATGCGCCGATCTGAAGGGCCTTTTTCTCAGCTACATCAAAATCTTCCTCCTGGCCGATGTTGGCCATGTAGGCAACCACTTCATATCCCTGTTCCAGCAGCCATTTCAAAATAATGGATGTATCCAGTCCGCCTGAATAGGCAAGAACAACTTTTCCCTTTGACATAATATCTCCTTAACGCTTTATAATAGTTTTATATTTTGGGTTTATATCATGGGGTATTAATGCAGAAAAATCTTGAAATAGTCAAGGGTTTATGTATAAAATGCGCATAAGATTGGTGGTGATGCATAAATATGATATGCCCTTGAACCCTTCACTTGAACATACAAAGAAAATGAATATACCCCATGAGCATTTCCGATGAAATAAATTTACTTCTTTCCCAGGGGGTTGCCGGGAACCAGATCCAGCTTGTCCGGGCCCTTGGGGAAAAAGGGATACACACCACCCAGTCTTCGGTTTCCCGGGCATTAAAGAAGATTAACGCGGTAAGAGGCCAGGATGGGGCGGGCAATGCTGTCTATTCCCTGGCCCCGGCAGAAGCGGGACTCAAGGATATCGGTTTTTTTGATTCCCTGGTACATAAAATTGCAGACAATGGATACCAGATTGTGATTCAGACCCGTCCGGGAACCGCCAACACCGTTGCCAAGTTCATTGATGACCACGGTTTTCCCCAGGTTCTGGGATCTGTGGCCGGGGATGATACCATCATCATTGTTCCGGCCAATGTTTCATCCATCCGCAAGACCGTACGGGATATTGCAGCCTATATGAAACAGATCGGTATCTTTCTCGAGTAATCTGGAGAGGGATCTGTTCTATTTTTCCCTAACCCCTTCCCTGAAAAATTATGTATATTTCGTATGCAAATGTAAATCAATGTAAAAAAGATTAATCATATGTAAAAGCCATTGACGCCGTTGCAAAATGATGTTCTGAGTAGGTGCTTCTGGGAAACCATCCTTGGTTTTCATTTGGCAATCTTTATCCCCATGGCCGATATAGCAGGCATGGCAGAGACCATGCTGTAAAAATAAAACCTTATTAAAAGGAGAAAAGGGAATGAACAAGACAATTGTTTCAATTTTCGCAGTGTTATTGGTTCTTGGTTTTTTCGCAGATTTTGTTTTTGCAGGAGGCGTTGACAATAAGCAGAATTATTCTGCAAACTATGCCGGAACAGTTAGCCGGAATGCAGCCATTGATGGTGCGGATATCGCGGCCTACAATCCCGCCGGGATCATGCAGCTTGAAAACGGTATGCACCTTGAGCTTGATGTCCAGTTTCTCAGCCTTGATTATGACCACCACATATCTGGCAAGGATTATGAAGCCACGTCAAACCCAATTGTTCCGGCCTTGTTTTCCATTTACAAACAGGATAAATGGGCGGCATACGGCAGCTTCACAATTGTCGGCGGCGGGGGAAAAGTTGAGTATGATGAGGGGAACGTCATTACCAAAACCATTGGGAATGTTGCTGCGGTAGGTGCTTTTGCCCCGGCTCTTCTTCCCGGCGGTGCCCTGTCCGATGAATTTGCAGGTGTGGAAAGCTATGACTATGGATTCACTGCGGGTTTATCCTATAAAATAAATGATATTTTTTCTGTTTCCGGTGCGGCAAGATACGTCACCACGGAAAAAGATGTGGATATCCACGGAACCTATATCCAGGGGGGAACCAGCACCTATATTCTGGGTAAATATGAACAGGAAGCCGACGGATTCGGCGGGGTGTTCGGCCTCAATATCAGGCCCAATGACACGATTAATATCTCTTTGCGATATGAAAGCCGGATTAAACTTGACTGGGAAACAACCATTGATTCTGCGACCAAGGGGACGGTGGGGGAATCAATTTTAATTGCAAACAACAGGGCAGATGGGAAAAGTTATCGAAGGGATTTGCCGGCTGTCCTGGCTGCGGGTTTTCTATGGAATGTAACCCCTAAATTTTCCATCAGTCCTTCCTATACCCTTTATCTTGAAAAAGATGCCGACTGGGGAACCCAGAATGACAGTGTCAGCCATAATTCCTATGATCTTGCCATCAGCCTGGGGTATGCGTTTACAGAACGTTTCATGGGAACAATGGGGTATATGTATACGGATGTCGGCATGAGCCCGGATAACTTCAGCCTGATTGAACAGATGAGTCCGGCCCTTGACTGTCATACCGTTGCTGTGGGGGGAAGCTATAAATTTAATGAAAGAATGTCTGTTACCACAGGGTTTATGGGCAGTTTTTATCAGTCAGATGACGCTGGGGAAATCTTGCTGGCACCGGGGGTGCAAAGAGCCCCGGCCGTTACCTATGAGAAAACAGTCTATACCCTGGCCGTTAATTTGCAATATCGCTTTTTTTAACCCCATCTATTCTATTTAAGCAGAAACAGAGGTTCGTGAAATCTTGGCCTCATCAAATGAGGCCATTTGAACCATGATCTTACAGGCGGCGTCGGTTGCATCCATGGCCATGGCAGCTCCCGTGCCTTCGCCAAGGCGCATGTTAAAATCAATAACCGGGGTTAAGTTCATGTGGGAAAGAGCAGCGTTCTGGGCCTGTTCCACTGATTTGTGGCCGGAGATGAGATATCCCTGAATATCTGGATTGATGGTATGGGCCACAAGGCCTGCTGCCGTTGAAATCACCCCGTCCAGCACTACAGCACAGCCCTTTGAGGCTGCCGCCAGTATGGCCCCGGCAATACCCGCAATTTCAAATCCCCCTATTTTTTGAAGAATTTCAAAACCGTTGAACGGGTTGGGCCTGTGAAAGGCCAGCACCCTTTCAATAACCTTTGTTTTGTGTTCCAGTCCCTTGTTGTCCACCCCGGTGCCCCTTCCCGTGGCCTGGCCAGGGGATATGCCGGTGATGACCGAGATGATGGCCGAGGCCGAGGTGGTGTTGCCGATACCCATTTCCCCCAACCCCACCATCTGGATAGGGTTTTTAGCATGGGCAGACAGAAAAATTTCCATCCCCCTTTCAAGGGCCCGGCTCATCTGTGGAGAGGTCATGGCATCTTCAATGGCAAAGTTCCGGGTGCCCCTGGCCACCTTGGCAATGATGAGATCCGGGTGGGGGGAAAATTTTTTTATCACTCCCATGTCCACCACCTTCATATCAATGTTGTAGTGGTCGCAGAGAACATTGATGGCAGCCCCGCCATTGAGAAAATTTTCCACCATCTGGCCGGTGACCTCCGAAGGAAAGGCCGAGACCCCTTCTTCGGTGATCCCGTGGTCCCCGGCAAACACAAAAAGATTTTTTTGGTGGATGGCCGGGGTCAGACTGTTCTGGATTTGGCTCATCTGGATGCCCAGGGTTTCTATTCTCCCCAGGGCGCCCAGGGGTTTGCTCTTGTCATCCATCTTGGCCCGGGCATCGGACAAAAGAATGTCTGAAAGGGGAGAAATGGCCTGGATTACCCGGCAACACAGGCTTTGTTTGCCAAAAGCTTCCATAAAATTTGGGTGGTGAGGGCTGGGGCGGGGCGGTTCTGGAGACGACAAGGGTGGCGTTTTTATTCGATTCGGGGATCTGTCTGTAAAATCAAGGATGAATTTAAGGGATTGACCGGTAAGAACCCTGGGCAGAAGATTTGGTGCCTGTTCCGGGGGAACCACCTCCTGGATGAGGCGTTTTAATTGTTTCTCATGGACCTGCATAAAGGGAACGGCCAGTTCCATATCTGATTTTTTCATGCCGTAGGCCCCGGTCAGACTAGCTTCTTTGTAGTGGATCAGGTTCAGCAGATTGGTTTCCACATGTTCGTTTTTGGTGATCCCTGAAAAAAAGGAGACAGATCCGCCCTTGTCCACCTTGGTGATGGCCTGGCAAAGGGCGATATAGTCGGGGCAGGCATTGATGACAATATCAAAGTTGTTTTCCATGGTCTCTTTGACACAGGAAATCTTGGTGTATTCCAGAAAATCCTTTACCCGACGGATTTTATTTTCATGCTTTTCAATGATCAGGGGATCAAGGCCGACATGTTTTGCATAGAGGGCCGTGATAAGCCCCATGGTGCCGGCACCGTAGATGAGCAGCCGGTCTTGTTTTTCAAATGCCAGCTTTTCGAATGCATTGATCACACACCCGACAGGTTCCGCAAAACAGGCCACATGGATGTCCATGTTTTTGGGCAGGGGGATGAGACTTTCTTCAGGGAGAATCACCTGGTGGGCAAAGCCGCCGTCACTGTGAAATCCGGTGATTTCCATTTCCTCACACAAATTTTCCTGGTGTTTGCTGCAGTATTTGCACCGGCCGCAACTTTTGCCGGGCCAGACAATGTAGGAGGCGGGTTCCGGGTTTGCTTCCTGGCCCTGGGCCTGATTTTTTTTGGGGTTAAAAATTTGGACCACCATCTCATGACCCAAAACCCGGGGAAATATAAGGTCCCTGTGGCCTTGTTCCCACATTTTGGCATCGGTCCTGCAGATGGCGCAGCAGAGGACATTGGTCAAGACCTTGCCCTTTGGCGCCTCAAGGGGCAGTAAGGGGGTTACCTCAAGACGTTCCAACCCTGTTAATACCATTTTTATCATTTGCAAAATATCCTCTTTCAAATATCCTCTTTCAAATATCCTCTTATGAATAATCCTTTTTCAAAGATCCTCTTCGGACAGAATCAGTTTTTTAATGATCACAGATTCAAATCCCAGAATTTTGAGCCGGGTCTCATATTTTCTGACCCGGGTGATCTGGTCCATGGGAAAAACACTGGCTTTGTCCAGGCCGACCAGAAGAAATTGTTTTTCCCTGACCCGGATATAGGAGGTGCCGGATTTTAAGATGAGCAGGTTCATTTGTGTATCCTATACTATTTTATGGTACCAGGCTATGGAGTCTTTTTAGCCCTTTCTCAGGGTCTGTGTTCTGGGAGGCCACCCAGCGTTCAAGGGTTTCAAAGGCGCGGCCTTTTTCAAGGAGACAAGCAGCCCTTTCAATTCCCTCTTCAAGGCTGGTTACCTTGTCTGCCGCCAGAAAGATCAGGCCTGCATTGAGAAGGGCGGCATCTTTTCTGGGGCCGGATTCTTTATTATTTATCAGGGCGGCAAATCGTTTTGATTCCAGGGAAAGTTCCGGTTCCGGGGCCAGGGCCTGGATCTCTCGGGTGGCAAGTCCCAGTTTTGCCGGGTCAATGGAAAATTCGCTGATCTTTTCTCCGTCGATCCTTGCGCAATGGGTGATACCGCAGATGGATGCCTCGTCCATGCCCCTGGACGAATTTTCAATGCAGCCGTGGAGAACAATGGCGCTTTTATATCCGATTTCCTTCATAACTTCGGCCACGGGAAGGATCATCTCCCGTGCATATACCCCCCGGACACCGATGGCGGGCAGGGCAGGATTTGCAAGGGAGGCGGCAATGTTCAGGGTGGACCCGAAAAAAATCTGGGAAAGTATCCGGCCCAGGGCCATTGGATGGATATGGGGACTCATTCCGTTGAACAGGCCGAGGCCTGCGGTTTCAATACTTTTGGCCACAACCTTGGCCGTGCATTCCACATCAACGCCAAGGGCTTCGGCCATGTCCACGGTGCCGCAGAGGGAGGTGATGGCCCGTGCCCCGTGGCGAGCCATGGGAATATTACCTGCTGCGGCAATAATGGAGGCAGCGGTGCTGATATTATAGGTTTTAAAGGTGTCCATGCCCGTGCCGCTGTTTTCAACCAGGTTCACCTTGGGGTTTATGCTCACCTTGGTGGTATCCATATCATAGATGGCTTCCCAGGAACCGGCCACTTCCCCGGCTGTTTCCCCCTTGGCTGTGAGGGCGGATAAAAATGCACCCTGCTGCATTTCGCTTGTTTGATTGTTGAGAACAGTGATAAAGGCCTGTCGGGCCTCTGACCGGGTTAGATTTTCTCGGTTGATCAACCGGGTGATAATAGTGCCGAATTCTTTGTTTGACTCAATTGTATTCACTTCACTTCTGGACATGGGTTCCTCCTGAACATGGCTATTCATTAGGATCTTGTTCCAGCAATGAATCCGTTTGGTTAATACAAAGGCAGGCTTTCCGGCTCACGGATCACTCGCAGACCGCGCCTTCCCCTCCTGCAATGGGTTGGAGAGTGGCAGTGTTGCGGTCTTTGTCCCCGATTACGGCAACGGCTGGCATGCAACGGATTTTCACCGTTTTTCCTATTATCCCGGATGTCTTTCAATGTTTTTTATCGATTAAACTTTTTTTGACAATTAGACTTTTTTGTCTGGGTTCCGGGCACCTTGGTACCAGGAACTTTATAATGAGTTTCTCCTGGGGTGTCAATCATTTACCTTGCGTTTACCCGGAAGAACCTATAGATAATACGACTTTTTCCACGGGCATGGATCTACGCGAGAGGTCCATGCCTGTTTTTATTGTGTCATTATTAAAAGGTAAACTAAGTATTCATGTTTGAACTGATCAAGAAAAGAACCAAAAATGTCAAAAACGATGTTATTTCTGGAATCACAGTGGCCCTGGCCCTGGTTCCGGAAGCAGTTGCATTCTCATTTGTAGCGGGGCTGGATCCTCTGGTAGGTTTGTATGCGGCCTTTATGGTGGGTCTTATTACCTCGGTTATAGGGGGTCGTCCGGGAATGATTTCAGGTGCTACAGGAGCCCTTGCCGTGGTGATGGTCTCCCTGGTAAAAGAGGGCAATGCCATGGGCCTTGCCATGGCCCAGCCCGTGGTGAGTATGGGGGTGCAATACCTTTTTCTTACGGTGATCCTCATGGGAATTCTTCAGGCGGCAGCCGGGGGACTTAAGCTGGGTAAATTTATTCGCCTTGTCCCCCATCCGGTGATGCTCGGATTTGTCAACGGACTTGCCATTGTGATTTTTTTGTCCCAGCTGAACATGTTCAAGAGCGTTCAAGCCGGTGCCCTGCACTGGCTGCCCAGGGCTGAGCTTATGACCATGGCAGGCCTGGTAATCGCCACCATGGGAATCATGATCGTTCTTCCCAAAATTACCCGGAAAATTCCAGCGGCCCTCACGGCTATCCTGGCGGTCACCGCTGCAACCTTGTTTTTTAATCTGGATGTGGCCACCGTGGGATCTTTTATCAGAGACGGCGGCGGGGAAGGGCTAAAGGGAGGGCTTCCTGTTCTTCAGACACAAATATTCACCCTTATTCCCTGGAATATGGCTACCCTTAAATTTATTTTTCCCTATGCCTTTATCCTGGCCGGAATCGGCATCATCGAATCCTTGCTCACCCTGAACCTGTTGGATGAAATCACCGAAACCCGGGGAAACAGTAACCGGGAGTGTGTGGCCCAGGGGGTTGCAAACATTGTCACCGCCCTGTTCGGAGGGATGGGGGGGTGTGCCATGATCGGCCAGTCCATCATCAATGTGAATTCCGGCGGCAGGGGCCGGCTTTCCGGGATTGTGGCGGCGTTGTCCCTGTTGGGTTTCATCCTTTTTGGGTCCTTTTACATAGAGCAGGTTCCCATTGCAGCCCTCACCGGCATCATGTTCATGGTGGTCATGGGCACCTTTGCCTGGTCCAGTCTCAGGATCATGCACAAGATTCCCAAATCAGATGCCCTGGTATTGATTTGTGTATCAATTCTCACGGTAACCTTTGACCTGGCCGTTGCTGTGTTTATCGGTATCATCATGTCTGCCCTGGTGTTCTCCTGGGAAAATGCCCTGAGAATCCGGGCCAGAAAGAGAATCAAAAGAGACGGCACAAAGGTGTATGAAATCTGGGGGCCTCTGTTTTTCGGGTCAACCCAAATGTTTGTGTCCAAGTTTGATGTGAAGGGTGATCCTGAAAATGTGGAAATAGATTTCATAGAATCCAGGGTTTCTGATTATTCGGGTATTGAAGCCATTTCAGGGATCGTGGAGAAATATGAAAAAGAGGGGAAAAAAATTACGCTCAAACATCTGAGTGCGGATTGTAAAAAATTGTTGAACAGGTCGGATGCAAAGTACAGGTCCATCATCCTGGAAGAAATCGATGACCCCAGATATTATGTGGTGGCCGATCCCACAAGCTTCCACGGAAATAGGGTATAATCATATAATAGTGTAAATATAACCAGGTAAATATAACCAGGTAAATATGACCAGGTAAATATGACCAGGTAAATATGACCAGGTAAATATGACCAGATAAAGATAATCAGGTAAAGATGGTCAAACAGGCTCCGGCCACGGCAAGGCAAATGGCAATACTTTTGTTGACCGTGATTTTTTCCTTTAGAAAAAGGGCTGCCAGGATAAAGATAAAAATACTGGACATCTGGTTCAGGATGGCAGCCCGGGATGCGGTGGTATATTTCATGCCTGCCACCCAGAAGAGAAGGGCAACGTAGTTTCCGCACACCGAGGCGGGAAGGGCCGTGAGCCATGCCCGGGAAAATTTAAGTTCGGCAAGATACTGCCGGCGCTTGGGGTGGCAGATGACAATGAACACCAGGGAAATACTGCCGGCCACCAGTCGGACAAGGGTTGCCCAGAACACGTTGGATTGTTCTAATACATCCTTGATGATGACAATGCCGAAGGCCAGGAAGACCATGGACAGAATGCCGGAAACAATTCCCACAAGGTGATCCCTGGAAAGGGGGTTCCGGCCGGTAGTCTTTTTTTTGTGGGATCCCACAAAAACTGCTGACAACACCAATAGACTGCCTATAATCTCGCCTGTTCCCAGTGTTTCTCCGAGAATGATAAAGGAAAAAAACAGGACGCTTGGCAGATAGAGACATTCCACAATTGCCACAAGACTTGCCCCCAGCTTGTTCAGGGCCATGAAAAAGAAAATATCTGCCAGGGTAATGCCAAATATTCCCGACAATGCCAGCAACAGCCAATCCTTTAAAGTGGCTTGGGGGAAAAAGGGAATTCCTAAAATAACCATGGTCACCAGAACCAGAACCAGGGCAACCACACTTTTGTAAATATTGAGTGAAAGCGGGGAAAAAATATCCCCGCTTTTTTTGAATAAAATTACGGCAGATGCCCAAAAAAAGGCAGAGCTGATGGCAAATAGTGATCCCAGCACTCTTATCCCTTTAAATTAAATGCAAATCGGCCCTTGAGATGGGGAAGTCCCTTTCTAGCATCCCGGAGCTCAAAATCGATCCGGGTTTCTGACCCCATTCCCACGGATCTAATTTTGTCGGTCTTGGTTTTATCTGTTATCGTTTTTGCCGGGGCTTGCCCCAGGGTAACGGCGGCGGGCATGAATATGGGCAGCTTGAATTGGGCATCCGCCTCCAGGGGGTAGTGGGCGCCATATTGTTTTTCCATGCTTGCAATGACCCGGGCAAGGCTCCACATGCCATGGGCAATTGGATCTTTAAATCCAATCATTTTGGCGGTAAATCCATAGAGGTGGTGGGGGTTGTAATCGCCGGAAACACTGGCATATTGAATCCCTGTATTCCGGGGTACAAAAATGGTTTCTTTTATCTCAAGAAATGCCTCCTCTTTTCTTTTATTGCCTTTGCCCTTGGGTAGTTTGTTTTTGCTTCGGGTAAAAAATGTGGAGATTCCCTGCCATAGGATAATATTGTCAGATTCCACCTCCAGAAGAAATTGGGTGATGATTCCTTTTGGGGTTTTTGTGACCTCATACAGCTGACAGGATAGATCCAGGATTTCGTCGGTTGTCACCGGCCTTTTTTGTCTGAATGACTGGCCGATCTGGATCAACCCCATGGGCTTTATGGGAAAATGGGCAGTGGTGATAAATTTCCCCAAGAGTCCTACAAACAGGGTTTGAAAATAACTGATGGGGATGGTGGTGTCCTGATTATTCTCATTGGAACCCATGTTGATAGGAGGTGTGAAACCGCAGATACGCTTGTATTGCTGGATTTTTTTTGTATCTGGTCTCACATTATCGAACACAACCTTTACCTTTGAGAGACTCATGTTGTCATCAAGGGTGTCAGGCCGCACCAGGGACAAAAAAAGGACCTTTAAAAACAGGGTTCTGATGGATGGGATTTTTTTGATTTTTACAAGAATTTCAGGATCTGCTAATTCAAATCGGGTGGTGGTTTCAGGGGCTTTCATATATTAGTATCCTGTAGTTTATAATAAAGGAAGTTATCCTATCTTTGTTTGTTTTGTAAGTCAATAAGTACAGCTGAAATGAACTGTAAATAGAATAGGTTATCAACGATGTTCCCAGCGGGTGATAATTATTGTATAAATAAAAAATATTTTCATTGACCAACCATAATCAAGGGTATAAATGCAAGGGAAAATGAAAAATTAAAAGGAAATCTAATGTTTTCGAAATTTTTTAAATCTTATTTTTTTAAATCATTGTAACCTGACAATGAAAAATGTTATTTTACTCCGTATTCGGCCGATCCTAATAGCAGTTTTTAACCGGCGATACGATTCTTATCAATTTTCAAGAAAACCAGATGCGTAAAATAGGAGATCAAATGGAAACCCAATCTGATAGTCGCGGCCCTGTCTCACCCGGCGCGTATATCATTAATAAAGCCCAGAGTGTGAAGCTAAACCCCAGTGTTTTATACGAAGCCGTAATTGACCTGTCTTCCGAAGGGTTGGTCACTGCAAATTGTATTAATAAGGCCGCCGGTATTCTACTCAATGATCTGGGCCTGCCCGATTACTTTTTTGAAACCATTACCAAGGAATCTTTGAAACATATCCTGGCTTCCATTGCCAAAAGCATTAAACTTCAGGACGACAAGGTTGTGTTGAATTCCTGGGTGGCGGGGATTGATTTTGATCTGGCTCAGGGCAGCCAGGTCCAGCGGGTCAGAATTGCCACCAAAGAGACCCGGGACCGCATGGAAGATATATTGAATACCCAGCTTCCCGGGCATCGCCGCGAGTATTATTATAATCCGGAAAGTGAGTATTATACCTATGTGTTCCGGCCCGAGACAGTGGCAGATTTTGAGGCAAATGATTTTAAGGATTCTCGGTTTTTGTTCAACCTGAATCAGGATTATGGGCAGACGCCCCGTCTGACCCGGAATCGGTATGAAAAATTTTTAGGAGAGGTTTCTTCTGCCGTCATCCCCTTGATTGAGGTGTTCAATCTTTCGGATATCGGGGAAATCCGTTTGATGTTTAATTCTGATTTTGAACGTCCCCAGCTGCAGGTGCTAAGAAAATTATTTGCCGGTCACGGGCTTGTGATTACCCGAGCCTATTGGGAACCCTATCATACCCGGTCTGGTGTGGCTTCTTCTGTTTGTTCCCTCTATGTCCAGGGGGAGCTGTCCAGAAAAATGGAAATAGCGTTGGTGGATGATTTGCGATCCTATTTAAGTCTTTCTGTCAGTTCCGCCGCAATGCTTTATGTGGAAGAAAAATTAAGCTTTCCCGAGATGCTTTTTGCGGTTAATGCCATTGATTTTACCCATATGTTTATATTTAAGGAGAGGGGCAACCAGACAGACCGGGATATTATGGAGAGCCTGGCAAGTGCAGACCACCAGGAGGCATTTTCCGCACGGATCCATGAGTCCAACAAGTTTATCTATGTGTCCCGGATCATCATGGACACGGCCTGTGCCCACCCGGACCTGATTTCTTTTCTCTATGAGCTGTTTGAAAGAAAATTTAATCCGGATACCCCCTTTGACCTGACCCCGGAGGAGCTGGAGAATAAACGAGCGGAGTTTTTCCGGATGCTCTCCATGCGGTTCATGGATTTTCCCCTGGGACATGATATTTTTGCCTTTATGTTTAAATTGATTCCCGCCACCTTTAAAACCAATTTTTATAAAACCGAAAAGCGTTCCTTTTCCTTTCGGATGGACAACCGGATTTTGGATCCTTTGGTGTTTAAACAATTTGTATATGGTATTTTCTTTGTCAACGGCCATTATGCCTGTGGAACCCACCTGCGGGCCGATGATATCGCCCGGGGCGGATTGCGCCTGATTCGGGTATCTCCCACCAATCATGCCATGGAGTTGGACAATGCCCTGCTGCTTAATTATGCCCTGGGACCAAAAGCCCAGAGGCTTAAACACAAAGATATTTGTGAAAGTGGTTCAAAGGGAGTGGTGGTGCCCCATACCATTTATGCCGGCTACAGCATGGATGCCCTGTATGACTACACAGAAGGGATCATGGATCTCATGCTGCCGGACACTCGGGTTGTTGATCATTACGGGCGTCCTGAAATGGTCTTTTTTGGTCCGGATGAGGGAACGGCTCCCTTGATGGATGCCGTGGCCTATCGGGCAAAGGAGAGGGGATATCAATACTGGCGGACCATTACCACGGGCAAGAGTATTGGCATTCCCCATGATACCTATGGTATTCTAAAGAATGGTGATCTGTTTGGCTTGATTCACCATGGAGACAAAGAAACAGAACTCCAGATCAACGGAGACACAAAGGTTGTCACCGCAGACATGGAAGAGATCTACAACCATATCGGCGGAAAAATAGAGATCAGCGGTATGACCACCACCAGTGTTATGGGGGCCTTTAGAACCCTGATCGGCCATTCCGACTGCAAAGAGGAAGAGTTGAATCTGATGATGACAGGCGGGCCTGATGGGGACCTGGGCAGCAATGAGATTCAGTGTTACCAAGGTAAAATCTGCCTGATTATTGACGGGGGCTCCATCCTGTTTGATCCCGATGGTCTGGACAAAAAGGAGTTGATGAAAATCGGATTTATGCGCCACGCCTCCCCCCGGGTGAATTCATTGGGGTATCCTGTTAAAAAATTGGGTAAAAATGGATTCCAGGTACTGCTCAAGGGCAAGAATATTACCCTGCCCGACGGCACCTTTGTCGAGGATGGGGCCATCTTTCACAGAAATTTTCTGACGGATCCTGACAATCGAAAATATATTAAAAAGGCCAATATTCAGGCGTTTATTCCCTGCGGAGGGTTCAAGGACACCATCAACCACGGGAATGTGCGGCAATTTGTTGCACAATTCAAAGAACTGCGGTTTATTACCGAAGGGGCAAATGTCTTTTTTGATGACACCTCCAGGCGGTATATTGCAGCATCCACGAAGATTCTTCAGATAAAAGATACCTCTGCCAACAAGGGGGGGGTCTTTTCCTCTGCAGTGGCTGAAGTGCTCACGGCATTTCTATTGGAAGAGAACTATGACAAACATCTTCTGGAAGATCAAAAAACCCGGTGGGGTCTGATCAGAGATATTATGACCCAGGTTTTGAATTATGCCGGGGCTGAAGCCGACATGCTGATCAAAATTCATAAAAATGACCCGTCCATTCCTTTGTTTATGCTGTCCGAAAAAACAAGCGAGCAGATCTTTGCTTTCCAGAGGGTTGTTGGGGAAAACATTGAAAGCGTGCTGGCAGATGAAAATTTGATGTGGCAGGTATTGGAAAGTTATATTCCGGCAATATTGGTGAAAACCCTGGGCCGGGTGGCTATTTTGCAGATCTTAAATTCTGAAAATCTGTCTGCCTATCGGAATGCGATTCTTACCAAAAAGTTGTCTTCTATTGCTTTTTATAAGAATGGGATGGATTGGGATACATATATGGCCGGAGCACAATCAGATTTTCTCGGTACGGTTAATCTCTTGTTTGAAAGATAAGGTTTAGCAGATATTTGGAAGCGGATACTTGAAGCGGATACGAGGGGGGTCTCCTCGTATCCCGGCCAGATATATGGTAGGGTATTGGGAATGATAAGGCCATTTGGCCTGATCCCATAAGGGGGCCAGGTTTTATCATTGTCTAAAACTTTTAACCGGAAACAGGAGTATAAAAATGGGCACAATAATGGACATCATCACTGCAAGAGATCCTTTTGAAAAAGAATTTCATCAGGCTGTTACCGAGGTTGTGGAATCGGTGAAGCCGGTTCTGGACAAAAATCCCGAATACAGACATGCAGGGATTATGGAACGAATTGTTGAGCCCGAGCGGGTCATTCAGTTCCGTGTGCCCTGGGTGAATGATCAGGGCAAGGTCCAGATTAACCGGGGATTCAGAATCCAAATGAGTTCCGCCATTGGTCCCTATAAAGGAGGTCTTCGCTTTCACCCTTCTGTAAACCTTTCCATCCTGAAGTTTCTTGCCTTTGAACAGGTGTTTAAAAACGCCCTCACCACTCTTCCCATTGGTGGCGGTAAAGGCGGGTCTGATTTTGATCCCAAGGGAAAATCCGATTTTGAGGTGATGCGTTTCTGTCAGAGCTTCATGTCTGAACTTTACCGTCACATCGGTTCGGTTACAGATGTACCGGCCGGCGATATCGGGGTTGGCGGCAGGGAAATTGGGTATTTGTTTGGCATGTATAAAAAATTGAAAAATGAATTTAGCGGGGTTCTTACGGGCAAAAGTCTCAACTGGGGCGGCAGCCTGATCCGCCCTGAAGCCACGGGATACGGATCGGTTTTTTTTGCCGATGAAATGCTGTCCACCCACAATGACAACCTGAAAGACAAACTTTGTCTGGTTTCCGGTTCCGGCAATGTGGCCCAGTATACCACACAAAAGATCAACCAGCTTGGGGGGAAAGTGGTGACCTTGTCTGATTCCTCGGGATATATTTTTGATGAACAAGGGATAGACAAGGACAAACTTCAGCACCTCATGTACCTTAAAAATGTAAAACGGGGCCGGATCAAAGAATATGTGGAAAAATATCCGGAAGCTGTTTTTACTCCCTTTGATACCAGTGCAGCTCATAATCCCCTCTGGGACCACAAGGCCAATTGTGCCTTTCCTTCGGCCACCCAGAATGAAATAAACAAGAAGGATGCCCAGAATCTTGTCAACAACGGGATCACCACGGTTTGCGAGGGCGCCAACATGCCCACCACCCCAGGTGGAATTGAGGTTTTCCTTGACAATAAAATTCTCTATGCACCAGGGAAAGCCGCCAATGCCGGCGGAGTGGCTGTCTCCGGCCTTGAGATGTCCCAGAACTCAATGCGGATCAAATGGTCTGCCCAGGAAGTTGAGGCCAAGCTCAAGGGGATCATGCACAGTATTCACTCTGCCTGCGTAGCTGCTGCCGAAGAGTATGGTACCCCGGGCAATTATGTTAATGGTGCCAATATCGCCGGATTTGTCAAAGTAGCAGATTCCATGATGGACCAGGGCATCGTCTAATTCCAGGATATTGTCTATTACCAGGGTTTATAAATCCTTTATAAAGGGATCAATCATGGCCAATTCATTGGGCCGGGCAGGTCTCCAGGAAATACTGTACAAAATTTCATCGGAAAGTTTTCTGTCCGGATTCAGCTGGGCCACCCGGATTTCATCGTCCAGTTCCACCCAGAGGGTTTTATCAATATCAAGAGCATAGATTTTGGCTAATTTTTTGGCAAAGTTATCAATATAATTTTTTAATGAGGAGTGAAGTCTTTTGGTGCCCTTTTGGGATTTTAAAATTACGGCAACGGGAAACAGATAGCGAATTGCTTTGGTGTCATCCCCCAGTTTTACGATCCTGACCCTGTAGGATCCAGGCCACCAGGTAATTGGTTTTTCTCCGGCCCTGCTTTTTCCATCCCATTCATAGATGATATCATGAAGAATCATAAACCCTCCTTTGGTATTGAATTTAAATAAGTGCGCTTCGGCAGGCATGGGCAAAATCTTCAGGATAGCATCCGCTGATCCATCGAAGCTGGGCTTCGGAAAAGGTTCCCGGTGCGTAGGGCAGCCTGGGGATAAATGAATACAATAGATGCTGTCCCATGCCTGGCTTGTCAAATCGGCCGGATAACTCAATGGTTGTGACCATCTGAGCCCCCAGACGTTCAAGCGCCTGGATGGCAATCAACATGGCATGGTCCAGGGATCTTCTCAGGGAGGTATCTGCTTCCAATATGTTGCTGCATCCCTCTTTTGTCATGAGCTGAAGTTCCCATTCACTGATCTGACCCTTGGGCGCAAATAAGATCACCTGGTCATCTTCATGGACAATGAGGGAGGCACTGCCAATGGGTTTATTGTCTGTCCGTCCATTGTTTTGAATGGCTGACAGGTAGGCTGCAAAAAAGTTTTTGCCAGTGTTTTTTTTAAATTCACCAATAAAATCTGTTACCAGGTCGCCGCAGGAAAAGCAGGTGTAGGCATGTCCCTGGTTGTCAATTGTCTTTTTCGGCACCATGCTGTTTTGCTGGTGGATCATCTGGTGGGAGGCGTGGAGCCTGTGGCCCGACTGGGCAAAACCAAAGCCGAAATTCCATCCCCACAAAGAGCTGTTAAAGGTTAGAGGACCGGGAGTATCGGTTTTAAGGGCCTGGGTAATGGTTCGTCTGAGTGTTTCCAGTTCATCTGCTGACAGGCATTTGCCCTGGGCAGGCAGGGCAATACCCAGCTGGCCGGCCACCCTCACATAAACCCGCTGGTAATAGAGATGGCGCAGCCCTGTCATATCCTCAGTTGTCAATTCTTTTGCCCGGTAGCGGATGGCATCATCGGCCATGTTGGATGCATAATGGCCCCAGGGAATATAGGAGTTTCGCCTTAGATATTCAAATACGTGGGTGGGGGTTTTGGGGGACGCAAATTCCCCGACGATTTCACTTTTCCCCTGGACCCCGGGTCTGAGAACCAGGGCCTTTTTATAGGCATCGGGGAGGTTCGGGTTGTTGACCAGCACCTCAAACACTTCGTGGTCATGGATATCCGGGACAATACTGCCATCATCCTTTGTTTTGTATCCAATGCCCCAGGGGGCGGGTGACCCCTTTTCAAACAGGAGGGTGCAGGCTTTTTGGGCCAGGATCACAAGCTCTTCGGGATCCGTGGATGCCTGGGCCAGGGCAATACAAAGGGGGCGGGGCAGTAATTTCAAGAGTTTGGTTTTGTCCTGAGACGTCAAGTTCGGCTGCCATTCCTCCATGTTTTGTAACAATGAGCAGGGGGATGGCGGGGTAATGCCGATGGTTTCCGGACGGCCGGCATGGGTATCTGCCCAGGCGGAATTAATAAAGGTGGCACCCCTGAAGGGGAAGGGGTTGGCAATTTCATAAATCTGGTCTGCACTGGGCTCCACAACATTCTTTTTGGGAAAATTTATCTGGTTGTCCACAGGGGTGCCGTCGGGAAGTGTACCCAGTTGCTCATGATAGATGTTTTCCCTCATATTTTCAGTCTCAAATTCAGGCTGGTGAATTCCCACCCTGAAATAACCCTTTGGATCCACACATGTCCGGGGATTCATCATAGTTCCGGTGCCTTTGAAGGAACCAGGCAGACAAAGGTAAACATCTCCTCCCCGGTATTACGGAACTGATGTTCCACATTGGAGGGTACAAAAATTGCCGAACCCGGCGAAAGGGGGTACCATTGGTCTTCAATAGAGACCTCTCCATTTCCTGTATGGACAAAAACCTCGTGCTCCCAGTCATGGCTATGTCTGGGTGTATACCCCCCAACCCCCATTTCAAAGAGGCGCATGCAAAAATTTTTGGCCCCGTCTTCCCGGCCGATCAATATCCGTCCAGCAACATTTTTTACCACCTCATTGTCCATGGTCACGGGCAGTATCTGTTTGTAATGGGTCACTTCCATTGATGTATCTCCTCATGGGTTTAACCGCTTGTTTTTACTTGATTGCGGCCATGTGTTGCCGGGGGTGTGCCACCATGTTTTTTTTTGGTCATCTTATTGTCTACATACTAATCATAGCTTGTATTGCCAAGGGTTTCAAGTTCATTATTTATATTGTATGTCAAGGGATTGCTGACCCCGACGGCGGTTAAGGAGATTGTGTTAAGCTTGGCGGGAACGGCAGTGATCAACCAGGTGGATATGGGAAAAATTAAATTTCAGGGATCGACTGCCCTTTTTATACTGCAGAATTCATCCATGGCATGCAATAACAATTTAATAAAGGAACAGGCGAAAACATTTTTTGTCTCATATGAATTCCTATTTTGGGAAACAATGTAAGAAAACATATTGCTTGACCCTAGTAAAAAAAAACTATCGGGTATTCATTACAATGTCCTTTTCTTTTTGTTCAAATTGGACTAAGTAGTTGTCATGATTACCAGATATGACGCATCTTCCAATGGAAATCCCCTGGGGTTAACATTAAACCTAACTTGCCTGCTCCGGGTTTTTATTCTTGTTGGATTTATCCTTAGTACCTGTCTGTTGAGCAATTCTTGTAGTATTAACCATGGAAGTAAAAAGAAATTGCCCGTGGCAGTGGACGGAGTTATGGATCTTTCCGACTGGGATTTTTACAAAGATGGTACCATCAAGCTGGATGGAAAATGGGAATTTTACTGGGACAAATTGCTTGACCCGGCCCGTTTTTCCGTTTCACCTTACCCTGTCAAAACCGGATGGATCCGGGTGCCATCCGTATGGAAAACCTATACTGTAAATAATGCCCTTCTTCCCTTTGACGGATATGCAACCTATAGATTAATCATTCATTTGCCTCCGTCATCTGAAACCAAAGCATTGAGTGTGGTCCTTATTTCAACCGCCTACACCCTTTGGGTGGACGGAAAAAAAATATTATCAAATGGAAAAGTGGGAACCCAAAAGGCAAGCATGGTTCCCCAATGGTTGCCGGGTTCTGCAAGCTTCATCCATTCCGGTAATATCATGGAAGTTGTGGTCCAGGTATCCAATTTTGAGCATCGTAGGGGGGGGATTCGCCACAGCATTGTTATGGGAACGGAACTGCAGATCCGCCGTGACAGGGAAAAAAGTCTATTTTGGGAACACATGAGTTTCGGCTGTCTTTTTATTATGGGGCTTTATCATTTGGGGCTCTTTATTTTTCGCAGAAAGGATCTGTCATTTCTCTATTTCAGTATTTTCTGCTTGACCATTGTTATTAGACTCAGCACCACCGGCAACCATTTGCTGAATATTTATACGAAAAGTAGTTGGGCCTGGACCATGCGGCTTGAATACCTTTCATTTTATGCGGCCCTGCCGTTAATAAATTTGTTTTTAAGATCCCTATACCCCAGGGAACATTCAAGGAGAATGGTCCGTCTTTCCGTTTTTTTCGGGGGGATTTGTTCTGTGGTCGTTCTGTTTACCCCGGCGTTGATATACACCAAAACCCTGTCCGCCTATCAGGCAGTTACTCTATTATACAGTCTGTATTTTTTTCTGGTTCTGGGCCGGGCGGTCTACAGGAAAAGGGAAGGGTCCGCAATCTTTCTTTTGGGGTTTTTGGTACTGATCATTGCCACTGTCAATGATATTTTGTATTCGCGGATGATCATCTTTACCGGCAGCTACGGGCACTTGGGGTTTTTATTTTTTCTTTTTTCCCAGGCCTCTCTTCTGCTGGTAAGATATTCCCAAGCCTTTTCCACCATGGGAAAACTTTCAAAACAATTGGAAGAAATGGTGGAAAATCTTGAGGAAACCGTTGACAATAGGACCCGGGAACTTAAATCCGCCTATGACACCATAAAACAGATTTCCATTAAAGATCCCCTTACCGATTGTTATAACCGTCGGTATCTGGATGAACAATTGCAAAGGGAGGCTACCCAGGCCCATCGATACAAGCAAACTTTTTCCATCATCCTTTGTGATATCGATTATTTTAAAAAAATTAATGATACCCATGGGCATCTGGCCGGGGATCAGGTTCTTGTTGAATTTGCCTCCATACTTAAATCCGAGGCAAGAGAGGCAACAGATTGGGTTTGCCGTTATGGCGGAGAGGAGTTTCTTATCATATTACCCCACATCCAGACAGACCAGGCCGCTAGTATGGCAAACCGTATTCGAAAAAAGCTGGAAAAAACACTCTTTGGTCTGCCGGGTGAATCCATCCGGCTTTCGGCAAGCTTTGGGGTCTCGGCATTTTTACCCGGTGAAAATAATATTGCCCAGGGCATTGATGAGATGTTGAAGCTTGCCGATAAAAGGCTTTATATGGCAAAACACAAGGGCAGAAACCAAGTGATTTCTCCTGGGTAATCTCAATTCGATAATATTTTTAGACTATTCTTTTTAGCATGGTTTTAGCTTCTATGGCGGAAAGCTGGCCTGAAATAAAACCAAAAATACAACTAAAAATAAAATTTGATAAATGGGTCCGGCTGTGCCAGGATATCCGACCAAGAACAGTTTAAGCTTAATTAAAACTAAATACAGCTTTGGCGCATTCTTTGTTCTGCGGTCGGGGCGTATGTATATCTCTTTGTTTGGAGGAAAGAACCATGGGAATGAAATTCCAGGTACTGGCAAAAGATCTCATCAGAACATCCGACCCCGCCCTTTTTTCTTTTAAAACCACAGAGGAGCTTGTGCCCCTTGACACTGTCATCGGCCAGGAAAGGGCGGTGGGGGCAATCGATTTTGGCCTGAATATGAAAAGTTCGGGATACAATATATTTGTCACCGGGTATGAGGGGACAGGAAAATCAACCATTGTCAGGGATATCCTCACCCGTCATGCCAGACAGTTGGACACCCCTCCGGATTTGTGCCTGGTTCATAATTTTGATGATGAATACAGCCCCATTGCCCTGGAAATGAAATCAGGAACTGCAGCTGTCTTTGCCCGGAGGATGTCACGGTTCATCGAAAATTTGAAGATCAAAATTCCCCGTTCCTTTGAGTCAGATGCGTTTCAAGGGGACAAAAATGCAATTAGCGAAACTTATACACACCAGCAGTCCGCTATATTTTCCGAAGTTGAAGTGTTTGCCCAGACGCTTAATGTGGGAATTGTCCAGGCGGAAAATGAGTACCAGGCCGTACCGCTCAGTGGGGGACAGCCCGTTTCCGAGGAGGCGTATCAGGCCTATGATGAAAAAAAGATAGCCAAAATTCAGTCCTCCCTTGAACTGGTACAGGATCGACTCAGTCTGGCACTCAGAGCCATGGGGAAACTGGGCCAGGAAATGAAAAAAGAGTATAAAAAACGGGTGGAAAACCAGGCTGCCAAGGTGGTTGCAAGGCAGATGGAAACCATGGCAGATACCTTTGTCAACAGCCCCGGGGTTGAGAGATATTTAAAGGCCATACAGAACGACATTATTGAGAACATTGCAGTGTTTATGGAGGCAGGAAACGGTCATCCCAAAGAAGATTTCCTGTTGATGGCGGACAACCTGGTGGCACGGTATGAGGTCAATGTTCTCTGCGACCGGAAAAATGAGAAGGGGGCACCGGTTATCTTTGAAACCAGTCCCGGCTTTCAGAATCTTTTTGGGAAAATTGAAAATAATCCGGGAACAGGGCCCAGTGATTTTTCCAAGGTCAGGGCTGGATCGGTTTTAAAGGCCCACAAGGGATATCTTGTCCTTGAAGTAGACCCGTTGCTGATGAACGCCCATATATGGGAGACATTGAAGAGCACCCTGCAAAACAGGGCCTTGAACATAGAAGATCTGCCCGATCAAACCGGAATGGGTACAATGTTGAAACCCCTTCCCATTCCAGTTGATGTTAAGGTCATCCTTCTGGGACGGTATGAACCCTTCCGGGCCTTACAGCAGGCAGATGCCAAGTTTAATAAAATATTCAAGGTTAGGGCGGATTTTGATTTTGAAGCGGATCTGACCCGGGAGAATGAAGAAAAATATACCCGGTTTATTGCCAGAACCTGCCGGACAGAAAAGTTGAGACATTTGACCCCCTGCGGGGTATCGGCCATCCTGGAATACGGCAGCCGAATGGTTGAGGACAAGAACAAACTTTCCCTGCGGTTTGGTGTTCTAACAGGGGTTCTGAAAGAAGCGGATTATTGGGCAAAAAAAGACGATTCCGATGTGGTCACCCGTAAATTTGTCTTAAGGGCACTCAACGCCCACAGATTTCGGCACAATCTATACGAGGAAAAAGTGCAGCAGGGGTTTGACGATCACTCCATTCTTCTGGATGTTGCCGGAACCATGACGGGCCAGGTCAACGCCCTGGCTGTTTACAGCATGGGAGAGATCGCCTTTGGCAGGCCCACAAGAATCACGGCTGAATCCTATATGGGGGTTCCGGGTATTATTAATGTGGAGCACGAGGCGGATATGTCGGGCCAGACCCATGACAAGGGGGTGATGATCATTGCAGGCTATATTGGGCGCATGTTTGCCCAGGATTATCCCCTAAGCGTCAGCATCAGTATCACCTTTGAACAGAGTTATGACGGCATAGACGGGGACAGTGCCTCGTCAACCGAGCTCTATGCCGTATTGTCAAGTTTGTCCAATTTGCCCATTCGCCAGGGAATTGCCGTGACAGGATCGGTGAACCAAAAGGGGGAAATCCAGGCCATTGGTGGCGTCAATGAGAAAATAGAAGGGTTTTATGACGTTTGTGTCAAAAAGGGAATTACCCGGGACCAGGGGGTGATGATCCCCCTGGCCAATGTGAAAAATCTCATGCTCCGACAGGATGTGATCCGGGCCGTGGAAAAAGGAGAGTTCCATATCCATGGGGTGGCCTCCATTGAAGAGGGGCTTGAGGTTCTCATGGACACCCCGGCAGGAATCATTGATTCTGAGGGGAATTATCCTGAAAATACCGTGTTCGGCCTTGTTCAGAAAAAATTGGGCAAATACCATGGGTCCCAAAAGCTTTAAACAAGTAAAGATATTGGTTTATACAAGGTTTTCATAATCGGTTTTCCGGGCTTAGGAACGCAACGGCCTGCCAGGCACCGACTGAACCTGATAGTTTTTTTTCCTTTGTGGAAAGAAATCTGACATCCTAGCCTGCGGACCTCAGGGAAACCAGACAGATTTTCCGCACCGGTAAAACCAGCGTCAGATAACGCGCTTTATGTTTTGATATCCATTATTCCTTTTTTTTACTTCTGATGTCCAGATATCTTAGAAGAGGGGTATGGTATTTGCTGATCCCTAGGTTTGTTGAAAACCTCTGTTGGCATTTGTCCGATGGAGGAATTTGATAATAAAAATTAGGGAGGCAAATGATGCGTATTCGAACCAAGGCGTGGTTATTGATCGCGGTAGTCTCTTTTGCAGTGGCGGTTATCTGCTGTAATTCCATAGTCAGCCTCAACCGGATAACCGCTATTGACAGCAACCAAAAGATATTAAATCAGGTCAATATCAAGCTTTTGGAAAGCAGACGTCAGGAAAAAAATTACCAGCTCCGGGGCCTTGAAAAACATGGTGAGGACATGTTTAGCGCCATTGAAAAATGGGACCAGTTATTGGCACAGGCATCTGGGTTGGTTGACAATGCCCAGGCGCAACTGAACCAGATGTACGGCAAGAGACTTATCCGGGCAAGCCAGGAGATGAAGGCCTATGAAACAGTATTCCGGGATCGGATGGCCCATTACCAGAACAACACCCAGGCATGGGATTCTTCCCAGGATAGGCATTTTGTGACCCGGGCCCGGAATTGCCAGGAATTAATTTTGGAAATCTTGAATATAGAAGCAAATCGCAAATTTGCCATCATGCACCAGTCCAAGATGCTGACCTATATTCTGGGGGGAGGCGTGGTGGCAGTGCTTGGCGTTTTTGGGTATTTTCTCATGGCACAATTGGTGAGGCCGGTGGTGGTGCTCACCAGTATGCTGAGAGAAATTGCTTCCCGGGAGGGAAACCTGACCCTGCGTCTCAGGGTGAGGCAAAAGGATGAAATTGGTGATTTGGCCCAGTATTTTAATACCTTTATTGACGCGATTCAGGTCATTATCCAGGAAGTTGCAAGCCGGATCAAGACCCTGGCAACCGCCTCCGGGCAGTTGGATACGATCTCTGCCGGGTTGAAAAAAAATGCAGAAGAGACCTCGGAAAAATCCATGGGTATGACCTCCGCCGGAACCCAGATGAACGCCAACATGGATTATATCACAACCGCCTCCCAGGAGACCATAGTCAGTATTGAACAAATGGTTTTGGCAACAGGAGGCATGAGTGCCAATATTGGCAATATCGTCCAAAACACAGACAAAGCCAGGGAGATCTCAGACAGGGCCGTGGCCAAAACCCAGTCAGCCTCCGTCCGGATAATGGAGCTGGGAAATTCTGCTAAAAATATTGGCCGGGTAACGGAAACCATTACCGAGATTTCAGAGCAGACCCACCTTCTGGCTCTCAATGCAACCATCGAAGCGGCCAGGGCTGGAGCAGCGGGTCTCGGCTTTGTGGTGGTGGCAAATGAAATCAAGGCCCTGGCCCGGCAAACCGCCGAGGCCACCCAGGATATAGAAAAAGATATTCTGGAAATTCAGCAGGTCACCCTCTCCACCTCCAGGGAAATTGGCCAGATATCTGAGATCATCCATGAAATCGATAAAATTATTTCTTCCATTGCCGCCCTAGTGGAAGAACAACATGATACCACCCGGGCATTTGCCCAGAACCTTTCGGGTGTTTCTGACAAATTTCATGGGGTGAATGAAAATTTGAGCCAGGGTGCGGAAGCAACAAGGGAAATGTCCCGGGAGATCAGTCAGATAGACCGGTCGGCAAAAGAGGTTTATGGTACATCCTCTCTGGTCAGAACCAGTTCCGAAGATTTGGCAGCATTGAGCCATGAACTCAAAAAAATCATCGGGTGTCTTCGGATCTGAGATCCAGCGTTAATTTGTGGTTATGAAGAAAACAAATTAAACATCTTCATGGTATGGTCTATGTGATCGGCCATTGCATCTCTTGCCCCCTTGGCATCCTTTTGCGCAATAAATTGGAGAATGGTTTCATGTTGAATCGGGGTTTCGATTTTGCCGTCCATGGGTGAGCTATAAAAGCTGTCAAAGAAAAAGATATAGATTGATGCCTGGTGAAAGAGCTGTTTGCTGATTCGTTCCAGATATTTATTGTTGATTGATTCAGCCAGGGTAAAGTGAAAATTCCGGTTTGCCGAGTAGTAGATGTCATTGTTTTTTTCATCAAGCGCCTGCTGGTCCTGTCTGTTTATCTGCTTTAATTTGGCCAGATTATCCTGGCTACAAGCATGGGCCGCCTCCCAGGCAACCTGGCCTTCTATTAGTTTTCTCAGGGAAAACAGCTGTTTACCATCTTCTGATTTCACCAAGGGGATAAAACACCCCTTTTTCTTTTTTCGCTCAAGAATGCCTTCAACGGTCATCCTTGAAAGAACTCTATTGATAGGGGTTCTGCTCATTCCTAGGGTTTCAGAAAGTTGCTTTTCCTGGAGAAAATCCCCTGGTTGAAATTTTCGTTCATAGATAAGCTTGAGAATTTTTGTGTAGGCAAGTTCTTCACTGGTTGCTTTAGGGGTGTTTTTTGTCATGGAGCTCTTCATCTTTATGATTCACATTTTTCTGTGGCGTTTGTATTTGGCACTCTATTTCACTATACTTTTTGTTGACATTTATCAATACGTTTTTTAATGTATTTTTTAATGTATGAATAAGTATTTTGTCCGAGTGTTTGCATTTATAGGGGATTCATACCCTTTATCTTGAGGAGAATTTGAAAATGGAAAGAAAAATTATCTTGCTTGGCTATGGAATGCAGGGAAAAGCCTGTGCCTATGATCTTATAAAATATGGTGATTTTGAGAGTCTGGGTGTGGTTGATTGTTATGACGGTTGTTTGAAGGAGGTTGAGCTGCTTGCAGACCCAAGGGTTCAGGGCTACAATATTAAGGGCGAGGACAAAGCCGGTTTGAGAAGGCTTTTTGCACAAGCCTCCCTGGTCATAGAATTTTTTCCCCCGCACTTTACCCTGGACATGATCGAGCTTGCAATAGACTGTGGGTGCCATGCTATAACTTCCAGTTATATCAAGAACCCTGCCCATGTAAACCAGCCAGGGTTCATGGAAAGAATCGAAACCCTAAACAAGACAGCCAGGGAAAAGGGGCTGGTTATTCTGGAAGAATTTGGCATGGACCCTGGAATCGATCTGGCCGTGGGCCAGCAAGTGGTAAATTGTTTTGATGAGGTCCATGCCCTTCATTCCTATGGTGCAGGCTTTCCAGAGCTGCAGGCAGCTGACAACCCATTGCGCTACAAATTCACCTGGTCTGTAATCGGACTGATCCGTTCCCATTTGCGGCCTGCATTATGCCTTGATAACGGCAAACCCAGGCAGATCGCAGAGGATGCCATGTTCAGCCCGGAAAATATCCATATGCTTGAAATACCCGGGTTGGCGGAGTCGCTTGAATGTTTTTGCAATGGTAATTCCATGCAATATGCCGGTCTGTTTGGTATCGAAAATCATGTGAAAAGCATGGGGAGGTATATATGCCGCTGGCCTGGTCATGGTGCATTCTGGGAGCGTATGGCCCGGTGCGGTTTTTTGAGCAGTGAACCAATCCAGGTTGGCGAACAGCAGGTGAAACCGGATGAATTCTGTGCAGCCTTGTTGGGTGGACAACATCAATTTTATTATCAAAAGAATGAGAAGGATATCGGGCTTATCCGGGTAGACGGCCGGGGCATGATCAATGGACAGCCCAAGCAGGTTGTCATTCAGACAATTGTCCGCCATAATTCTGATTCAGGTTTTACAGCCATGCAGCAGACTGTTGGCTTTCCCATGGCCATTGGAAGCATGATGATTCTTGACGGCAAAATCCGGAAAAAAGGAATGACTATGCCCATGCATATCCCTTTGGATTCTTATTTTAGTGAACTTGCAAAACGCGGTATTTCTTTTAAAAGAATAGAGAGCGACTGGGATGGAAACTGTAATCCCTGATAATTTATTATTTTCATAAAACCAAATAGAGTTAAAAACCATTAAGAGCACATACAATTGTATTGTAAGGAACAAGACAAAAGGAGGCAGAACAATGGGATCCCAAAAACCATTTTTAGGGGTTTTATGCTGGGAAGAGGGGGGCAATCCAAAAGGACTTGAGCAACTTGAATCCTTACCCGGCAATAGTGTTAACCCCGATAGTTATCAGTTTCCTGTACTTTTCAGGCGGGTATCAGGTGCAAACTATGATTCCGTCCTGCACAATCCCCATGGTGATATTTTAGATGCCATGGTGATTGAAGCCATGACAATGGTAAACAAGGGTGTGCGGGCAATTATCACCAGTTGCGGGTTTAATGCCATTTTTCAAAAAGAGCTGGCAAGGGCCCTGCCAATTCCGGTCTTTACCTCAACCCTTATGCAAACGCCTTTTATACTCTCCTCCATTGGATCTAAGAAACTTGCCGTTATTACGGCTTCCAAGCAGGCCCTCAGGCCGGAACACTTTGTTGCTGTAGGCCAGGAAGATATGAGCCGGATTGAAATTTACGGGATGGATGAACAGCCGGAATGGAGTAAAATTCACCTTACCCCTGATCAGCCTTTGTCAACCGATACAGTGGCCAAAGAAGTCGTTTCAACAGCAGTTGCGGCGCAAACGGAAATACCTGATTTGGGAGCTATATTGCTTGAATGTACAGATTTGCCTCCTTTTGCAGGGGCAATTCGGGATAAAATTCATCTTCCAGTCTTTGATTTGTCAACCATGGTCACATTGATTCACGCATCATTTTTTGCTTCACTTTAAAAATTGCGTGGAGAAAAGAAAGCGCTATCTATTATCGCTGCATGTGAAAAAAACATCCGACGTCACAAGGAATAAACGTCTGTTGGTCAAGACAGCCGGGAAGATCTGCAGAGCATTTGTTTTATCCGGCAGCGAATTAAAAACCGTTGATCTATACAAAAAAAAATACTATTGAAGTAAGAAAGAACGTTCAGAAAGAAAATAATGGTTATGATTCCGTCCATAAAAGAGCATTTACCATTTTCAAAAAGGAGTTTATCATGAAAAAAAACTTCCTGGCTTTCGCATCACTCTTCTTATGTTTTTTTCTTTTTGCCCCTGCAAATGCAGCCAACAGAGACACTTTTGTCAAAGCAACCTATGGAACTGTCAGAACAATTGATCCTGGAACCGCCTATGATGTTTCAAGCGGCATGAAGCTTTACAACATTTATGAGCGCCTGGTGGCATTTGACGGCGCATCCACTGAAAATTTTATCCCTGAATTGGCAGAAGTGGTTCCCACGGTTGCAAACGGCGGCATTTCCGCTGATGGGAAAACCTATCGATTTAAAATCAAAAAAGGCATTAAATTTCACAATGGCGCCCCCCTTACACCTGAAGATGTTGAATATTCGTTTGAACGGGGAATGGTCATGGACCAGGCCGGTGGTCCCCAGTGGATGATTTTGGAAGCCTTGACCGGCAAGGGCGGGACAAGAGACAGTGATGATAACCTCATTCCCGGTATCTTCAAAATCATCACCGATGCCGTCGAAGTTGACGGCAATGAGGTTGTTTTCCACCTTCCGGTGCCCTATCCCCCTCTCATGGGAATCATCCAATACTCAAGTTCCTCTATTATCAATAAAAAATGGGCCATTGCGAACCATTGCTGGGATGGCAACATTGATACCGCAGCAGGGTACAACAATCCCGATTTCAACACCGAGCCCTTGCAGAAAGTTGCAAACGGCACGGGACCTTACATATTGAAAGAATGGATTCCTTCCAATCAGTTCGTTCTTGAGCGGTTTGACGGATACTGGGGGGAAAAGTCCTATTTTAAAATCGCCATTGTAAAATATGTTCCTGAATGGACCACCCGGAAACTCATGCTTCAAAATGGGGATGCCGATGTGGTTGATCTCGATCAGTCCTATATTGAAGAAGTCGAGGCCATGGAAGGGATTACCATCTATAAGGTTCCTCAGCTGTCTTATTCTGCAGCCATCTTCAACCAAACCATCAACCCCACAGGCAACCCGGATATCGGCAGTGGAAAACTGGACGGCAAGGGCATTCCCCCGAACTTTTTTTCTGATATTCATGTGAGAAAAGCCTTCTCCCACTCCATTGACTGGAAGGCCATGAAGGAAGATGTTGGCATGAACCTTATTGATCTGCCGGGATCTCCGAACTGTATCGGCCTGCCCTACTATAAAGAGGTTCCGCTCTATGCCTTTGATGCGAAGAAAGCTTCCGCCCAAATGAAACTGGCCTTTGGGGGACAATTATGGAAAAAAGGCTTCAAGATGACCATTACCCACAACACGGGTAATGCCTTGAGAGAAGCGGCCGCAAACATGATGGCGGAAAATATCATGGCGCTGAACCCCAAATTTCAGATTGAAATCAGGAATGTTGCCTGGAAAGATTATACCGTAAAATACCGTCAGTTTGCCTACCCGGTATTCATCATTGGCTGGGGGGCGGACTATCCTGACCCCCATAATTTTTTGTATACCTTTATGCATTCAAACGGGGTGTATGGCAAATACTCGGGATTTAAAAACCCAGAAGTCGATGCCCTGTGTGATGCAGGTATCCAGAATGTGGAGCCTGCCAAAAGAAGGGCTGCCTACTCAAGGCTTCAGGATTTATGGCATGAATTGGCTGTGGGCAATACCGTCTATCAGCAAACCATTGCCAAGCCCTATCGGTCTGATATTAAGGGATTTGTCGGAAACCCCATGTTTGATGATGACCATGAATATCTAAAAGCCCTTTATAGAGAATAACCCTCCGTTTATAAAATAGACTCCTGCCAGGGTTTCACTCCTGGCAGGACAATTAAAACTTTTTTTAAAATGGTGGAGTTTTGGCAACATTTATTATCAGACGGTTGTTTTTACTGATCTTTGTCATGATAGGGGTTTCCATGCTCATTTTCGGCCTGATGATGACCTTCAGTCCGGAGCGGCGGGCAGCCGCCTTTGTCACCACACCCCAGATGGCAAAGGATATCCCGGTACTCATTAAAAAATATGGGTTTGACAAGCCCTTTTATGTACAATATTTAACCTGGATAAAAGAAATCTCCCATCTTAACCTTGGATATTCACTGGTGGCATCCCGGTCAGTGGTTGAAGCCTTTTGGTATTACTTTCCCATCACCCTTGAATTAAATCTTTATGCGGCCCCCTGCATTATTTTTTTGGGAATCTGGATGGGCACCCTGGCCGGCAGGAAGCCCAATTCCGTTTTTGACCATGTTTCCAGAATTTTTTCCATTATTGGATGGTCGTTGCCTACTTTTCTTTTTGCCCTGGTTCTCATGATGATTTTCTATGGATATTTCTCCTGGTTCCCTCCGGGTGTGCTGAGTGATGAACTGACCATGTATGTCAGAAATTCCGATGACTTTATCAGGTATACCCACCTGTATACCATTGACGGAATTTTAAACGGGAGACTTGATATCACGATCAATGCCCTGAAATACCTTGTCCTGCCGGTGATAACCCAGGCCATTGTGATCTGCGCACTGCTGATGCGGGTCATGCGATCCGGAATGCTGGAAGAGATGTCAAAGGATTATATCATCACGGCCATGGCAAAAGGGGCGGATAAACGAACAATCTACTTAAAACATGCCCGGCGCAATGCATTAATCCCGGTCATCACCATTGCAGGGCAATTGATTGCCTTTCTCATGGAAGGCAGCATTGCGGTGGAAATCATCTTTAATCGCCAGGGTATCGGCTGGTGGCTGGCGTCATCCGCGACTCAGCTGGACATGCCGGTTCTGATGAGCATGTGCCTTTTTATGGCCGTGATCTTTGTCCTGTCAAATCTTGTTGTTGATCTGATTTATGCAGCCATAGACCCGAGAATCCGATTAAGTTAACCGACTAATATGAAGCAGGTTATGTTAGAAAATCATCCAAGATTAAAAGAGCTGAAATTTACACTGGACCGGATTTTTAGAAATCCGACGGCCTTTATGGGGTTTACACTGCTTGCCTTTTTTATTTTAGTGGCTGTCTTTGCGCCACAGATTGCCCCGCCCAAGAATCCCGACAACCCTTATATGATCCCCCACGCAGGCTATGGTACCACGCCTAAAGCTCCGTCGGAAAACCATATCTTCGGGACCACCACCGGACAATATGACATCTTCTACGGTGTTGTCTGGGGGACCCGGACAGCATTTCGAATCGGCATCTTTGTGATCAGTATCGCCCTGCTCATCGGTGTAACCCTGGGAACCATTGCCGGTTATTACGGTGGTATTATCGATGAAATCATCATGCGTCTTGTGGATGTTGTCTTTGCTATTCCTTTTCTGGTGCTGGCCATGGCCATTGTTGTCGCCTTTGGCAGGGGACTTGACAATATCATGATTGCCATTGCCGCTGTGGCATGGCGGAATTATGTCCGGGTCATTCGGTCCGGGATTCTGACCCTGCGAGATCAGGATTTTATCCAGGCTGCAAAAATAATGGGGGTGTCTGATCTAAAAATAATGATCCGGCATATTATTCCCAACGCAGTTTTTCCCGTTATGGTCATCGCATTTATGGAATGTGGCTCTGTTGTATTGACTGCCGCATTTATGAGTTTTTTAGGTCTTGGGGCACCCAAGGGATATGCAGACTGGGGACAAATGGTTGCCATGGCCAGAAATTATATTGTCGGCCCCCCGGGAGACCCGTTGAAGTTTTGGTACACCATCATTATTCCGGGAACGGCCATTGTTCTTTTTGTGTTGGCCTGGAATTTGATCGGGGATGCCCTGAGGGATGCCTTTGATCCGAAACTTAGGAGGCGATAGCCCTGGGATCGACCCCAGGGTTGGAATGCGTTTAACAGTGGAAAGTATGTAATGTCCAAATTAATCGAAATCAAAGATCTGGTCACCAACTTTTATACCTATGAAGGGATTGTCAAAGCCCTTAACAAGGTTTGTCTGGATATTGACAAGGGGATCACCTTCGGCCTGGTGGGGGAGTCCGGTTGTGGTAAAAGTGTTCTGGTTCGATCGATCATGCGCATTGTCCAGGCACCCGGCGTGATCGAAAGCGGAGAGATTATTTTCCACGGCACAAACCACCACAACGGGTCGGCCAATGGTGGCGTTGATTTGCTTAAACAGTCTGAAACCTATATGCGGCACCTGCGGGGGGATCAGATTTCCATGATATTTCAGGAGCCCAATGCCGCCTTGAATCCCATCCTAAGTATTGGCGATCAGGTATCTGAGAGCTTTTTGTTTCATAAAAAAAAGGATATGGCAGAGGATGTTTTAATTGAACTCAATTCAGTTGGGGACAAGACATCCCCCTTGGTCAAACCCTATTTAAACTTTGTTTATAGACACTTGAGCCGGGATCCTGAATCATGGATTCTCAAACTAATGAGCCGGTTGCCGGTGTTGAGCTTATGGGAAAACCGTTTAAACCGGGAAGCAAAAAAACGATCCATTGAAATCATCGACAGCCTGGCCATTTCCAATCCGGAAAAAATTTTTAACAGCTATCCTCATAATCTTTCCGGGGGAATGAAACAGCGCATTGTTATCGCCATTGCCCTTGCCTGCTCGCCCATTCTCCTGATTGCAGATGAATCCACTTCAAACCTTGATGTTACCATTCAGGCACAGATCCTTGAACTGTTAAATACACTTAAAAAAGATATTATCTCCTCCATTCTTCTGATTACCCACGACCTTGGGGTTGTGGCGGAGACCTGTGACAGGGTTGGTGTCATGTATGCCGGAAGCCTGTGTGAAGTGGCTGATGTGAAAGATTTGTTCCATACCCCCAGACACCCCTACACACGAGCACTTTTAAACTCCGTACCCAAACGGGCCCAGGCAGGTGAGCTTGTCACCATAGAGGGAAGCGTTCCAAATCTTGTGACGCCCTCGGAAGGGTGCCGTTTTCATCCGCGATGCACCCTTGCCATGGAAAAATGTAAAAAAATTCCCCCCCGGATCAAAGACACGGGCAAGGAACATTTTGTGGCATGCCATGCGGTTAATCCGGAAAATCCAGAGGAATGATGGAAAAAATTTTCGAATTAAAAAATTTAAAAAAATATTATCCGATTCTGGGTGGAATTTTTCGCAGGCAGGTTAATTCGGTAAAAGCTCTGGACGGTATCGATCTGGATATTTACAGGGGGGAATGCCTGGGACTTGTGGGAGAATCCGGTTGTGGAAAAACCACAACCGGAAAAGCAATCATTCGTCTTCATGATTCAACCAGCGGGGATATAAATTACTATCCAAAGGCTTCAGAAAAACCTGTCAACATCGTAAACATGGGCAGGGTTGAGATGAAGAGAAGAGATATCCGGCGCAAACTCCAGATGGTTTTTCAGGATCCGACCACCTCCATGAATCCCAGAATGATTGTCAAAAATATCATTGCCGAACCCATTCTTGAAAATGAAAAGATGAGCAGCCGCAAGATCCAGGAAAAAATAAAATTACTGCTCAGAGTTGTGGGGTTAAATGATGATCATCTGTTAAGATACCCCCATGAGTTTTCAGGGGGGCAGCGGCAGCGGTTGGCTGTTGCAAGGGCCATTGCCAGCAATCCTGAATTTCTGGTCCTGGATGAACCGACCTCGGCCCTTGATGTATCGGTACAGGCACAAATCTTAAACCTGCTTAAACACTTGCAGCATAAATTAAACATGACCTATCTGTTTGTAACCCACCATCTGTATGTGGTGAAATATATCAGTACCCGCCTGGCCGTCATGTATTTGGGGAAAATTGTCGAATTGTCGCCCACCGAGGATCTGTTTGATTCGCCCATGCACCCTTACACCTTTGCATTGCTCTCTGCCATTTCGGATATTGATGTGGACAAAATTCCAACCCGGATCCTTCTCGAAGGAGATGTCCCAAGCCCGATCAATCCGCCTGCAGGGTGCAGATTTCATCCGAGATGTCCTTTTGCAATTGAACCATGCGCGATGGAAGACCCCCTTTTGGAAGATATCGGCAATGACCATAGTGTTGCCTGCCACCGGAAATTTGATGTGCCGGCCCTGGTTCATGATAAATACGGTAAAATTTACACCTGACATTATGTCCCCAATCCACCATCAAAAAAAATAAAAAACCCCGTTGTGCTTGATGGATCAAGCAGATAGAATATTTGTGCAACCAAAAAACTATCATCAACGAG
>JADGEQ010000020.1 GCA_016744295.1 Desulfobacteraceae bacterium | reverse complement strand
CATAATCTCCTTTAAAATGGTTTTTGGTCGAACCTGGAAACTATGAATGAATCATATGGGGTTTTGCAACTTGCAGGATTTAAAAATGGACGAGGGGGATGGAATATGCCGCGAAGCGGCTTTCTTGAACCAATTATTACAGCGGACCACAAGGGGCGGTTTTTTTTAAAAATTTGTGACAACTTTGGAACAGTATTTCCTTTATTAAAATTTAGTGGAACCTTGTTCCCTCCCTGCGTTCGGTGGCCCCTGAACTCAAACGTTAATCGGACGCACGGGAGCGGGCTGGCAAAAACATTAGAAGGTAATTCTCAGATGAAAAAATCAAAACATTATTTATCCTCAGCACTTTTCCTCATAGCACTTCTTCTTACCCCTATCGGTTCTGGCGCTGCTGTTATTGATGAGGCTAATGGAATAATAGAAACTGCTCATTTTCGGGTGCATACAAAGGGTATAGGTGAGAATGTTGATACGGTAGAGATAACAACTGATGGTGATATCCTTCTTGGTGACGATCCGTTCACGGGTGCTGCAGAGTGGGGAGCTGAACAACGTGCTATTGTAGCCAGAAGTCTTGACAATATTGAGCGAATTTTCGACTTTTCAGGAATAGATCGCAAAATGGAGATAGGGTTTGTCCTGAAAAGTGATGCCAGCGATTTAGGCGGTTCCTCAGGATCTTTCATCTATAATAACGGTCAGTCAGTTCTCACTTCAGAGGCAAAGTTACGCGATGACATAGATCTAGCGTTACCGGAAGGTTATTATGACGCCGCTATTGGCTTTACCATTGGACTACCCTGGCATTATGGGCAAGGGATGCCGAGTTCTGGTACGGCAGATTTTGAGACTGTCATCACCCACGAGATAATGCATGGGCTTGGTATCGTCGGAGAGTCGTTTGGGGGAGATGGTGCATTTCCTGATGGCGTTACCCGTTGGGAGTCTTTGCTGCAGGATGTGCAGGGGGGCAGGCCAGTCTATGGAGAGATGCCCTCCTTACAGGTGGTAGGTGAGTTAGGAACCATTTTCTGGACAGGAGAACATGCTAATGAAATTTACGGTGGTCCCGTTCCTATTCAGACATTTATAGATACCTACGTGGCGGGTTCCTCTCTCTATCATCCCGGAGTTTATGGGGAACTTATGTATTGGAGGGTGGTTGCGGCTCACTCGTCTCGAGATATAAACAAGCTGCAGTTGGCTATGATGAAAGATATGGGGTGGAAGATTAATGAGGACTATTTCAATGACTTTGGCCCCACCTATTATCGTAATTCTGAAAACATTATTCACAGGAGTGACCAGACCTCCACATTTGACTACTCGTACGCCCTGCATGTAAATGGAGAAAACAATAAGATTATTCAGGAAGGAAATCTCGAATCACAGGGAGTCAACTCCAAAACGTTTTCTGTTGTTGGATATAATCAAACAGAGGTGGGGGGCAATATAACCGCCACAGGTGATTACTCTTTTGGCTACTACGGCTTAACAAATGACAGGATCACCATCGCTGATGGGGCAAGGATTGAAGTTACAGGCGAAGATTCCATAGGTCTTGTCTCCCTTGCTGCTAATAATACGATTATACACAGCGGGGAAATCAGCGCTATTGGGAGTGCGGATACTGCGATTTTAGTCGATTACTACGGAGAGTTGGATGAAGGATATGTCACCCAGCTTCATATTCAAGATGGTGCAATTGTAGAAGGAGATATTGTCAATCAATTCTCTTCTTCGCCATCATTGATCACCTTTGGTCGAGAATATATTGCTGATAACAGTTACGGTGCAGATGCAGACTTTAGTTTTACCTATGCTGATGAGATAGTTGGGCTTTGGGATTACGACTTTCACAGTGGTACAACCACTTTTACAAATGGATTAACCCAGCAAGCAGGAACATTTATAAAAGGTAATGGTATAATTGATGGTAATGTAAATGGCCATGGTACCATCGCCCCCGGTAACTCCATTGGTCATTTAACCATTGCCGGGGACTTAACCCAGTCTTCGACCTCAGACATAGAGATAGAGTTTGGTGATGGCGGTCACGATATTCTTACGGTTAGTGGTACTGCAAATCTTGATGGTTCAATTACCCTGCTTCCCATCGGCTATCTCCAGGCGGGTGATTATCAATTTCTTAATGCTGGAACAATCAATGGCAACTTTGCCACTGTGAATAATTTTTCCAGTGCTGTTCTAGAAACTTCAGCGCCATCTTCAAACACGTTTACTCTTGCCCGTAATAGTTATGAGTCTGTCACCGGTAACTCTTTTGCAGCAAGTTTAGATGGGGCAAGGATAACAGCCACAGGTGATATGGCTGGTATTTTGAATCAGTTGGATTTAATGGCTGTAACTGCGCTTAAATCAGCAACCAATGACCTTTCTCCTCACATTTATAACTCAGTTACTACAGCCAGCTTGGAAGCAGCTCAGAGTCGCTCTTTTTTTCTGAGAAACAAAATGAAATCTGAGAGCCGAAGTGATTCCTCGCCTCTCTGGTTTTTAGGTTATAGCGGAAAATCCCATTATGACAAACTGAGTACCAGTGACGAATTTACTGCACAACAAAAAGGTTTTATGCTTGGTAGAGTTATTAATTACCCAACAGATTTTAGTCTTGGTGGCGGTGTTTCATTTACTGATTTCGATTTGGATGAAAAGAATAGCACCAGCAATTCAAGTGGCTCAATTTACGACTTGTACCTCTATGGGGCCTGGGCACCACAGGTGGATCAATCTTTTTATATACAAGCTGTACTGGGTGCTGGTTTTAGTGATTTCGATACAGATCGTGAAATTACATTTCTGGGTAGAGTTGCAAACAGTGAGCAAGATGCAACTCATTATTCCGCATTTGTTGGTGGTGGGTATAACTACACAACCGGTAACTGGTCTATTGTACCAAGAATAGGGATAGAGTATATCTATCTCAATGAAGACAGCTTTAATGAAACAGGTGCCGATGGCGCATCGCTTAGTGTTAACTCAAAAGAAAGTGATGCTGTGGCAAGCTCAATTGGTGTGAATGTGAGCCGTAATTACCAGCTTGAAAGAACTATTCTGATCCCAAGTCTCAGTATTGATTGGTTTCATAACTTTTCAACTTCAACCGATGGAACAACCGGTAAATTACAATCGGGTGAAAGCTATAGTGTAGCGGATAGAAACATGGGCAAAAATGCTTTTGAAATCGGTATTGGTTTAAAGATAGTTGCAAGTGATCTGGTACATGGATATATCGATTATCAACACTCTTTTGCTGATGAACAAGATCGATCCCACATGGTTAGTGCTGGTCTTAGTTACAAACTTTAATATAGAAAGGTAATGATCTTGTATCGAAAGGTGATCATTGCCAGATAAAGCAGCAAAATACAGCACCCCCCCGGAAACCCTGCAAAACAATCAAAAAATCAGTTCCAATAATCGACTGCCGGAGTTTGGGAATCGGAAAAGTTGTAAACCAAATCAGGAATAGAGTCGGAAGTGACAGGTTGAGGCGGACCATGGTTACGGATATCCCATAATCCAAGCTGGCGCATTATTTTTTTCGATGATGTCAAGTTCTTCGATAAAGCTGATGTTGTGCATCTGCCCCCAGCATTTTGGGCAGATCAGCGGGTCCACTTCATAAAGATTCCTGTACGTCACCCCGTACCTTTGCGGTACCCTGCCGTAGCAGGGTGGCTTCGGTCCGAAGCACCGTCACCGGTAGCCCGTTGCCATACCGCTATACCGTGGCTTCGCGTCTTCGACCCGCCTCCATCAGGCTGGGTTTGGGACTTGCCTTGACTTCCGTACACCGAAATCATAGGCGAACCCTTAAGAACATGTGCCGTGCCCGGCACACACCATCCAAATGCACACGGGCAAGCCGGTGATTTGGGTTAATGTTTTATTTTTGGATAGGAGACGGATGAATAAGCACTGTGACTTGCACCTTCATTTAGGTGGAAGCATTTCAAAAAATTTGTTAGTTGAGTTTGCTAAAGCAGATAATAATAAAAAGGCCCTTGTTGATATTGAAGTAGCCGATGTTCTTCAAATGTTTAAAGTTGTTCATAACCTTATAAACTCTCCAAAACGGATCGAGGTATCTACAGAAAATGTTATCCACAGAAGTACTGCTGATTATTTGGAGATTCGCACAACACCTCGAAATTTTTCTTCTACAATATCTTTACGTCATTACGTAGAAGCTTTTGTATCAGGCCTGCAAAAATATCCAGAAAAAGCCAAAGGGTTACTCAGTATTGATCGCTACAAGCACGATATAGAAAACGCACAAGAAATCATAGCTCTTGCTTTAAAGTTTTCTGATTATATCGTTGGAATTGATATATCCGGTATTAATCCCACTGGTACCCGCGTATTGCAGGGAGAAGGATTAAAAACAGTTATTGAAACTGTTTTGAATAGCCCATTGGGATTGGCTATACATATTGGAGAATTGAATTTAGAGAAAGAGAGAATTGATAGCACTATAGTTTTAAATGCAATAGATCAATGGGTTGAACGAAATCAAAAGATAAAATGTGCTGGCAAAGTTAGACTTGGGCATGCCCTTTTTCTAGAAGAAGAGCATAAAAGAATAATTCGCAAACATCAATTACCGATTGAAGTTTGTCCTTCTTGCCATCGCTATATTGGTAGTTGGAGTAAAGGCCAGAAGCATCCAGTGCAGGAAATTTATACTGATAAAGAGTCCCCTGTTGTGATTGGAACAGATGACACATTGATTTTTTCAACTAATTTTAAGAGGGAGATGGAGTTGGCCCGAGAGGGACTGCCCTATAATTTGGGAAAAGCTTGTAACTATAGATTTGGGTAATCAAAAATGATGAAGGCCCAGTTTTAGGATATGTCTTTACTAATGACATCGGTGAAGGTGAATTTGAAAATTACGTCAAGCAAATTGGGATTGATATTGTTTTTTCAGACTCAACCCCAGTGGCGAATATTGTATTAAATGGAAAGGAATTTGTATTTATAATTGCAGGTAATCAATAGGCAATCTAGTGAACTCTATATTGAACAAAAAGTGTTTTAGAACATAAAATTTGGAGAAATAGTGAAATCTGAGCTATCACATAGTTTATTAATTCTACCAGTTCCTGATTTAAATAAAACAGCAGAATTTTATGAAAATAAATTAAATTTCAAGGCAATAAAATATTTAAATGTCAACCAACCACATGTCTGTTTGTACCGGGATTTTATAGAAATTGTTCTAACGAAATCAAAATTATCTGAGGTTAAGCCAAACAGGGTTGTTCATGGGTACGGCTATGACGGATACTTTACGGGGAATGGGATAGAAGAAATTTATCGAGAATGCGTTACAAATGATGTAAAAATTGAAAAACAATTACAAATGACAGATTACGGCAACCTTGAATTCGTGTTGGAAGATATTGACAAAAGATGGATTTGTATTGGAATAAAAAAGGAGTAAAAATTTAAGCATTTGTTTCAGCAGTTTGCTATCGGGGCGGCTTTGACAACCGTTCCGCATGTAGTTCGGCGCGCAACGCCTCACAACAAGCTGATTCAGCTGCCATCGCAGCACATCCTAGGCAGGCTTGATGCACTGCTTGCCGCTGATCTGCTGTGTATATTCTTGTTGGCCAAACTAATATACTGAAAATAGATTCACCATCCGGCAGGCAGATTTATTCAAAACGACTCGGAACGGTGGAACCTGTTTTTGGAAATATCCGGCACACTCTGAGATTGGACAGATTCAGCCTCAGGGGGAAATTAAAAGTAAACCGTCAATGGCTGCTGTTTTGTACTTTGCATAATTTAAGAAAGATACACCGGTTTGGATCGGTGGCGGTTACATAAAATAAAGGGGGACATCCCCCTGGCTGTATGGGTTAATGTCCCCTATATAGGCAAAATCTGATCATATATATCAAATTTATCGGCCCAAAACTAAATTAAAACAAAATGTTGGAAAAAGTACATGGAAAATCGAATCACTACTTTTCAAAAAGTACTTATTCTACAGACTCGTTAGAGTCCACCGCGACTCTCACAAATTCTGAGAGTTTTTTGTAGTGCTTCATCGTATAACTTATTCAAAGGAGAACCTAATGATAACTAAACAAAATCCACGAACTGCGGAAACCAATGCCCGCCTATGGGGTGCTAATGCCAAGGATTGGGCAGAGATCCAGGAAGAAGGCTATCGGTCGGTATATATAAAAGCATTCGATCGGGTGAGCATCAAACCCGGAACAGTTTATCTGGACGCAGGATGTGGCGCTGGGGTGGCGGCACAAATCGCTGCGGAACGAGGTGCTCGTGTTACTGGTCTTGACGCTACTCCCAATTTGTTGGCAATCGCACGCAGATGCGTACCCAATGGAGATTTTCAAGTAGGTGATTTGGAACAGCTTCCTTTTCCTGATAAACAGTTCGATTTGGTTACCGGATTCAATTCATTTCAATATGCTGGTAATCCCGAAATTGCATTAGATGAAGCGAGGCGAGTCTCAAAAACCGGTGCTCATGTTTTGATTATGGTTTGGGGGCAACCGGATGGGATGGAATTTACCTCACTGCTTGCAGCATTGAGGCATCTTCTTCCGCCATCTCCGCCCGAAGCACCTGGCCCATTTGCTTTGTCGGATGAAGCGGCACTGCGGGCATTTGCAACTAACGCAGGACTTGAGCCGCTTGATGTATTCGATATTAACTCTCCCAGAAGGTATCCGAGTTTGTCGGTAGCTCTCCGAGGTCTTTGCTCCGCTGCAAACGCAATACGGGCTATTGAGAATTCCAGTGAGACCGCAGTGAACGAAGCCTACACAGAAGCCTTGAAGCCCTTCCGTCAATCGGACGGAAGCTACAGAATAGGTGCAACCTTTCGGTGTCTAATAACTCGTGTCTGACAAAGAACCCTCTAACGGATATGGGGTGGGACCGGTCTTTTTTCCTAAAAATTGGTCTTTGAAATTTATTCGACAGATTCTCAAGGCTGTCTGAAGCAAAAAATGCTGTTCTTTGCACGCAGGTATGCATTGTCGGGAGAACCGGTTTTGTTTTGTGATCAATGATGTGTGGGTATCGGATCAGATATCACCTCCTATTGGCTTAATCATGCTGGTCAGGCGAACAGCGGCAGGGAAATTCGCCTTCGAATAATTTTCATTTCTGCTCCACAAATTGGACAGGTGATGACGGGTCGCTTTTTCTGTCTGCTGGCAAACATGCGTAACTGATTGACTCTGAAAGCAAACTGTCTGAACATAATATCAATAATGTTTTTCATGATTTCAGGAAATCGAGCTTTGTTTCCGTTATCATACCTGTGGCGAATACCGAAGTATTGCTCAACTATATATCGGAGTTTAGAAATACCCTTATTTCGTTCAATTTCTAAATCCGTTAATTTGGCATTTTTTTCATCCTTGCGCATAATGCCATCTTTAATCTTGTTTAATGCAAGAAAATTACGATTAGGAGCGCCGGGGTATCCTTTGTCCGCATAGACAATTTTGATTTTCTCCTTTGTATGCATGCTGTAAATTACAGCACGAGGCAGATACGGCGAATCATTATGAGAAGCAGGGCTCAAAGTGGTTGAAAGAATAAATCCATTATCCGTATCAACAGCGGCATGTTCTTTGAGACCATATCGATGAAATTGTTTGAGGATCGGACTTGATTTGAAACCATTTTTTGCAACAGCATGCATTTGAACAAAAGCAAAGGGGAATAGGCTCTTTCTCCCTTATTGGCCTTGCCGGGCCTATAATATTGTATAAGAAGGGCTTCAACTGGTTTCCATTCAATGGTTTGATTCACCTTGTTCAGGAAAATTAAGGAGCGATTTTTATCTGCATTATTTTGCATAGCAATGTCAGCAAAGGAAAAAATACCGGAACAATTTCCCGTATTGGGAATATGAGGAAGAATAGATGACTCGTGCGAAGGTCTCAGGACGCAGATTCCACTTAAGCTAGTGGTCTGAAAATCGGGGGCAAGCGCACTTCTTTTTTGAAGACCGAACGATAACCAATGTTATGTATATGGACCATAATATTTGTATAAGATCTATATATGGACCAAGATTACATTTGACAAGTTAATTTAAACATAATAACTATGATCCATAGAAAGATCATTAGCCTATTGTATGATCTATGTGTAAACCAAAGGAAAATAATGCCAAAGTCTATCACACGCACCTACTCACGTTATAGCCGAGATGCGGCAACCTTGCTCGGCGCGTTGATCCGCGAAGCACGTAATGAGCGCAAGCTTACTGCTCAGGACTTGGCGGATCGTGCTGGTATTTCCAGGGGTCTGCTGCAACGCATTGAAAAAGGCAATCTCAAATGTGAAATCGGAGCCGTGTTTGAAGTGGCAACCATTGTCGGCATCACGCTGTTTGATGCTGATGGAAGTGCTTTGACGAGACACATGCGTCAAACAAACGAAAAGCTGGCGCTCATGCCAAAGTCTGTTCGTAAGAAGTCAAAAAAGGTAAACGATGACTTTTAGGACAGAAAAAGATGCCTTTGTCTGGATATGGCTGCCCGGCGAAACCGAACCTGTCGTGGCCGGGCGGCTTGAAGCGGATAACGGTAGTATCATGTTCAACTATGGTAAAAGCTACTTGGAGCGTATCGGTGGCAGCAAGCCTGCAATCGCAATTTACGAACCTGAATTGTCGCTGAGGACTGGATTGCTGCCTTTGCCCGAAGGCCTGGCCATGCCCGGCTGTATCAGGGATGCTGCGCCTGATGCCTGGGGAAGGCGTGTTATTATCAACAAAAAATTAGGACGCAAAGGTGCGAGTACAGATACAGCCGATTTAGATGAATTGACTTATCTTCTGGAGTCTGGCTCGGACCGAATTGGTGCGCTTGATTTTCAACAATCTCCTACAGAATATGTGCCGCGTAATGTAAATAATGTCAGCATGGAAGAGTTGATTGCATCTGCAGAAAGAGTCGAGAAAGGAGTCCCCCTCACACCGGAGTTGGATCAGGCGCTTTTTCATGGCAGCTCTATTGGGGGGGCTCGTCCTAAAGCCTTGGTTGAAGAGCACGGTAAAAAATACGTGGCCTAATTTTCATCCAGTACTGATCTGTACAGTGTCGTTAAAGCTGAATTCATTGCCATGCGGTTAGCAAAATTGGCAGGATTGAATGTTGCACCCGTAAAATTGAAAAAAGCAGCTAACAAAGATGTACTTTTGATCGAGCGCTTCGATCGCGAGCCAAAGGGTGACAAGTGGACACGCAAAGCTATGGTATCAGCTCTGACTCTGTTTTCTTTGGATGACATGATGGCACGTTACGCCAGCTATGAAACGTTATCTGAAATCATCCGCCACCGTTTTACAAATCCAAAAGCTGCCCTGAAAGAACTTTTTTATAGGCTTGTCTTTAATATTTTGTGTGGCAATACCGACGACCATGCACGAAACCATGCGGCGTTCTGGGACGGTAAAGCATTAACCATGACGCCTGCTTATGATATTTGCCCACAAGGCCGCACAGGCAATATGGCTTCTCAGGCCATGCTCATATCTGGCAACAATAATCTGAGCCAACTTCGGACATGCCTTGAGACTGCACACAACTTTCTTCTTTCTGAAGAAGAAGCCCGTGAAATATTCAAGGCTCTGACTGCCGTAATCGGGCAGAATTGGGACGATGTTTGCACAAAAGCTGAGTTGAATGAGGTGGATAAGAGACTTCTTTGGAAACGTCAGTTTCTAAATCCCTATTCTGTTGAGCAATAGGCATTACCTTTGTGGAGACAGGAGTGCATTATGAATTTCAATCGGGATAGGACTCCCCATCACTGAGGAGCCCTCCCACACCACCCGGCATACGGATCACGTACCAAGGCGGTTCGGCTTATCAGGCAGGTTAGTTCCCGGGAAGGAATACCCCCCGACCAAGGAAATATTTATTCGGCATAGCAATTATCACCCACTTTATCCTGCTTTTACCTTCAGTATATTGCCATTGCTTCAAAACATCTGCTGATCGTTAGTCCATTTGTCACTAATAAAAGAATGCACCAAATGATGGATCAATTTAGTGTGCTCTTAAAATAACAATTATAACCAGGCCTGCCGACGATTATAAAGAAGGCAGAAGGTCTTCGTTGGAAAAACTCTTTTCACAAATTGATATAAAAGGTATCCATCTTATTTTCAAACCCAAAATTCATCAGAAATTTGCCATTATTGAGAGTAAACTCACCTGGTATGGCAGCATCAATCTTTTAAGTTTCGGTTATTCCGAAGAGAGTATCATGCGTCTCGAAAGCAGCAGTATCGCCCAGGAATTAATCGAAAGCATCGATTTGAAATGATAATATCTGAGTGCTCTGGACAGATACTCGTGAGCTGAAAGTGAGTTTAAAGATCATCGAGGAACCACAATATTACAACAAGATTGCTGAATGGTGGATAAACGCCCAGATGGAGAATCCCGAGTATGGGATGAAGTACATACATAAAGCCATTGGATACGCAAAAACAAAATCAAAGGTTCTTGATCTTGGTTGTGGAGGAACAGGTAGAACCATAAATAAGCTAATAAAACACAACTTTTCAATCACCGGGATTGATGTCTCATCTGAAATGATTAGACTGGCAAAACTCAAGCATCCTATTATTAAATTTATACACACCGATTTCATTTCATGGAACACTGAAGAAACTTTTGATTTGATAATTGCATGGGATAGTATCTTCCACGCTCCCAAGGAGTTGCAGGAAGAAGCCACCGTAAAAATGTGTCATTTATTAAATCCGGGAGGGATTTTACTTTTCACTGCGGGTTCTTATGCCGGTGAAGCTAGTGGCAAAATGGAAGGTGTTCTTTTTGAATATGGAACTATAGGATATCGTAAATATTTGGACGTTTTAGAAAGAATGGAATGTAAAGTAATTTTGATGGAAGAGGATCAATATCCAGCCGGACATATGGTATTCATTTGCCAAAAAATCAGCGAAGGCTAACAAAGCACTTGAGCCAACGGTTGTAAGCCTGTGCGACCCGCATGGTGTGTTAGATATTCAGTTTACAGGCCGTGGCTCAGTTTGATGTTATATTTCAAGACATAAAAGCATTCATGGGTTAGACAAAATGGACGAATTTTATAAGGATAGATTAAATCGGGTTGTCGATTATATTCAGGCCAATCTTGAGGCAGATCTTTCGCTCAAAGAACTTTCAGGCATAGCATATTATTCAGAATTTCATTTCAGTCGGATATTCAGGGTTGCCATGGGTGAGTCGGTTTATCAGTTTATTCGACGACTAAGGTTAGAAAAATCCGCAGAAATGTTGCTGTTAAACACAGGGAAATCCATAACTGAAATTGCCTTACTGTGTGGGTTTGCAACCCCTTCCTCTTTTGCAAAAAGCTTTAAGAAACATTTTATAATGAACGCGACTGAATGGAGAAACAAGTCAAACGCCTTATTTGATAAAAAATCAACACCAATACAGATAGAAAATGGTCAAATTTCAATTATAAAGGGTTCTCCTGTATGGACTTTTAAAAAAGGAGATTCAATTCGACAAGTTGTCATTGAAAATTTTTCTCCATCGAACGTCGCTTATATTCGAAATGTTGGCCCTTATCAGGGAGACGAGAAGCTATTCAATCAATTATACACTCGCCTTTTTCAGTGGGCTGGGTCGCGTGGATATCTTAATGAAGATACTTTCACGCTGAATATATATCATGATAACCCGGAAATTACAGATAACAATAAGCTCAGGGTAATGGTCGCAATTCCGGTAAATAGCACTGTAAAACCATCAGGGCCTATAGGGATCATAAAGGTTTCCGGAGGTAAATATGGTACTTGTCGCTTTTTGTTGAAAAAAAATGAGTTTGGGGAGGCATGGGATTGGATGTTTTCTGCATGGCTCATTAATAGCGGATATGAGAGGGATGACCGAGAGAGTTTTGAGAGGTGCTTCGGAGAAAAATTAATTGATGGTGTTCACTATTTTGATGTCGACATATGTATACCTGTGAAGGCCAAATAGAGTTGCGCGGAAATTGATTATATCGTCAGCAGATTCGAAGGTAATACAGAAAAATAGAAAATAGCAGGAATGGACAATTGAAAAGCAGGATTTGAGAAGTTTTCCGGCCCGTGAAGGGTTACATTGGTTTATCAGTACCGAACATAAACCATAAAAGGAGAATGAAATGTCATCAGAAATCAAACTCAATCCTGTTGGGAGTATCGAAGTTGAAGAAGGCCGTTTTTATTTATCAATCAATGAAAGATATAGGAAGGCATTGATTGAACTGGAAGGATTTAGTCATATTAATATTATTTGGTGGGGAAATCGGTCTGATTCCCCAAAACAGAGAGACATCTTGATTGCAAAAAAACCTTATAAAAAAGGCCCCGATACTGTCGGTATATTTTCAACTCGCTCCGAGACGCGACCCAATCCGCTCTTAATTACAATAGCGGCAGTAATGGGGGTTGATTTGGATAAGGGCATTGTTGAGCTTCCATGGATCGATGCAGAAGCAGGTAGCCCGGTTATTGATATTAAACCATACCAGCCTTGTTCAGATAGAGTCAAAAAGGTACAACTACCTGACTGGTGTACCGAATGGCCTCAATGGTACGAAGATTCAGCCGCATTCGACTGGGACTCAGTCTTCAATTTTTAAAAGCAACGAAATAGATAGCAAACAAAAATGAAATATAATCGGGTAGCCGGGGGTTTTAATCCCCCAGCTCCCACAACACCCTGCATGCGGGTCCGCACAGGGTGTTTCATCAAAATTACCGGGCCGAGGAAATCATCCGCATAAGGTACAAAGTGGTGACCACGTCTTTCCAGTTCCTTGTCCAGGTCGTCGAGAAGGATATTAGCTATCAACGGAGAAAAAGGACCGCCCTGGGAAACCTCCGCGGGTGTTGCCAGAATACGGCCTTTGACCATAACACCGGCTCTGGGACGTATCTCCTCTGCCGAAAGAATACCTTCCAGTAGATGAGTCTTTGAAAATGGTACTTCCACAGCGCGCTTGTAAATTAGTCCTCCATTCGGATTCACGGCATATACAAAGCTCATGGACACCTCCTTTTTGTTTGATGTTCAGTCCTTCACCCTGTCCGGGGCATTACCCCCGGCATTTGGCGACTATGACATCTGCTGACGTCTGCCCCATCACCCAACAGGTTGCCCCGAAAGGTGCAATGACACTTTTTTTGCAGGTGCTGCCCATTATTTGTATCTCCTCACCGTCGGGAACAGCCGGTGATGCCTGGGCCTTGGCTCCCGGTGTGGTCCGAGCCGGGAGTTGTTGCAAAAGAAATTCAATGCATACAAAGCAGATCTCCCCGGATAAGAGCGTGAACGTTCACTACACAACCCCAGCATTTACCCTGTCTCCTGAATCCTGGGCTTCGACATGTTGTGCTGGCTTACCCGGAGACCAGGCCTTATATGCTGTTTCTGTTCGTCGGCTCATGGTTTTGCACCCCAACTTCCTTCGGGTCACTCGCGGTTCCGCCCTTGTTTTCGGCTAATACTTCTGTTAATGTTCTAAGCATCAACAGGATTCACGTATAGGGGACTTTCGCCCCATAAGTTCACGCCCATGCCGGGCGTACACAAATCACTGGACGGGACCGCTAGCAACTCAACCGCCTTTTTCAAGTTCTGTGGCGCGGCCCGTCAATTCAACCGTTAAGTGTCAAAACCTTATGCAAAATAAAACTTGGAATTCCGTTGCTGATAAAGTTAATTTCAATCTTGAAATCGATACTGGTAAGTTTCTCCAACTTATTCCAAAAGAGAATTCTATTCTGGATTATGGTTGTGGGTACGGCAGAACCTGTGAGGTTCTATCTTCACTTGGTTATAAAAATATCTTAGGAGTTGATACTTCAGCCAAAATAATTAAAAGAGGCAATCTTAAGCACCCTCATCTATCATTATTCCAGAGTAAGAATTACAAAATCAATTATCCTGAGAATCATTTCAATACCATTATACTTTGTGCAGTATTAACATGTGTTCCTGAAGACTCTTTAAAGAGGAAAATTATTTCTGAAATTAAAAGAGTATTAGTCCCTTGTGGCATTATTCATATGGTTGAATTTTGCAGTAATACTGAAAAGAGGTTTAAATCAAGCTTCGGAATAGACATGCATCATTCAAGTCCCAATTTTTTACGAGAATTGGTAAGTGAATTTTCAGAATTAACTTTTGACGTCAATCAAGTCAAAACCTTGAAAGGTCAAAATGCGCTCGCGGTTAACTATTTTGGTAAAAATGACACTTAACCCTTGTTCACTCCCTTCGATCGGTGGCCCTGAATTACAAGGTTCGCCTTACTGACAAAAATAAATAGAAGGAGTTAGGAAAAAAAATTGAGTAAAAACCTGCTTTCAGAAAAAATCAAAAATCTTGCTGATTCTACAGGAATAGATACTTTGGGATTTGCTGAAGTTTCGGAATTTTCAGACTATGCGTTGAGTTCTTCACCCCGCCGAAATCCTAAATTGTCTTTACCAGATGCAAAAACAATTATTGTAGCAGGTGTTTACATTGGAGGACTGACCCTGCCAGTATGGACAAACCCCTGGTATGGTAGAACAAGCAGACTCTATCTTTCAGAGTTTTTTCTTGATGTTGTGAAGCCGCTTGAACCTATTCTCAATTTACTAAAAAATCAAGGCTATAAAGCCATTGTTTGTGATGATTCCAAAGAAGACGGGTCTATTCTACCGCTAAAACTTGCCGCAATAAGAGCAGGCTTGGGTTGGCAAGGCAAGCATACTTTGCTCATATCAAAAAAGTATGGGACATTCTTAGCCCTTGGTGGGATTATTACAAACGCCGACCTTGAACACAACACCAAGGAGGTGCCTAACCATTGCCACAAATGCAGCAAATGTCAACAAGCGTGTCCTTTGGCGGCGTTGAACAAACCATATGTCCTTGATAGGAAAAAGTGTCTTTCAAATTTATTGCAGAATGCAGATTTACCTAAAAATGCTCACGCCATAATGGAAAATAGAGTAGGTGATTGTGAAATATGCCAACAAGCCTGTCCATGGAACAGAAAACATCTTGATCATCCTTTAGCAACGCATATGACAGAATTGTTTCAAAAGAAAATTAAAGATTGGGAAACATTTTATTATTTACCTGATTTGATTGCTCTATCAGAAGAAGAATATAGAGAAAAACTTGGTCATCTTAACACAGGGATTCCTTACAATCTATTCCGCAGGAATGTTTTAATTGCAATGGAAAGTGCAAAAAATTCTGGAAAGATGGCTAACGAATAAATCCAGCCGACATAAAAAGCGATGCCGCTGATTGGGGCTTCTGTATAAAAAAGAAATTAAAATGATAAAAGGAAATATACCATGAAATTTCATTCTTCGGTAATATTTGTAAATGATATTGAAAAATCAAAAGACTTCTATGTTCGATTGCTCAGTCAAGACATTGAACATGATTTCGGAAAAAATGTAATTTTGAAATGTGGATTAGCAATTTGGGAAATACAACCAGATCATTTAATAAGCAAGCGATTAGAAACTAGGTCTAATTCTAACAGATTTGAATTATATTTCGAAACGGAACTGATTGATGAAGCTTATAATAAACTAAACAACGAACAGGTAGAATTTTTACATGGAATTCATGAAGAACCATGGGGGCAAAGGGCTATTCGTTTTTTTGATCATGATAAACATTTAGTTGAAGTCGGAGAACCACTCGAAACTTTCGTTAATAACATGAGCGAGAAAGGTCTTTCTGTAAAACAAATTGTTGAAAAAAGTGGAATTCCAATGGAGACGGTAAATGGAATATTACAAAATCATGATTGAAATAAAGCCAATCGACAGAAAGATGAGAACACAGAGAAAATCACTGCACTGGATTTTTTACTCTGTTGCGCTCCATAAAAATCAGTGAGTTCAAACGTTAGCATTCACCACATGAAAATATCTAAATTCATAATAATTAGCAGCATAACCGCCATGATGCTCAGTGGTTGCTGGGTCGCTTTGCCTAGTGACGGCCCCCCAGGAGCCAAAGAACATATTGGGCATGTCAACAAACTACAACGAGACATACTTATTGTCAGTTATTGGCTTACCCCTATTTCATGGGAAGTTGACAATCAGAATTCAATCGGCAGTAATCAAGAAATCCGTGCAACATTGGAGGCTGGAAATGAAATAAAAATTTTATCTATAAAATCCTTCCGGCTACCCTCAGGGATTCACCATTCCTTTAGATGCATAGATTTGAAAAGCAAAAGAAAATTCGATTTAAGTTTCTCAATGTTAGATTGCATAGGACTTGCTAATAATTTGATAATACAAGATAAAAATTTTCCCTTTGAATAATACTTGCCCATCAATAGGGTAAAGATTTTTATAAATACATTTGCTTCTCGTGGAGATGTTCAACCCTTCATTGTTTTGGGCAAAGCTCTCAAAAAAAAGGGCTATACTGCCATGATTTTTACCGGGAGCCGATTTTAAACCTGATTTAGTCATATACCATCCGAAAGCTTTAGGCGCGGTCTCCATTGCTGAGAAGTTAAATGTGCCAGCGATTCTGATGTCTTTCATGCAATGTTAGCTTCTAGGACAGCGTTTCCGGTACCTGGAATGCCCAACCTAAAGCGGGGAGGCTGGTATACAACCGCCGCTGGTATGCGGGCAGGGCGTCCGACGGTTATCTGTCCATTTTTTGGAGATCAGCCTTTCTGGGGTAATCAGGTTGTTAGGTTCGGTGGGGGGTTAAAGCTGTCTTCCCAAAAAAGACTCAAGGCTGAAGAGCTGGCAGACGCTATTTCTAAAGTCACGACTGATATTGAGATTCAAGAAGCAGCGACCTTTTTGGGTAAAAAAATCCAATCGGAAGATGGTGTGCTTAATGCGATTAACACCATTGGAAATATCTCGAATGCCCTGGGCAACAACGGCCCGCATATGCATTTTAGTGTAAGGATGAACTCTCTTTATTAACCATAATGTTTACAAGGAAGGGTTGTATATTGTCCTCATTTATAATCTATGCTTGCCTTAAGGCATGGAGGTTGATAAACATCAGCCTTTAAATTTAACAAAAGGAAACTGCCATGTCCCAGAATGGAACTTATCATACCCGTCCATGGTATAAGGCCTATGATGCAAAAACGGTCAAAACCATTCAATATACTGAGGCCCTGATCCCGGATTTCCTGGACAGGGCAGCCCTTGAATACCCGGAACGGGTGGCATTAATTTTCCAGGGCTACACCATCACCTTTCAGGAACTAAATACGCTGACAGACCGGTTTGCCACTGTGCTCCAGGGCTTTGGGATCAACTCAGGAGACCGGGTTGCCATTCTTCTGCCCAATACCATTCCCTGTGTGGTCGCCTACTATGCCACCCTGCGAATAGGTGGGGTTGCCGTCATGAACAACCCTTTGTATTCAGACAGAGAACTTTCATACCAATTCAACGACTCGGGTGCAAAAATTCTGATCACCATGGATCTTCTGGCCGACCGCATGGTCCAACTCAGGAAAACCACCCGGATCAGGGCCATCATCCACACTTCAATGGGGGATTTTCTACCCCTTGCCAAGCGCCTACTCTTTCCTCTGGTTGCCAAAAAAAAAGGCCTTGCAGCCACAGTTCACCCGGCAGACAATCTCTTTCAATTCAAAGAGGTTCTCAAATCCGCCCGGAAGATGACGAAAAGGTCTGCCATTGACATCGATGATCTGGCCATGGTCCAGTACACCGGGGGAACAACCGGGGTCCCCAAAGGCGTCATGCTGACCCATCGGAATCTGAGCTGCCAGATCCAGCAGTTGGAAGCCTGGTTTCCCGATTTTGTCAGGGGAAACGGCATCCTGCTGGGGGCATTGCCCTTTTTCCATGTGTTTGGACTTTCCACCTCCATGAACTTTGCCATCTACATGGCCTGGACAAATGTGCTGGTGCCCAAACCCCAGCCCCAGGAACTGTTTAAAGCTATTGAAAAATTCAGGCCCAGCTTTGCCCCCCTGGTCCCCACCATGTTTATCGGCATGCTTAATCATCCAGAAATGGAAACCCGTGATTTGAGCAGTCTTGAGGAAAGTTTCTCAGGCAGTTCTCCCCTTCCCCTGGAGATTATCAACTCCTTCCAGAAGCGAACAGGATCCGTCATTATCGAAGGATACGGGTTGAGCGAATCCAGCCCGGTCACCCATGTCAACCCGTTCAAGGGCAAAAGAAAAGCCGGCAGTATCGGCCTTCCTTTGTCAGATGTCAGCTGCTGCATAGTTGACACCGAAGATGGTGTAACTCAAATGCCTGTAGGAGAACCGGGTGAACTCATGGTCAAAGGTCCCCAGGTGATGAAAGGATATTTGAACCGCCCGGAGGAAACCGGTAAATCCATTTCCAGCGATGGCTGGCTTCACACGGGTGACATTGCCTTCATGGACGAGGATGGCTATTTCTTCATCATCGACCGAATCAAAGATATGATCATCTCGGGCGGGTACAATGTATACCCAAGAGAAATCGAAGAAGTTCTCTATGAACATCCAAAGGTGAAGGAGGCCTGCTGCGTCGGTATCCCCCATCCCAAACGCGGCGAAGCAATAAAGGTCTTTTTGCAGCTCAAACAAGGCAAAACCACCACCCAGAAAGAAATCATTGATTTTTGCTCCCAAAAACTGGCCAAGTACAAATGGCCCATTGAGGTGGAAATAAGAAAAACCCTGCCCAAATCCACTGTAGGTAAAATTTTGAAAAAGGACCTGATCGACTCTTGAAATGTTTCCTCCAACTCGGATATTTATCAAAACCAACTTTAAATATGCACTCTGGACCTATCAAACTTATTTTTAAAAAAATAGTTGATGTTGAACCAGGAGGAGAACTTGTACCTTTTTATCATTTCAAAATTACAGATAAGATTGGAAACAAGGTTGGCCATCTTAATTTTAAAGTTGGAGAAACAAATCATATAATGCAATGCGTTGGACACATAGGTTATGAAATATTACCAGAGTATCGAGGCAATTCTTACGCATATTTTGCCTGCAATGCTATCAGGCCTTTTATCCGAAATTTTTATGATAAGGTTATTTTAACCAGTGATCCGGAAAATAGTTCCTCAATTAAAATAATAGAAAAATTAAATGCAAAGTTTCTCAATGAAATAATGGTTCCGAAACAAGATCCTTCCTATCAAAATGGTTCTAAAAGGAAAAAACGTTACAAGTGGGAGCCTTAACAAATTGCTTAGCCAAACCGTAAAAGCCGAGACTGGTCTCGCCTATGTTTGGTATTTTTTTTGGGTCTGTTCATAGGGGCTTTGGCAATTCCAGAGTTGGAGCCAAAAGCGGTAAAAAAAACCCAGCGCTGGAGTTAATCTGGGCCACTGAGCAGCCTTTAAAAGCGCCGGTTTCAATATAAATTGCAACAATGCTAAGTTTGTCGGCATCACCCCCCCGGCAACTCAGCTTAAACGTTAAGCACCCAATATAAACGGGAAAAGAAAATAAATGAATAATGATTTTTGTTATCTTCTTCGAGTAAGATATTCTGAATGCGATGCACAAAAAGTAGTTTTTAATGGTAGATATGTAGATTATATTGATATTGCTTGTACAGAATTCATGCGGAGCATTTGGGGCAATTATAATGATATTTTATATAAGGGCATCGATAATCAAGTAGTAAACCTTTCAATTAATTGGAAAGCACCCGCTCATTTCGATGAAATTATTGCGATTACGGTTAAGCCTAGCAGAATAGGAACCTCATCTTATTCTTTACAAGTTGACTTCTACAATTATGAAAGTTCCACAATTATAGCGTCTGCTAAAATTGTTTATGTAATGGTAAGTGTTGCTCAACATATTAAAATGGATATTCCACAAGATCTGCGTAAACAACTTGAGAAAGGGGCTCCCGGAATAAAAATTGATCATGCAGGGGCCATAGGCACTTAACAATTTCGTGTAGCTGACAATTACCCCAGGCTTTCTTTTTTTAAGGTTGCAGCAAATTATTTATAATAATGTTCTAATACATTTTGTGGTAAATCTGCGGTAATTACCTCTGGCGACGGGGTTATACAGGACTTTCAGATGAGTAAAAAATCAAACTATTCAATTGCATTTATTTTTGTTTTTATTATCAGCCTTGCCGTTTATAGCTTTTTATTTGGTAAGCTTTTTCCATATTCTCCGATAATTATTGGTTTCTCAAAAAATGAATCAGAAAATACTGTTATTTATATTCAAAATGGAGCTGAAGACAAAGGCCTTAAAGGAATAAGTTCTTTAATCCCATTAGTTGAGGATTTTCATGAATTAAAATTTTTAAAAAAACCAAGAATTTTTCTTTTTAGAGATCAAGAGAGTTTTTATCGGCGTTCAATCTCCAAAACAAGAGCTTGTGCGTATTTCAATGGTGACATAGTCATATCTCCATTGGCAATAAAAGACGCTGAAAATGGTAAAATTTCTTTAGATATTTACCTTAGGCATGAACTGTCACACTCTTTGCTTCATCAACATTCAGGAATAATTCGTGCCTCTCAATATCCAGCATGGTTACTTGAAGGTATTGCTGTTTATAGCTCAAATCAAATGGGAACATCATGTTATCCTTCCAAGAACGAAACATATGAATACATTCGGAAAGGTAATTTTTTACCTCCAGAGTATTTCAACACAAAGAAACAAAACCAGGTTAATATTGTTACACAACACAAGATCGCATTCATGTATTCTGAATTTGCATGTATAGTTGATTATCTTATAAAAAAACATGGTAAGGAAAAATTTCTATCCTACATAAAAAAGCTTACAAGTAGAAACTCACACAACGATGTGTTTAAAAGGATTTACACCATAGAATTTAATGAGTTTATACACGAGTTTAGGGCGTTAGTAAGCCAGCAATCATAGGGCAAATAATAGAAATATTTATGATAAAGTCATAACGCTAACTGACAAGCCGATTATCGCAGTAGTCACCCACATTCATTGGGATCATATTGGCGGTCATATTATTTGCCTATTTTCCGTCCACCGATCCAGAGGCGTACCTCAACTCCCTGGAGCGGGTGTCGGCGCTGCCGGTGAAGCATGTGTTCCCGGCACATCACACTTTGAATATTCTGCCTGAAATTTTGGGCAGAAGGCAGGACGCTTTTCGGCAGTTGCAAGGTGAGGGTAAATTGCATCATGGCAGCGGAACATTTGACTATGGCGACTGGGCTGTATGGCTATAAGCGTGATCCTCCCCTGAAAAAAGGAAGACTGAATTAAACCAATTTTGAAATATTATCCAACCCAGTTCTTGCACACAGATGGGAACCAGGATATCGCTTCGTTCCCACTGGTGAAGAGCTGGATTTTTATAGAATCAATTACAAATAATCTGATCTGGAGAAAAAAATGAAATCCAGCAATGGCCTACAATATTTAATAGTACTTTTACTCATAGCGAATCTTTGTGGAACGTTTTGGCTTATATCACAAAAGTCAACAAGCCCTTCGCAAATCCTTCCCAAGACTAAAATAATAGACAACGGCAAAATCATACAACAATTCGATAAGGCCATTACTGCATACAATTCGGGTAATAAGGAAGATATTTGGAATATCTTTAGTGATTTTGCAAAGGCTCAAATGAAAAAAGATGACGCCATTAAATCTGTTCTGAGTCTTAAAAAAATGTTTGGTACTATCAAAAGTGGAATGTTCATGTATCAAGAATCGGCAGGGGAAAAAGGGAATTTAACTTTTTATAAAGGGGTTTTTAGGGTTGAACTTGATAACTCAAAAATTGGGGAGAAAGCAACTTTAACCATTACAGTTTCATCTGATGGCATTATCGAAGAATTAATAGGCTTTCACTTAAATTCAAACACCTAACCCAGCGCTGGAGTTGTCCGGGGTATACTGAGCCGGCAAAAAAATAGGATCTTTAATAAAATTGTTATCATGCTGGACGTGTTGTTTCTATCCCCCTGCAACTCAGATTAAACCTTCTGCACTAATAAAAATAGAGGAATTTCATTTGAAAATATTACAAAGTAAAAGGCTTAATTTAAAACCAATGATAGAGGCGGATTATAATTTTGTCAGGTTTTATCTATCAGACCCTGAAAGAACAAGATTTCTTCCTTTAGAAAAACCTTATCCTGAAAAAGAAACCAAGGAGTGGTTCGCAAATAGAATTTTGCATTGGGAAAAGAATAATTTTGGTAATTTTGTACTACAAGAAAAAAATTCAAAAAAAATTATTGGTTTTTGTGGTTTAGAGTATGCAAGAGAGACTGATTTTATTGATATTCGATATGGTCTTATTCAAGATACATGGGGTAAAGGTTATGCCTTTGAAGCTGCGTCTTGTTGTATTAAATATGGATTTGAGATTTTAGGCTTAGAAATTATCTATGGCGCAGCAGTCCCTGAAAATTATTCATCCATCCATATCCTTAAAAAGATTGGTATGAAGCCAGATAGTAAATTTAATTGTTACGGAAATATTGTTGAACCATATTCTATTCATAAAAAATGAATTCAAGCTGTAACGCAAACCACGCAGAACAAATCGCCGGAGTGGATCGGGGTTATTGAGTGGCTCTTAAACGTTTCGGTTTTAAAATGATGCTAATGCAAAGGTTCTCGGCATAAAGCCCCACACTCAGCTTTGCGCTGGTGGAGAAGAATAAAAGATGCCAGGAAAACTTGCTTTATTTTATGCTTTTATAGAGCTTGATATGAAAATTGTTTTTTCTTCATACCTTGACCGTAATCCAGCCTCACCCAGAGTGCTTGAAAAAAATAGATTTACTGAGATTGACAAATTTATTTACTTATAATAGTAACAAATTTAAAAATGAACCGGCATATCGTTTTAAATTGAATAAAGATATTTGGGAAAAGACCAAAACGGTATAACCCCGCTTAAACGTGAGCTCAACAATTATACAATGAAAAGAATTAACACATCAGAACCTTGGGAAAATGAATATAAACAATCCCGACAAGCGCCAATTTATGAACAATTATGGAGAAAATTACAAAATTTTCTCAAAACGGTTCATGGTAAATCAGTACTAGACTACGGTTGCGGAGATGGCAATTATTCAATTCTAATGCATAATATGGGGTTTAATGTCATTGGTATGGACATTTCAGTAAACGCTATTCAAATTGCAAAAAATTCATGCAGTGCCGGGAATTTAACTTTTTATTCAGCGGATTCAGTTCCTGAGAATTTCCCTAAGAATTCATTTGATATTGTTGTGATGTTAAATGTTCTTCATTGTTTAACCAATGAAAAAAGAGCCAAATTACTTGCGCAAGCTCGAAGAGTTCTTAAAAATAGTGGTCTTTTTTTTGCCAGCGTGCTTTCCACCGATGATGAATCTTATCCTCGAAATGAATGGACAGAAGTTGAACCAAACACTTTTGATGATGGCTTTGGTAAATTATTTCATTTTTTCACACTTGAAGAAATCACAAAAGAACTTGAGGGCCTGAATATTCTACAAATGGATAGATTGGAAAATGTTCATCCTGACGTTGGAAAAAAAAGTTCATTGCATATTATCGTAGGTCAAAATAAAATGTAGAAACAATCTAACCAAGGGGTGAAAAAGGATTGTCAAATCCGCTGTTGCTCCTTTGCCAACCTCTTACCCCAATATATTATCAATCAATATGAATATCCGAGCATATACAAAATTCGATTTAAAAAGTGTTAGCAAAATTTATACTCTTTCGAAACTAGATGAATTGGTCTATGAAAATAATGATTTTGAACTAATACCTCTGGAAAAAGACAAAAAAAGATATTCTGATTTTATAGCTTCGCATATCTATGTTGTTGAGCAAAATCGTGTTGTAGTTGGTTTCTTAGGGTATCGGAATCAGCATATATCATGGTTGTTTGTCCACCCAGAGTTTAGGGGAAAAGGCATTGGTAAAGAAATGATTTGTTTTGTAAAATCGAAACTAAAAAATAATATTTCATTATATGTAGCTGCTTCAAATATTTCAGCAATTTCTTTGTATAAAACGCAAGGGTTTCAAAAAATGAAAGAGTTTGTAGGAGAATATAGTGGTATACCAGTAAACGTAACAAAAATGTTGTTCAGCGGTGATAGATAACCCTAAAGGATTGATGCGACCTGATAAGGTCGTTCTCAATCCATTGTTCAACCAATCATTACAGCGAACCACAAGGAACGGTTTTTAAAAAAAATGGGGGGGGGTTAGGGCTTTCTGCAAAGTCACTTTATAGCGCAAGCATTGAAACCTTAAAAGAGGAATATATAATGAAAAATTTAAGAGAAGAGTACAACCAGATAAGTGATAATTTCTGGGAGTTGATCGATTGGCAAGGGGAACAGGGAAAACTATACCAGGCCCATTACAATAAAACTTATGAGTCTGGCGTTCTGGACACTAAGACCAAACGGCTGATGGCAATGGGTGCAGCTATCGTTATGGGGTGTAAGGGTTGTATTTTAGGACAAACACAAAAGGCTATTGATGCAGGAGCAACACTAAATGAGATCATGGAAACCTGCTCTGTTATGCTTTCTCTTGGTGGGACCATGGCAGGGTCCAAGATTTCAATTGTTATGGAACTATTGAAAGAGATTGGTATGATTGATGCTGACAAAAACTGAACGAAAAACTATATGTTTACGTGATGATCCTAACAGAAATCGATATAAAATTTTAATTTTCTAAGGTTATTTTTTTTAGCCCAACATTGCTAATGCAGCCGTCGCAAAAAACCGCGCGGCTGATTAGCGGCGTTGCTATCAATCTTATCCACAAATCAAAAAAATGTATATGAAACCTGTAAAAATTAGACCCTTTTCATCCTCAGATTCAGATTCTGTAAATGATCTTATTCGAGGAATTCAGAAAACCGAATTTAAGTTTACTGAAAATAATTTCCCTCAACCAGAGCTAGGTGATATAAAAAACTTCTATATATCATCGGGCGGTAATTTTTGGGTCGCATGTTTAGATAATCCCCCAATAGTCGGTACAGCAGCAATACTAAATCTTGGTAATGGTATTGCCAAGCTTGGGAAGATGTTCGTACATCCGGCCTACCGTGGGAGGCCTTTAAAAATTGCCCAAAAACTACTGGATACAGCTATGGGTTGGGCGAGGTCAATAGAGGTCAAACAGGTTTATTTCGAAACTACTCCTGAACCATGTACAGCTCACTATTTTTATTGTCGCAATGAATTTATTGAAGTTAAATCTAATGATTTTCCATCTGAGTACGAACTTTGTCCTTATCCATCAAGGTACTTTATGAAGAGCATCAGCTAGTACAATATCACAAGGAGTTTCAGGCGACTGCTGGGGCAAGCCCCAGTTCCCTCACTTTGCTCGGCAGCACCTGAACTAAACATTATAATTCAAAATGGATACGATTCTAATAAATACCTTTTCCATATTCTTTTTTATACTAGGTGCATGTTTTCTTTCAACAGGATTAATATTTATAATTTGCGGAATAATAAGCCCTAAGTGGCCAACAGTTAATGCTTTGGTTACAGAGTCTATTCTAAAGAAGGGAACCACAGGTTTCGGAGCTCTATGGCTGTACATGGGCATCACCCTCTTTAATTGAGCGTATAGCCAGCTTATCACCAGCCGCTCGAGACTGACCGCCAGAAGAGGCGGTGTTGCCTTCTGGTTCCCTCGGTTAGGTCGCAGCGGCCCGTTAGTTAAACCATTTGCGAGGACAAAAAAATGATAAAATCTTTCAATTCAGCTCTTGACCCATTTGGCCAAGCACTTTTTGCCTATTGGAGGGGAAATGAATCTGCTGTGCTTATACATGAGTTCAAAACCGGCAAAAAGAAATCGTTGCCGGTTTCAGTATTTTTCCGCTCCCATGGAGAATTCTTGCCGACAGACAATGCTTTTGAAAATTGCCGGGGTCATATTTTGGTTGTTGGTGCAGGAACCGGTGTTCATGCTCTTGAACTTGAAAAGCGAGGCCATGCGGTTACAGCCATCGACATCTGTTTTCAAGCCGTACAGATCATGAAAGAACGTGGAATCAAGGATGTCAGGCAGCAGGATTTTATGCAATTTGATGGCGAACGCTTTGATACACTCTTTATGCTTGGGCATAATATCGGCATGTGCGAAACCTTAAAGGGAATAAAAGGATTACTCTGCAAATGCGAAAGGCTTCTCCGTCCCGGTGGCCAGTTATTAGTTAATTCTGTCAAAGAGCCTGGATCAGTAGATTTCCCAAGCCACAAAGGTTACCCAGGGGAATTGGAATTTCGCTTATCCCATGAAGGAAACGTCGGTCCCTGGATGCGTTGGCTTCACCTAGACTTTGAAACATTGACTTCTCATGCTTTGGAAAGTGGTTGGTCCACAGAGAAACTCATAGAGACTGAAGAAGGCGGCTTTTTAGCAAGACTGAATCCAAGTTTATAAAACGCACAACAATGCTTTTCCAGCGGTGCGCACACAATAATAAAAAATATGAAAGGTATAAACTATATCTGTACCAGTCATTTTGGTATTCACAAAACAATGCCGTCAAGTGTATAATAAATTGCTAGACCAAACCTTTACCACGCGCCTTCGGCATATTGATCTTTCAGGAATAGAACCACTGGTAATTCCAGCTTAATTAATTGTCCTATTCATTTTTCACCAGATTTTTTATCCATTTCCGGGAGAGAAACCGGGGAATCCCCAGACCCAGTTTGTAGACCTCTTCTGTCATAACTAAGGCCATGACCCAGTAAACAGGCAAATTAAGGTAAAAAGCTGCAAAGAAAGCCATTGGTACCCCAATACACCAGACTCCGGTGAGATCCAGAAAAAATCCAAACCGGGTATCCCCTCCTCCTCTTAAAACGCTGACCACATTTGTAAAATTGGTAATCTTGATGCACAGGGCCATGCCGGACACAAACATCAGATGATAGGCGTTCATGTAAGCCACCTCAGATAGGTTATAAAAAGACAGGACCACCTCCCTTCCCAGAATCATAATGCCCCCGGCAAGGATTGCCATGGAAAATTGCACGGCCAGCAGAAATTTGCCGTATAGATATGCTTCATCTGGTTTTCCGGCTCCGATACTATTGCCGATCATAATGGATCCGGAAAAAAACATACCAAAAAAAGGGATCATCATAAAATTTTCAATGGAGGCTACAATATTCACCGCTGCAATGGACTGGGTACCTATTCTCGCATAGACCAGGTTGTACAGACTGACTCCCGTTACCCAGACCACTTCATTTAAAAACACAGGCCAGCAGGTGGCCAGCACTTTTTTTAAAAATACCATATCGAAATCAAGCATTTCAGAGATACTGGCGGCAATGGGATATTTTTTCCAATAGATCATACCCATGAGGGCGAACCCTTCAATAAATCGTGAAATACAGGTGGCAATTGCAGCCCCCTTGACCCCCATTGCAGGAAATCCCAATTTCCCGAAGATCAAAAGATAGTTGAGCAAAAGGTTGAGCACCACGGCGATCAAACTTGCGTACATGGGGGCCTTGACAATCTCCATGCTTCTCAGGTTATTCATATAGGAAAAGCTGAATACCGTTATCCCAAAACTGATACCCACAATCTGTAGATATTCAGACCCCAGAACAATAACCTGGGTATCCTTTGAAAAAAGTTCCATCACAACATTGGGGATGACCAGGGCAACAAATATAAATATGGAACCAACGGCAAGTCCGGCCATAAGCCCTATTCCAGCAAGTTTTTTGATTTGGGATAGATCCTTTTTTCCCCAGTATTGTGCAGTAAAAATAGCCACCCCGCTGTGGATCCCAAATTGAATGATGATAAAAATAAAAACAAATTGGTTGGCAACCCCCACGGCAGCAATGGCGGTTTCATTCAATTGCCCGATCATCAACGTATCCATGAAGGCCATGGAGGAGCTCAAAAAGTTCTGCAATGTGATGGGCAATGCAAGCTTGAACAGCAGATTGATGAAATTTTTATTTGTTTGATTAATATATTTTCCCATAAATTTCCTGTGTAACTCTCCCAATATATTCGGATGGAAAAGCCCGCCTCTTGTTTGAGGCGGGCTTTTTTTTTGATGATTGAGGCGGGTCAAATTGACTGGGCTGCCCATTCCAATGATGCGGTTATGGGAAAAGAGAAGGCCGGAAAGAACTTAAAAAAACAGTCATGGTTTTCTCTTTCTATTCAGCCTTGTTTTTCCCGATGAGATGGATACAATTTGTGGGACATTTTTCCATTGATTTTAGCGCATCGTCATAACTTTCCTGGGTATAGGCCCCATACTCGCATTTTGAAAGATTGTCGGTGATACTAAAAATGTCTGAAATTTTGGAACAGGCCTTACAGCCGATACAGGATGTCATGCAGTTTGATTTTGCATCCTTTGCCTTGTCTTTATTGGAACAGGCTACTGTGGGTATCCTATCCTCATGAAAGCCTGTTATGGCAATGATATTTCTCGGACAAACCTTTGAACAGGCACCACAGCCGATACATTTTTTATAATCAACCCTTGCAAGTCCATCCACAACATGAATGGCATCATAGTTACAGGCGATGACACAGTCTCCGAAACCAAGACAGCCAAAAGTACAGCCCTGAACCCCTGCCACCTGGTGGGCAGCAGCACATCGCTTTTCCCCTCGGTATTCCGTTAATCCAAGGCGGTCCTTGGTGTGGGCACCACAGTGGACAACAGCAAAAATAGGAATCGTTTTACCCACTTCAACCCCCATAATACCCGCAACACTTATTGCACAGGATTCTCCGCCAACGGTACATTTGTTGACGGGGATATCATCGGTAACAATGGCCACTGCATAGTCACTGCACCCCAGATACCCGCAGCCGCCGCAATTGACCCCTGGCAGGGCTTCCAAAACGGCTTCGATCTTGGGATCAACTTCAACACGAAATTTTTTATTTGCCCAGCCCAGAATATAGGAAAGGATCACCGCCATGACCAGCATGGTTCCGGCCGCTATGGCAAGGGTCATCAGAATCATGGCACCCTCACTTGACAGACAGGATTTTTGGAATCAAGCTGGACCAAAAATTCAGATTCCAAAGAAAAGACCGAAGGGGGAGCCGCTGTTGCAGCCTGTTCTGCCGGGGCAGGCATGACAGCATCCCTTATACCCGAATCCACCCCTGTAAATCCCATGAAGGCAATGGCCAGGATACCGCCGATAATAAGGGTTATTGCAGCTCCTTGAAAAGGTTCCGGAATATCGGCAAGTTCCAGTTCTTCCCTAATGCCCGACATGATCACAATGGCAATGGTGAAGCCCACACCGCCGAAGAAAGCCAGGGCAATGGATCTTCCCAGATCCCACGCATCTTCAGGATTATCAACACCCACAACATGGCTCATGATGGTAAGGCAGGCAAACAAAATGGCACAATTGGTGGTAATAAGCGGAAGAAAAACACCAAAGGAACGATAGAGTATGGGAAAATATTTTCTGACATACATTTCGACAAACTGAACCGAAGAGGCAATGGAAAAGATATATACGATATAACTTAATACGGTAAGATCAATCTTTGCTGCGGCTTCCTTTGAAAGGAAAAAACCGGCAACAAAGGAAGACAGGGGAGCGCCGGGTATCAGCACCATTGTGGTGATACTCCAGCTGATTAAAGCGGCAATGCTGATGACAAAGGTGACGGCACATCCCATGCCAAATGCCATTTCCACCTTTCTTGATACCCCCACAAACGGACAAATGCCCACAAAATAGTAGAGCACAAAATTGTTGATCAAAGCTGCTGTCAGGGAAATCAGCATTATGTCCAAAAAATACATCATAAACGGTGCCTATAGCCCTTTAATTGAATTGGAAAAATTGTAATAGAACAAATCATAAAACCTTTTAGAAATATGTTACCCATTGGTGGATTTTTTTGACATGCCGATCCAGTTGACCAGACCCAGCAGCAGCCCCAATGTAAGAAATGCACCGGGGGGCAATACCATGATAACCCAATCCGGCCAGGCTGAGGGAAGAACCCTGAGTCCAAAAAACATGCCGGTTCCCAGAATTTCTCTGACAGCGGCAATGCTTGAAAGGGCCAGACCAAAGCCAATGGCCTGGCCAATGGCATCCGAGCCGGCCGTAAAAACAGACTGTTTGGAAGCACAGACCTCGCATCGGCAGATAATAAGGCAATTAACGATAATCAAAGGGATATAGGGTCCCAGGGTTTTGCTCATCTGGAAAAAATATGCGGCAAGAAAACGATCCGCAATGGTCACAAAGGTCGCAATGGTGAGGGTAAAAACGACAATACGAAGATGGGGTTTTAATAAATTTCGGATCAAACTGGTAACAATATTGGCACACAAGAGCACAAACCCAACGGAACAGGCCATGGTCAGGGCAGGTTTCATGCCATTGGTGACGGCCAGAGTAGGACAAAGCCCAAGCAGCTGGCGGTATACCGGATTTTCAGGTAAAATACCCTGGACAAATCGTTCAAAGGCCGTAGGGGAATCTGCCATTAGTTGTTCTCCTTCATTTTACCATTTTCTTTTTTTTGGGTCTCACTTTTTGGGGCTTCACTTTTTAGAGGTGAAATTAGCTGTGTCTTTATGTCGGTAACGGTATTGTTCACAATGCTGGTAACGCTCCTGGAGGAAATGGTTGCACCTGAAATAGCATCTATTTCATTACCCTTTCCCGCCCCACCTTTCACAACCACCAACCGTTTGTTTGAGGGTTGGTCCAAAAACTGATCCCGCCACTCTTTTTCCAATATTCTATTGCCAAGACCCGGGGTCTCCTTCTGGTCCAGAATAAAGAGGCCTGTAATGGTCTCGGCATCGGCATCAAGACCCACCAGCACCTCAATTTTATCTGCATACCCCTGGCCCGAAGCCTTGGCCACATGCCCCGCCGTGGAACCATCCTTAAAAAAAGCATCATAGACCGTATAAAATTTTTTAATGCCGTTTTTTTCAATTTCAATAACTCGGGACGCAAGGGCCAGGTTGTTTTTCTGGACCCTCATTCTTGCAGCCTTTTTTTCACCCAGAACAAGGGAGGGGATTTTCGCCATGGTTTCCTCTATCTTGTTTGCTTCAATGATGGGGCCCAGCTTTGTTTGAATGCCGGCGAGGGCAGTACCGAAAAGAGTGGCAAGTACCAACACCAGCCAGGCCTGGAACAAATTGCTGTTTTTAAAGGATTCCATTTCAGGCTTCTCCCATGGGTTGAGGGGTGGTCCATCTGTTGATCAGGGGGGTAACGGCATTCATCATGAGAACGGCAAACATCACCCCTTCAGGATACCCTGAAAAAAGTCTGATGATCATTATTAAAAAGCCGGTGCCAATACCAAAGATCCATTTACCCCTTGGGGTCAGGGGGGATGTAACCGGATCCGTTGCGATGAAAAATGCGCCAAACATAAGAGCTCCGCCAAACAGATGGTGAACAAGCAGGAGGCCTGAATGGGAACCGGCAATATCGGCTATCCCGGCCATGACAAACACCGTTAACAAAATTCCTGTGGGAATCTGCCAGGATGCCGTTTTTCTAACCACCAGAAACAACCCTCCCAAAAGGCAGGCGGCGGTGCTTGTTTCCCCCAGGGACCCATTGGTATTGCCCCAGAAAAGAGATGAAATATCAATTGGAATGCCGCTAAATTTTAATGCGCTTAGGGGGGTTGCCCCTGAAACAGCATCCACAAGGCCGGTCACATTTTCATAGGATCCCGCCCCCATCAGCTGGGCAAAGGCGATCATGACAAAGGCCCGTCCAACCATGGCAGGATTAAAGATATTCATGCCAAGGCCTCCGAAGATGATCTTTCCGATTCCCATGGCAACAACCGAGGCAAGAACACCAACAAACCAGGGGGCAGGCCCCGGCAAGGACAAACCCAGAATAATACCGGTTACCAATGCCGAGCAATCGGTAAGGGTTACCCGCTTGCCCCGCATGCGGACAAACAGAAATTCCGCCCCAAGACAGGTTATCATACAGATAAACAGCTGTTTTACGGCATAGAGTCTAAACAGGTAAACAGACACGAGCACAAGGGGTAAAAGTGCCACCATCACATCCATCATCATCTTTTGGGTACCGGAGCTGGTATCCAGAATATGGGGAGACGGCGCCACATGGATGACGGCGGTATTTTTTGTCTCGGCCGGCGGTGGGTTTTTTATTGTATCCGGTTCTTTCATTGTCCCTGGCTCTTTCATTGGATCCAGTTCATTGGTTTTTTCTGGCACGCATTTGTTCCTTATATTAGCAGTCTTTTTATTAACGTCTTGCCCAGGCGGCAACCAGGGTTTTTCCCGTTCTAATCAGCTGGACCAGATTGATTTTGGCAGGGCAAACATAGGTGCAGCAGCCGCATTCAAAGCAAGCGTGAATATGATATTGGCTTGCAATGGAGGGATTATTATATCTTGCAGCCAGAGCAAGCCTTGTGGGAACAAGATTCATGGGACAGGCATCAACGCAGCGTCCGCACCGGAGGCAGGGTGTTTCCGGTTCATTGGAGATTTCATCATGGGTCAGCACAGTGATACCCGAGGTTCCCTTGGTGACGGGTGTGGCAAGATCTGAAAAACTAAATCCCATCATTGGCCCGCCGGCAATAATTCTTGCGGCATCCTTGGTTATACCGCCGCAAAAGCGAATCACCTCCCCCATGGAGATCCCGATGGGAACAAAAAGATTTTTAGGGGTGTTTATCCCCCTGCCGGATACGCTGATCACCCTGTGGGTCAATGGCGCCTCTTTGATCACTCCCCTTGCAACCGTGGCCATTGTCCCTACATTACTCATGGCAACCCCGACATCAGATGGCAGGCCGCCCAAGGGGATTTCAAGGCCCAGCACTGATTTGACAAGCTGTTTTTCACTTCCCTGGGGATATTTGGTTTTTAATACGGCAATTTTGATCACGGTCTGTTCTGTGGCTTCTTTCAGCTTTTTAACCGCATCGGGCTTATTGTCCTCCACACAGATGACAATTTCCTTTGCAGACACGGCCCGTCCTGTCAAAAGAGCGCCTGTAACAATAGCCCTTGGCGCTTCCTTCATCAGCCGGTAATCACAGGTGAGATAGGGTTCGCATTCACAGCCGTTAATCATGAGGGTGTCAATCATCCGTGTATCATTGGGTGTTACCTTTACATGGGTTGGAAAGGCTGCCCCCCCCAGGCCGACAATCCCTGAATTGTGGATGATTTTAACAATGGTCTGGGGATCATAAATTGAAATGCAGTCCCGGGGCCAGTCCTTTGACCGCATCTCATCCCATAATTGTTGCGGGGGGATCTGTTCACCCGCAGCATTGATGGATATGGCAGAAAGACGCTTGCCGTTTGCCAGGGTCACGACGGTAATTTTTTTAACCTTGCCTGCAATGGGCGAATGAAGGGAGGCTGAAACAAAGGCCTCGCCAACCCCGATCATTTCTCCATACCGTACGGTCTGCCCTGATTTCACAACCGGTTTACACGGCACGCCCAAATGCTGAAGTAATGGCAGAGTAACCGTTTCAGGTATTTCCATCACTTCAACTTTTGATTCATCAGACAAGGCCTTATTATCTGGAGGATGGATGCCATGGCGGAAATTACCGGTCCCTGGAAACCCTTTTAACCTGAACAAACTCATATACCTGTATTCACCGTTCCTTATGCTGTTATTATCTATTTTTTATTTTGATTCAAAAAGAGGAGAGACTTATTGAACAATCCAGACAACATGATTGCCTGCATTTCTAAAAATTTTGTTCCCAACCCTGTTCAGAAAAATTCTTTTAAATGCCGTAAGCCCCCGCCTTCCAATAACAATGGTACCATAGTCCCCGTACCGGGCTTTGTTCAATATACAATGGGTAGGGTTTTTTTCACCCTCCATGATTTCAAAGGACACCTGGTCATTGGAAAAACCTGCCTCCAAAAAATAATCCAAAGACAGATTAAACATTTCCGAGGGCTCTTCTTCCTGCACTTTTCCAAACAGCCTCCGGGGATGTTGTGAATGACATAATAATAATTTACACCCCTCTGTGTTAATAAGGGAACTCATTGATTTTACGGCTTTCATAATCGCTCTGGTTCCGTCAAATGCCACCAGAATATTTTTGTGGGAAGGTTGTTTTCCAACAACAATGAGAGGGATATTTTGAATTTTTCCCAAAAGTTTAATGGGCAGACTGTCCACGAGAAAGTCCTTTATCCGGCTGTGGCCCTTGCGTCCTATAACCAGCGCATCATACCCCTGATGGGACTCATCAACAATATCCTGGACAATGTCCTGATTTTTTATATGGACCATGGTTTGGATGGAACTTGCTGGGAACCCCGCATTCAGCAAGCTATTTTCAGCCTTTTCCATGGCCGTGTTGACTGCTTTTTTTCTTGCGGCCATACTGGCTCTGATCTCAGGTGTTTGAAAACGAAAATCAAGTTCTCTTTCCATACGCCAGAAGGACCGGGGTATTTTGGTTTCCACATAAAAAATAACAACCTGGGTTCTGTCGCTGGGAAACACTTCTCCAATATATGTCACTGCATCCTGAGCCAGATTTGAACCATCATAGGCAAGCAGAATTTTAATTTTTTTTAACACTGTCATGAACCAACAATATCCTGTTTTGGTAAATCATGAAGGGGCTTTTTTAAACCCGTTTTTTTTAAAAGGGACCCCGGTAATTACGATATTAACCAGACTATAGTTCGCCCCATGGGGTCACTTCAAATTTGACAGAAGGTGTTAAGAATTCCAACCTTCTGCCTCGATCTTGCCATTTTAAGCACCATTCCAAAATAAGCAGTATCAATTTTTGAACTATTTTTCAATGGTATAATTTTCCCTAAACACATCCTGTTTTTGTCAAAAATGTCTGTTTTTTGCTTAAATGTTGAATATTCGGCTATAAACGTTCGACCACGAAAGAGTTCGCAAGGTTTTTAATAGACAAACTTGCACAAAAATATGTCTATTAAAACTCAACAAAGGCTGGCGGGATGAAAAGATCTGTTGGAAAGCAGTCAACCGGGAATGGGGTGGGAACGATTGAGTTCCCCAAAACAAAAAAGCTTTCAACAAAGGGTGAAAGCCCCAGGATCAAATTGGCGTCCCCAAGGGGATTCGAACCCCTGTCGCCGCCGTGAAAGGGCGGTGTCCTGGACCGGGCTAGACGATGGGGACATTGGTATTCAGGTGATGGCGGGAGTGACGAGACTCGAACTCGCGGCCTCTTGCGTGACAGGCAAGCGTTCTAACCAACTGAACTACACCCCCGCATCTTAAAACTTAAAAATGGTGCCCAGGAACAGAATCGAACTGCTGACACGGGGATTTTCAGTCCCCTGCTCTACCGACTGAGCTACCTGGGCTCACAAGGAAAAAAGATTTAAAGGTTTTTTATGTTTCTGTCAACCCTTATCTCATGAATACAGCAATTCACGCTGAATATTATTCATTAAAGAAGATCATATTTTTAGTGTTATTTGAGTTTATGACATAGTGGTCGACTCAATGTTCTGGTTTTTTCATTCTAAAATACTTGAGACTATATTTTGTATTCTCAATAAGAATTAAGATCCAGCAACCTTTTGAGATAGAATAGTAATACTTAACTTCTAATTTTTTAAAAAACATCTGTGGCTTATCCGACAGGCTGTCTTTGTTGAAAGCTCTCCATTCTATCGGTTTTTGTTTATATTTTTCATCACAATGTAATTTTTCCTATATTTTCAAGCGCTTGATTTTTTTTTCTTTTCTTAAATTTGTTAGACATGATATGGATGCAAGATGTTGTGCTTGGATAAGAGGGGCAGTATTTTAAATTTTATAAAAATTCCCTTGGTGTCTTTGTGCCTGCATTTTTGCTGTTTAAATTTCCTGTAAATTTACATTGATTTTAACAGGGGCGTGAAACTATTATACTATAATAGTTACTTTTTCAGGATGTCCGATGAGAACACCATATATTTCTGCTATTATCAGTATTGTCTGCCTGTGCTGTCTTTTCGCCCAAGCTGCAGCAAAGGTAGAAGATAAGGCTCCTGCGGAAGTTAAAAAAGCTGAAATCAACACTCCACCCCGGGAGCCTGTCAGGAACCCATATTATAAAACCCGTACATGGAAACTATGGACAGAGGACAATTCACCGATTACACTAAAGCTGCCCAAGCTGTTTCCTGTAAAACCGGAGGAGACAAAAGAAGCGTCTAAGGGCGGTGAAAAAAACAAAAAAACCGGCAGGAAAAAGCCGAAATCCAAGATGGTTCTGACCGATCTTACCCTAAAGTCTCCGGTTCCGGAAAAAATCATATATCCCGCTGATCCGGATCCTAGGCAAAATACGATTTATTGTATATATGGCAAGACCGATACTGGAAAATATGCAGGCATTTCTGATGACGTATATTTTAATCTTGATAAACGGCATTCGTTTGTACGAGATTCCTGGTCTGATAAAGAGGGCAATACAGTAAAAGGTTTAAAAAACAGCATTGTTCATGCTACAGATCACCTTTATGGGTGGCCACCGAAAGTCAAAGAGTTCGGAAGAGTGCTTCAGGCATATGGCGTTAATTTCACCAGCCAGTCCACTACAGGTATCGGACATCATATCACCAATACGCCAAGCGCAATGGGGTGGATAGAGACTCAGTTCTATTTCGGGAATATCCTGTTCACCGGCCCGTCGCATATATCATTAATGGACCGAACTCCTGTGCAGTCAACTGACCTATACCAGGCTCTTGTGCCTTCCTTTTATAATTCAGTGGGTTCTTCAGGCAGTGAAACCATGGCGATCACCAAGATGATCCTGGCTGCAGGCTATATGCCTAAAAAAACAAAGCTGCTTCTGAAACGGCATGGCCTGTATCCTTCGGCATTGCTCTATATGTGGAAAGCTGCCCTGCCTTATAAGGTGCCGTATGATCATGAACTGCGTCACAGAGTTGCCTATAATTCATTCGGTGATCACTCTGACTATCGCGGCAGTAATCAGACTGAAGTGAACCTGTATTATCATAATTATCATGAACCTGTTCATATGAAGAACATGGTAGCACTTGCAAAGTCCATGAAGATCGCACCGCCTATTGCAGGATTCAAGGTGATCGATGTCAAGGGCGGACATAAGATCTATGATGGTGTGACCGTAGGGCTGATACAGCAGGGAAAGAAGATCCCGCCGGTAAAACCGAAAAATAATAAAAAAAAGGAACCGGAAAAAAAGGAGGTGCTTGTTGATCCAAATATTACACTGAAGATCTCAACAGAAAAAAGCTATGATCTGCAGGACCTGCCTCTTAGTTTTAAATGGACCGTACTGCACGGACATAAGAATGTAAAGATCGAGCGAGAAGGGAATACGCAGATGTATACTATTTCAGTGCCTTTAGACAAGAACTTGCCAAAAGGCCGTACTGCGATCACCCTGGTGACGAATAACGGGACCTTTGACAGTAACCCTGCGATACTTAATATATATCGTACTGAAGGGAAAGATAACAGGCGCCCATGGCTTGCACAGGTTCCGGACAGGACCATACTTCCCGGCGAGACTGTAACATTCGATCTGTCAGCTCCGGATCCGGAAGGATATCCAGTTAGGTTCTATCAGTGGGACGGAGAGCCGGGAATGATACAAGGAAATACCTTCACCTGGTCATGTCCAAAAACACAGGCTCCGGGAAAAAAGGACATACATATTATCGCTTCGGATCATATGGCAGGCAATAGTCACAGCAGCATAAAGACCTCAATACATATATCTCCAACTGTAGCGCTCATTTCAGTGGACAAAGAACAGGGCACAGGACCAGGTACCGTCAAGTTCTCCTCCAAAGGCTCCCGTGATATGGCAAAAGGAACGCTTACATATGCCTGGGATTTTGGTGACGGAAACACGTCAACAGCAGCTCATCCAAGACACAAATTCAAGGAACCGGGTTATTATGAGGTAAAGCTGGTCGTCAAGGGACGTTCAGGCGAACATGCTGTGACAAAGGTCGTTCATGCAGCACATGCATGGAAACCTGTTCTTAATAAGGGATGGAAAGACAATGAGCTTGATGCATCCGTGTGGAAAAAGATCGCAGACAACACAGGTGTTGAGATCAAGGGGCGGAGTAATGCCACATATATGAAGATCTACAAGGCCGGAAAAAAAAACAAGACCGTAAAGAACAACAAGGAAAAACCTGAATGGATCGGCATGACCAGCGTCAATGATCTCAAGCCTCCCCTTTATCTGGAGACGGTGTATTACCGTACCAGAGATAAGAGCACCCAGGGAACAGGATTTAAACTATTCGGCACACAGTTCGGATATATTGAAAACGCCTCTTCCTCTGCAAAAAGGATCACAATAGGTGCATCTTCCAAAGAAGGGAATAAGTGGAATGTTCATGAGATCTGCCGTAAAGTCAGGTTTCCCTGGTGCCGTACCAATTTAAGGATGTATGTGACCCAGGATCCTGCAGAAAAGGAAAAGCTTCGTTTCAGCGGGTATATTGATACCGATGATGAGAGCAGTTTTTTTAAATTTTCCCATGAGCAGCTTGATAATGTGCTTATGGTACGCGGAGGAACGGGAATATCACGGCTGGAAATATATGATCTTCAGGTATATTCTCCGGAAGGGGTGTGGGAGGGACCTGAGATCAGTGTGCAGGGGAACGGTCTGCCCATTTTTAAAAAGAACAGTGAGATCCTTGCGCATAATAATGGCAGTGATTTCGGTCAGATCAAGGAAGGACCTGTTACCAGGACGTTCATGATCCTCAATACAGGCAAAAGTGATCTTGTGCTGAAAGGAGAGCCTCTTATTTCTGTGACAGGCGTACATGCAAAGGATTTTGAAGTGACCTCCATGCCCGGATCAGTGATCAAGGCCCAGGAGGCTGCTGCATTTGAAGTGACATTCACTGCGTCAGGTTCCGGTATTCGGAATGCGGATATTAATATTCCGAGCAATGATCCTGATGAAGATCCATTGGTGTTTTTAGTGTACGGCTTCGGCTCAAACCGAAAATAGCCAGGAAAGAAGACGAAATTTGGAAATATCGTCATACATTCATCTTCCTGTAATCGCATTTGGCTTAACCCAAAAATCAAATTGGGAAATACGCCATCACAATTTATTGGAGATTCACTTTACAGCAATTCAATCCCTGGAAAATAATTTTTCCAAATAAACCTGTTTTTTATGCAATACACTATCGCGATTTTTAGTTGCCCACTGATAAGCTGAATCATTATTCAGTCATTTGTGATAGGTTAACCGATTCCGTCGCTAAAGAGCTGGCCAGGTTATTTATTTGCAAAAAACACCCAGCCTATTATACTTAAGGGAAGATAATTTTTCATTCAATACAATGAAAGTCTGGTAAACGGTTGGAATGACGGAGTTAAGAAGTATCTTTAACAATCTTAAGGGAAACAAAATTAGGAGAAACAAAATGGGAACCGTGTTAATCGTATATGCATCAAGAGCAGAGGAGACAAAGGGAATTGCGGAATTGATAGGAGAGGGTATTCGCCTGTCGGGGCATGAAGTTTGTCTCAAAAGAGCAAATGAAATTAAAAATGAAGAGGATTTAAAAGGATATGACGGGTATGCATTTGGTTCAGCCACCTACCATGGTGAAATGATCACCTCCATGAAGCAGATTCTGTTTATGGCAGAAAGGGCAGAACTCAAAGGCAAACCTGGAGGGGCTTTTGGTGCCTACGGCTGGAGCGGAGAAGCCCAGAAAAGACTATTTGATACCATGCACCATATCTATGGGATGCAAATGGTCTCCGGCCCATTGATGCTCAAGGCAAGCTGGGTTGAGGGGGGAATAGAGGATGCCCAGCAATATGGAACAAGCATTGCCGCGTTGATTTAGACCAATAACTGACCATGGGAGTATGAAACCTAAGTAGAAGAAACCAGGCTGCCTGGATCGCAGTTATTCCCTATGCCCATTGGGGGTGGAATAGAGAATGTGATTTTTATTGACCAGAATCGTTTCATATTTGAGCTGGGGATCAAGGTTTTTTTCATAGAGGGTTGCATTGAAGATGGTTAGAAAATTTTCCTGGTAATCCCCCACAAGGTCACTTAACCGGTCGTAGCCGTTTCCCCTGTTAATATTGACCTCTCCGTTGATCTGGGTCCCATCCACCAATTTTATCCGGATGCTGCGGCTTTCTATTGTGTTCATGACATCTGCCTCCTTGTTTCGTCTGATTTGAGTGAAGGTGTCTATGAACTAGGATAGAAACGGAATGGAAAATGTCAACAAAAGATGTCAACAGATTAGATCCATTCTAATCTGTTTTTTCCCCCTTCCCGTCCTGACAGAGGGCAGCGACCATCCATTTTTGAAAGGCGTTGACATTGACAGCGCTCCTGTTAAATTCCGGTCTGGAAAAATAATAATTTCCCGTTTTGATGGGAACAACCCCAAAGGGGGCAACCAGACGGCCTGCCTCCAATTCATCCCGAATGAGAAAAAGATCGCCTAGAGCCACGCCTAATCCTGCGGTTGCCGCCTGGAGGGCGGCATCATCCACTTCAAAGACCTGGCCCCTTTCCAGGGACAACTCTTTGATTCCAACCTGATCTGCCCAGGCCGCCCATTCCCTCAGATCAGGGGTGTTGTGCAGCAGCATATGGCCTGTGATGTCTTCCGGCTTTTCAAGGGAAACCTGGCCCCTAAGAAGCCTGGGAGAACAGACCGGAATCAGTTGTTCTGTTAAAATTTTTTCCCGGATAATGCCCGTAACCTTGTCCCCCGCATGGGTGATGCCTGCATCAAAATTTTCATGACCAAAATCCACATTTTCTCCCGAGGTGGTAAGCCGCACCTGGATCTCCGGGTGCAGTCTCTGGAAATGGTGGAGCCGTGGAATGAGCCATCGGATGGCAAAGGTGGGGTGAACCTTGAGGCTGAAATACTGCTGCTGGTTTTTTAATTTATCCACGGCATCTGCCATGATATGAAAGGCCCGGGTCAAAGGAGAAGCCAGCAGCACTCCCTGGTCCGTGAGTTTAAGCTGCTTGTGGAGCCTGTGGAAAAGAATTACCTTTAGCTGGTCTTCAAGCTGCTTGATCTGGCGGCTGACAGCCCCCTGGGTAACCGAAAGCTCCCTGGCTGCCAGGGTGAAGCTTAGATGTCGGGCAGCAGCCTCAAAAGCTTTGAGACCATTTAAGGAGGGCAGATCATGAGATTTTCTTTTTTGCATGAGTTTTCTTCATCCATCTTATGTGTTAAAATAGTTTGACGGCATCTATTAATACTGATTTAAAATAAAAAAACAAGCCTGGGCTTGTCTAGGAGCTTACCCTTAAAAAATATCACAGGATAATCAAAAATATAATCTGAAAAAGGAATAAAATAATGAAAGCAAAAGAGCTTATCAAACTTGAAGATCAGTTCGGAGCAAAAAACTACAAACCCCTGGATGTTGTTCTGAATCGAGGACAAGGCATTTGGGTATGGGATGTGGACGGCAATAAATATTTGGATTGCCTATCTGCTTACTCTGCCGTCAACCAGGGACATTGCCACCCAAAAATTCGCCAGGCCATGATGGACCAGGCGGACAAACTGACCCTGACCTCCAGGGCATTTCGCAATGATCAGCTACCGCTTTTGTATGAAGAACTCTGCAAACTGACCGACTCCCATAAAATGCTTCCCATGAATTCCGGGGCGGAGGCCGTGGAAACGGTGATTAAATGTGCCAGAAAATGGGGTTATGAAACAAAGGGGGTTGCCGACGGCCAGGCGGAAGTCATTGTCTGTAACGACAATTTCCACGGCAGAACCCTGTCCATAATCGGATTCAGCACCGATGAAAATGCCAGAACCAATTTTGGTCCCTTTACCCCGGGGTTTAAGACCATTCCCTTTGGGGATGCAGATGCACTGGAGCAGGCCATTGGCCCCAATACAGTGGCATTCATGGTGGAACCGATCCAGGGAGAAGCTGGGGTGATTATTCCGCCCGAAGGATATTTGCAAAAGGTCCGCAAGATCTGTACCCAAAAGAATGTATTGCTAATTTTAGATGAGATCCAGACCGGTCTTGGCCGGACCGGAAAATTATTGGCCGAAGAACACGACGGGATCCAGGCGGATCTCACCCTTATCGGCAAGGCCCTGTCCGGTGGGTTCTATCCGGTGTCGGCGGTTTTGTCCAATGAGGCGGTGCTAGGGCTCCTCCAACCGGGCCAGCACGGCAGCACATTTGGCGGCAACCCCCTGGCCTGTGCCGTGGCAAGGGCAGCCCTCAAGGTGCTGGTGGAGGAGAATATGGTGGAGAATGCCGAAAAAATAGGCGCCTATTTTTTATCCGAATTGGAAAAAATTCAACATCCTGCCATCAAAGAGGTCAGAGGGGTAGGGCTCATGCTTGCCATTGAATTAAAAGAGGGAACCCCTGGAGGGGCCCGTGCCATCTGTGAATCCCTGATGAGAATGGGAATTCTCTGCAAGGAAACCCATACCTATACCATCCGGTTTGCCCCACCTCTGATCATTGAACAACAGGATATTGACTGGGCGGTGGATAAAATCAAAACTGCCTTTGACGGCTTGTCCTAAGAATAACCTGTTGGGATGCCGATTATGTCTGACCTAATTGCAGGATCCCTTTTCCCAAAGGGACCCTGCAATTTTCAGAAAAAATATTTGAATCGGAAGAAGATCCTGTCCATATCTCGGTAAGGGTAAATGACGGTATCAGAGTTGTCGGCATCATAGAACGCCATGCCTAGCTGGACACTGAGATCATCAAAAATATCGTATTCACCGCTCAACCGGAGAATGTGACCCTGGCCCGGATTAAAATAAACCCAGAACAGATCCAGGGCAAGGGTTTCGTTGAGCATTTCATAGGTGGCCTGAAAATAGGTCCGGTATTCATATTCCGGCATACCCAGGAAGGATTCATGGTCCAGGGTGTGAAGAAGTTTGCCTTCCAACAGGATTCGAAGGTCTGATATCCCGGTGTACTCAAGGCCTGTGAGTGCTTCTACCTGGTCCTTTTTATCAAAGGTTTGGATTGACCCGGCGGGAATACCAGCGGCAATCTGAAATAAAACATCATTCCGCTGAACAGGTCGATCCTTGCGAAAAGCTGCTTCCACCTTGAACAATGCTGACTTTTTGGTCATGCTTGCAGAGATACCCATGGTTGAAAATCGTTCATATTCCGGGGTAAACACCAGTATCCCCGCAGGGGTGATACCCTGGTAGGAAAGAATTGGCAAATCGTCAAAGGTATTGGATGCCACAAGGGAAATATCCCCCCCGTTAAAGGAGCGGGTGGCCTTAAAAGCAAAACCAGTATCCTTGAATCCAGTATCCGGGGTGTTTTTGTCCCGGATCCAGATATTGGGCTGTCTCAGGGGGGCATAATAGTCAAAATCAGCACCCAGGCCGGAAATTTTGCTGCCCGGGTGCTCATGGATGCTCACACCATCCAGACAAAGGGAACCATATTGGGCTGACAAGCGAAGTGCTGCAACCGGCAGCCTTGAATCTTCAAGTTCAATGAGGCCGGGACTTGTATTGTCCCGGGGATTGATAACATCCGTAATCCTGGCATAATTGGAATCTCCCCAGGCAATAATCTGACGTCCGGCTTTGACGGAAAAAACGTCACCGAGGGTTGAATCCAGGTAGAGATCCCGTAGTTCAACATCAGAGATCTCATCATCCAGGCTCTGGGCACCGGGTTGATCCTTTGCCGTCATACCATAGGCCGCATCATAAGATGCCAGGCCAGATGCCCTGAACTTATGGTCCCTGTTAAATCTATATTCTGTTTCAACAAACAATATCGGCTTGAATTTGGAAAGTTTCTCGTCCGATTCCTCATTTGGTTTTTCATATCCGATTTCTGTTTCCAGTTCAGCATACCCGCCCAGATAAAAATTTGAAGCGGTTGCATCTGGCAAACTTATACCATCCGAATTATCTTCTAAAATAGTATTGTCTAAAACAGTATCTTCTAAAACAGTATCAATGGCATTATCAAGCCAGGCATCCCCTTTGTCAGTCCCCTCCTTGGGGGATAAAAAGGGATCTATATCTTTAAACCCGTCTTCATCTATAAACCCTTCTGCAAGGGGATCTTCACCTTCTGAGCTGTTTTGTTTTTTTGCAACGGGTTGGATCATGTCTGCTGCCAAGGCCATGGGAACCAAGGGGCTGTGCAAACAAGGCGAGGGCATTAGAAAAACCAGAAGAAAAATCAACAGGAACAGCTTGCCGGATTTTGGCATTACAGCCCCTGCTCCATGCTTCGGGTGGTAAAATAAGTGTCTTTTACCGGAAGGTTATACTGGACATTGGACACCGTGAGGATGGATGAGTGGGTCACCTTGCCCTTGGATGTGGTCACCATGGTCAGTTTCAGGGGAGTCCATATGCCGCTGATGTTTTGGATCTCTTCAGCTTTAAAATATTTTATTTTTTTACCCTTTTGCACCCAGTATTTTGCCTTGATCGCCACCCAATTGTCCTTTTGTACCCAAATTAGGGATTTTAAATACCCGGTTTCCTCTAATACCCTGTGTCTGGCTTGTTTTTTGGGAAGTCCCTGGATGACCCAGGTGTCTTTTCCTTCCAAGGAATAGCTCTCCTTGACAAAGGTATAATCCCAGTCTTCAATCTTAGTGCCGTTGATATCAGAATAGCTAAAGTCGCTGCCCATGAAAGAGCCGGATTTATCACCGGCTGCAACGCGTTTGACCTTCCCAAGGGCAGGCAGGTAGAGCCATGAATCATCTTCTTTTTCGGCATCATCCCAGTCAAAGGACATATAGGCGGTGTTCCGGACATCTGCGGGACTCAGGAAAAAAATAATACTCTTGGTATTTTTTCCATACTCTTTGCGTATGGTTTTGATATTCCGAAGCCGTTTCTGATTCCCTTTGCTAATAAGGACCATCAGGGTATCCGATGTCATTGTTTCTCCGGTTTCCCGGTCATCAACTTTTTCCATTACCTCGGGGGCACTGGGACCGGCAAAGGATAGGGATGCTGCCAGGAAAAGGCTGGAAAAGATAAAACCAAAGATCATAACATAACGATTAAACTTCATTTTTTTCTCCTTGAATTATTCTTGTTCAGGGGTAAATTTTAAGGGTGTTGAAACCTTTTGTTGAAGGGTTTTCGGCAGTGTGAAATAAAAAAATACCGGCAGCAGCACCAGAGCACACAGAGCGCTGACCACCATGGTCAGAGAGATCAGCCATCCCATGATGATCAAAGGGGTAAGAACGGAAAACCAAAGTGCCATAAACCCGCATCCCACTGTCACGGCATTGGAAACAATGGCTTTGCCGCTATGGCGCACGGTATCGTCCAAAGCGGTTGTAAAGGTCATTCCCTTGTCCAGATTTGTTTTCAGCCGGGACAGGTAGTGGATACTGTAATCCACACCAATTCCAATCACCACGCTGGAGATGATTGAGGTTCCGATATCCAAAGGAATCCCCAAAAATCCCATGACGCCGAAGTTGATGGTAATGGTCATGACCAGGGGGATCATGGCGATGAGGGTGTACCCAATTTTGCGAAATGTAATGGCAAGCATCACCAGCACCACAAAGATTGAAACGGTCAGGCCCGTGATCTGGCCCTTGACGATCTCAGTTGTGGTGGCGGCCTCTATGCTGGCAGACCCGCTGATCTCAAGGCTTAAGTGATCGGGAAATTTTTGATTTGCAAACCCCTTCACCCTGTCGGTCAGGGCTTTGGTCTCAAAGGATGAATTGGTCTTGAGCACCACGGGCAGGTTCAGCCTTGTATAACCCGGGTTCACATAATCGGAAAGGGCATCTCCGCCCCCGTTTTCATATAGGAGCAGCAACTGGGAAATTAGATGATTTGATGGTAAATCTTCTTGCTGGGATATGGGCACTCGGTTAAATAAAGGATCTTCATCATTGAGTACAAAATTAATCCGCCGGATCAACTCGGTCATTCCCATGACCTTTCCCACCTGGGGCTGGTTATTTAAAAATCCCATAAAGTCTTTTATAACCCCAAGATTTTCAGGGCGTTTAAAGGGTTCAGTTTCCTGGGAATCTGCTGAAATTAAAAAATTCATCCGGGCTGATCCGGCACCTTGACTGTTCAGGGCATGGGAGGAAATATAAATATCGGAATCTTTCATAAAAAAGTTAACGCTATTGTTATCCACTTTTACCTTGGATGCACCCAAAAGGAATACCAGAAAAATGATACCGGCAATGGATGCAATTGCAACACAATTTTCCAGAGCCCTGCGGGTGATGCCAACCAAAAACCGTGAATAGTTTTTTTCAATATAAGACAGAGGCGTTTTTGTTTGTTTGGCCCTTTGTTTAGGATGGGATTTTTCCGGCAGCACCATTAGCAGGGCCGGGATAAAAAACAGGGAGAAGACCATGGCCACTATGGCGCCCAAACAGACAAACAGTCCGCAATATTTGAGCTGAACAATTTTGGTTATGGAAATAGCATAAAAGGCTGCACCTGTGGTCAACGAGGTCATGATAACCGGCATGGTCAAATGGTTCAGGGTTTCTTCAACCGCCTCTTTTTTATCCAGCCCCTTGAGCAGGCAGTCCCGGTATTCGGAAAACATATGAATACCGTCGGCCACTCCGATGGACAGGATGAATACGGGCAGAGAGATGGTGATAATGTTCAAAGGAATGCCTAGAAAGGCTTTCACCCCCAGGGTAACCATAAGAGAAAGGAGGACAACAGCCAGGGGAACCAAAAGCCCTTTGAGCATTCTAAAGGTGATGAGAAGGCAGGTCATCACCAGAAAAATTACTATGGCAAACAGTTTTTTGCTGTCATCTTCCATGACTTTGCCAAGGGCAGCTGTTACCGCCGGTATCCCTGCAATATAATAATTTTCCGGCCCGGGAATTTTATTTTCAACAATTTCTTTGATCTGTCTGTAAACAAGATACCGGTCTTTTATGTTTTCCTCGGACAAATTCAGTTCAATATTGATGCTGGTATTTTTGCTATTGTTGGAAATCAAAATATTCTGGAACATATCATTGGAAGTGACCTCCTCCTCAAGCCTTGTCAGCCCATCCGGGCCAGGGGGGATGGATTCGTATATGGGGCCAACCTCCAGACGGTCGTTTCGCACCAGGATATTATCGGTGCTGGAAAGCGAACTGACCTTTTTTATGGGGGAAATTTTTCCAAGCCAGAGATCCAGTGTGGCAATCAATTTTTTAATGGTCAATGCCGGGGTGTCATCGGCACAGAACTCCAGAGCCTCCTTTAACGCATCAATGTGCATCCAGGTGTCGGAATCAATGGGGGCCTTGGCTAACTTTGCTATTTGCTGGTCTATATCAGCCGGACAACCTTCGCTCAAAAAGATAAGGTGGTCACGATCTTTCTGGGTGATCAGGTTCAGATTTTCAAATGCCCGGGTCAGTTTTTTTATCCGGGTAAGGGTGTCTCTTTTAAAAATCGTATCCTTGGCAGCCAGCATGACGATGATCCCGCTGTTGGCTCCTGTATAGGTCTGCCGCAGCTTTCGGATGGCCACCCGGCTCGCATGGTCTGGTGCCAGAAGCATGGGGGACGGATCTGTTTCAAGGTAGGGCAGTTGGGTGGCCGCCAGAACCGACAAGAGGAGGAGTGCCACCAGGGTTGTTCCTGGAAATTTTATCACCACCCAACGAATCATTCGACTGATATCCATGATTTCCTTTCACTGTTATTTCAATTGTTATCTTAACAAGATAACGACCAGCAGTCTATTCGTGACTAATGGTCATTAAAAATGCAAAAAAATATTAATCTCGCGCCCCCTTGGACCTAGGGCATAAATCCCTTAAAAACCATATTTTTCAGCAGCACATACAACTCTTCCGACGGTTGAACATCCTCTTCCAAGGCCACATCCAGCATACCCGTATACAAGCCCAGGGACGCGATAAGAAGGTTGTCCACATCCACAGCCATGAAAATTTCTTCATCAATGGCCTGCTGGAACAGGGCCCGGGCAAACTCTTTTTTCATATCATTAAGTCGGGTGTATTTTGCAAGCACAGGGGGGGACAACTCTTCTAACATCAACAACTGGTCGCATCTTCGCCGGATTTTAAACTTTTTCATGTCGTGGGTATGGACTTCCCAGAAAGTACGAATCATTATTTTGATCTGGGAAATGATGGGAACGGTTTTATCCAAGCTGTTCAGGGCATTCATCAATTCATGTCCCTGGAGAATAACCAGGGAGGCGAAAATATCATTTTTCCCGATAAAATGTTTGTAAATGGTACCCTTGCCAACCTCAGCCCTTTCAGCAATCATATCAATGGTGACCGATTCAATGCCCTTCTCTGCGAACAAATCAAAGGAGGCCTTGAGAATATCCGCCTCCCTGCGTTTAAACTCCCTTTCCCTTCTGTCTGAAACTCCCATTATCATTCCTTTATATCTTGTGACCAGCAGTCACAAGATATAAATTCACAAAAGATTTGTCAAGGCGGCCATGAAACAATAGTCATTCATTTGATGCCAATGGCAAAATCAATTTTCAGGGATGACTCCTTTTCTATACCATTGCCTGGCAAGGTAAAGAAAAGGGGTGTCTGCAGCCGCAACAACCCATTTGAGCAGATAGGTGGTCAGAAAAATTTGCCACAAGACCTCAAGAGGATATACTCCGGCAAATGCCAGAACTGTAAAAAGCGTTGAATCCAGAAGCTGGCTTGTCATTGTACTGGCATTATTTCTCAGCCATAACATGGAATCACCTGGAAAGCGTTTATACCAAAAATTATAGGCCCATACATCATGAAACATGGACACAAGATAGGCCAGGAGGCTTGCTCCTGCGATTCTCGGCATGATGGAAAAAATAGTTGCAAGGCTGGACTGAGCAAAATCATCTGAAGATGGTATAAATTTCAAGGCAAGGAACATGAGGATTGTCATGGAGAGCAAAGAGAGAAAACCCGCCTTTACAGCCCTGACAGCCTCTTTTTTCCCATAGATCTCCGAAAGTATGTCCGTAACAAGAAAAGAAGAGGCATACACAATATTTCCCAGGGTAGCAGAAATACCAAACAGGTCCACCAGCTTAACCACCTGAATATTGGCAACGATACAGGCAATGGGTACCCAGATAAAGAGTCCTGTTCTGCCGAACAGGCGAAAGAAAAAAAGAATCATCAAAAAATTGACCAGCAGCATGGCAAGCCATAAAGCTTCGTTCATATAAAACCTCCTGTTTTGTTAAGGCGAAAGCGTCAACCTAGGCTGGTAAATGTATAGTCATAGAGAAAAAGACCATAGTCCACCGAACCGAGTCTTATCGTTTTTTTAAAATCATATAAAACCGATTTGATCGTTAAAATCATAGATTTTCAAAATTTAGCCTAACCGGTGGAACCCCATATCCATAAGGTCCAATTTTGAAAAACTGTTATGACAAAATTTCTTTTCCAAAGGGGTCTTTTAATCAGGAATGATCATATCAGCCAGGAGAGCCTCCTGTTCATCCAGAATCTCATCCAGAATTTCTGGGGTGGTGTAGGGGTTCATGATCACCGATCGAAGCACTACCACATCCTGGCTGTCCTTGGGATTTACCCGTAGTCTTGTTCTGGACACAAAGCTTTTGCCCGCCTCCCTCTGGGTCCGCTGGAGGTTGGTGTTGATCCGGTCAAGCCGGGCATTGATACGACATTGTTCCATTTTGTCAGCGGTCTCCAGCTGTTTTCGGATAAAAAGCGGAACCACCCTGTAGGTCAGGATGTTCAGGCAGGGCCGGGTGACCAACTGGAACAGGGGGCGGGCATCTATTTTTCGGGCAAATCCCCTGGCCGTTTCAATGCCGTGGTCGATCATCAAACCATATCCCCTTGACCCCATAATTTTCAGGGCAGAGTCCAGGATCAGGGAATTTGCTTCCCTGGATCCTTCCAATGTTTTGATGCCAAGGTCCACCGAGCCTTTCCGATTGATATACCTGGCATGGTAGACAATCTGGTCCAGGGCTTCGGGATCTTTAAAATAAACCATTCCGGCGGTCATGGGCATGTAAAATTGTTTGTGGCAGTCAATGGTCACCGAGTCGGCCCGCTGGATCCCTTCCAGAAGCGGGGCATATTTTTCAGACAGGAGTACCGGTCCTCCCCAGGCGGCATCCACATGAAAGTGAATGTTGTGGTCCCGGCAGATATCGGCCAATTGGGGCAGGGGATCAATGATGCCGGTTTCCGTGGCCCCGGCAATTCCGACAATGGCCAGGATCCGTGTTTTTCCTTCGATCTTAAATGCCTGGATGGTCTGTTCAAGTTTTTTAAGGTCAATACTGCGATTTTCATCCTCATCAATGGAGATGATATTTTGGTTCCCTATTCCCAGGATGCCCCCGGCCTTTTTCAGGGAAAAGTGGCCCCGACTGGAAACCAGGACCACCATTCGCTCCAACCCATGGGCTTTGAGGGCTGCAAATATTCCGTCCTGTTCAACACTTGCAAAAGGTCCTGTGGGCGAAAGGGCCAGGTTCCGGGCCACCCACAATGCCGTTATATTGGCAGTGGTGCCGCCGGTGGTAAATACGCCCAGGGAGGTTTCAATATTCTGGACATGGGCATCATAAAAGGCTTGCTCGCGTTTGTAAATCATCCGATGCATTTTGCCCAGAACCTGTTTCTCCAGTACAGAGAGTATTTTTGAGGTCTCAAGCTTGATCACATTCTGGTTCAATGCCGCGGTAATTGCCTTGAGATGGACCATGAAAAAGGGGATGGCCGCGGTCATATGTCCCACAAAATAGGGGGATGCCACATTGACCGCCCGGGGAGCGATCTCCTGGATAATGTCTTCAATCACATCGGCCAGTTTTTTCAAGGGTTCTTTGTTGATCCGGGTATCGGTGTGGGCCAGGGACAGTTCTGCCAGGCTGATCTCTTCGGTGACCCCCACATGCTGATTCAAAAAATCATGGAGTCCAAAGAAAATCTGTTCCATATATTTAACCAGGGTCTGCCGGCTGCCCTCGTCTTCGGGGCGTATAAATACCCGCTGCAGGGCATTCCAGTCAGCGATCAGATGCTGTGACCCGGGATCTGCCGGGTCCAGTTTGCCCCTATCCTTTGGAGATGGAAAATTCATGGTTGTTAATCTTTAATTAAACCTCCTGCCTAACGCCGTTCCGGCCAGATCTGGGTCGACATTTCAGTCAGCTTGTATTTTTGAATTTTTCCCGAAGCGGTCATGGGGTAGTTGTCCACAAAATGAACATAGCGGGGAATCTTATACCGGCTGATCTTTCCCCTGCAAAAATCACTCACCTCACTGGATTCAATTTTTGCGCCGTCTTTGAGAATGATGAATGCCCCTACCTCTTCCCCATATTTTTCACTGGGAACAGCTGCCACCTGTACCTCTTTTATGTCATCCATGCGGTAGAGAAATTCTTCGATCTCCTTGGGATAGATATTTTCCCCGGCCCGGATGATCATGTCCTTGTGGCGGCCGGTGATGGACAGATTCCCTTCCTGGTCCATGATGCCAAGGTCTCCCGAATGGAGCCATCCATCCTGGTCAATGGCCTGGGCTGTGGCATCGGGATTATTATAATAGCCCTTCATGATATTGTATCCCCGGCAGCATACCTCTCCCTGGCCCCCTGAAGGAAGCGTTTCCCCGGTTTCAAGATCAACCACCTTGACCTCCATGTGGGGAAGGGCACGACCAACGGTTTCCACCCGTAACCTGACATCATCGCCAATTCGGGTATAGGTCATCACAGGTGAGGCTTCGGTCAGGCCATAGCAGATGGTGACATCTGTCATATTCATCCGGTCAATCACCTGCTCCATGACGTGGACCGGGCAGTTGGACCCTGCCATGATACCGGTGCGCAAAGAGGAGAAATTAAATTTTGAAAACATGGGATGGTCCAGGACAGCAATAAACATGGTGGGAACACCGTACAAGGCCGTGCAGCGTTCCTGCTCAACAGAGGCCATGACCAGCAGGGGATCAAATCCCTCCAGAACCACCATACAACTGCCGTGGTTGACAGCTGCCAGAACACCTAAGACGCAGCCAAAACAATGGAAAAGGGGAACCGGCAGACAAACCCGGTCGTTCTCCGTGAATTTTTGGTTTTCCCCGATCCAGAACCCATTGTTTCCGATATTGTAGTGGGTGAGCATAACCCCCTTGGGGAATCCGGTTGTACCCGAGGTATACTGCATGTTGACCACATCGTGGGGGCTCAGACTTTTCTGACGATCTGCATAGGCCTCGTCGGATACCATCACCGAAAGCGCACGGATTTCCGGAACAGAATACATGCCCCTGTGTTTTTCAGGTCCCAAAAATCCCACCCGTTTGAGATGGGGAAACTTAGGACTGGACAGGCTGCCCCTCTGACAGGTTTTGAGTTCCGGCACCAATTCGTACACGGTATTCACATAATCCGTGTCCTGGAACCTGTCAATGAGAAAAAGATTTTCTGCTTCAGACTGGACAAGCAAATATTCCAGCTCGGCGGTCTTATAATTGGTATTCACCGTTAACAAGACGGCACCAATTTTGGCCGTGGCAAATTGAAGGGTGACCCAGCCGGGAATATTGGTTGCCCAGATGGCTAATTTTTCGCCTTTTTTTATGCCAAGGGCCATGAGTCCCTTGGCAGTTTCATCCACCATCTCTGAAAATTGCCGATAGGTTAATCTAAAATTTCTATCCTGGTATACAATGGCTTCGTTGTCGGGAAATTTTGCAACAGTCTGGTCCAGAATTTGTCCCAGCGTCAATTCTTTTAAGCCGATCAGGTCATTTAAACCGATGTTGGTATCCATTTTTTTTCCTTTACTCGGGTATATAAATGACCGCGTGGATTTCTGCCTTTTCATCCCCGGCACAACTGACATAATGGGGAACAATGGAGTTGTAGTACACGGAATCACCTTCATTTAATATCTGGGTTTCCTTGCCGTAGCACACCTCAATGCTTCCTTTGATAACAACGATAAATTCTTCCCCCTCGTGGGAGGATAGCTTTTTTTCCCTGGCAGACTCGGGCAGAATCTCAACGAAGAAAGGCTCCATGTGACGATCTGTTTTGCCCTTGCCCAGGGCAAAGAAATTTAAGGCAGCCGGTTTGTTTTTTCCGGCCAGGACGCTGAACTCAGACTCCCTTTGGGACTTTCTGACAATATAAGGGTCACAGCTTTCCTGGTCATCCAGAAATGTTCCCAGCCGGACGCCCAGCGCCCTTGCAATTTTCATCAACGGCCCCAGGGGCGGGTACACATCTTCTGTGATCATGGTATCAAGAAGAACTGCATCAAGACCTGTTTTCAGGGAAAGGGCATCCATGTCCATTTTTCGCTGTTCCATGAAATATGTAATTCGCTGGCTAATTTTTCCTGTCTGCATCATTCCTCCAGGCTTAATTTAAAAAAGTAAGTTCTATAATATATAGGCGTGGGTTTGTCAAAAAAATCATTGAGCTGCCGACAAATTGTGTGTCGCTTGGTCTTTATACGATCATTTATACATTTAGCCATCTGACACGGGGGGGTTGGTTCTGCGATACTTAAGAATCGTTATAATCCTTATTATTTGGGAATCCTTGTTTTCCAATGCCCCGGGGACCTCAAAAAATTCCCATATTGAGTTTCCATTCCTATCCTAGCGGCCTGACCTGGGCTGAAGGCCAGGATCTTGGCATTCAGGAAATTCTAAAGGTTCGCCCTGGCTTAGAAATTTTTATCGAATATCTGGCTTCCAAACGAATTCCTTTACATGAAATCATGAAGCCCTTTGCCTGAAAATTTGGCCGGCGATCCAATCGGCCTTAAATTTTTATATTGTATCTTACCAGACGAAACTGATACCATATGAGCCCTAGGGCTAAAGTCGATGATAAAAAAATAGAAAGAGATGTTTTTGGAGAATAAAAAATGAAAACCATTGAAGTGAACATAACAGCAGAATTTCAGATCCCGGATGAGTGGGAAATCATAGAGCATATAGCTGATTCTTCATTCCCAGAGGATAAAATCACTGTGTTAAAAATAAATGATGAGTACTATGATTTTTTCCCGGAATGCCTGATGAAAGTGGAGGCGCCCGACACGGTCCTATGGTCGGCGGATGAAGGAAGAACAGAAGATATCATTGACTGCATGAGCCAATTCAGGGTCAATATGCAGGAAAAAAAATAAATCCGTGCTCTGCATCCCTTTGACCACCTGGAACTTATTGCCATTCTGACAGACCAGGTGGCCATCTTCTTTGAAAATGAAAAATCCTAGGATATCCTTGAATAAAAATTACAGCAAGATAATTTCAGGGGGCCTATGACAATGTTCCAAAAATTTAACCAGATCCCCGGGGGTTATGGTGGTGGTGGCTGTATTGACCAGGGGGTGAAAATTGAGCAATTCATTTTTCATCATCTCCTCATCCAGAACAACCGTGACCTCTTGACCCTTTATGTTGACGGCGGCAAAGGGGGTAACAGCCCCGGGAATTACGCCCAGAACCTCCATAAGCAGTTCCGGTTTTCCAAATGAAGGGCTCTTGGCGCCGATTATTTTTGCCAGTTCCTTAATTTTGATGGGTTTATCCGCCAGGGTGACCACCAAAAACAAATTTTTCTTTTTGTCTTTAAAAAACAAATTTTTACTGTGAACACCCTCTATTCCTTCATGGTGCAAGGCTGCCTCTTCAACGGTAAAGACGGCCGGGTGTTCATGGTTGGTATATTCAATACCGATGTCTGATAAGATTTTTAGCAGTTCTTCCTGGGTCTGTAACATGGTCTCCTCACTTGTTGCATTATCCTAAACGGATACGCATCTAAAAATAATTGACATAAATAAGTCTGACAATGGTTAAAAAAACCATGGTCAGAAAGATGGGACGAATAAAAGAGGCGCCTTTTTTAATGGCCAGACCCGAGCCTGCCCTGGCACCGATGATCTGGCCTGCAGCCATGCATAAACCTGCGGAATACATCACATTTCCGCCAATTATAAATACGAAAAGGGCCACAATATTGGAGGTGAAATTCATGATGCGGGTGGTACCAGCCGCCTTTGTCATATCCATCCCCATGACAATGAGCAGACCTCCGGTCCAAAATGATCCCGTGCCCGGCCCGAAAAATCCGTCATAAAACCCCAACCCCAGGCCAAAGAGGGTGAAAAAAAGGTGCTTACCCATTTTGGGGTGGCTGGTCCGGGTCCCCAGATCCTTGGAAAACAGGGTGTAGAAAAAAACAAACAAGAGCATCACCGGAATAATATGCCGGATAAACCCAGCTTGAATCTGCTGGATGGACCAGGCCCCCAGAACCGCTCCCATAAAGGTAAACACTATGCCATGGATGCTTTCATTCAGTTTTACCGTTCCTTTTCGAATAAAGGTGGCAGCCGAGGCCAGGGTGCCAAAACTGCCCTGGAGCTTGTTGGTTCCAAGGGCGAGTTGGGGAGGCATTCCCACGGACAAGAGGACAGGCAGGGAAATCAGCCCCCCCCCACCGGCAATGGAATCAACAAAACCGGCAACAAGACCGGTGAGAAAAAGAAGTATAAAACTGAATGAAGACAGATGGAACTCCATTGAACAATGCCTCAATTATTAGAATATTAGCCAGATCAACACCACATTGGGCTATCACATGGTTCCGGACTTTATGACATCTTTTATTTGGGGTCAAGATGAAAGAGGATGGTTCTCCACAATTAGGGGGGATACCCCCTATTCTTTTAGCGCCCCCGGAATTTCACATACGGGAATGGGTTCCATCTTGTGCTTGTTAGCTGAATGGAATTTGTTGTAAATGGACAGCACTTTTCTTTGCCGGGCATCCAGAGCATCTGTTTTTTTGCCGGTGAGTTTTTTGGAGGCCAGGTGTCCCATGGCCCATTCCAGTTCTCCATAGGTGGCGCCTATTTGGCTTTCATCGGTGCGGTCATCTTCCCAGAGACCGTCTGTGGGAGGAGCTGTTAAAATATCTTGGTTAATGCCGAGAAATTGACCAATGGCATAAACCTGGGATTTCATCAGGTCGGCAATGGGGGAAATATCCACGCCTCCGTCTCCATATTTGGTATAAAACCCCACCCCAAAATCTTCCACCTTGTTGCCGGTGCCGGCCACCAGCATCCTGTGGTGGGAAGCAAAGGCGTACAGGGTTGTCATCCGAAGGCGGGAGCGGGTATTTGCCATGGTCAAATCATCCTGGATATCTTTGGGAAAACCAGCTAGGATCTGTTCAAAAATAGGGGTAAGTTCCACATCCATCCCCAGAACGTTGTCATGGGATTTTTTCAGCCATGCAATATGGTCAGCAGATCTGGATACCTGGTCCTTTGCCTGGAATATGGGCATGTTCAGGGCTATCACCTTTTTTCCGGTTCTGGCGCACAGGGCTGAGGTTACAGCAGAGTCAATTCCGCCGGACACACCAATGACAAATCCGTTTAATCCTGATTTTTCCACATGGGTCTTAAGCCAGCTGACAATATATTCTATCACATCGGGGGTCTGCATGATTATGTCCTTAATTTGGTTTCGTCGTCATTTAAAGGGTTGATTCTGGAGGGAGATCCGTGCTGCCGCACATATTCATATAAAGTAATCGAGGCGGCCACGCTGACGTTCAGGCTTTGGGATTTGCCGTATTGGGGAATGGTCAAACGCTTAATTTCAGGGAACAGACCCGGCTCAAAAGAAATCCCAAACTCTTCATGACCAAAGATAAAGGCACTTTTTCGGGGCAAAGATATATCCATCACCCCAGGGCCCTGGCCGGGCTCAAGGAGAAAGGGGGTATAGCCCCTGTTAATCAACTCTGTATAACAGGCAAAAAATTTTGTGTGAAAGACAGCCGGAACCCATTTAAAGGCTCCCATGCCAGGCCCCGGATCAAAAAAATCAATGCCCACCAGATGGATCTCCCGGCAGCCAAAGGCTTCGGAACTCCTGAAAATTTTGCCTATATTATAGGAGGGCTTGAGGTGATCCAGAACAATGATGCAGTCATGGATACCGGGCAGGGCCAAATAATTTTTATTTCGTTGCCGCCGGAACCGCTGTTTGGCCATTTCCCGTTCGGATTTCATCATCTGCCTGATTTTGTGGGGTCCCATTCTATCCCTTATCTGAATATGTTTTTTGCATTCTTGCCCCTAAAACGTTCACATTATTAAGGGCAGGTATACACGTTTGATCAAAAAATTGCAAAACCCGGACTCTCTTTTTTACCTGTTCAGAAGCGTTCTTGCCCTGGCTGCCCAATAGGCCATGCCCATTTCTCGGAACATGGCTTCGGCCTTTTTCAGATTTTCCACCCCCTTGTTGTTTTCCCCTGCGTTCAAATAAAGTTCACCCAAAAACAAGTGACCTAAAAAATAATTTGGTTTGGTCTTTAGGTTACGATAGATCTCCATCCCTTTCAGTATACATTCCCTTGCCCTGTCTGTTTGCCGGGGCCTTGTTTTTTCCAAAATTCTTCCGAGCAGGATCCAGGACTGACCTTCACTTGCTCGTTCATCATTCTTCTGGGACAATCTCAACGCTTCTTTTGTGTAGCTTTGCGCCTTATCGATATTGCCCTGCTTTAAATGAATTCGCCCCAGATATAAATGGGGCATGAACAAATAGGTTTCAACCCCGCTGTCAAGATGAATCTTTAGACCCTTTTCAACAGATCTCTGTCCAGACTCAATATCTCCAATCTGGGAGCATGCCAACCCTAAACCACTCCAGGAGAGAGAGGACCAAATGGAATACTTGACCTCTTCGCTATACTGAATACCATTTCTAAAATGGACTATTGCCTGTTCCCAGTCACCTTTTATCATGAACAAATTGGCGCAGTGAATTTCAATTGATGCCAAGGTCTGCAAGTCATTGGTTTTAGCGGCATTGTCAATACCCTTCTCTAAAAACATCCTTCCTCGATTAAAATCACCCATATATCCCATGCTGAATCCATAATATCCGCAAAGCAGCGAATAGGGATTTGCCCCCCAGGAAAAAAAATCTGATTCTCTGTCGGTTTTCTCTATCCGGCTAATAATGTCCGGCGCAACATTCATTATTTTATAGAAATCTCCCACCAATTGGTAGGAAACAACCAGATCCATGGCAAGGGGAACAATCAATTCAATATCCTGGTTGTTTTTTGCTTCGGTAAACGCCTGCTCAGAATATTTCATCCCTAATTTTGGATTCCCGTGATATGAATAATACAATCCCATCGCGCTATAAGCCCTTGCCGTATCTTTGCTGTTACCCAACTCCTTTGAAAGCGTTTCAAACGCCTGGATCATTTCAAGAGACCCCACAGGGTAGCTTAGAAATGCCATGGGTTCTGCCATCAAATAGAAAACTTTCATTTTTTCCATTTTGTTTTCCCAGGTTTCAGGAATTTGGCTGAGCATATCAATGGTTGCTTTGTAAAAGCCATAGGCTTCCTGATGGGAATATCTTGCCTCTGCTTTTTCTCCGGATAGCCTGGAATACAGGCAGGCCTTTTTAAGCCGGTCACTCCGTGCGTAATGGTAGGCAAGCATTTCATAATACGCTTCTATCCTATCAGCGTATAACACTTCTATGGCCTGGCCTATCATATGATGAATTGTTTTTCTTTTTTTATGCAACAGGCTGTTATAGGCCACTTCCTGGATCAGCGCATGTTTAAAATTATATTTCAGCTCAGGAAAAAGGCATTTTTCATAGATAAGTTCAAGGCTCTGAAGGGTGAGAAGATTGGATTTGAGTTGTTTGCTGCCACCAATGATATTCCGGAGAATATTAAAGGCAACATCCAGACCGACAACAGATGCCACCTGCAGGGTCTGTTTGAGGTTCTCTTCCAATCGGTCCATCCGGGCAGCAATGATTCCCTGGATGGTATCGGGAAGTTGAATGTCCAAGGCCGTTTCTCTCAGAAGATAATGCGTATCTTTTCGTTCAATGGAATCGTTTTCCAATAGGGTATGGGTTAGTTCTTCCATAAAAAGCGGATTTCCCGCCCCACGGTTAAGAATGAGTGTCTTAAGTTCCGGGGCTACGTCCCCATCCCCCAAAATAGCCTCAATTAATTGACTGCTTGAGTTTGTTCCCAATTGGGTCAAACCGATTTTTGTGTAATAGGACTTACTTCCCCAGGGATGTGTATATTCAGGCCGATAGACAAGGATCAGAAGAATTGGGGAATTGGTCAGCCACCCGATGAAATAGTCCAAAAACTGCTCCGAGGTTTTGTCTATCCAATGGAGGTCCTCGACACACAGAACCAGGCATCTTTCCTGACTCAGGCGGATCAATAGATCCCGAAGCGCCTCAAAGGTTTTTTCCCGCTTTTTTTTAGGATCAAGTTCTCTAAACGCTTCATCATCCACCTTTACAGACAAAAGTTCCTGATAGGGTGGAATATCGCCCTCAAGCATTTTATTAAGTGTTAGAATTTTTTTAGTTAGTTTTTTTTTGATGAGAAATTCTCTGTCTCCCTCCTGGATGTCAAAACAGGTTCTCAGAATATTTAAAAAAGGGTGGTAGACCATTGAATTACCATATTGCAGACAGCGCCCTTCCATATAATCGTATTCACCTTTTGGCAGCAAATTCATAATTTCATGCAGCAGCCTGGATTTTCCGACACCAGCGTCTCCAACAAGCCCGATCACCTGACCTGCCCCATATTTTATTTTGTCAAAGGCATCCAAAAGGGCCTTGGTAGAATTTTTTCTTCCCACAAATTTGTTAAGGCCCTTAACAATGGCTGCATCCATCCGGGTCGAGACCTCCCCTGTTTTGAGCAGCTCAAAAATTTCCTGGGGCTCGGCTTTGCCTTTCACCAAAATTTTTCCCAAAGGTTCAAATTCAAAAAAGTCCCTGACAAGCCGGTGGGTATTTTTTGATAACAGTATGCTGCCGGGTTTTGCCAGGCTTTCCATTCTGGAACTCATATTGGTGGTATCTCCAATGGCTGTGTAATCCATCCTGAGATCATCGCCTATGGCACCGACAATCACGGGTCCGGAGTTGATACCCATACGCATTTTAAAAGAAACCCCACACTCTTCCTGAATTTTTCTGCCATAGCCTCTCATTGCGGACTGGATGGCTAAGGCCGCCCAGCATGCCCGCTGTGCATGATCTTCATGTGCTGTTGGCGCACCGAAAAGTGCCATCACACCATCTCCGGTGAACTGGTTGATGGTGCCGCCGTATTTATGAATTTCGTAACTCATAATTTTGAAACAGCCATCCATTATCTGGTGGATCTCTTCAAGGTCAAGCTGTTCTGAGATTGGCATATAATCGGCTACATCGGCGAAAAAAACGGTTACGATTTTATGTTCACCCTCAATAGCGCTTCGAATATTAAGAATTTTATCCGTTAGAAACTTGGGCGTATAGGGTTTTGGTGCTGAATAATTTGTTCCAAACTTGTTAATATCTCTCAAAGGAGATCCGCACTCCATACAAAAATCACCCAGGCTTGGTGTTTTAAAACCGCATCCCGGGCATTTGAAAGCCATTGACTGCCCGCATTTAATACAAAAGTTGGCCCCTTCAATATTGGGAAACCGGCATTTCATACACTCCATGGCATTTTCCCTTCTTGTTCATACACAATTTTAAAGAGTTTATAGGGAATAGGTTTTAAAAAATAGTCGGGCAGCGGTAAAAAAACAGGAAACAATTTGATTTCAAACCATGGGAGAGGCTCAGATGTCGATCAATGAAGGCATATTATTAAAGCGGTATGGGATTGTCAAATATTTATTGTTTAGAACCGCAGATGAAATTTCTTATACATGATGCCGATAAAATGGTATTGTAATGACCCATAGACAAAACAAGGAGTTAAACAATGAAGGTTATCATTGATCTGTGCGTGGTTCCCCTAGGAGTAGGGCTGTCCGTTTCCAAATATGTGGCTGCCTGCCAGAAGATTATTCACAAGGCCGGACTCAAATCACAGCTTCATGCCTATGGCACCAACATCGAAGGGGAGTGGGACACCGTTTTTGAAGTGGTAAAACAATGCCATGAAAAAATCCATGACATGGGCGCCCCCAGAATTACCACTACCATCAAATTAGGCACCCGAACCGACCGGGACCAAACCATGGAAGACAAGGTGAAAAGCGTCCAGGAAAAATTATAGGCAACCCCCATGGGGCCTTGTCTTCAGGCGCCCATGGCGGTGATTTTTTTTTAGCGGGCCTGGTCCGATGAATTCTTTAACACCGCCATGGTCAGCCGGGAAACGCAGATTAATTCCTTTTTTTCATTTTCAACACTAATATCCCATACCTGGGTTGTTCGTCCCAGGTGGACCGGCTTTGCAGTGCCCCTCACCAATCCGTTTGATGCACTTTTTAAATGATTGGCCTTGACCTCCAGTCCCACGCTATACCTGGAGTCGTCAAGGGTCATATAGGAAGCTGAACTGCCCAGGGTTTCTGCCAGGACCACCGAGGCTCCGCCGTGGAGAATTCCCATGGGCTGCATGGTTCTTTGGTCAACCGGCATGGTTGCGATTAAAAAATCATCTCCCTTTTCGACAAATTCAATGTTCAGGTGCCCCAGGATTGTGTTTTTTCTAAAACCGTTCAAATCCTCTATTTTAAACTCTTTTTTCCAAATTGTCATTTTGCATCTTCTTTCCGGTTTTGTTTCATAACATCAAGTATTCTATCAATTTTTTCCTGGGCTGTTGCCGCTTCAAGACTGCATCCGCCAGCGCCTGCATGGCCCCCGCCACCAAATTTGGCCAGAAGGTTTCCTATGTTTACCCGGCAGTTTTGGTTGAAAATACTGCGGCCGATACTGAGCAGCACCTGACCCTTATCCGGTCCCAGATAACGTATTTTAGCACTGGCAATGGTGTCGGGAAATAAAGAATAGGTCAAAAACCGGTTGCCCGAAGGAACCGTGTCAAGGGATCTGAAATCGGTGATGGAAATTTTTTCCTGGATGGTGGTGTGGCGGGTTAAAAAATGCGCAAATTCGGCATTTTCCCGGATCACGGCATCGCAGCGTTCCCTTACCTCAGAATCTTCCAACACTTTTTCAATGGGCAGTGTTCCAAGCATGGAGACCAGTTTATTCCAGTAATCAGGGTCACCATCCCCCCGGTTTTGTATGGTCATGGACAAAAGCAGGTATGGGTATTTCTCCGGAAATTGCACCTGATCCCGGGTCAGATCTGCGGAATCAATCATGTCCGTCTGTTGAATCAGCTCATCAAATTGGCCCTTGAATTTCCCCTGTTTTTTATAATAGTCAAAGATCACACCTGCGGCGGATGGGGCAATGCCAAAGGCGCCCTTGACCTCTATATCCGGCATATTGGAGACATGGTGATCAAACCATAGTGAACAATCGGGATGAAAGGGAAGATTGGCAACAATATCCCCTTTTTGGATCAAGGCCTCTTTGTTTTGTACTTCACTGGGTTCCACCCAATAGATATCTGAATCTATATTTTCTGCCCCATGGAGAAGAACGGCGCAGACAATGCCGTCAAAATCCGGTCGTGTAACGATTCTCATATATTGCCCTTAAATGGATGTATTATTGTTGTAAACCTTCAAATTAAATGATTTTGATCCTATCAAAATCTGCTGTTTTATTTTTTGCATACCCTGTAGTTTAACATCAATTGATAGAATATAACCATATTATTTTTAAGATTGTTTTTTTTCGGCCGTCTGGATGAAACGGTTAGAGTTTGCCGGGTGGTCAATTGCTTTTTAAGGATAAGTCTTGACCCCGGCGGCATGATTGTGTTTTATTTGTGTTAAAATTTCTAGTTTTTATACTTTCTACCTTCTTTTTTCTAAGTAATTTTTGGGATTTCAGGCTAATGAAAAAACTAAATCTTGATACAATTGAAAAAGAGTTCTTCAAAGGGGGAAACCCCTGGAAAAATCTTTTGGCCATCTCCCTTGACCTGCTTGAAGCTGAACAAAGCGGAATCCTCTACGGCACCAACGAGACAAAAATCAGATTTTTGCCCACCAGCATGTGGGACCGTGGGATCATGGATAAATTTGACGGCAGGGGGGTGAGGGGGTATATCCTGAGGTTTTTTGGCACCTTCATCGTCACGGCCAGAAAACTGAGCCCTGTCCATTTTTATAAACGGTCATTGGAAGGTGATCTCCAGGAAAATGACGGTATCATCTCCTATGTGTTGAGAAATTGCGCCGATTATTACAAAAAAGGAATCTCTGTCATCATCTGCCCGGATACGGACCGGTTTATTCGTGAAACTGAAGATATCAACGGGTACCATTATATTCCCTTTTTCAATTATGATGGTACCCAGATTAACAAGCCAGAAACTGGGATCCGTGTGGATACACGGATTGTAAAGCATTTCAAGTCCAGCAATTCCATCTATATCATCCTGCCGGACTACGGTATTCTTGTCCTTAACACAGCTGACCCGGGGCTGATGGAAGTTTGTGACAACAAATTTGTCAGAGAAGAAGCACTCCGGGAACGCCTTGATTTGCTGATCAAGCTGGTTGAAACCTCTTCTCTTTCCTATCTTGGACAATTAAAGGGTAAAAAAGGGGCAGAACTGCTATGGCGCAAGGAGGCCCATCTTCGCAGGGCCTATTCGGACCTGGCTGAGAATGAAAGAAGATACAGGGATCTCTATGAAAATGCCCCCATTGCCTATTTTTCCATGGACCATCACGGAAATATCTTCCGGTGCAACCAGGAAGCATGTCATTTGTCGGGATACGACAAAACCGAATTAATAGGGAAAAATGTTCAATCTCTATTTGCCGATAAAAAAAAAGCAGAGCAAATTTTTCAATCAATCCTGCAGACCCTCAGAAAGGGAGGGGCTGTCAAAGATATGGAACTTGACATGGTCCATCACAATAAGAATAGATTGTGGATCAGCCTTTCCATTGATGCAATAAAAGAGAAAGCCGACAAGATTGTGGAAATCCGGGCCATGGTAATGGATATTTCCCGAAGGAAAACCCTTGAAAAGCAATTGTTCCATGCCCAGAAAATGGAGGCAATCGGCACCCTTGCACGGGGAATTGCCCATGATTTTAATAATGTATTATCCCCCATATCAGGGTATGCCCAGATGCTGCTGATGGATGCCAAGGATGAGGGGGCTGAGAAAGAACACGTCCGTATCATTTTGGATTGTGCCCGGCATGCCAAGGATCTGGTTAATCAGATTCTTACCTTCAGCAAACAAAAGGAGCACAAGCGCAGCCTCTTGAATGCTGCCAATGCCGTGATCGAATCCATGGGCCTTGCCAGAACATTTCTGCCCTCAATCATTCGAGTGACAACCGCCATTGATAAAGACTGCGGGCATATCATGGCAGACCCCATCCAGATCAATCAATTGATCCTGAACCTTGTGACCAATGCCTACCACGCCATGGAAAAGAACGGGGGACTCCTGGACGTATCCCTGGAAAAGGTTAGGATTCACCCGTCAACGCTTGGGACTGAAGGAATAAAACCCGGGTCATATGTTCTCTTGTCAGTGACGGATACCGGTCACGGTATTGAACAAGAAATTCTTCCCAATATATTTGAACCCTATTTTTCCACCAAAGAGGAAGGAAAGGGGTCTGGTATCGGATTGTCTGTTGTCCACGGTATTGTTGAAAATCATGGGGGATATATTCGGGTTAAAAGCAGCAAAGAAGCTGGCACAACCTTTCTAATTTATTTTCCAGTGTGTCGGAACAGGGGGGATGTGTGGGAAGACGCCCTGCCGGAGATGACAATTGCCCTGGGCACAGAACAGGTACTTCTGGTGGATGATGATGAAAAGGTCGCAATCATGCATGCCTATGTACTTGAACGAATGGGATATGGGGTCACTTGCTTTACCGATAGTCCCAAGGCCCTGGCCGCCTATGCCGAAAATCCTGAAAAATTTGATGTGGTGGTCACCGACCTGACCATGCCGGACCTGAATGGATTTGATCTGGCAAAGAAATTGTATAAAATCAATCCCCATCTACCGATTATTCTGTGTACCGGTCTGGGAGACTCCATTAACAAAGGCGGGGGGGATGCCGCCTGCATTAAAGGTTTTTTGAGCAAACCCATTGAGATAGAGGCCCTTTCATCCACCCTCCGACGCCTTCTGGATTAGCGCTTTGTATAATCAGAGATCCTTTTCCTAGGATTCGTTCTTAGGTGCATTATTTTTCAGGTGCATTTTTTCTCAGGGCATTCTGGAAATCATATCACACAGCAGGCAATTCATATTTGCAGATGCCCTCTGGGCCGTTTCCATCACAGCTTCCAGGGTGGTTTGCTCCGGGGCATCTGGATTATTGATATTGGTAATCAGGGAAAGGCCCAGAATTTTCATATCCGCATGGACACCTGCGATGGCTTCCATAATGGTTGAAAAACCAACAGCATCCCCGCCGATGGTCTTTAAAAACCTTGTTTCTCCCGGGGTTTCCAAACTGGGGCCCAACAATCCCGCATAGACCCCCTCCCTGAGGCGGATACCCGTATTTGCGGCGGATTGCCGTGCAAGCACCATGAGGTCCGGGTCATACGCCCTTGTCATGTCTGGAAACCGTATTCCCCAGGCAGGCTCTTCAGGGCCTACCAGCGGATTTTGGCCGGTCAGGTTAATATGGTCCCGGATGAGCATGATATCACCGGAAGAAAAATTTAAATTAATGCCGCCGGCTGCATTACTCAAAATCAGGGTTTTAATCTTCAGTTCCTGCATGAGCCTTATGGGAAAACTAACCTGTTGGGGGGTATACCCTTCATAGAGGTGAAAACGGCCCTGCATGACAAGAATGGATTTTCCGGAAAGGGTTCCATATACCAATTTGCCCTTGTGACTTTCAACCGTGGTTCTGGGAAAATTGGGCAGATCATTGTAATCAAATCTTTTGATTACCTCCAGAGAAGAAAGGGTTTCTGACAGACCTGTCCCGGTCATAAACCCAATATCCAATGAGCTGCTGATATGGGGTTTTAAATAGGCGATGGTTTCCAATACCTGTTGACGGATGCTTTTCATTTTCGATCAGTCCTTTTTTGCATAAAAACCGGCAATTTCTGATACCGCCTTAATGGCATGGGCAACATGCTCCTCTGTGTTAAAGGGGCCAAACCCCATACGCACGGTGCCGGAAAGTATAGTTCCCAGCTGCTCATGGACCAGGGGAGCGCATTGCAGGCCGGCCCTGCAGGCAATGTTGTAATCCCCGTCCAGAATGGTGGCGGTGTTTATTGATTCAAATCCCAGAACATTAAAACTCAGCACCCCAATATGATTGGCAAGGTCATCGGCACAATAGGTTTCCACATTCTTAATTTTATTTAGACCATCTCTGAGTTGTTCAGTCAAGGCCATTTCATGTTGATGAATTTTTTCAATTCCCTGGTCCGTCACCCAGTTGATTCCGGCATAAAGACCTGCAATCCCCACCGTATTAAGGGTTCCGCATTCAAGCCGATAGGGGTATTCTTCAAGATGGTGCCGCTGGGCTGATTTGACACCGGTTCCGCCGGATCTGGTATGGTTAATGCTCACATTCTCCTTTACATAAAGCCCGCCAATACCTGTGGGACCCAAAAGGGATTTATGACCGGTAAAGGCAATCACATCGATATTCAACACCTCAATATCAATGTGAAGTTTCCCCGCAGTCTGGGATGCATCCACAAGAAAAGTGACACCTTTATCTTTGCAAAGCTGGCCAATCTCTTTTAGGGGCTGGACGGTTCCAATAACATTGGAGCCGTGGTTGACCACCACCAGCCGGGTGTTGCTTTTAAATTTAGACATGAAATCTTCCGGGTTAACAAATCCTTTTTCATCAAAGGAGACATAGTCCACCTCAACATCATTGTACAGGGACATGTGATAGAGGGGTCGCAGAACCGCATTGTGTTCAAGGGTGGTGGTGATCACATGATCACCCGGGCTTAGAAGGCCGTTTATGGCCAGGTTGAGGGCATCCGTAGAATTTGCGGAAAAAATAAGTCTGTTGGGATCTTTCCCGTTAAAATAAGAGGTCATTGTTTTACGGACATCCTGGATGATATTGCCCGTCTCAATGGCAAGGTCATACCCAGATCGCCCTGGACTAACACCGTTATTCCGGTAAAACGTATCCATGAATGCATAGACAGCCTCGGGTTTTGGGAATGAGGTGGCACCATTATCCAGGTAAATAAGATCTTCCATATAACCTCCTTTTTTGTGTGTCTGTGTAAAAACAGACTGAGTATTCAAGTTGAATTTAAGATAGATTCAAAATAAATACATGTCAAGAAAAATATAAAACCCACTATCCCCGGATTGAACAAATGGGTTCGCTGACCCTGAATAAAGCAGTTGCGTCAATGGTATGATTGGAATTCAGCCCAGGACAATTTTTATGGGGAAGCTGCCTGTCAGGGAAATTTGATCAGGGCAAATTTGGTCACCAGATTATCAGCTGGTTCCCATGATCTGGGCAACGGAATTTCGGATATGGCGGGTGGTGTTTTCCCGGACCAAATCTCCATCCTTGCACCGGATGGCATCAATCAATTCCAGGGATTCCGTGAAAAAAACCTTGTGATCAATCTGACGGGGAATGGAAAGCCAAAATCTTAAATAATGACTCAGGATTCGTTCAAGGATTTTGGCCAGGTGGAGGTTCTTGGCAACTTTAAAGATAAAGTGGTGAATGGTAAAATCAAAGTCCACAATACTTTGATTGCTGCTGGATTCGCTAAAGGTTCCGATCTTTTCCCGAATGCGGATCAGCTCGTTCATCTCTTGGGGGGAGATCCGTTCCATGGCCCATATATTGGCCTGCACTTCCATGACCATCCGAATCTCTGTGATTTCCCTGATTCTCTCCAGGCTTAAGGGGGTGACGATGAAATGAGATCCATGACGTTTTATCCACTCTTCTGCCTGGAGGGAAATCAATGCTTCCTTGATGGGAGTCCTGCTTACCCCAAACTCCTTGGCCAGATCGCTCAAATTCAGAACGCTTTCAGGGGATAATTCCAGGTGGATTATTTTTTTCCTCAAGGCTGAATAGATTTGGCCTGGATCCATTTGCATTTCCATATTAATTCCACCCTATTTATCTCATTTGTTCACGGATTAATCCCATTCAAATTTCAACTTGTATCCATGGTAGATTTATTTGAAGCCAATGTCAATACCGGCCCCGGCCTGGGCCCGATCAATCAAAAGGGACAAAACACCCTTGATCAAAAAAACAGGTGTTTTACCTGTTGCAGAATCCATTCATATATATTACCTTGTTCGCAACCATCCCAAGACAATGATATCATAAACATATCGAGAAGCAGAGAATGAATACCAAAATCTCCATTGATAGCCTCATTAAAATTGTCGAAACCGCCGGTAAAATAAAAACAGGAGTTGATGTATATAGTAATACCGGGGCCTTGCTTCTGGCCGGGGATTTTCTTGTTGAAAAGGTAAATACCCTTGAATTTCTTAAAAATGAAGGCATACAGTCCGTCTTCATCAATTCATCTTTTGATGGGGGGATTTGGGACAGTAAAGACAATCTGATCAAGATGGTATCTGGGACACCGAAGGCCCCCCCTTCTATCAAATCTCTGCCCAGGACCGAATCAATGGCTGAACCACAAAAAAATTTTTTGCTTTTTCCGGATATGGCAACCAATGAAATTGAAATGAAACTGGTTGAAATTGAAGAAATTAAAAAACAGGCTGTTTTAAAATACGATGATGCAAAAAAGAGTATTAAAAGGGTTGTCACAGACATAAAAGCAACCGGAGGGGAGTTTGATTTTGATGAAGTTGCCACGAATGTTTCAGATCTGGTTGACTTCCTGATTGTCGGCGACAATCCTTTTTCCTACCTGACCCAGGAAATCTTTTCCTATGATGACTATCTGTATAACCATTCCATAAATGTTTGCGCCATTGGGACAGCGGTGGTTAACCGGTTTAATACGTATTTCTCAAATACGATTGCCGACCTTCTAAACGATAATAAATCTGATATCTACAATCCCTTTGAAAAAACGGGTGAAAAACAATTAATTTCCTTTTCCTGTTATTATCAGGATGAACTCAGGGATATCTCCCTGGGTTTTTTTCTCCATGACCTTGGCAAAATCATGGTGGCCGATGAAATTTTAAACAAACAAAGCAAGCTGACAACAAAAGAATTTGATGAAATCAAAAAACATTCCTATGAATATGGTGCCGAAATTATAGATAAGAATAAGATAAAAAATTCAACGATAAAAAATATCATTAATTATCATCATGCACCTCTTTATGAAGGAGAGGAGAGGTGTTACCCACCAGAGAAAACCTTTACACAGCTTCCGCTCTATGTAAGGATCTGCAAACTAGCGGATATTTATGATGCAATGACATCCAAAAGAAGCTACAAAGAAGCGATTAATCCCATCAGTGTTGTAACACAGCTGTTCAGAACCTATGCAAAAAAAGACAAAATGCTCCAGTATATCCTTCATTCCTTTGTGAAAAGTATTGGAATCTATCCGCCAGGCAGTATCCTCTTCCTGCGGAATGGACAGATGGCTTATGTTCTTGATAGCAAAGGTCCCTTTATTCTTCCCTTCACAGATGACGAGGGAAGCACCCTGAAAAGCAGACCGGACCCCTTTATCATTGACCGCACAGATACGGATGAAGCAAAGATGATAGATAGCAGAAGAAGCTTAAAAACACCAAAGGATGTATATGCGATTCTCCCCTCTTATATTAAAAAAATAATAACAAAAGAATAAGATAGAGAAATCTTTGGGATAAAATGAATCAAAAGAGATATTATTACTCGGTGGGGACCGCAACAACAGATCCTGTCCGTATTGCCCAGATTAAAATCAAACGATCTGTGTTTATCTGTTCCCTTGCCTATGCCGCTTCAATCGAAGAGGCAAAAGCCTTTATTACAAAGATTTCAAAGGAAAATAAAACAGCCACCCATAATTGCTGGGCCTATATTGTGGGAGAAAAGGGGGAAATTTTCCACAGCTCAGATGCCGGGGAGCCCGGGGGCACTGCAGGCAAACCCATGCTCAACACATTGCACAGCCATGAAATGACCCAGGTTGCGGCTGTGGTGACTCGCCAATATGGCGGGGTAAAGCTTGGAATACGGGGACTGATCCAGGCCTATTCAGAGGCAGTTACCACTGCCCTTGGTCTGAACCCTTTGAGCAAACTTGTGAAAACGAAAACAATTCGTGTGACCCTTGCCTACGGGGTGAATGATACCTTTCTAAACCTGCTGCATCGGTTCCCGGCTGTGATCCGCCACACAGATTACACAGAATATGTTATCCATGAAGTTGAAGTCGAAAACGACCAGGTCCGGGAATTCCAGGGATTCCTTTCGGAATATCAACACCAGGGAACCCTTTCCTATACGGTTCTTTCCCCGGATTAACCCCCATGTTTTATGGGATTTTGCTGGGCTTTTTCATATCAGGTCAGAAAAAGATCAAGGGGAAAAACAGATTGACAAGGGATTAATTTAAGTATAATTAAATAATTATTAACTATACTTAAATTGGTGGATTATGAAAACAAAACTGGGTGCCATGTTACGGGCCATAAGATCTTCAAAGCATTTGACCATCAAAGAGGTGGTCTCCAAAGCCGGTGTCAGTTCCAGTCTGCTCTCCCAGATCGAAAGGAACAGAATTTCACCTTCCCTGGATACACTTGTTCAATTATTGGAAGTATACGGGGTGTCCCCCACTAAATTTTTTAAAGATTATGAAACCCATTCAAAGGTTGAAATCATCAAGAAAGATGAAAGAAAGACCTACCAGCGAAAGGGATTTAAGTATGAAAAACTCTGCGGGGAAAGCCAGGAAAAGGGAAGTCATTCCTTTAGTGCTTTTTTCCTGGAGCTGGCCCCGGGCCAAAAACGGGGTGATGCAGGGAACGGGCATCTGGGACGTGAGTTGGGGATAATCGTATCCGGCAGTGCTCAGTTGATTTACGGGGAAGAAACCCATGATATCCATGCAGGAGATTCCATCTCTTTTTTTTCCCAGATCCCCCATGTGATCCAGAATGTATCAGACACGCTTTTCCAGGCCTATTGGGTTGTCACCCCTGCCGACGGCGAAGATTATTTTGATGGAAAAACAACATAATAGTGGAGTAAAGTATGGGAAAAACAATTGCGGAAAAAATTTTTGAAACCCACCTTGTGGATGAACCCTTTGGGGATGTTTGCGTATTAAAATTGGACAGGGTCTTCTGCCATGAGATTACGACACCCACGGCCATCCAGGATCTCGTAACCCGTGGGAAAGACCGGGTGTTTGACCCGGACAAGATCAAGGCAGTGATTGACCACGTCACCCCGGCCAAGGATTCCAAAACCGCCATGCAGGGTAAAATACTCCGGCAATGGGCCAAACGCCATGGGATACGTGACTTTTTTGACATCGGAAACAACGGGGTCTGCCATGCTATTTTTCCTGAAAAAGGCTTTGTCCGCCCTGGGTTTACCATTATTATGGGTGACTCCCATACCTGTACCCATGGGGCATTTGGCGCCTTTGCCGCAGGCGTTGGCACCACAGATCTTGAAGTGGGAATTTTAAAGGGAGTCTGTACCTTTAAAAGACCGGAAACCTTTAGAATTGAAATTGTGGGTTCCCTCAAACAAGGGGTCTATGCCAAGGACATCATCCTGGAAGTGATCCGTCAGATTTCCGTTGACGGTGCCACAAACATGGTAATTGAATTTGTAGGAGAGGTGGTGGATAATATGACCATGGACCAGCGAATGACCCTTTCCAACATGGCAGTGGAGGCGGGTGCCACCAGCGGGATCTGTCTGCCGGATCACACCACGGTTGACTATCTGTGGCCCTTTATCAAAGAAGAGTATGCGAGTCGGGAAGCTGCCCTGGCATCGTTTGCCAAATTTTCATCGGATAAGGATGCTGTGTATGCAAAGACAAAAACCATTGATGTGAGCCAGCTTACACCCCTGACCACCTTTGGATTTAAACCCGATAATGTTTGCCCGGTGTCCGAGATGAAGGATACCCCTGTGGATCAGGTTTATATCGGATCCTGTACCAATGGCCGCATTGAAGATTTACGGGTGGCTGCCCAGGTATTAAAGGGGAAAAAAATCAAGGATACTGTGCGGGCGATTGTTTCTCCTGCCACCCCCAAAATATTTTCCATGGCACTTGAGGAGGGATTGATCAAAATCTTTATGGATGCAGGCTTTTGCGTGACCAATCCCACCTGCGGTGCCTGTCTGGGCATGAGTAACGGAGTTTTGGCCGACGGAGAGGTGGCGGCTGCTACCACCAATAGAAATTTCAATGGCCGCATGGGCAAAGGCGGAATGGTTCACCTGATGAGTCCGGCCACCGCCGCTGCCACAGCAATCCAGGGAAAAATCGCAAACTCAAGTTATTTTGTTAATTAGGAGAGCCCCATGAAAGAATTTAAAGGAAAGATCCTGTGCCTGGACCGGTCTGATATTAATACCGATGAAATCATACCGGCCAAATATCTGACGGAAATCGAAAAAGCAGCCATGCAGCCCCACCTGCTGGAAGACTTATGTCTTGAAGGGTTTGATGTTAAAAAAAGCCTTCAAGATGTGGCAATAATTGTCACCCGGGAAAATTTTGGGTGCGGCAGTTCCCGGGAGCATGCCCCCTGGGCCCTTGAAGTCAATGGGATTTATGTGGTAATCGCCCAAAGTTTTGCCCGAATTTTCCGACAAAATATGTTCAATTGCGGCATGCTGGCAATTACACTGAAAAAAGAAGATATTGATATTCTTTTCGATTGCTGTAAAGAGGAAGACACCTTTATTTCTGTGGATGTTGAAAGATCCACAATCCAGGTTACCTCCCAGGACAAGAAGATGACCCTGGCATTTGATATCTCTGAATTTGATAAAAGCCTTGTCAAGACAGGTGGCTGGCTTGAATATGCAGATAAAAATTATTAAACAATAAAGGAAGGGCGGTTTGAATCGCTGAGACCGCCCTTTATCCCTTGATGACTGCTATAATAATACCCCATGCTCAATTGAGCAAAGACGCCCTTAAGGGGGTGATAGAAGAATTTATCACCCGGGAAAGTACGGATTACGGAGCGGTTGAACTGCCCCTGGAAACAAAGGTGGGCCAGGTCTATCAGAACCTTGCCGCAGGAAAAGCCGTTCTGATTTTTGACGGTAAAACCGAGACCTGTAATATTTTTCACACAGATGACCCGTTAATAAAGGATTTGCTGAAGGATCATCCCTGTCTTTAAATCTGCTTATCTTCCAATAGTTTTTTTTCGATCTTATTTTCTATTGCCAGTCTGTCACGGTTTTTCTGTATTTCAGCCTGTTGTTTTATGATTTCATTTTTTGTCTTGTGGGACAAAAACGCTTTTATTATCATATAAACGCCGCCAAACAAAACCACTCCCAAAATTACCCATTTTAATTCTGATAGGGTTTGATAACTGATTTTACCCAGATATACCAGCAGGTCCGGCACCATCCAATAGAGAAAGGCGATTAAAATAACGGTGCAACCCAAGGAATAAATATTTAATCTTCCAAGTGTGGAAAAAAGTTTTTCAAATCTTGTTTCTTCAAAATCAGTGTCTTTATTACCTTTTATGTGCTCCTCTTCTTCCTCTTTTTTGGAATGGAACACATCGGCAAAAACCTTTACAATAAAAACCACAAACAAAATCAGAATCAAAGGAACACATATTGACAGGGCGATCCAGGCTCTTGTGGGAAATTTATTATCGACTCCCACCCGGGTAACGACAAAACCCTCCTCTTTAAAATTTTCTATCCCGGATATCTTTTTAAATTCGGTTATATAACTCATATTATAAATATCTTCATATACAAGTTCATTCTTTGAATTAAAAATTTTCACAACATTCTGATTTGCGGAAGAGGCCACACACCCCATCAAAATGCCAAACTCAATCAAGGCAAAAATCGATATGATTAAAAACAAACCCGGCACATGGTTCTCGACCAGTTCACGTAATTTTTTGTCACTCATTCACTCGTTCCTTTTTTTATTTTAACAGCCCTGGGACAGGGTACGCTTTTCCTTTTACACGAATGATATTAGATAAACCGTCTCATCATTTTTCCTACAATGCTGTCTATATTTTCCGGGGTTACATTGAAATCTGAATAATTGTGTTCGGCATAGGTTCGAAGTGTTGGGTCATCCAGGTCATCCAGTCGGGAAAAAAGACCGCTTCGTCGTCCAATCTGATAGAGCATCTGCTCCTCTTTGTCCAGGGAAAGAAATCTTTCAATAACACTTGTCATTCTGTTTTTGTCCCTGGGCAGTCTCCCTTCAACCTCCTGGAAAAGATTCAAGATATGATCACTTTTAATGGTGCTGGAGATCCCTTCCAAAGACTGGATAAATAGAAGTATTTCCTCTGCAACCTGGGGGTCGCCCATGGGCTCAAATGCACCGGTGCTCAGATCCTTAAAAAGTTCAACATTGTTCGGGATTGCAAGGGTTCTGAGTCGAATGAAGTCCGGGTTGATCTGGTTTAAAGCATCTGCGGTCTCCAGGGCATTTTCCCGGGAAAACCTTTTGCCCCCGATACCGGGCATAAAATATTCGGACAACTCGATGCCGGCCTGTTTGACTTTCTTACCGGCACGGATCTGGGTTTCCTTGTTGGTGCCTTTATGAATCAATGACAACACCCGGTCATCTGCGGACTCCATGCCGATGTGGATACGGTTAAGGCCTGCCCGGGCCATCTTCTCAAGGTTTTCATCGCTGATGCGGGCAATGGTATGGGATCTGGCATAGGAGGTCACCCTCTTTGCTGTTGGAAATCTATCCTTTAAATAGGCCAGGATAATGACAAGGTCAGCGGGTTTCATGATCAGACTGTTGGAATCCTGGAGAAAAATGGATTTCATTCCATTTTGAACCCAGTTTGCGGCTGCCTGGAAAGCCGTGTGATCACGTGGTCCAACCGATGTTTTTCCATTTTTAATCTCTTCAATATAGCCATGGATAAGATCAATATCACCGAGAACATGGCTCACTGGCCGCAGGCTGAATCTTTGATCTTTGTATAACCCGCAAAAGGTACAGCGATTCCAGGGACAGTTCCTGGTGGCACGGATCAAGAGACTTCCGCTCTCACTGGGGGGACGAATAGGGCCTTGTTCAAATCCGGAATAGGGTTCAATTTTTTTCATTGCGTCTCTCTTCTTTCGGGTCATCATTCAAATCAGTCGTTCAATCATTCTGCTAATATATATTTTTTGTATAAATTATTCAAATACATACAAGAATTTGGGAACCGAAAAATCATTTGCCGGTTGCAAGACAGCCATGACAAAACACAAAATATTATCGAAAAACAATAATTATTTATTGAAATATAACAATTAAACTGATATGTTCGGGCAAATTAAAATTTAATAGGAGCCCCCTGTATGAACAATTTATTAAAGATAAAAAAATTCAGTAAAATCTTTCACCTGCTCATTTCATTGATGCTGGTGGCAACCCCCCTATACTATATCATCTACTGGGCCTTTATAAATTCTTTTCCAGAAACATTGATTACTGCAAATGCAGCATCAACTCCATTGCTCCTGAATCCATTGTCCATAAAATTACAAATAATTGGATTTGTTACCAGTCTGCTCCCTCTTTTGGCACTCGCTTACGGGCTGTTGAATCTTCAAAGGCTATTCGCCTTTTACAAGGAGGGGGTAATATTTTCCTTTGAACATGTCAGTCTTTTTAAAAAAACATCAAAAGCGCTTTTGTTATGGGTTTTCCTGTCAATCGTTTATGAATCCGCCAAAAGTATCATATTTTCAATGGGAAACCCTCCGGGGCAAAGGGTTATTAGTGTCGGGTTCAGCTCTCCGGAAATTACCATACTGATGGTTGCAGGAATTGTTTTTGTGATTGCATGGATAATGGATGAGGGACGCATTCTAACTGAAGAACAAAATTTAACCGTTTAACAGGAGTCTCCATGCCAATAATTGTTAACCTGGATGTTGTACTGGCAATGCGCAAAAAAAAATCAATCGAGCTTGCAAAAGCAATTGGAATTACGGTACAAAATCTGTCTATATTGAAAACTGGAAAAGCAAAAGCGATTCGACTCTCCACCCTGGACAGTATCTGCAAGTACTTGAAGTGCAAACCCGGAGATATACTTGAATACAGGGAGTAACAACCACAGCAGCAAACTAAGGAACCCCGGCTAAAAAAAAGGATATCGCATTTTACTTTTTACAAACACCGTGTTACGACCGTCCTTTTAGGAAATTAATTTGGACCCATTTATCCTTTCACAAATTTTAGTGGCCATTGCCATCTGTTTTGATCTGTTGTCTTTTCAGCTAAAAAAACGCACCCATATTGTTTTGTGTCTATCCCTAGCCGGTATTTTTATTTCATCACATTTTTTATTATTGGAAAAATGGACCGCAGCAACCTTAATGATAATTGCTGTCATACGGTATATAACAAGCTATTTCACCACTTCGAAGCAAATAATGGCACTCTTTGTTTCAGCTTCGATTGTCTCTTCCTTTTTTACCTTTCAAGGTTCTTTAAGTATTCTGAGCTGTTTGGGATCAATCTTCCAAACAATGGGCGCATTTAACAATGATGATAAAAAACTACGGCTATTAATGATAATAGGAACCCTGTTCTGGTTGTGCCATAACTTTTTTGCGGCCTCTCCTGTTGCCGTATTAATGGAAGTTTTATTTCTAAGCAGTAATTTTATTGGTTATTATCGTTTTTATTTAAAAGGGCAAAACAATATAGATTAAATAAAGGGGAAGGCAATGGGCGAACAGAAAATAATCATTACCCAGTCGTTCAACGCGCCAGTTGAAACTATTTTTGACATTTTAACCGACCATGAAAAATTTGGCCGGATCATCAAAGCAAAAACAAAACGGGTGGTTGACAGCAGGGGGAAAAATAAAAATGGAGTGGGATCTGTCAGGCGGATCAATGTGTTTGCCGGCCTTAGCTTTGAGGAATCAGTTGTTGCCTTTGAACCAAATCAGTTGATGGCCTATAGGATCAGCAAGGGAAGTCCCGTAAAAAATCACAGGGGGTGTATGGAATTTACCGAGGAGCAGGGCAGGACCCGGGTTGATTACAGGATTGATTTTGAACCGAAACTGCCGTTTTTTTTTCTGGGCGCTATCATAAAAAAAGCCATTGAAACCCCAATGCGAAAAGGGATGAAAAAGTTAGCGGACCAATATTGTTCCTGAAAACAGAGTCCCCTTTTTGAAAATATAAAAAATTAAGGATGAAGAAGGGGCAGAAAAGATCTCTGCCCCTTTTGTTTAACGATCGGATCGTTCTATTCAGCCTGATTAAAAATCAAGGGTCTTTTGCAGATCGTCACTGGTAAAATCCCAGGTGGTTTTGTGAGGAGGGAACTCTTCCTGGAAAAATTCAGGAAGCTGGTCATCCGCCTTGGTAAACCCGGCTTGTTTGTTGAACTCTTTTTCGTTCCTGAGGACGGATTTACCCAGTTCCATAATATCATCCGGGGTCAGCTCAAGACCGTACTGGGCGTTGAGCATCTGGGCGATTGTGGGAAGGCCGTCTTCATTGTCCAGAACCGCAAAGGCGACAAACAGACAAAGACCGGCCGCATCAATGGCTGCCGTGGCGATCTGGAGGCCCTGGGAAAGTTCCACATTTCCCTCTTTTTTGGTTGGATCAATGGATCCGCCCACGCCCAGAATATTGGCAGTAACCCCGTATCCTGCTGTGTGGTCTGCCCCCATGGGCGTGGTGGCATAGGTTACGCCCTGGCCCTTGCAAGAGCGGGGATCATAGGCAGGAAATGCCTGATTTTTCACCACGGGTATCCTGGTAACACCCAGGGCATCCCCGGTAAACTTAGCACCGCTGCCAATAATCTTGCCCTCCGGGGCATATTCGCCAACCTTGGAAAGAAGGTCAATGGCTGCCTTTCCATCCCCCCAGGGAATCATGCCGCCTTCCATGGCAACGCCCAGGGCCACACCTGTATCGATGGTGTCCAGGCCAAAGTCATCACAAAGCCTGTCCATGGTGGCGATTTGATCCAGATCCTTGATGGTGGTGTGGGCACCAAATGCCCAGATGGTTTCATATTCTAAACCAGAGGTCAGGTACTTGCCGTCCTTGTCATGGTAGACATTGGAGCATTTGATAACACAACCGGGATGGCAGCCTTCGGTGGTGATCCCCCCTCTTTTTTCGATATTTTCCGCCATGGTTTCGCCACTGATACTCTGGACATCCTCAAACCGGCCGCTCCGAAAGTTTTTGGTGGGCAGGGTACCAGCTTCATTGATGACGTTTACCAGGACGGCTGTGCCCAGTGCGGGCAGACCTTCTCCTGTTACCGGATGCTTCCGAAGCATTTCAACCCAGCGCTTGTTGGCGGCCTTAAAGGCCTCTGGATCATTAATTTCTATCCGGGGTGCACCTTTGTCGTCCACGACGATGGCTTTAATCTTTTTGGATCCCATGACAGCACCCAAACCACCACGGCCGTGGGCACGTCCGGGACGGCCGTTCAAGTCGGCCTGTTGGATTGAAGCACCTTTCAGGCATTGTTCGCCTGCCTGGCCAATGCTTAAGATCCCTGTATTTTTACCATATTTGGCCCAAAGTTTTTCCATGACCTCATAGTTGCCGGCCTTGACAAGATCTCCGGCAGGAAGGATCTCCACTCCGTCTTTGTTGATAACAATCATGTTGTAATCATCTGAATCTGGTTTGTCCTCAAGAATCAGGCCGGTGATACCTAACTTGGCCAGTTTCTGGGCAATATATCCCCCCGCGTTGCTCTCTTTGATCCCGCCGGTAAGGGGTGACTTTGCCCCTGCGGACAACCGACCGGAATTGGCTGTGGGAGAGCCTGACATGATGCCAGGCGCAAAGATCAATTTGTTGTTTTTTCCCAGGGGATGGCAGGTGGCCGGTACTTCGTCCAGAATCATTTTAGACGTCAGTGCGCGACCCCCAAGGCCTGCATAGGCGTCCGGTGTCTCTTCAAAATTAACGGTTTTCTCCCTGGTGTTTATCCTAAGTAATTTTCCCATTTTTCCTCCTTGGCATTGAAGGGTTAATAAAATTCTATCTCCATACGCTTGTAATTTTTTTTATTCCTTTTGACCGGCGTCATCTTGTCCAATATAGGCTGCAAATGATGATTGTCTCAACAAGACCCTTTTGTCGAGCCATGACATTAGAACTGCTTTATCTGTCATTTTCATATGTCATGGGGTTTCATCCAGTCCGAGAAATAAGTGTAGTGCGACATTCTCAGTAAAATACCCTTTAACGCTTTGAATGTAAATATTTGAATGCAAATATTTTCTTTACGGCCTGGGCTCCTGACGCATCTAAAACCAAAGGATTGGAGATTAAAGTCGCCCTGATTCAGACAGTTCTGACAATCCTTCCAGGTCACTGATAAAAATGTCTTTTGTTTTGACCTCGATCAATTGGGCGTCGGCCATTTTTTTGAAGATTCTGGAGATGGTTTCAGGTGTGGTGCCGATGAGATTTGCAAGTTGGGCCTTGGAAATAGGAAGGGTGACCATCTGTCCGCTGCTTTGCTGCCTTTTCCGGTCCGGTTTTTGCTCTGCGGACAGGGTTAAAATATAGGCGGCAAGTCTGGCAGGCACTTCCTTGAGGCTTAAATTTTCAATCTGTATGGTAAAGGCCCGCAACCGCTTGGAAAGATCTGCCAGCATGTTCATGGAAAGTGCCGGGGTGGTGGTGATCAAATTGACAAAGGAGTCCCGGGGCAAAAAAAGAATACTGGAATCTTCAATGGCCATGGCAGAGGCGGGAAAGCTTTTGCCTTCAAAAACCGGCACCTCTCCAAAGGTATGGCCGGGCCCATAAATATGGAGGATTTGCTCCTTACCTTCAAAAGAAAGTTTAAAAACCTTTATCTTTCCTGTGTTTACAATATAAAATCCGTCCCCGATATCTCCTTCCTGGAAAATGAGTCTGCCCTTGTTAAAGGGCTGTTCAAGGACTAGGGCCTCTATTTTTTCCAGCTGGAGACTTGAAAGTCCTGAAAAAAGCGGTATGGTTTTTAATATACTGATGGTATGATACTCCGATTCTGTTCGTAAATTATATCAGTGCACAATTTATATTTAAAAAAAATCAAAAAAGTACAAAAAAAAACGCGTAACTTGATCCAGGTCAAGGTTTTACATCCCCATCTATATTAAGTTCATTCCAGGATGTAAAGATTAATTGTTCACCATCATAAACAAGGAGAATGCAACATGTTTTGTTTTCAATGTCAGGAAGCAGCAAAAAATGAAGGATGCACCATCAAGGGAATGTGCGGAAAAGAAAATTCCACCGCCAATCTCCAGGACCTTTTGATTTATAATCTCAAGGGCATTGCTGTGATCGCACAAAAATCCAAGGCAGCCGGTGTTGCAGTACCCAATTCAGCTGCCGCCTTTATCGGGGAAGCCCTCTTTACCACCATTACCAATGCTAATTTTAATGATGAAAATCTGGTTAACCGGATAAATCGTGCCCAGGCCCTGAAAAAAGAACTGGCGGCTGCAGCCGGCGACAAGCTCGGAACCGACCTCCATGAAAGCGTCACCTGGTATTCCAACGATGTGGCTACCTTCCAGGCAAAGGCAGAAAATGTGGGGGTTTTGGCAACGGAAAATGAAGATGTCAGATCCCTCAGGGAATTGTTGATTTTGGGACTCAAGGGAATGGCCGCCTATGCAGACCATGCCGCTATTTTGGGTGTTGAAAAACAAGAAATCTGGGATTTCATGTATGAAGGCCTTGCCTCCACTACCCAGGATTTGTCCGTGGATGAAATGGTGGGCATGGTGATGAAATGCGGTGGAATCACCGTAACCACAATGGCTGCACTGGATGAGGCCAATACCACTGCCTATGGTCACCCTGAACTGACAGAGGTCAACATCGGCGTGGGAACAAAACCGGGAATACTTATTTCCGGCCATGATCTTAAAGATATGGAAGAATTATTAATACAGACCCAGGGCACTGGCGTGGATGTTTACACCCATGGGGAAATGCTCCCTGCCAATTACTACCCTGCCTTTAAAAAATATGATCACCTAAAGGGCAATTACGGCGGTTCCTGGTGGCATCAGAATGAGGAATTCGAATCCTTTAACGGTCCCATCTTTATGACCACCAACTGCCTGGTTCCACTGAAAAAGAAAAATACCTATGTAAACAGGCTTTATACCACGGGTTCCGCTTCTTATCCTGAAGTTACCCATATTCCCGACCGGGTCAATGGAGCGGCAAAGGATTTTTCCGCCATTGTGGCACAGGCCAAAAGCTGTACACCACCCAAGGAGCTTGAAACCGGAAAGATTGTGGGCGGGTTTGCCCATAACCAGGTGCTTGCCCTGGCGGACAAGGTTGTTGATGCCGTAAAATCCGGTGCCATCAAACGCTTTGTGGTCATGGCCGGGTGCGACGGTCGTCAGAAGGACAGAAATTATTTTACCCAGGTGGCGGAAAAATTACCCCAGGATGCCATTATCCTGACGGCCGGGTGTGCCAAGTACCGGTATAATAAGCTGAATCTGGGCGATATCGGCGGTATCCCAAGGGTATTGGATGCAGGCCAGTGCAACGATTGTTACTCTTTGGCCGTCATTGCCCTGAAACTCAAGGAAGTTTTCGAACTGGAGGACATCAATGATCTGCCCATTTCCTTTGATATCGGCTGGTATGAGCAAAAAGCCGTTGCCGTTCTGCTGGCGCTGCTTTCTCTGGGTATCAAGGGCATCCGCCTGGGGCCATCCCTACCGGCCTTTGTATCACCAACTGTACTGAACGTGCTGGTTGAAAATTTTAACATTAAACCCATTACCGAGCCAGGGGCTGATGTAGAAGCCATGATGCAGGGTAAGTAAGATCAATAAAATCGGCGGGCTGGGATTTTTTCCCTGCCCGCTGCCCCACAGGTTCGCAGGGAAGGAAGGTAAAACATGAAATGCCCAGGACAGGATACTCAATACTGGAATCAGGATGCGATCTTTGAAACAAAATGCCCGGAATGCGATCATCCCATGGAATTTTTCAAAGACGATGCCACCCGGCGCTGCGGCAATTGCAGGAAAAAAATTGTGAACCCAAAAATGGATTTTGGATGCGCCTCCTATTGCAAGTTTGCCGAACAATGCCTGGGCACTCTGCCCGAAGAATTTGTGGCCCAGCGGGACGATCTACTAAAGGATCGGGTGGCTGTGGAGATGAAACGCTATTTTGGTACGGATTTTAAGCGCATCGGCCATGCCGGCACCGTTGCAAGATTTGCCGAAAAAATTGGCAAAAAAGAACGAGCAAACCTGGCCGTGGTTTTGTGTGCCGCCTATCTCCACGATATTGGCATTAAAAATGCCGAAGAAAAATACAACTCCGCGGCCGCCAACTACCAGGAAATAGAAGGCCCTCCCGTGGCAAAAAAGCTCATGGAAAAACTGGGGGCCAAGCAAGAATTGATGGATGAAGTTTGTGAAATTGTTGGCCACCATCACCATCCAAAGGATGATGACAGTTTGAATTTTAAGGTTCTCTATGATGCAGATATGCTGACCAATATGTATGAATGCAAGGAGAGAAAAGGGGTGGATGAAGCAGTCTTCCTGGCAAAAATTGACCGGCTTTTTTTGACCCAATCAGGAAAGCTTTTGGCAAAAGAAGTTTTAATGCAAAACAATTAATGCAAAACAATATATACAGAGGGGATGCGCTAGCTGCAATTCCTTAGAGGAAAATAAAATGAAAGTGACCCGAAAAATAATTAAAATTGATGAAGAACTCTGTGACGGATGCGGCAATTGTATTCTGGCCTGTGCCGAAGGTGCCATTCAGATTGTGGAGGGCAAAGCCAAGGTCATTGCGGATAAATATTGTGACGGATTGGGAGCCTGTTTGGGAGACTGCCCCCAGGGAGCCCTTGAAGTGATTGAACGGGAAGCGGATGAGTTTGACGAAGAAGCAGTAGAAGAGTTGCTCAAACAGCAGAAGGCAGATAAAAATGCTGCTCCAGCTGGATGCGGATGTCCGTCAACTGCCCTGAAAACCTTCCCAACCGCCGGTGCAGACCATGCCTGCAATTGCGCCAATGAAGCCAAGGCACAACCCTCCGGAGGTCCTTCCGCCCTGGGCCATTGGCCGGTGAAGATTCGTCTGGTGCCGGCGGGTGCTCCTTTCTTAAAAGGATCGGATCTTTTGATTGCTGCTGACTGTGTTCCCGTGGCCGTTCCTTCTTTTCATGAGCAGTTTCTTACAGGTAAGACTGTCATGACCGGCTGTCCTAAGTTTGATGATGCGGATGGGTATGTGGAGAAGCTTGCCCAGGTATTTGCAGAGTCCGGCATCAAGAGCATCACCTCTGTGGTCATGGAAGTACCCTGCTGTTCGGGTATGCCTATCATCATTAAAAAAGCCCTTGAACGAGCAGGGGTCAACCTTCCCTATACAGAAGTTGTGGTCAGTGCCCAGGGGAAAATTATTTCATGAAATGGTCTGCTGAAGCAGAGGCTGCCATAAAAAAAGTACCTTTTTTCATTCGAAAAAAGGTACGAAAAAAAGTGGAAGTTTATGCCGAAAATAAGGGCAGAAAAAGCGTAGATATAGAGGATGTAACCTCACTTAAACAACAATTTTTGTCCAAGGAGGGCATGGAGAATCAGGTGCGGGGGTATGATATTTCCACCTGTTTCGGGGAAAAAGACTGCCCCAATAGCGCCAATTCCTGTGCCAAGCTTCTTGTCGATATTCAAACGCTCATGGAAAAAGCAGATATTCTTTCCTTTTTAAAGAAAAGTGTACCCGGTGGATTAAAATTTCACCATGAATTTAGGATCTCTCTGTCTGACTGCCCCAATGCCTGTTCCCGTCCCCAGATAGTGGACATCGGTATCATTGGTGCTGCCCGGCCCGTAAATGGGGAGGCAAATTGCACCCTTTGCAATGCCTGCGTGGATGTCTGCCCCGACGGGGCTATTTGCCTGGACCAAATAAATGAACAGCCACTCATTGACCAGAATCTTTGTTTGCTCTGCGGCAAATGTATCACATCTTGCCCCACGGGAACCATTGAGCGATCGGAAAAAGGATTCAGAGTCCTGCTGGGGGGGAGACTTGGCCGTCATCCCCGGCTGGCCATGGAAGTTCCCGGAATTCAATCACGGGTCCAGGTTCTGGCCATCGTTGAAAACTGTTTAACCTTTTACAAAACCCATTCTAAAAAGGGTCAGCGGTTTTCCAAGATTCTCACCTCCATGGACCAAGTGCTTCCCTAACTTCCTGTTTTCAAAGAAGCTTTGTCCATGAATCATATCCCTTTCGCATCTTGACCGATAATTTGTCCGGTAATTTTGCCGAGATCTTTGCCTGTCCGGTGTCCTGATGCAAAAGAATCCTGCCAATTTTTTAGATGAATTGGTAGCAAATTGTGGCATACTATTGTGATGGAACAATACTATTATGTAATTCATATTCAATATCTTGGTTTCCGATACCACGGCTGGCTCAAACAGCCCGGCCTTAAAACTATTGAGTTCATGGTTGAAAAGACCCTTTCCTATATTCTGGATCATGACAAATTCAAACTTCTGGGCACCAGCCGTACCGATTCAAAGGTTTCGGCCAACCATTCGGCCTTTGAATTGTTTACAAATTTCCCCCTTGATACAGATTCATTTTTTTCTGAATTTAATTTAAACCTGCCCAATGATATTCGGGCATTGAAAATCATGGCAGTTGATAAAAGATTTAATATCATCAACACCCCCAAGACAAAGGAATATCTTTATTTGTTTTCCTTTGGGGAAAAACCCCATCCCTTCAGCGCGCCGCTGATCAGCTCTTTTCAACATCACCTGGATATTGAAAGGATGAAAAAAGGAGCACAATTGTTTCTGGGCAAACATGATTTCAGACGATACTGCACAAAACCCAAGCCGGGAACTCAATTTAAAAGGGAGATTCTTGTCAGCCAAATCGAAGGAAACAGGGCATTTTCAGCCAGTTTTTTCCCCAAACAAAGCTATGCCTATCGTATTCAGTCAAAGGGATTCATGCGAAACCAGGTTAGGCTGATGATGGGGCAACTCTTAAGCCTTGGCAGGGGGGAGATTGCGTTAAATAATATCGAGGATTCGCTCAGTGGGCAAAACAGCCAGCCCCTGAGGCATATTGCCCCCTCCTCGGGCTTGATTTTAAATAAAATCGAGTTTGATTAATCTTTGCGCTACCAATCTATAGCCCCAATCTATAGCCCCAATGTATAGCCCCCAATGTATTAGCCTTCATTGTCCCTTGAAAATTTTAGGAAGCGCGAGGTATGTCTAACTATGGATCTCCGGAGATAGGATGATTTTTTTTCGTGCATGAAAGGCCTTACGGACATGGGTTGCTAGATTCTCCACCAAAGGATTATTTAAAATTCCTGTTCCGTACAGGCAGACATCGGCAGTCGGCAGAATGGGAAATCCGTCTTCGGGCCCGAGTATCTGGGTATCCTTACCTGCCACACTCAGTGCCACAGGCGCCACGGCAAGGCCGGACCGCACCGCAGCCAGAATGCCGGAAATACTGGGGCTCATATAAGCAACATAGAAGGATCGATTGATTTTTTCAAGTGCTTCCATTGCCCATTTCCGGTACAAACAGTCATGGCTGTAAACTGCCAGCGGCAGAGCATTTTTTTCCATCATTGCAGTTTTGTTTCGAGTCACCCAGACAATAGGGTCCTGAAAGATTATTTCCCCTTCAACTTCCAGTGCCGTACAGATGGCCAGATCGAGTTTTCTTTGGAGCAGATCTCCATAAAGTTGGGCACTAGGCCGGCAGATTACATCTACCCGAATATTCGGATAATCCCGGGCAAAGCTCGCCAGGATCTTAGGGACAAAACGGGAGCAATAGTCTTCCGGGGCGCCCAGCCTCACCCTTCCTTTCAGCTCAGACTGGTTGATGGCCGTCATGGCAGCATCATGAACACTTAGAATTTTTTGAGCATGTTCCAGCACCAATTCTCCCATGGGGCTTAGGCGAACCTGTTTTCCCTCCATCTCGATCAAGGGTTTTTCCACAATTTCTGTAAGGCGTTTGATCTGCATGCTGACGGCAGACTGGGATTTGTGAATCCGTTTGCCGGCCAGAGTAAAATTTCTTGTTTCAGCCACTACCACAAAGGTGTTTAATAGGTCTATGGGAATATGCATGGGTTTGTACCATCTAGTATTTTGATCATTTTGATCAGTTTTTATCATTTTTCTATCCGATTTGCTTATAGTATAGTGTTTTCTATGCAAAATCAAACCCCAAATAAAAGGAAAACAAAATGGAGAATCAGTCAAAACTTAGCGATCAGATCCACGACATGTGGGATCTTTATAGAAAATGCCTTCCCGATGTTGGGAAAGCCTACGATGAACTGCCCATGGAAGTTTATAAAGAGGGGGCGCTGCCCGAAAAAATAAAACGGCTCATGGCCCTGACAGGTGCCCTTGTTCATGGCTGCCAGGCCTGTGTTCTCTTCCAGACCGATAAGGCTCTGGAAGCGGGTGCCGCTGTGGATGAGATATTGGAGGCCTGCGCAGTTGCGGTTTCATTGGGCGGTACCATGGGGGCCGGGGAGACCACCCGGGTGGTAAAGTTTCTTGATGAAAAAGGGTTGCTTGATGAACTTAAGGACCGCAGATGAAATAAGAACACTAAACGATGATTTAATGGGAGACCTGGGCTCATGGAAATTGGAAAAAGGATCATTAACATTGCAATTGAAAACGGGGCAACCCTTGCCGGAATTGCAAGTATGAAAACGCTCAACCTATCACCATCCCACACGATATATCGAAAACTGGGAGATTATAAAGGCATCGGTACGGTTAATGATGGTGAGACCTTGCCCGACGATCAATTGTTCAACTGGCCGGATTCAGCAAGGTCCGTGCTGCTGATCGGTCTTTCACACCCGGAAGAAAGACCAGAAATGGACTGGTTTGACGGAAAAGGGTCACCGGGTAACCGCTTTTTGATTGATATCATAAGGCGAACAAGCCTGCGGATCGAAAGTGACCTGAAGATACAAACCCAAAAACTTCATTATTCTGTTGAAAAAGGCGGACTTTTCCTCAAGGATGCAGCGGTGCTTGCCGGGTTAGGCTGTATCGGGAAGAATAATATGCTTGTAACCCCGTCTCATGGCCCGAGGGTCAGACTCAGGGCCCTTTTTATCGAGTCTGATATCAACTCGACCGGGCCGATTCGGTTTGATCCCTGTGCAGATTGCAAAGCCTTTTGCAGAAGGGTATGCCCCGAACATTCGATGGATGATAAGGCTCCTATTTTTAAGTTGACGCAGTTTTCCGAGCAGTTACCCGGAAGGGACGGCGCCTATAATAGGGAAGGCTGTAATCTCCGTATGGAAAAGGATGTTGCAGAAAGTTCCAAAAAAGACAACGACAAAGATCTTAGGATTAGATACTGTCGAAAATGCGAATTCATATGCCCGGCAGGGAAAAATACGAAAATATAACAATTACAAACTTACCATCTCGTTGCAAAACCGGGGATACATCCTTTATTGTGATAGTCTCTTTAAGAAATTAAGAACTGTCTCTGAGAAATGACTTCATACTTTTGTAGGAAAAACACCTACACAACAATCAGAAATCCTCCAATTGATCCTTTGAGTTCATCTTGATAGGTTGATAATTGGTAAAGAAAGTTTGTTAATTGTTTTTATTCACCATCCATTAAAGGAGAATCCTATGAGAGGCAAAAGTTTATTGGTCATCGGTTTTATCGCAGTGGTTTCTATGGCATTCTGCCAGTCGGCATTTGCCAAGGAAAGAATCGTGTTCGGCGGCGGACCTGCCGGCGGCACATTTCAGGTGGTTGCCAATGCTATCCAGGTATACAAGCCCATGAAGGCCGTAACCGAGTTCAAGGTACAGGCACAATCCTCAGCCGGTTCTGTGGAAAACCTGAGGAAAACAAATGCCGGTAGGCAGCAGATGAGCGTTGTTTATTCCGGACACGTTTATTTGGGCCGTAATGGGATGATGAAAAATGATACCAAAAAATATGAAGATGTTCTAGCTGTTGCATGGCTCTACGGCGCACCCGGACAGCTGGTCGTCCGTGCTGATTCCGGTATCAAAAGCGTGAAGGATCTGGTTGGCAAAAAAGTGGGTGTGGGAAATGCCGGTTCCGGTGCCTTTGCCAATTGCGAACTTTTTTTCAGCCACATGGGTGTCTGGGATAAAATTGAAAGAAATGCCATGGGTTACAACGATGCAGCCCAGGCCTTTGGCAACAACCAATTGGATGCTTTCTGGCTGTTCACCGCCTTTCCTTCCGGCGCTGTTATCATGGCTGCCCAAACCAATGACATTGCCATGGTCAATTTGGATGCAGATGCAAAAGCCAGTGGTTTCTATGACAAATATCCCTACTTTGCAAAACTGTCCGTTCCTGCCAATACTTATAAAGGGGTAGATTATGATTCTCCTTCTTTCCAGGATTCAGCCCTGTGGGTAGCTAATTCCAAAGTTTCCGCCGAATCCGTTTATAAAATGCTCTCTCTTATCTATACCGATGAAGGACTTGCCCACATGAAAGCCCAGAAAAAAACCTTTAAATTCATGTCCGTTAAAACCGGAGCCGACGGTGTTGTGACTCCCTTCCATCCAGGCGCTGAAAAATTCTGGAAAGAAAAAGGCCTTTTGTAAGGGTTTTCGCCTAGGTTTAATCTCCAGGCAGGGGGTTCATCCCTGCCTGGACTAAAATTTCGACAAGATAGTCCCTATCCACACTAATTTATTATCATAGGAAGGCAAACCGTGTATGAAAAACTAAATCGATTCGAGCAAATTTTATTTGATACCTGCTCGGTGCTCCTGGTTGTTTTCTACTCCTGGGCAGCTGTGGTCCAGCCCATGGCCACCCAGTATCACAGGGGTGTCTATGTTATTATTACCTATGTTCTTGTCTTCCTTTTGTACAAAGCCAAAACACGAATCGGGAGGGTCATTGATTATCTGTTGATCCTGCTTTCCGCCGTTTCCATCGGGTATTGGATTTTCATGTTTGAAACCATCAATTACAGAACCGGTGCAGAAACCCAGACCGACATGGTGTTTGCCATCATCGGCGTGCTCATCGGCATTGAACTGGCACGACGGGTGGTGGGAAGTGTGTTTGTGATCCTGGGTACCGTCATGATGCTCTATGGGGTTTACGGGTATCTGGCACCGGATCTTGTTTCCCATGCAGGGGCGCCCTTTACCGAACTGTGTGTCAGTATTTTCTATAAAAGTGATGGAGTGTTCGGCATCATGGCCAATGTTCTGGCCACCTACGTGATTCTTTTTGTCTTGTTTGGCTCTTTTTTGGAAAAATGCGGCGCCCAGAAATTTTTCATCGATTGGCCCCTGGCGGCGGTTGGCCATAAAATCGGGGGACCTGGCAAGGTGTCTGTTATTGCTTCGGGCCTGTTTGGCTCCATTTCCGGGTCTGCCATTGCCAATACGGTATCAACGGGTATGTTCACCATCCCCATGATGAAAAAAGCAGGGTTCAGGCCCCATGTTGCCGGCGCCATCGAGCCTGCTGCCTCCATTGGCGGAATGTTCATGCCCCCCATCATGGGCGCCGGGGGATTTATCATGGCGGAACTGACCGGGGTTCCCTATTCAACCATAATGCTGGTGGCCATTTTCCCCGCATTGATGTATTTTTTCTCTGTGTTCTGCATGGTTCATTATGAAGCCAAAATGTACAATATTGTGGGGGAAAAATCCGAATTTTCCGCCATGGAAATTTTCAAAAAGCAATGGTTTTACATGATCCCCCTGATTGTCATCACCATTTTCATGCTCTATGGATTTTCCCCAGGGTATTCGGCTATTCTGGGGCTTGTCTCCTGCATCGGAGTCTCCTATGTACGAAAAGAGACAAGGATCGGACCCAAACGATTTATCGAAGCATCAAGGGCAGGTACGGAGAACAGTCTGAAGATCGGTGCCACCGTTGGTGTCATCGGGATTATTATCGGGGTGCTGACATTTTCCGGCCTGGTGCTGACCTTTGCCGACATCATGATTGAGCTTGCCGGGGGTTCCCTGCTGCTCACCATTCTTTTGGTGGCCCTGGCCTCCCTGGTTCTCGGGATGGGAGTTCCGGTAACGGCTGCCTATCTGATCACCGCCGTTGTGGCGGTACCGGCCCTGACCCATCTGGGGGTAAATGAAATTGCCGCCCACATGATCGTGTACTGGCTGTCCCAGGATTCCAACATAACACCGCCGGTGTGTATTGCCGCCTTTGCAGGGGCAACCATTGCCAAGGCCAACATGTGGCGGACAGCTTTTGCAGCCTTTAAGTTTGCCAAATTCCTTTATCTAGGTCCTCTTTTGTTCGGATATGTTCCGGGATTTTCCCTTAACGGAAGTTCCATGGATATTGTAAAAGCCTTTGTTGCCATCTTTTTCGGCACCTGGGCTTATTCCTGGTTTTTAAGTGGTATCTGGATCAAAATCCTCAAGGAGCTCTTTTCAAAGAAAACCGTATCCTAACAATTTTTTTAGCATAATTTGCCCAGCTGGCATCGAGACAAGTGATCACCCCTGGCCCATACCTTTATAAGGTTTTCGTCGGGGGTGATTTTTTTTATTGGGACAAAGCACAAATTATTTTAAAATTTAGTTGCTTAATCAACTTTTTTATACCATATTGTCTTGAAACCAATTAATATTCCAGGATAATCCTGGAGTGATAGGATTAATTGCTGATCATTTGCTGATAAATTTATGAACGTCTGGCAGAAATAGAACACCGGAGAAAGAAACCGTAAAGTATGGAGAATTATGATCGCGTCATTGACGCTTCCATTGGATATTTGGTGGGCAGAACCTCAAGGGCCATTATTAAACGACTGACAAAAAAATTTAACGATGCTGGATTTGATATCAGTTACGAGCAATGGAGCATTCTCATCCATTTGTACCGTAAGGATGGCCAGACCCAGCAGGAACTGTCCAATATTGCTGTCAAGGACAAGGCTGCCATTACACGACTTTTAAATGTACTTGAAAAAAAGAATATTGTGTTAAGAATACCGGACCGCACCGACAAAAGGAGCAAACTTGTTTATCTGACCAACAAGGCCAAGGAGTTCCAGGAGGATCTTATGGCCCTGGTGGAAGAAATGCTTAGGGAGGCGGACCAGGGAATTTCCTTTGAAGAAATGGAACAATGCAGAACCACCCTGAACAAAATCTTTTACAATTTTGATAAATTTGACCTAGGAAAACTATAATTCCACCAATTTATTTTGGATGGCATACCGGGATAGCTCTGTATTGTTTCTGATATTCAATTTTTTTAGAATTCTAGCCCGGTAGGTATCAACGGTCTTCACACTCAGGTTGTATGAAGTAGCAATTTCACGGTTGGTATTGCCCATGGCAAGTTTTCTCAACACCTGAAGTTCCCGCATGGACAGGGTGTCTGTCAGACTTTTATCCCGATTGCCCCGGATGACTCTCAAGGCCAGAGCTTCGCTTGCTTTTTCTGTGAGATACCGGCCTCCGGCATCGATTTTTTTAACGGCCTCCACCAATTGTTCCGGTGCGGATTGTTTGGTTACATATCCCATGGCCCCGGCTTCAATGGCGCGGATAACATATTGTTCCTCATCGTGCATGGTCAAAATAAGTACGGGGATATCCGGGCAGTAGCTGGTCATCCGAGTCACCACTTCAAGGCCGTCCATTCCGGGCATGGAGATATCAATCACGGCCACATCCGGTTTTTTTTCCATGGCTTCATCAAAAGCAGTTTCTCCGTCGGCAGCTTCAGCAACAACCTTTATCTCATTACTGTCCTCTAGCACTCTTCTCAACCCTTCTCTGACAATACGATGGTCGTCTGCAAGCAGCACCTTGATCATGGTTCTCCTTTTATCTTTACGTTACAAGTAATTTTTGTTCCCTGACTCCTGGAGGTTATAATGGACAATTTTCCCCCGACAAGGTTAGCCCTTTCCCTCATACCTTCAAGCCCAAACCCATTTTTGTCTTTGGTGTTGAGATCAAATCCGCATCCGTCATCCTCAATGGTAAGCACAACCGCCTCAAACTGTGTTCTTAATTCAACCAGGATGGTGGTGGCATTGGAATGCCGAAGCGAATTGGTCAGGGCTTCCTGGCCGATCCTGTACAGCGCCGTGGCAAGGGTTTTGTCAATTTCTGGGATATCCCCATGTTTGAAGACACAGGAAACATTGGACCGTTTCTCAAAATCTGACACCAGGGATTCCAGGGCATCGGTAAGCCCGAGATCATCCAGAACCCGCGGCCTTAAACGGTAGGCCATATCCCTTACATCTTCTATGGTATCATCAATAAGAACACTCATTCTTTTGGCCCGTTCAAAAGCGTCGGCATCAATCTCCAATAAATATTTTCCAATCCCAACCGCATCGATCCGCAGGGCGGTCAGCACCTGACCCAGGTGGTCATGAAGCTCCCTTGCCACCAATTCTTTTTCTCTTTCCTGGGACGCAATGATATTTTTGGATAAATTCTTCAGATGGGTCTGGGCATTTTCGAGCTGGGCCGTCCTTTTTTTCACCTGCTCTTCCAGGTCCATGGAATATTGGGACAGCTTTTCCTTAGCAATCTGCAAATCCTTCTGGGCAAGGTTTTTTTCTGTAACATCCACGCTGACGGCAAGGGAGCGAATGATATTTCCTTCTTCATTTCTGACCCCGTAACAAGACAGCATGATATCCAATTGTTCTTGGTTTTTTTTAACATAGGTGTAGGGAATATCCTTGCAGAATCCCGTGCTGAAAAACCTCGGAAAGATAACATTGATGGCAAACTTTCTTGATTCCCGGGTAAAAAATCGGGTAAGTTGTTCGCCGATGACTTCCTCTCGCCGGTATCCCATGATTTCCACCCAGTGGTCGGACACCCGAGTGATCCGCCCTTGAGTATCAATGGAGTGAAGCATCACAGGCGTTTTATGATAAATATGTCGGTATCGTTCTTCACTCAAGCGCAATTTTTTTTCCGCCCGCTTCCTTCTTGTAAGCTCCCGGGCGGCAAGTTGGTACAAAATAAAGACAAGGAGACCTGCAAGAATCAAGATAAAGATGACCACAGGACCGATAACCTTGATAAAGGGTTCTGTTACCTGCTTTTCAATCTCTTGGTGATCTCTCAGGGAAATAATCTTCCAACCCGGATAGTGGGGGACATCCAGGGCTGAAAACAAATATTCCGCCCCTTGGCTGTCTGCAACATTGCCGGCGGCGTCTTTTTTAAACCCTGTCCAGTCCCAGGGACCGTTACCAAACTGCCGGGAATCAGTAATGGCATTTAATTTTTCCTCGTCCAGTTCCCAGAGAAGCCTGAACCGTAAGCTTGGTTTGTTGGATATAAAAATCAACCCCGCAGGATCCACAAACAGCAGGATATCTTGGGATTTTGTAAACAGAGAGCTCTCTAAAAATTCCACTGAAGATTTGATTACAGCCACACCAAGGATACTCTTTCCGGACTTATCATAGACGGGATGACTATAGTATACCCCCCGCTTCAGGGAGGTGTTGCCCAGGGCAAGGTAGGTGGCAGGTGTTCCCTTTACTGCATCTGTATAATAGGGTCTGAATGAAAAATCCTTTCCCACAAAACTGTCATGGGCATTCCGATTGCTGGAACACAGCGTATTACCGGTTTTATCCAGAAGGTAGCTGACATCCAACCCTAGGGACCGGGTAAAATGGTCAAGGATCTGATTGGCTTGAAAAAGGGTTTCAAGATTGGTACTTTCAAGGGCTATCTTTAATTCACGGATACCGGAAAGGGCTTTTACCGGTTTAATATGTTCGGAAAGATGGGTGGATAATTGTCTGGTAAGCAGTGTGAGCCGAACATAGGCATTGGATTCTGTTTTCTGGAAGGCTGCCTCCCGATAGGAAAAATAATAGAGCCATCCCCCGGTGGAGGCAGAAAGAAAGGCAAACAGGGCCAGAATTAAAATGATTATCCTCAGTCGCATGGGATAGAGTATAGACAGAAGCGGATCATTTTTCAATGGGGTTTCATCCAGGGCAAGTGATTAAATATTTTCGACCATTGCGGTTAACCGCTAATGGCTAAAAGCGAACCGTACAGGTAAAATATTTCTGGCCTCCTATTTTTTCAATTGAGAAGGGGCGACATTTTCGGTAGGATAATAAAAAAATTGATTCCATTATAATTTACAGATAAGGATCAGGCAACAAAGGAGTAACATGGCGACAATTACCTTTAATGCATTTTCATTTTTGCAAAAAAAATTTAGAGCAAACAATCTGGAATATGTCAACGCGCAATTGGTCATTGAAACAGGGACAAGCGCCAGGGATCTTATCCATCAGATGAAACTTATGGAAGAAGAGGTTGAAGTTGTCATGATCAACGGCCGGGTAGGGCGATTGGATACCATTCTTCAGGACCAGGACCGGGTTGCCTTTGTTCCACATGGAACACCCGGTCCCTACAGGGTTATGTTTGGATTTAAGAACAAAGAAAGATAAGCAAATGGCTAAGCGAACAAGGGTTAAAGCTGAGGGAACTATTTCGGGGTTTTTAAAATTTCCATTTTATAATTCCTAGGCGAATTGATCTTTTCAAAAATTGAAAATTTCTCCAGGCTTGAATCGATCTTCAAGGTAGAATAAATTCCTGAAAAATGAGTTCCGGGAAAGGCTCTGCCCTTGATTTCAATTTTTGAAATATTCTCCTGGGAACGGGTCCATTCAAATAAAGAAAATATATTTTCTTCTAAGGATCGGATTGCCGCGTTGGTTGATGGTGTCAAGGCCTCTATTTCCTTTTCAAATTCAACTTTTTTTTGGTCGTGTGATTTTTTCGTTTTGTTTAGTTCTTTTAGTGAGGATATTGATTTTTCAATCCGTGTTTCAAAATTCGAAATCAGCCGGGCGATATTTTTTAATTTTGTTTTTGATAATTGGTCCCGGTTCTTTTTAAACTCCATTGCAAGAAGTCGCTTTTTGTTTTTCGAACGATCATGAAAAATTTTTAGCTCAATCATTTTTTGAAACGCTTTTTGGGAAAGCTGTTCCTGCTCATCTTTTTTTTCTTGAATAGCTTCAAGTTTTGCTGAGATAAGATCGATCTCTTGGCCAATGGATTTCTCCAGTTCAAGGATGTGATGTTCTCCTCCGGAAGTGATGGCGCAGGAGGCTGTTTTTTCACTCCCGGCCCCAGCCAGCGTCACTCCCTTTTTGGCAAAAAGGTCAGAAGAAATTATCCGACACCCAGGCGAATCTATTTTCCCGCTGCAGAGAATTTTTGAATCAAATATTTCGTTTTTTATATAGATATTGCCAAAGGTTTCTATTTGACAATTATGCAGATACCGGGCATGGATATCACCCTGGGAACGGATAACGGCATCTGTGATCCCCACATCTGTTCGTATATTGCCAATGGCATTTATCCTGGCACCCCTGATTTCCCTTGCTTTGATATTACCTGCTGTCACAGGGTAGGCACCGGTCAATACACCGGAAATCGACAAATCCGCAAAGGCTTCCAGGGGGCCATATCGCAGATCAGCATCTTCAAGAACATGGATGATGGGATGGACAAAGAATTTCCCCTCGATGGACACTGCCGGAATTCCCGTTTTGGCCGCTACAATACTCCCATCCCGGTCAAGCCGGGTTCCGCTGCCGCAGGTGACTGCAGCGGTGGTGCTGCAATCCATTTTCAGCTCCTTGCCAAAAACATCTGCTACCAGCAAAGTGTTTTGGCTATTTTGCTGGTGGGCCAGAGGATCTCCTTTTCTTTTTTCTCCCCGATCCGACAGGTCGGTTTCCATACAAAAAACAATATTTTTCGCCCTCTTAAGTTTTGAAAAAATGTCAGCTCTGGCTGCCGGGAATTCAAGAATCCCCATGGACAAGTGCCCCTGGAGCAAGGGGTCGGGAAAAATTCCGTTGGTTATCCCTTGGGCGTTTAAAATGGCTTTTATTTGGAAAACCGTGGTTTTGGACACAACACTTTTATTAATTTTCACCCGTGCCGCCATTCGGTCAGGGCTGATAATCACTTCGATACCAGATTCATTTTCCTTCAAATGGTGGGTATCTATGGAACTTTTTTGTTCATTAAGAATAATATTTTTTTGTTCCTCGGATATAAACGCCATGGAAACCATCACATCGGCCAGAATTTTTAAGTTGTTTTGCTTTTCAAATTCCTCTTCCTGGGCTTTCTGGGCAATAGTCACTTCACGATCCGATGCCAGTCCCTTCTCCATAACCTTGGCGGCAAATTCTCGATCCAATACTTTGATCCGTAAAAAATTTTTCTCATAATCAGACAACCCGGGCTCTGCCAATCCAGTGACTTGCCGCCCCCGAGGCACAGATCCGCTGACCGGTGTCTTCTCAGCCGTAGAGGAAAGGATAGAATTCGCCCGCTGCTCAAGCAGAAGTTGCTCTTTTAGTATATTGTTTTTTTGTTTGGTTGTGATCACCCGGGATGCCACCAGAATATCCCCGATCAATTTTTTAACCCTTGCCCGCTTAAACTCTTTTTTTTGAAATTCCAGGGCTTTCTGAACATCCACCGGGGTTGCAAACCCCTTATCGATTGCTATTTTTCCGAATTCCTCACCACTTTTTTTAACAATATGGTATTCTTGTATCAGCTTCAAAAGCCCGATTTGATATCGAGTGGCAAACTTCTGGCTCAAAAGAAGCTGGCCATAATCCAATGGATTTTTTTCAATTTCCTTTAGGGCATGCAAGGCGCTCAAATGGCGGTATTGGTCTTTATCAATGGTTCCGTATTCAAGTGCAAGATTTGCAAGCGTCGGGATATTATCGGTATGGGCCACGGTCTGTCCTTCCCACTATAGTTTTATGTGTGATTGTGGAATTCAAGATAATGAATTTATACCGGAAAGTAAATAATAAGATCATTACCCTGCCAGAAGCGTGTTCTCGCTTTTTTTCACAGGCCAGGGGCTAGTATAAGGCTCCAAGGTCAACATGGGTCTCAAAATGGACTTTGAGCAAATCATAGTCTTTTTCCTTTCGATCACCCATTACTTTTGCCTGAATCGCAAGTTCATCCAAGCCAATCATGGAAAGCCACTTGGATGAGATGGCCGGGGCATCAAAGAAACCATGAACATAGGTCCCTGTGACCTTCTGGTCTTCAGAAATACACCCGTCTGTGTCATCACAGGGGCATGAATTTCGAGAAGAGATACTGAGAAAAGGGTGACCCGAAAAACGCCGGGTAAACCCCATATGGATTTCATATCCTTTTCCCGGGGCGCCATCCCATTCAAACTCGCTCAATGTGGTTGTTTTGGGCGCCTTTAAAACGGTTTCTATGGGAAGCAGTCCTAACCCCTTGCTTCGACCGGGCTGACCTTCCAACCCATCTGGATCATCCACCCATCTTCCCAGCATCTGATACCCTCCGCAAATCCCAAGAATATGCCCCTTTTCCCGGTGATATTCCTCTAGTGCAGCATCAAACCCGTTCCCGAGCCAGTCAAGATCCTCCCGGGTATTTTTGGAACCCGGAAGTATCACGGCCGCAAATCTGGATAAATTTTTCGGCGTGTCAATAAATACGGTTTGAAGTCCTTTTATCTGGGAAAGGGCATGGAAATCGGTAAAATTGGCAATATGGGGCAGCCGAACCACTGCAACAGTGGGTACTTCTGGATCTAACATGTTTAGATTACAACATGTTTCTATTTCAACGGAATCTTCGGCATCAATTTTAAAATGAGAATACCAGGGCAAGACCCCAAACACTTTTTTCCCTGTTCTTTTTTCTATCCACTCCACACCGTCCTTAAAAAGAGCAATGTCCCCCCTGAACCGATTGATGATAAATCCTTTGACCATATCCCTGTAAAGGTCTGGCAGACAGTCAAGGGTTCCCACTATCTGGGCAAAAACCCCTCCTCTGTGAATATCGGCTGTCAGCACCACATCGGCCTTTGCATAGGCGGCCATGGGAAAATTCACAAGATCATTTGCCATGAGGTTAACCTCGGCACAGGACCCTGCCCCTTCCAGGATGATCCGGTCATATTTTGCAGACAGCCGATCAAAGGCTTCACAGGCTTTTTTAAAATAAAATTCCTTGTTTTGATGATAATCCATGGCTGTTTGATTCCCATGAACCAACCCATTTAAAATCACCTGGGATTGTTTCTCTCCGGTGGGTTTGAGCAAAATCGGATTCATGTCCACATGGGGAAGAATTCTCGCGGCTTCCGCCTGTACGATCTGTGCCCTTCCCATTTCAAGACCCTCGGGGGTTATTCCGGAATTATTGGACATGTTCTGTGATTTAAAGGGAGCAACCAAAGTCCCCCTGTCCTTCAGGCAACGGCAAATACCTGCGGCAACCACACTTTTACCCACATCCGAACCAGTACCAAGGACAGCAATATTTTTTGTCATTTTTCAATCCCCACCCGGGCCATAACCCCTTGTTTGTAATAGTGCTTGATTTCTTTCATCTCCGTCACCAGATCTGCCCTGTCCATCACAGAAGGAAGCGCCCCCCTGCCGGTGATCACCAACTCGACATTCGGCGGTTTCATATCAATGAGTGCCAGCAATTCATCTTCGGAAATAAGGCCGCACATAACCGCCACATTCCCCTCTTCTACGATCACCATGTCATGCTCATTATTTTTAAGGAGGTCACATAATTTTTGGTACCCCAGACTCCCGGCTGCCTTATCCTCCACCGAAGGATTCCCCCGGACAAACTTACCCATGCCATATTGTTCAATAGTAATATTTTCAAAGGTTGACAACCCTTTTATCTCTGAATAATCGCCTTTTTTCAAAAACTGAACAATATATACCTTCAGACCTGCACCAACAGCCCTGAGGGCAAGCCCCAGACTTGCAGTGGTTTTCCCTTTGCCGTTCCCGGTATAAACCTGTACATACCCTTTCATATCTTGCGCTCCTGTCTCGGGTCCTCTGCATTTAATGCAAGAGTGATTGTGCAATCATTTTTCTGTAACACGCCAACCATAATCGGCCATTTATTTAACTGGCTAAAGCGCATATTTTTTGGCATATCCCCTGGGAGTAAACAAAAAATCCATATAACGAAGGGAGGCACTGGAACCGATAAACAGCACCGTCTGCATTCCCACATCTGCCTTGTCCAGCTCATCCAGCCGGCAAAAATCAACCCGCTGGTTTTCCCGCATGGCCCCTGTGACAATCCCAACAGGAGTGGAACCATCCCTGTGCTCAAGGATGAGTTTTTGGGCTTTGTTTAACTGCCAATCCCTTTTTTTACTCTTGGGATTGTACAATACAATTACAAAATCAGCCATGGCGGCACAGCTCAGCCGTTTCTCTATTTTTTCCCACTCTGTGAGAAGATCGCTCAAGGAAATGGCGGCAAAATCATGGGTTAATGGGGCACCCACAAGCGCTGCTCCGGCTGCAAGGGCAGGAATTCCAGGAACAACTTCCAGTTCAAGATATTTTTCAGTTCCTGAAACATCCTCCTCCCCAAGGGCTCTGAACAATTTAATATTTTTTTGTTCACAAATTTCAAAAACCAGACCGGCCATGGCATAAATCCCGGGATCCCCCCCGGAAACAAGAGCACAGGAACGCCCTGTCAATGCCATATCAATGGCCCGTTCCACACGTTCCACCTCTTTCATCATTCCCGTTGAAATAATTTTTTTATCTTCAACCAGATCTCTGATCAAATCCACATAGGTAGTGTAACCGGCAATGCAATCGGCTTGCTCTATTACCGCCACGGCCCGGTTGGACATGTGGGCAACACTTCCCGGTCCTGTCCCCACCACATATAATTTCATTCTTTTAAGGCCACTGCTATGGTCACATCCGGGTTTTTCTTTTTTGTCACTATCAGTCGGCCCCTTGCTGCTGCCAGAATCGCTGCTGCTTCGCATACGCTTTTTACTCCTAAATGTTTTTCAACCATCTTTGATGGGGTTTCTATAGTATCAACTGAATTCAGTTGGTTCTTATCATAAAATTTTAACGGAAGCTCCAGCCGGTCTGCCAAGCTCAACAACCCTTTTTCATCATGCTTCACATCGGTTGTGGCCAGGGTGAATACAGAATTTAAGCTGATCCCCTCCCGGACAAAAACCAATTGAAGAAAATCATGAATAACCTCCAAAGAAGTATTCCGGTTGCATCCGATTCCAACACTCAGAACCCTGGGTCGCAATACAAGTGTTTCACGTGGAACCTTGATGGTTTTCCAGGTACAGACCACGCCTGTTCCTTGCATCGGGAGAATTTGCTTTTCTATAAACCTTTCGGGGATCTTTGCTTTAATGCAATTTAAAGGGTCATGAACATCCATGGTTCTGTTCTTGAGGAAACGCATATTTACATGCTTGATTGCCCCGGGATTTTCAATATAAAGATTGTTCTCCCGGGCCAGCATGTCAATGGAGGGTAAGTTATTAACATCGGTTGCGGTTGTAACCACAGGCCTGGCATCGATCAGGGCGGCAATTTTTTGTGTTAATCTGTTGGCTCCCCCCAAATGTCCTGACAGCAAACTGATAACATGAATCCCCCTGTCATCCACCACAACCACTCCGGGATCTGTGATTTTTGATTGAATCAGGGGGGCAATCATCCTCACAGCAATGCCCGCAGAAAAAATAAATATGTGGGCTGAAAACCGAGAAAATTCCAGGGCCAACTCCGTTGACAATTTTTTGAAGGTTGCCACCCCTGGGCCCGGCCCCCCTGGTTCAAAGGATAACTGACACTCCTTTGCAAGCTGCTCGGACACAAAGAGCCTTGAACCTGGAACCCCCAGACAAATCTTTTCACCAAGGACCAGTCCATTTGGGGTGATGGCCCAGACGGCCAGGGATAAAGAAGACTTGCTAATCTTTTTCAACCTGTCTGTATCCATGGGAAAAGCCTGGGTCATATAATTTAGAAGGAATAAGCGCCTGGTTTGTCTGGCTGGCTTCAACAGCCTTGCCAACGATTATAAGGGCGTGCCGGGTTATGTTATTTTCTTCACAGGTTTTGGTCAAATCCTGGATCTTTGTATAAAAGAATTGCTCTTCCGGGTGACTCACCTTATAAGCGATGGCGCAAAGGGATTCCTTGCCGTAGTGTCTTTCCAGAATTGTTTGAACTTTTTTGGCATGCCCAATGCTCAAATAGATGGCCATGGAAGATTTTATAGCGGCAAGCTTTTCCAAGTCTTCACTCTCAGGAACCGGTGTTCGACCTGAAACCCGGGTCAAAATGAGGGTCTGGGTGACTTCCGGCAGGGTGTATTCCATTCCCATTCTGGAGGATGCGGCAAAGGCAGCCGTCACTCCCGGAAAAACCTCATAGGGAATGCCAATCTTCTGAAGCTCCCGGATCTGCTCAAAGATGGCCCCGTACAAAGAAGGATCACCTGTATGAAGGCGGACCACCCGTTTACCCAACCCATGATAGACCTTTATCTTGTCTATGATTTCATCCAGATTCATTCCTGCGCTGGAAATCGTTTCAGTGGTGCTTCCCTTCCAGCAGAGAACTGCTTCGGGAACCAAAGAGCCGGCATAGATGACAAGGTCAGCCGATTCGAGTGCTCGCATGGATTTGATGGTCATCAGCTCAGGGTCACCGGGTCCGGCCCCTGCAAAAATTACCTTATTCTCTGTTTTGTTCATTGTGGTTCAACCTTAGTTTGTGGTTTTCTGCCTGAAATTATCCAAACAGGATTTAAGGGTTCAAGTCGGTCTCCATAGGGCATGGGTTTGGATCGGGACACCTGAATATGGACCATTTCCGGAGAAAACCCATTCTGTTTTAAAACCCGCAATGCTGTCTCCATGTTCTGAATCAAGATGGTATTGACAACAATGGTTCCCTGTTTTTTCAGGCGGAGGCAGCAGGTATGCATAATTTGCTCAAGATGACTGCCGCCACCGCCAATAAAAATTCTATCGGGCTCACTAAGCTGGTCGGATCCTTCTGGAAAATCCAGATTCAAAACTTTGATATTGGATTGGTTAAACATTTGTATATTGTGGATAATATCACCAATTCTTTCCGGATTTTTTTCCACTGCAAACACCTGGCCCCAGGGTATCTGAAAGGAGGCTTCTATGCCGACCGAGCCCGAACCTGATCCGATGTCCCACAGAACATGATCTTTTCTGACCAATTCTAATTTGGACAGGGTAATACTGCGGATCTCAGATTTGGTTATCAGTCCCTTTGAATGCCGATACAGAATATCATCCATACCCACATGGGTTTCAGGTGAAACATTCTCCCTGTGCTTACCAGATTTTAAAAGAATAACAATATTGGGGTGGTCAAACGAAACATCAGAGACACACGGATAATCATCAAACCAGGAAATTTTTTCTTTTTCTTCATGGCCCAGGTTTTCCAGTACGCAGAATCTGAACCCGTATAGCGCCTGACGGATCAACATGGACGCAATATATCCGGGTCCTTTTTTTTTGTCTGTCAAAAATGCAACCTTTGTTTCCCCGGCCAGACTTGAAAAACAAAATTCATCGGAAACTCTGCCATGGAGGCTGATAATTTTTGCATCATGCCAGGGCTCTCCAATGGCGGCAAAGCCTGCAGATACCGATGAAACATTGGCATGGATCAACAGATGTCTTTTATCTATATACCGGGAAAGGGTGCTGCCGATCCCGTAAAACAGCGGATCTCCAGACGCCAGAACCACCACTTTTTTGGTGAGCATCTTTTCTTTTATTTCATCAACCACCTGCTCGATAAAGCCGGTGATCACAAGGGTTTCCCCCCCATGGCCGGCAAACATATCAAGGTGTCTCCTGCCGCCAACCAGCAGATCAGCTGCCTGGACGAGCGCAAGATGGGTGGGTGTCAGGTCTTTTTTGCCCTGGCCGATTCCAATAACATTGATAGGTTTCATGCTATACCGCCAAATAATATAAAGTTCCAATGAAAATGATGCTAACCACCCTAAAAAATTGTCCTGATAATAGCAATTGCAATCCCATTTTTGGAGAAAAAATCCCCATATAGCGGGGCAGTTGATGCCGCAACGCCCGGATGGGAAAGGCCAGAACATTGCCGAGCAACAGGGCAATTACGGTCTGCTTGACACTAAGAACCCCTGCATTCATCAGGGCACCAGCAGCAGCAAAGCCCGAGGTGAATTCCGCAGCAAAGCTTAAAACAACAATGGATAAGGACTCCACCGGCATCAGGCGAATGGTAACATAGGCTGACAGGGTCTGGTTCAAATAGTCAAAAAAACCATTTAAATTTAATATGTACACCAGGGTATAAATGGGAAGTACCCAGGTGAAAATATTGGCAATCCTGCCTGGCAACCGCATTTGTATGCTTTTAAAGAGAGTCACCCATGAATTTTCCCGATCCATTATTTTGGCTTTAGCAAAAACCTCTTTTTCTTGTCCCGCTAAATATAGGTCAGGCTTTTTTAAAAAAAAATGTCCAAACCCAAGAAAACAAAGCGTTCTGAATAAAGTTGCCAAAAAGGTGATTAAAAAATATAATCCGCCAGCTATTCCCGTCAAAGGAAGTACAATGAACATGGTGGTGGGAAGATGCAGGAAAAATGCCGGAAACTGGTTTATATAATTTGCCAGAAAAAGCTGCAATTTTGAAATTTTATTCTCTTCGTAAAATTCCAAGAGCATTGCATTGGCAGCAGCCCCAGACAAAAAAGCCATTGTAAAGGCAGCGCTGCAGTGATTTCCCATCCGGGAATATCTGAACAAAGGGCGTGCCAAAACCGCCACCTGCTTTGTCCACCCCTTGGCCTCGATGATTTGACCAACCAGAAGACCGATGGAGATAAACCCCATAAGACGCAAAAGCGGTACCCCAAGCCCTTTAAGGCTTGACCCAAGTGTCAGTGTATCAAATATCACCGTGCTTGAACCCATAAGGATCAGGGTGAACAGAACAGACAGACCAAGTTTCTTATAGTTGACCTGTTTTTTGTTAGCCTTGCGCGGATTCATTTTGATGCGAGAATCAATGTCCAATAGTCGGGTTCCCTTGTTTCAAGAGCATCCAGACTTTCTATTATTTCTTCATTTTTCCGGCCACATTTTGAAACAGCCACTCCATTTGCATGGAAACCGCCATCCTTCAGGGCCATATTAATATCTGTAATATTTTTATAGGCTTTTACAATGGCCACGTTTTCAACTTGTTTAACCTGTCGTATCTTGTCTCCCCCAAACGCGCCCGAGGTTACCAGCAGGGACTCCTCCCCCTCTACCAATATTCTGTTTAACCTGGCCGAGGCTGCATGGAAGGAGGTAATGCCGGGAATGGTTTCAATATCCGCATCGGGCTTGATACATTTCATTTTCTTCAAAACATACCCAAAGGTTGAATAGGTGGTGGGATCCCCCAGGGTGAGAAAAACTGCTGTCAATCCCTGCTCCAGAGCCGCGGCAATTTGTTTTGCATTGGCAATCCATGCCGCTTCCACCTCGCCTGCGTCCTTGGTCATGGGAAATCCCAGGTGTTCAATCCTGGCTTCCGGGGCAATATAAGGGGAGGCTATTTCCACTGCAAGACTGTATTTATTTTTACTGGAAGCCGCAGTAAAAACAATATCTGCTTCTTTGATCACCCTGACAGCCTTGACCGTAATCAGTTCAGGATCCCCTGGTCCAACGCCTACGCCAAATAACTTACCTGTTTTTTTCATCATTCATCCTTTTCATATTAATTTGACTGAAAACATCTGGATAGAGAAGCGTCCCGATGGTAACAATACCCGCATACAAACGGAAAACCGGTCGGGAAACAATATTTTCATCAATTAAAAAAACCTGCTTGTTTTTGATTGCCTTAATTATTTTAAATCCGGGTTCATTGATAATTTGCTCTTTGTGTATCGGATTCATAATTCCTTTCTGGGCCAGAAAAACATCTATTTGTGATGCCTTGGCCAAAATCTGTTCCTTACCATAAATGGCGATGTTCGTATTTCTGGATGCCCTGGCATCGGCAGCCACATTTATCCCCCCTGCTGTTTCCAGGGCAAAGATTGGCATGGCGCCGGGGGTAAAGGTTCTCATCCGGGTGTGAATGGACTGGAAATACACCTTTTTTTTCCGGGTTATCTGCTGGGTCAGGGTATGGATACGAGCGGTTTTTTCTTGAAAATCAGAAACCATTTTCCGGGCCTGAATTTCTTTTCCGGTCAGCCGACCAAGGGTTAGCCAATATTCATACATACCCAAAATTGTGGCCGGTTGCAGGGAAACCACTGTAATGCCGTATTTTTCAAGCTGCTGGACAAATTGGGGATATCCATTGTCAATCATGGGGCGGATTAATACCAGATCCGGCAGGGCAGCGATGAATTTTTCAGGATCATCATGAAAGGAAAATTTCTTTTTTTCATGGACCTGTTCTGGAAAAGTGTCATTTACGGAAACACCGATAATCTGGTCTTCGAGGCCAAGAAAAAAAAGGTTTTCCGTATGGGCGCCATAAAGGGAAATAATTCGTTTAAAGGGAATATTAACATCAATTTGGCGGCCCCGGCTATCCATAACAATGTCGGCTGCAAAGCAGTGGGAGAAAAGCCCAAATGCCAACCAGCAACAAACCAGGGTCAACCATTTACAGGCCCTCACCACGGACAGGCCCATGGGTCGCCCCAGCCTGAATGGGATTACCTTATATCGACTTGAAATAGACTTGGTTTGCCTGGACATATTCATTGAATTCAACCTTTGAGTTCACATTAAACACAAGTTCAATATTCTCTTGTGTCATTATTTCACTGGTTTTTCCCTTGGCCTCTATCCGCCCCTTCTTTAAAAAAAGGATTTCATCTGCCCAGGCGGCTGCAAGATTTAAATCATGGAGAACACAGACAATGGTTGTCTGCGCCCTTTGCATCGTTTCTTTAACAATACCCAAAAAATGGAGGGTGTGCTTAATATCCATATTTGAGAATGCCTCGTCCAAAAGCAGCACAGGGGTGTCCTGGCACAGGGCCCTGGCAAAAATACACCGCTGTTTTTCACCACCGGACAACTGGGTAACCTTCCGATGTTTCAAATGGGATATCCCGGTTTTCTCCATGACCTGGGCAACCCGGTCCACATCAAGTGTGGAGGGGTGGGAAAACCGGTCAATGTAAGGATGCCTTCCCATCATTACCACTTCCTCCACTGAAAACGGGAAATTGATATAATAATTTTGGGACACCAGGGAGAGGGATTGGGCAATCTGCTGCTGGGGCAGGGATGAAATTTTACGTTTGTCCAGGAAAACCGATCCCCTGTCAGGGGTCAAAAAACCGGATATCAGATCCAGAAGCGTTGTTTTCCCGCTTCCATTGGGTCCCAGGATCCCATAAAACCTGCCCGGATAAAACGCACAGGACAGGTCACTGATGACGGGGGTGTCTCCATGGGAAAAACTTAGATTTTGAATATTGATCTCCATGGGTTAGGCCAACCGGCTCCTTTTAAATATCCAGCAGAACACCGGCCCGCCAATGAGGGCAGTGAGAACACCTATGGGAATTTCATGGGGCAGCACAGCCCGGGTGATGGTGTCGGCAAACAGCAATAGAAAAGCACCCACCACCATGGAAGCGGGTAATAATTTTCTGTTGTCAGGCCCTGTAACAAAACGAACCATGTGAGGAACCAGAAGACCGACAAATCCAATAATACCGGAGACGGATACACAGATTGCCGCCAGCATGGAACCGGTGACCAACAGCAAAAGTGTGACTTTCTTGATATCCACCCCAAGACTTGCGGCAGCCCTGTCCCCCAGGGAGATAAGATTCAAATCCCTGGCATAATAAATGGCAATGAAAAATCCAACAACAAGAAAAATAAAAATGACCCAGAAATTATCCCAGGTCTTTGAAGCAAAACTGCCCATAAGCCAGAATATAATCACCGAGACCTGTTCATTGGCTATAAATTTTAAAAAGCTGATACCGGCAGAAAGGATTGCAGCAACAATGATACCGGACAAAATCAGATTATTGGAAGATAGCCCTGTCCCTGCCCCCTTGGAGGAGGAGGAATAGGATAAAAAAACAACAAAAAACAGAGTGGCGCAGGCCCCCACAAAGGCAAATACAGGGATAGACACAAAGGTGGCACCCAGATTCAGCAGAATCGCAATGCTTGCCCCAAAGGCAGCTCCTGCCGAAACTCCCAGAGTGTATGGGTCGGCAAGGGGGTTGAGCAATATTCCCTGGAACAAAACCCCAGATATGGAAAGGGCTGCCCCAACAGTGGCGCAGGTGAGAATCCTGGGGAGCCTAACATCAAAAATAATGGTAGCAAAGGTTTCTTTTGCCGGTATCGTCATATCAATTGTTCCGAGAAATTTCCCCATCAGAACACCGGCGATTTCTTCCATGGGAATGGCGATAAACCCCATGGAAAGGGATAGCATTATCATTCCGGCAAGAACAAGACAAAACAATAGGATTACATAGTTAAATGACAGTACCTGCTTCAACCTCGATTTATTCTCCGGCTTGATTAAAATATCTTTTCCCACTGGATGATCCATACCCTTGGCTGTCTTCTGTTCCACGTGAAACAGAATAATTGTCTGTCCCTTTTTGCCCTGCCTTCCCCCCTGGGAAACCCCAACAGAAAAAAACCCATACCAGAATCTTTCTGATATGGGAACCGAATTTATCCACATTGTGCTGACCAACCCAAGTCCTCGCGGGAAAAACGGTCAAGCCTTCAGGCAGGTTTTCTGGCTTCCGGATCAGCTTACTTGTCACCCCTTCCCGTTGAAAAATTGCTAAACAGTGGTTGCAGTGATGTTCATCCCCGGTCACAGCGGCGGGTCCGTTCCTGGATTTCACAGGATTCCCTTTTAACTGCACATGGCAGCACCTGAAATATTCGGTCAAAATAACCCTTTCCCCTAAGGGTGTCAAGCGAAAAGACCAGGGTCGCACCCGTGAAAAGGTTCATATAATGGAGGTCTTAATTTCGATCATTTCGAAAAATATTCGGCCTCATCACATCGAATGAATTAAACCCGGTTTTCAATGAAAAAAGAATTGATAAGATAACGCTGAAGTATTCGGTGTAAAAGATGCACCCCATGATCGCAATCTGATACTTGATGGCCACAAGAGGAACAGACCCCCCCAGAATCTGACCGGTCATCATTCCGGGCAGGGACACTAGGCCAATGGTAGCCATGGAGGCCAATGTCGGATTGATTGCTGCAACAAGACTTTCTTTGAACCAGGGCTTTAAGGCCTGGGTTCGATTGTTGTAAAGGGTCAGTGAATAAAGGTATTCCCTTTCGTTTTTCTTCAAACCGGAATAAAAATTGGTAAGTCCGATGATGATGCTTCTCAGACAGTTTCCCAGTAGCATCCCCCCCACGGGAATTAGATATTTCGCTTCGAACAGGTTGTCAATATGAACCACTACCCCATTGAAAAAAAGCAAAACAATGGAAAAGGGGATCAAAAGGGAAAAAAACAGGGGTTTAAAAAACATGCGAAACTTAAGATTACTGGATTTCAATATGGAATAACAGGCAATGGAGATCATGACCAGCAGATAAACCCCATTGAGCCAGGGCGAATCAAATTTGAATAAATATCCAAGATACAGCCCCACAAAACCCAGTTGCAAACACATTCTCACAACACCCACCAGGATTTCTTTGTTTATTCCAAGTTTCAAATAACGGCTTATATAAAGGATGGGAAAAAGAAATATCAATAATGAGGCAAGGGAAAAAACACTCAGGTCCTGGGCACCCATATTAAGACCACCTTTTAATTAGAATATTTGGATTGTCCTGCCAGCCATGGTCATGTGAAATTATGACACAGGTTTTGTCCAGAGATAAAATACGATTGGCGATCTTTTTCTTCATGGCATCATCCAGGGCTGATGTGGGTTCATCCAAAAGCCATACCGGCCGGTCCAGCAAAAAACCGACCATAAGTCCGATCCGCTGGCGTTCTCCCCCGGACAGATCCTTTGTCCTCTTCTGGAGAATATTGGGAGCAAGCTCAAGAAAATCTAAGAGAGGGTTTATCAGTTTCAAGGATAGTTCCCGGGAAAAATTGAATTCCCAAATATCTGTCAGCAGTCGGATAATAACATCATTCTTCAGGTCGATATCCTGGCTCAAATAAAATATCTGCTGGCGGATCTGGTGTATATTGTTTTTGTCTATATTTAACCCGTCAAACAAGATTTGCCCTGACCCGGGCTGTTCAAAACCAAGGATCAGCCGGAACAGACTTGTCTTGCCCAAACCGGATTTGCCAAGGATTAAAACCTTTTCATTTTTATTTACACGAAGATTCAGGTCTGAAAAAATTCGGGTGTTACCCATATCATGGCAGACAGATTTAAATGAGATCATCAAATTTCCTTTTTAATATAACGTCAGCTCTATATTCAGGATTATCCTCCCATCTGTCAAATAAAAAATTGCCATGGACAATCATCCGGCCAACTCCTAAGTCCTTGAGCCCTTCGCTGGGCTGTGTATAGATAGCCCCTATTATTAGGACGTGAGCGGGGAAGTTCACAGGGCAGGTGAAAAAAGTTTTCACCCGCCCTAACTTTGGCTTGTATATTTGAATTGAAAATTTAAACCCTTTCATTTATCATATCATTTATCTTGTGAAAACATACTGCTCTTGGTGATCGGCATTATTAACCACAACCAGGGAAATATCCATGGTGGTAGGAACCGGCAAAATAAAATTTAGACTCTTTGGTGTCAATTCTTTGAAGGAAAAACGCAGCATCCTTAAATCCATTATCAACCGCATTAAAATCAAGTTCAACATCTCCATTGCGGAAATAGACTATAATGACAGCCATTTGTGGGCTCAAATCGGATTTTCAATCATCGGCAATGATTCAAGGATGGTGAATTCAAAAATAGACAAAGTGTTTAATTTGGCCGATGATATTGGTCTTGCACAAATCACAGACATACAAATGGAAATCATTCATTTGTAAAGGAATATATTTTTCGTAAACAGACCATCTTCTATAAGCAAGTAACAAAAAAAACATTCAGGGGAAACAGTTTGCATATGATGCGACTAAGATAAAAATCCACTTGCTTTTTATACGCTGCTTTTCTATAGCTAAACTTACTTCAGGTGCCAATATTTTGGCCAAACAGAGAATCCGGTTAGAATCCGGAACGGGCCCGCCGCTGTATTTGGGGACGAACGCTGCAAAGAACCACTGTCTGGAAGATATAGACGGGAAGGTGCAGTCATTAGGAAGATCCAAAAGTCAGAAGACCTGCCTGGAGGAATGAACTGCCCTGCGCGGAAAACAGGTGTAGAGAAATGATCTTGGAAAAAAAGGGATGCCCTGGATCGATTGAGATATCGAGCCGGGGCTTTTTTATTTTGTTCCCGGCATATCTAATAATGTTTAGGAGAAAAAGGAAAAATTCCCTTATGAAGAAAGGCTTGTTGATGGTATTCACCGGTGACGGTAAAGGAAAGACCACGGCTGCTTTGGGTATGGCGATGCGCAGTGCAGGACACGGTCCTAGGGTTTGTGTGATCCAGTTCATCAAAGGGAGCTGGAAATATGGAGAGCTTGAGGCAATAAAGCGATTTGATGCGGAAATTGATTTCCACGTAATGGGAAGAGGATTTACCTTTAAATCAGATGATATGGAAAAAGACAGAAAATTGGCTCAGAAGGCCTGGGAACATGCCCAATTGGCAATGTTCAGCGGGAAATACCATTTAGTGATTTTAGATGAATTCACATATTTGCTCAACTACGGAATGGTTGAACAGGCTGATGCTTTAGAGGTTTTGGCCCAGAAACCTGGCAGCCTCCATGTAGCGGTTACAGGCAGATCAGCACCCCATTCGATCATTTCAGCAGCAGATCTAGTAACGGAAATGCTGGAGATAAAGCACCCCTTTAAAGAGCAGGGTATTCTGGCGCAAAAGGGAATTGAGTTCTAACTAAGGACCCCTGGCTTGACTGGCAGATTTTTTTAAAGGGGGGGGGGGGGGGCATTGCCCCCCCCCTTCAGGAAAAGGTTTATTTGAGTTCTATACCAGCCTCTTTCGCAGCATCGACGGCATGATTTGCATAGATCTTGGCAAAGTCATCGTTTTCGCCAAGGCCCGTGGTTACAATCACCACCTCAAACCCGTTTTTCTCAAGAATTGTTTTCCAGGAATCTTCTTCGTCACTGGCCATATCATTCATTGCATGATCACCTGCAACAACCATAAAAGGCTTGAGAACCACTTTTTTTACGCCGTACAGCCTTAAGGATTCCATGACATCTTCAACACCGGGATATCCTTCCACAGTGCCAATGGTTGTCACAACATCTGGATAGGTTTTCCGCATTTCAGCTGCAAATTCAAGATAAGCGCCTCCGGGAAAATAGTCATTCCCGTGTCCCATGTAGACAATACCGGCCTTTTCCTTGGCTGCAAATTTCGCATCAGGGGCCATGGCTTCTGCCAGTGTGGCAATATCCTCAACATAAGGGAAATTCATACCATAGGTACCCATAGCAGGCCTGCCAAGGGCAACTTTCTGAAATGGTTTGTACTTTGGTTTCTTAAAGGTTCCCATGTTCATCAGCGCATTAACATAGGTATGCAGATCAAGGAATTCTTCCCCCATGGAAATATGGGTCGGCTGAATAACGATATTATCATAACCGTCATTCTGTAGATCCGCTATGGTCGCCAGCAGGGTTTTAACATGAAGAATATCTTTTGGGATTTCCGGGTGGGCCTTGATATATCCAGGATCTTCAGCCCTGTGCTGCCATTTTTTACGGATGATATTTGAGGTAAATGCAACACGCACTTCTGTGTTTGAAAACTTCTTCTCAATTTTAGTCCGGATATTGAGAAGACTCTGTAAGGCAGGCTCGACTGTTGTTCCAAACATCGCAAGAACAACCGCACTTTTGTGTTCAACGTGATAATCGCCGCTGGCATAACTATTTGTGCTGGCAAATACTAACATCATGGCAACCGCGAAAAAAAATGTCTTTAACTTCATAACACTCTCCATTCTTTCACGGTCTGGAAAATAAAAATCCCAGACCAATTCAAAATTGATCTGGAATATCCCTTTCTTCTTCCAGATATATACCTATCCACATCTTGTCCAAAAAATGCGAACGCTTACCAGGCAGGTCTTCTGACTTACGGATCATCCTCATGCTGCGCCTTCCCGTTTAAAAAACAGTGGCATACTGCAACAATTGTCCCCGAATACAGCGGTGGGCCCGTTTCCGATTTTAACGGAATTCCCTATTAAGCGGTTAGGCACCAGGTAAAAATTTATTGTGTCTTGCTACAAACCAGAGCCAAAAATGTCAAGGAAATATTCTTTTCCACCCTGTTTTCTCCCATCAGAACCCACCACAAACAACTCATCACCACAATATTCATATGATAAACAAAATTACTATAATTGTATTGGGAATCAAAACCCCAATCCACCATCAAAAAAAATAAAAAACCCCGTTGTGCTTGATGGATCAAGCAGATAGAATATTTGTGCAACCAAAAAACTATCATCA